>NZ_JBXARO010000006.1:145391-450096 GCF_058808315.1 Caulobacter sp. GW821-FHT11E11
GGTAGGACTCGAACCTACGACCAGCCGGTTAACAGCCGGCTGCTCTACCACTGAGCTACCGCGGAACAGGTCGCTCTCAAGAAGAGGTGGGTTGATAGCCGCCTCGCCGAGTCGGCGCAAGCGGCGAAATCACTGACGCTTCGATCAAAAACGCACGGCGAAAACCGGCGAGACGATGCGGTTTTGAATGTGGGGGATCTTCGACCGAGCAAGGAAGAAGAGTGGCTCCGCGGGTAGGACTCGAACCTACGACCAGCCGGTTAACAGCCGGCTGCTCTACCACTGAGCTACCGCGGAACAGGTCGCTCTTTTGAAGAAGCCGGGTGATAGCCGCCTCACCGCGCCAACGCAAGCGCCTAATTTCAAAAAAACAGCCCGGCTTTGCGGCCGGGCTGTAGAAGTCAGTGATGTGGGCGCCTTCAAAGAAGACACGCTTAAAATCAGCGATTTATGGTTAACGAGACCTTAATTCTTAACGCCATGGCCATTTGGTCGCAGGGGCGCGCGCCCCCAGGCTAAGGGCGCTTGGGAATCTCGAGACCGCGCTGCACAGCCGGACGGGCCAGGCCCGCTTCCAGCCAGCGCGGGACGTGCTTCAGCGACGCCCAGTCGACCAGCTCGCCGGCCCCGTAGAAGCCGTTGATGTTGCGCACCCAGCCCAGGGTGGCGATGTCGGCGATGGTGTAGTCGTCGCCCATGATCCACTGGCGGTCGGCCAGACGGCTTTCCAGCACGCCCAGCAGGCGCTTGGACTCGGTGGCGTAGCGCTGCAGCGGACGCTTGTCCTCGTACTCGCGGCCCGCGAACTTGTGGAAGAAGCCGACCTGGCCGAACATCGGGCCGATGGCGGCCATCTGGAAGAACACCCACTGCAGGGTCTCGTAGCGCGCGGCCGGATCGGCGGGCAGGAACTTGCCGGTCTTCTCGGCGAGGTAGACAAGGATGGCGCCGCTCTCGAACAGGCCCAGCGGCTTGCCCCCCGGACCGTCGGGATCGATGATCGCAGGGATCTTGCCGTTCGGGTTCAGCGACAGGAACTCCGGACCCCAGGTCTCGTCCTTGCCGATGTCGATGGTGTGCGGTTCGTAGGCCAGGCCGGTCTCTTCCAGCATGATCGAGACCTTCACCCCGTTGGGCGTCGGCAGCGAATAGAGCTGGATCTGGTCGGGATGCTGGGCCGGCCAGCGTTTCGTGATCGGGAAGGCGGACAGATCCGACATGCGGGGAACCTCTTTTGATGCTCGCAACGGCGCCGGTTGCATTTGGAGAGCCGACCGCCGTTTTTCCAGAGCCGACCCAAAACGAGGAGAGGACAATTCGCGCCATTTGATCCGTCCGCGAACATCGCTATCCGGATAGCCTGACATAAGGCTCGGGGGGGCCAGACTTCACCATGACAACCGCCGACGACCACTGGCCCGCCACGCTGGAACGCGTGATGGGCGCGCTGGACTTCAATCTGGCGCCCGTCGGCCCGGGCAAGTCCGAGGTCCAGGCCAAGATTCGCGGCGACATCAGCCAGATGCCGGCCCTGATCGGCCTGGCCATCCGGGCGGCGATCCAGGTCGACAGGCGCGTGGCCGCCTCGGACAGCGAGGCGCCGGTCGACCGCAAGGCGATCCTGGCCCGCAAGGACCTGTCACGCGCCCTGATGGACGGCGTCGCCAGCATGTTCGTCACGGGCTACGCCACCGCCTATCGGCTCGAGCTGGCCCGCATCCTGTGGATCGGCATCGCCGACGCCCCGCGCCGGCGACTTGAGGACCTGGCCCGCCCCCGCGCCTAGTCCTTACCAGGCGCCGATGTTCGGCATCGAGACCCAAGGCTCGGTCGGCGGCAGATGGCCTTCCTGCAGCAGTTCGATCGAGATGCCGTCCGGCGAACGGACGAAGGCCATGTGGCCGTCGCGCGGCGGACGGTTGATCGTCACGCCCATGTCCATCAGGCGCTGGCAGGCGGCGTAGATGTCGTCGACACGATAGGCCAGGTGGCCGAAGTTGCGGGCGCCGCCGTAGTCCTCGTCATCCCAGTTGTAGGTCAGCTCGACCATCGGGCCGTCGCGGTCCTCGGCCAGCTCGACGTCGCCGGGTGCGGCCAGGAAGACCAGGGTGAAACGCCCCTTCTCGCTTTCCATGCGGCGCATTTCGCGAAGGCCCAGACCCTCGCAGAAGAACCGCAACGAGGCGTCCAGATCGCGGACGCGGACCATGCTGTGCTGATAGCGCAAGACGAAACTCCCTCTAGATCGTCGAGGGCTGGATATAGACCTCAGCCTTACCCCGCGAAATCCACTAAACGGCCGGCTCGCGCTCGCGGGTCTGGCGACGCCACAGGGCCGCGTACTCGCCGCCGGCGTCCAGCAGGACCTCGTGGCGGCCGCGCTCGACAATCTTGCCTCGGCGCAGGACCACGATCTCGTCGGCGTCGGCGATGGTCGACAGGCGGTGGGCCACGACCAGGGTCGTGCGCCCTGCCCTGGCCTTGCGCAGGGTCGCCTGGATCGCCGCCTCGGTGCGACTGTCCAGGGCGCTGGTGGCCTCGTCCAGGATCAGCACGCGCGGTTCGGCCAGCAGGGCCCGGGCGATGCCGACCCGCTGACGCTCGCCGCCGGAGAGCTTCAGGCCCCGCTCGCCGACCTTGGTCGCCATGCCCTCGGGCAGGTTGCGGATGAACTCGCCCAACTCCGCCGCCTCGGCCGCCGCCCAGACCTCGGCTTCGGAGGCCTCCGGACGGGCGAAGGCGATGTTGGCGGCCAGGGTGTCGTTGAACAGCGCCACGTCCTGCGGCACCAGGGCGACGGCCCGGCGTAGCGAGGCCTGTTTCAGGTCGCGCAGGTCATGGCCATCCAGGGTCACGCGCCCCGCCTGAGGATCGATCATCCGCAGCGCCAGGCGCACCAGGGTGGTCTTGCCCGCGCCCGAGGGGCCGACGATGGCTACGGTGGTCCCCGGCGCGACGCTCAGCGTGACGTCCGACAGCCCCTCCGACCGCGCCCCATGACGGAACGAGACCTGCTCGAAGGCCACCGCGCCGCCGCGCTGGTCGGCGCAGGGCGGCAGGTCACGGGCGTCCGGGGCGTCGGCCACGTCGGCGGTCTGGCGGCGCAGCTCCAGCATCGCCTCCATGTCGATCAGCGACTGGCGGATCTCGCGATAGGCAAAGCCCAGGATGTTCAGCGGGGCATACAGATTGATCAGGATCAGCACGGCGGCGGTGACGTCGCCGGGTCCGATCTTGCCGGCGGCGGCCTCGGCGCCGGCCAGCACGGCCATGGCCCCAAGGCCCAGGCTCATCACCGCCGACTGGATCAGGTTCAGCAGGTTCAGCGAGTTGGTCGCCTTGATCTGCGCCTCGCCATAGACGTCCAGCGCGTGCTCATAGCCACCGACCGCCCGGCCCTCGCCTCCGAACGACTTGACGGTCTCGTAGTTCAGCAGGGCGTCGACCGCCCGGCCCGCCGCTTCCGCGTCGGCCTCGTTCAGGGCCCGGCGGTGGCCGATCCGCCAGTCGGAGATGGCGAAGGTCAGGTAGCCGTAGACCCCCACCGTCGCCAGGGCGACGGCCGCGAACCGCCAGTCATAGGCCTTGGCCAGGACGATCGCGGCCAGCACCAGCTCGATGCCGGTCGGGGCCAGGTTGAAGACCAGGCTGCGCAGCAGGAAGTCCATCGACCGGGCGCCACGATCGATCGTTCGCGACAGCGCGCCGGTGCGCTTGGACTGGTGGAAGTCAATCGACAGCGACAGGGCGTGCGAGAAGGTCTCGACCGCCGCCCGTGTCTGGGCCGCCTGGGCCACCGGCGTGAAGACGGTGTCGCGCGCCTGCGGCGCGGCGGCGGAGACGAAGCGGATCAGCGCCCAGCCGATGGCCAGGCCCGCGAAGGCCCAGGTGACGGCAGCCGCCGCCCCCTGCCCGGCCGACAGCTGGTTGACCGCCTTGCCCAGCATCAGCGGGGCCACCACGCCCAGCACCTTGCCGGCCAGGGTCAGCAACAGCGCCACCGTCACCCGCCAGCGCAGGCCGGGGGCCTTGGAGCGCAGAACGAGCTGGAAGAGGTCCCCCATCGCCCGCCAGAAGCGGACCGGCTGGTCGGGACTGGCGATCGCGCCCGGCGTGGCCCCGCGGGCTTGCGGGCCGCCCATGCCTCTCATCGCGCCGCGCCGATCAGATAGGTGGACTGCACGCCGCCGCCGGGCGTCATCCAGTCGACGCGCCAGCCATTGGCGGCGCGCTCGGCGCGGACCGGGCCATAGGACAGCGCGCCCGCCGGGGTGATGACGACCGAGACCGCGTTCTCGCCGCCCTCGCCCGCCACCTGGATGTCATGGACGCCGGGCGCCAGCAAGCCCCGCAGCGAGATGAAGAACCGTCCGCTGTCGTCGGTGCGGGCGCCGCCCTGGGTGATGCGGTCGACGCGGACATTCAGGCCTGCCCCGGGCGCGGCTACGCCCGACACCACGGCGCCGCCGCCGCGATCGACGTCGACGGTCAGGATGCGCGGCGACGACGAGGCTTCCGCCAGGCGCAACGCGCCCGCGCCGGCCCGCAGCAGGGCGACCTCGCCACCCTCGGCGACCATCACATAACCCTCGGCCTGGACCGTGCGGCCCTCGTGGGTGGTCGAGACGCCGAACAGGCGCACGCCGGGCGCGTTGGGCACCGTGACGGTCCACTGCCCCACGGCGTCGACCCGGCCTATCACCACCTCGCCGGTCGGCGAGCCCATCCGCAGGTCGG
Organism: Caulobacter sp. GW821-FHT11E11; assembly: GCF_058808315.1. Classification (NCBI taxonomy): domain Bacteria; kingdom Pseudomonadati; phylum Pseudomonadota; class Alphaproteobacteria; order Caulobacterales; family Caulobacteraceae; genus Caulobacter; species Caulobacter sp. GW821-FHT11E11. The sequence goes on from NZ_JBXARO010000006.1 coordinate 150,129, forward strand.
AGTCCGGCGCGCCCTTGCCCGCCAGCGAGAGGCCGTTCGCCGCCTGGCGCGCGGACTCCACGGTCGGCGGGGCCACATAGCCCGCCTCGGCGCTGTCGAGCCGGTCGCCCTTGGCCGGCGCGACGGGCGTGCTGGGTCCGCAGGCGGCCAATCCAGCGACGAGGCCCATGGCGAGGATCTGCGGCTTGAATGCCCGGAAGCGAATCCTGATCATGTGGCCTCAAATAGGAACGTATCGAAGGCGCGCGAGCCCGCGCGCCTTCGTCTTGTGTGGAGTGGACGACGATGACCGACGAGTCTAGCCGCCTGGGATCGGTCTGCGTCTATTGCGGTTCGTCCAACGACGCCGACCCCAGCTACATCTCGGACGCCTTCGCGATCGGTGAAAGCTTCGCCCAAGCGGGCCTGGAACTGATCTATGGCGGCGGCGGCGTGGGCCTGATGGGCGCCACCGCGCGCGGGGCGCACTCGGCTGGCGGCAAGGTGCTGGGCATCATCCCGACCTTCCTGCGCGGCCGCGAGCAGCCGTTCGACGACGTGGAGACCGTCGTCGTCGACAACATGCATGAGCGGAAGATGATGATGTTCGAGCGCTCGGACGCCTTCGTCGTGCTGCCCGGCGGAATCGGCACCCTGGAAGAGATCGTGGAATTGTTATCTTGGCGCCGTTTAGATCTTCACCAGAAGCCGATTGTGTTCCATAACCCCGGCGGCTTCTGGGATCCGCTGTTCGAGCTGATCCGCCACACGATCGACGCGCGCCTGACCCCGCCCAGCCTGGCCAACGCCTGGCGCGCGGTCGAGAAGGCGGAGGACGTCACCCCCACCCTGCTGGCCTGGGACGAAGAAATCTACCAAGCAGGCGCTCCGGCAACGCTTCGCCCATTGACTTAGTTTTCAAAAGAAACGCACTATCCGCATGAGCTCGCCGGCATGCAAGGCCTCGCGGACTCATGCGCCGGATCTCCCATTCGGCGCGGGGATAGGAGACTAAGGAAAATGCGTACCGCTATCTTCGCGGGCCTGACGGCCTGCGCCCTGATGTTCGCGGGTTCGGCCAACGCCGCCGACACCCAGAGCGCCTCGCTGAAACTGAAGACCGCCACCACGACCGAACAGTTCATCCACGAAGGTTCGGTGTGGCGCTGCAAGGAAGACGCCTGCAGCGCGCTCACCGTTCCGTCCCTGCCGATCGGCCGCGCCTGCCGCCGCGTGGCGGGCCAGGTGGGTGAAGTGACCGCGTTCAACTATCGCGGCAAGTCGCTGGACGAAGCCGGCATCGCCGACTGCAACACGGCCGCCAAGAAGAGCTGAGGCTCTCAAGGGTGAAAAAAGCAAAGGCCTCCGCCAAGGACTGGCGGAGGCCTTTTTCTTGAGGGTGTGGGACCCTTTACGCGCTTACTTGCGTCCGGACTTCGTGGACGGCGACTTGGGCGGCTTCGAACTCGGCCGACCTCCCACCAGCATCCCGCCCAGCAGGGCGAACGAGAACATGGCGTGGTTCATCTTCGATACGTTCATGGCGGCGTCTCCCAGACATAGCCGTTAGGACCAGGAGACGCGCGCGGCTTACAGGGGTTTTCACCCTCCTAGTCGTCAGCGCGTCAGAGCCTAGGATGCGCCCATTGCCGCGCTCTGCAAGCAAAAATAATCCGTATAAGGAGCATATCAGCCTGCGGACGATCCGGTCGCAGCCCACTGATTTGGCTCAATTTTTTACTCAGTACACGGTGCATTTTGGCGCTATCCGAAGCATAGCAAGGCTTTGCGGGACCTGGCCTTGATATTGCAACCACCAAGCGCCCTCCACGTTTCCGCTCCCGCCGACCGCGCACAAAAAAGCCGCCCGCGTCGGCATGACGCAGGCGGCTCGTCTGGTTTAGACCAGTTGGTCCGTACGCTGCTCTACACTTGAGGCGCGATGGCCGCCGAAACCGGCGGCCGCTTTCGGCTATCGCGCCTATGCAGCAGCGTCGAACGACAGCGATTCGTAGCGCTTCAGGTGGTGATCGACCGAACCGAACAGGCCCTCGATCAGGCTGGCGCGCTTGAAATAGTGGCCGATCGACAGCTCGTCGGTCATGCCCATGCCGCCGTGGATCTGGATGGCGTTCTGGCCCACGAACTTGCAGGCGCGACCGATGCGGACCTTCATGGCCGAGACGGCCTTGGCGCGCTCGGCGGCGCTCTCGTCGACCTTGATGGTGGCCATGTAGATCATCGACACCGACTGCTCGACCTCGATGAACATGTCGACCATCCGGTGCTGCAGCACCTGGAAGTTGGCGATCGAGGTGCCGAACTGCTTGCGCTGCTTGGCGTAGTCCAGCGTGCCTTCGTGCAGCTTGCGCAGCACGCCCACGGCCTCGGCGCCGACGGCGGCGGTGGCCTCGTCGATCACCTGGTTGACCAGGGCCAGGCCGTCTTCCGAGATCAGCGCGTCGGCCGGGACCGAGACGTTCTCGAAATAGACTTCCGAGGCGCGGTTGCCGTCGACGGTGGGATAGTCGCGGGTCACGACGCCCGGCAGGCTCTTGTCGATCAGGAACACGCCGACGCCGCCGGCGTCGCGCTGGGCGCCGCCCGTGCGGGCCGTGACGATCAGGTGGCTGGCGAACGGCGCGCCGACCACGACGGCCTTGTGGCCGTTCAGGACCCAGCCCGAGCCGTCCTTCTTGGCGGTCGTCTTCAGGTCCTGCCAGGTGTAGCGGCCCTGCGGCTCGGCATAGGCGAAGGCGACGGTGGTCGTGCCGCCGACGATGCCCTCGATCACCGAGGCCGCGCCCGCATAACCCGAGTGCTTCATGAAGCCGCCACCGATGACGACCGAGCCGAGATAGGGCTCGATGACCAGCGCCTTACCGAACTCTTCCATGATGATCATGTTGTCGATGGCGCCGCCGCCCAGGCCGCCCAGCTCTTCGCTGAACGAGGCGCCCAGGATGCCCAGCTCCTCGGCGAAGGCCTTCCAGTAGTCGGCGCTCCAACCGGCGTCCGAATTGACGATCTTGCGGCGGGTCTCGAAGTCGTACTTGTCCTGCAGGAAGCTCGCGACCGTGTCGCGGACCATCGACTGCTCTTCGGTGAAGTTGAAATCCATCCCTGGGTTTCCGTTCTTCTGTCGCCCAGCATCAAGGCCGGGTCGTTGAAATCATGAGAGAGCGAAGTCCGGGCCGCGCGGCGGCCCGGTTGGGTCGCGGGCGCTAGAGCCCCAGCACCATCTTGGCGATGATGTTGCGCTGGATCTCGTTGGAGCCGCCGTAGATCGACGTCTTGCGGACGTTGAAATAGGTCGGCGCGGCGCGGTGCGCGAAGTCGGGACCGATCGGGTGGGCGTTGTCGCCGTCCTTCGGGAAGCCGCGGAAGTACGGCGCGCCGTAGTGGCCGGCCGCTTCCAGAACCAGCTCGGTGATCCGCTGCTGGATCTCGGTGCCCTTGATCTTGAGGACGCTCGATTCCGGACCGGGACCCTTGCCCGCCGCCTCCCCCGCCAGGGTGCGCAACTCGGTATATTCCAATGCCGTCAGGTCGATCTCCAGTTCGGCGACCTTGCGCTTGAACATCGGATCCTTGATCAGCGCGTCGCCGTCGTCCGACAGCTCGGTCGAGGCGATCTGGCGGATGCGCTCGATGCCGCGCTTGGAGCGCGCCACGCCGGCGATGCCGCTACGCTCGTGTGCCAGCAGGAACTTGGCGCAGGTCCACCCCTTGTTCTCGTCGAAGATGCGGTTCTCGACCGGCACCTTGACGTTCTCGAGCCAGACCTCGTTGACCTCGTGCTCGCCGCCCAGGGTGATGATCGGACGCACGGTCACGCCGGGCGACTTCATGTCGATCAGCAGGAACGAGATGCCTTCCTGGATCTTGGCGGTCGGGTCGGTGCGGACCAGGCAGAAGATCCAGTCGCCGTGCTGGGCCAGGGTGGTCCAGGTCTTCTGGCCGTTGACCAGGTAATATTCCTTGCCGTCGTCGCCGGTGAAGCGCTCGGCCTTGGTCTTCAGGCTGGCTAGGTCCGAACCGGCGCCCGGCTCGCTGTAGCCTTGCGACCACCAGATGTCGCCCGACAGGGTCGGCGGCAGGAAGCGTTCCTTCTGCTCAGGAGTCCCGAAGGTGTAGATCACCGGGCCGACCATGTTGATGCCGAACGGCAGGATCGGCACGCAGTCGGCACGGGCGGTCTCTTCCGACCAGATGTAGCGCTGCACCGAGGTCCAGCCCGGACCGCCGTACTTTTCCGGCCAGGCCGGGGCGACCCAGCCCTTCTTGGCGAGGGTGCGGTGCCACGACAGGAAATCGTGCTTGGCCATCTCCTCGCCCTCTTCCTGCTTCTCCCGCAGGCCCGCCGGATAGTTCTCGGCGATGAAGGCGCGGACCTCGTCGCGGAAGGCGAGGTCATCGGGCGAGAAGTCCAGATTCATGGCGGGCTCCCGTTCAATCGGCCCCTCTGCGGGAGGCCGTTATTTGAGTTTCGGCGCCACGATAGATGTCGAACGAGCGTTTGGAAAGATGACGTTAGCGTCAACGGAAGCGAATGTTATCCGCGTTCACTTATACCCGCCCCCTAAAGCCCTAGCGGACCTCGCAGGCCAGCTTGACGAGGGCCAGGGCCGAGGCGCCGCCAACCCCTTCCTCGTCGACCGTATCGAGCGCCAGAAGCGGACGCTTGTCGAGGATTTCGAGCAGCCGGGCATGGCCCTTGGCAGGGCTGACATGGGCGGCCAGACAGTGGTCGATGGCGCTGGGCTCGACGGCACGCACCACGGCGGCGGCCGCGCAGGCGGCATAGCCGTCCAGCAGCACAGGGATCTTCTGGGTGCGGGCCGCCAGGATGGCGCCGACGACGGCGGCGGTCTCGCGGCCGCCCAGCTGGCGGAGAATCTCCAGCGGGTCGTCGCCCATGCCCTCGGCCTTGGCGCGCGCCACGGCGGCGGCCACGGGCTCGGGATCATCCGACCAGTCCGAAGCCTCGCCGCCGAACAGGGCCAGGCACACGGCGGCCGCCGTACGGGCGGCCTCGGCGACGATGACGCCGGGGATCAGCAGGTCGGGCTGCTTGGCCAGGGCCTCCATGCCGAACGCCATGGTGGCGGCGGCTTCCTTTTCGCTCATCGAGGCCTGGCCGACGAAGTCCGGCGACGGACGGTCGATGGCCAGGTCGAAGGCCTCCAGGCCTGCGCCCTGCACGCCGGCCAGGCGCGAGACGGTGGCCCCGCCCGAGGCGATGGCCTCCAGGCGGTCGCGGGCATAGCCGCGCGGCCCGACGCCCTGGCGCGCCCCAGCATACAGGGCCACGACCGGACGGTTGACGGCCGGCGGGCTCTTGCCGCTCCAGGCGGTCAGCCAGGCGGCGATCTCGGCCAGGCGTCCGCCCTGCTCCAGCGTCGGAGATGGGCCCGGCGCGGGCGGCGAGACGGCGAGCTGGCGGATGTCGGCGAACGGGGAAGCGGTCATGAGCGCGGACTTAAACCCGTCCGCGCTCAAAGCAACCCCAGAACGGCTCCAGAAGGGCAAGCCTTCAGGACGACAAGGCCTTAGGACGAAGCGCCCGACGTGGCGACCGACGTGCCGATGAAGGTCTTGCAGCCGCCGTCGCGCTCGGCCAGCAACTTGGCCTTCACGGTCTCGTTGCGGGTCTTGCCGGCTTGGCGAGCGTCGTCACGCATGCCGTCGCCGCGATCGCGCATCACGATGTCGCGCCCCTTGCCCTGGTCCTTGATCTGGGCCTTCAGGGCCGAGGCGTCGAGAGCGCCCAGGTCGGCCGACATGGCCAGACCCAGGCAGCGGTTGGCCTTCAGATATTCGGCGTCGCTCCAGCGGTCGGCGGCGAAGGCCGGCGCCGCGGCGGCCGACAGAGCCGCGCCGGTCAGGACGATGGCGATGAACTTGCGCATGGAAGGTCTCCCTCTCTGGTGTGATCCGGGCGCGAGGAGGCTTTCGCCGCCGATGCTTGCGCTCGGGCGTTTGGACGCTCAAAACTGTTCTTGATGACTGCCCCCGCCGCCCCACCCCGCCCGATCGTCACGCCTTGCGTGAAGGTCTGCGCGGTCGACGGAACGACGGGCTACTGCCTGGGCTGTCGCCGGACCCTGCCGGAGATCGCCGGCTGGGCCAGGCTGACCGACGAGGAGCGGGCCGCGATCATGGCCGCCCTCCCCGATCGCCCCGATCCGATGGCCGCATTGATGGCGGCCACCGGGGGCTAGAGCCCGCTTACTTCGCGCCGCCGCCCAGATAGGCCGCGCAGGCGCCGTCACGTTCGGCCAGCAGCTTGGCCTTCTTCTCGCCGTCGGCGCCGTCGGCTTCCTTGGCGGCCGACAGGATCTTCTTCTGGGCCGACGTGCGAACGGCCAGTTCGCGCGCGCTGCCCTCGGTGCGCAGGAAGGTGTCCAGGGCGGCGGTGTCCAGCTTGCCCAGGTTCTCCGAACCGGCCAGACCACGGCAGCGCGCGGCTTCCAGGAACTGGAAATTGGTGACCGAGCCGGCGTTGGCGGCGCTGGCGAACGACGCGACGGCGACAGTCGCGATGATCAGCGTTTTCATGGCGTTTTCCCTCGATAAGCCACTTTATTGTCGACGGGAGAGATAACGCCGCTCCAAAGTTTTCCGAAGTTAATTCCAAGACATGAAAAGCATTACATCCATGTAATGCGTAATGTTAAATCGGTGTAATATGAACACCGTTCAGTACAGAACTATATTTGTTATGATATTGGTAACCATGGTGTGAAAATCGCATTGCCGATTCACGCCTTGAAAACGCCTCCCTGCTAATGATTTAGGTAACGGCCGCAGAAGCGGTCTCAAAGCCGGTATGGCGAGGGTGTCTTCTATGTTGAGGTTCGCGGCGATCGCTTTCGTGGGCGCCCTGTCGGCGGTAGGCGCGGCCAAGGCCGTCGTCTCGCTCGACGACCTGCGCCATCCGGAGCTTCGCGCCCCCAACGCCGCCTCGGCCACCCTGGGCGGCGCCGAAGGCGGCGCGGCCCAGATCACCAAGGATCGTGACGGCCACTTCTGGGCCCAGGGCGCCGTCGACGGCAAGGCCGTGCGCTTCCTCGTCGACACCGGCGCCACCGCCGTCTCGCTCAGCATGGCCGACGCCCAGCGCCTGGGCATCGACACCAGCAAGCTGACCTACGACTACAACGTCATCACCGCCGACGGCCGCACCCGCGCCGCCTCGGTGCACTTGGCCAGCGTCGCCATCGCCGGCGCCAAGGTCCGTAACGTCGACGCCCTGGTCATCGAGAAGGGCCTCGAGAACTCGCTGCTGGGCATGAGCTATCTGGGCCGCCTGTCGCGGTTCGAGGCCACCCCGAACTCGCTGATCCTGCACCCGTAGCCTTAGGCGGCGGGCGCTTCAGCCCGCTCTTCGCGCGCCGCCAAGGCCGCGCGCACGGCGTCCAGCGCCCGATCCACCACATCCAGCCCCGCGCCCGCCTTGACGCCCTCGACCGTCAGGATGCGCCGCCATGCCCGCGCGCCCGGCAGGCCGTGGAACAGGCCCAGCATGTGCCGGCTCATCGCCGCCAGGTGCACGCCCGCCGCCAGCTGGCGCGCCAGGTACGGCTTGTAGCGCTCGACCGCCTCGAAGCTGTCGACATCGGCGACATCCATGCCGAACACCCGCCGATCGACTTCGCCCAGCAGGCCGGCCTCGTGATAGGCCGCGCGGCCCAGCATCACGCTGTCGACGCCCCGCGCCAGGTGCTCCAACGTCGCGTCGATGTCGGGCACGCCACCATTGATGCCGATGAACAGGTGCGGCCGCTCGCGCTTGAGCCGATAGACCAGCTCGTAATCCAGCGGCGGGATGTCCCGGTTCTCCTTCGGCGACAACCCCTGCAGCCAGGCCTTGCGGGCATGGACCACGAAGCCCGTGATCCCCGCCGCCGCGCTGGCGTCGACCAGGGTGAACAGCGCCTCTTCCGGATCCTGGTCGTCGACGCCGATCCGGCACTTCACCGTCGCCGGGATCGTCACCGCGTCCTTGATCGCGGCCATGCACTCGGCCACCAGATCCGGCTCGCGCATCAGGCACGCCCCGAACCGGCCGCTCTGCACCCGATCGGACGGACAGCCGACGTTCAGATTGACCTCGTCATAGCCATAGTCCTGCGCGATCCGCGCCGCCTGCGCCAGCTCGGCCGGATCCGACCCGCCCAGCTGCAGCGCCACCGGGTGCTGACCGGGGTCATAGCCCAGCAGCTTCTCGCGATCCCCGTGCACCACCGCGCCGCTGGTCACCATCTCGGTATAGAGCAACGCACGGCTGGACAGCACGCGGTGCAGCGACCGGCAATGCCGATCGGTCCAGTCCATCATTGGGGCTACGGAGAACTTCGTCATAAGTCTTTGATTTATTGAATAAGTTTTTCAAAAATCACGCCGTGACGGACGGACCGACTGGCGTGTGATTTCAATCACTTAGAGGACTTTCGTGTGCAATTACATGCCGAATTTCGGGCCCGGCTGCACACGAACGACCGGTGTGTGCAGCCTGCCGACGAGACTGGCTATTTCCGCCAGTGCGAGGGCGCTGCATGGCCGCCTGGCTCGGCGGTTGAGCGCTTGGCCCCGGCGACCGCCCAGGCTTGAAGATCCGAGAGTGGTTTGCCTCCATAAAACGGACATTCGGCTGCGGAGGCCATTTCCGGGGACGAACCAACACACCGCAGACACCTCCCAGCTTATCTACCCGGGCGCTTTCGGGGTCTCACGAGGGCCCGCTGGCGCATGCTGCGGCAAGCGCGGCAGGCCGCCGATCATGCCGTCCGGGCGCGCCTTGGCCAGCATGCGCTGGTAGGCGGGACGCGCCTCGATCTTCGCTTTCCAGGCCGCCACGTTTGGGAACTGCGACGCCTCGACCAGGTTCAGGCCGGTCGCGGCGTTCAGCGGGAACATCATCATGATGTCGGCGCCGGAGAAGGCCGCGCCGCCGAACCAGGGATGCTGGGCGAGGAAGTTCTCGGCGAACTGCACGACGGCCTCGGAGTCCACCAGGCGAGAGCGCTGCTTGGGCGGCTGGGCAGTCCAGGCGCGATAGTCGGAGAACAGCCGCGCGGCCAGGCTGCCCTCGGCGTAGTGCATCCACATCAGGTGGTCGGGGTAGTCCCGGCTATCCAGCGCCGGCTGCAGGCGTCCGGGAGCATGGCGGCCCAGGATCAGTTCGATGATCGCGCCGGACTCGACCAGCACCTGGTCGCCGTACTTCACGGTCGGGGCCATCGGCACGACGGGGCTGAATTCGCGGATCAGGGCCATGGAGCCAGCCAGGTCGCCCCGCTTGAACTTGAGCTCATAGGGAAAGCCCAGCTCTTCCATCAGCCAGACGATCCGCTCCGAACGGCGGCCCTCCAGATGGTAGATCGTGATCGGCGGCAGCGGCTTGCCCGGCTTGGCGTTGGCGCTCGAGGCGATCAGCGGCGCGGCCGCCAGGCCGGCCAGAGCGCCCAGCGAGGCGCGGCGTCCCATGGACTGTTTCATAGGGCTCTCCCAGAGAGATGACGTAATTGAGGAAGGCGGGGCGAGACGTCTGCAGCCGCGGCGCCCGCGCTGGTCGTCCCGCCCCTTACGCAGCGCCGGCAAGAACGCTGCGCGAGCGGGTTCTAGAAGGCGACGTCCAGGCTGATCCCGGCCCGGCGCACGGAGTCCGGGCTGAAGTACTGGACGTAGCCACCGGGGTTCAGGGCGGTCACCGGCGACGGCGTGATCTGGGCGGCGTAGCGCTTGTCCAGCAGGTTGCTGGCGTACAGCGCCACGCTCCAGGCCTTGTCCGGCGCCGAAACGCCGATGCGGCCGCCGAGCAGGCCATAGGCCTTCTGGATCGTCCCCGGGTCACCGCTGATCGAGTAGTTGATGTCGCTCTGCCAGTTCCAGTTGGCCTGGAGGAAACCGCGAAGGCCTGGGGTCAAGGACCGCTCATAGACTGCGCTGACGCCGTAGACCCACTCGGGCACGCCCGCCAGGCTCAGGCCCTTGGCGTTGAAGAAGCCGTCCAGCGAAGTCGGGGTGGCCGGCGGCGCGCTGCACGGCCCGCCCTGGGCGATCTTGGGTTGGCCGAAATAGCACTGCACGCCGTTGAAGTCGGCATAGCGAGCGTGAGTATAGGCGAGACCCGCCGTCAGGCTGAGACCGCTCGCCGGCCGCGCCATCAGGTTGGCCTCGAAGCCTCGCGTCTTGATCTCGCCGGCGTTGGTGATCCGCGAGGAGTAGGTGGCGCTGGTCAGGTCCGAGACCTGGGCTTGGAAGTTCTTGACCGTGGTGGCGTAGACATTGGCGTTGACGATCAGGCGGCGATCCAGGAAGGCGGCCTTCACGCCGGCCTCGTAGCTGGTCGGGATCTCGGGCTGCACGCGCTGGTCGGCCAGGCTGTTGGCCGCGCTCAGGCCGCTGAAGCCCGGGCCCTTGTAGCCCCGCGACACGGTCGCATAGGCCATGATGTCGTCGCTGAAGTTGTAGCGCGGCCCAATCCGCCACGAGGTGTTGGTGTTCTCCACCTCCTGGTGCAGATCCAGCGTGATCGAGCCGGGGATGTAGACCGCGCCGGGCGTCGGGGCGCGGTGATAGTCCAGGGTGATCTCGTCGCGTGTGATCCGCGCTCCGGCGATCAGATCGAGCTTGGACGTGATGTGCAGGCCGACCTGGCCAAAGCCCGCGAAGCTGGTCGAGTTGATGTCGTTGACCGTCGAGGTCTCGAAGATCGTGCCCAGCGGCGCGCCGGGAATGATCGGCACGACCACGCCATTGGTCGCGGGCGTGATCCAGCTGAGCTGTCCCCGCTGGCGGATCAGCGACGAAGCCTTGGAATGGTAGAGATAAAGGCCGGCGACATAGTCGAGCCGCTCGCCGATCGGCGACGTCAGGCGCAGTTCCTGGCTGAGCCAGTCGGTCTTCCCTGCCCCGCCGTTGGTGTCGACATAGCTGACCGGCGTCAGGTCGCCGTCATAGAAGGCCTCGCGCTTGACCGAGCGATAGGCGCTGATCGAGGTCAGGGTCAGGTCGCCCAGCCCGTAATCGACCTGCAGCGTGCCGCCCTGGGCCGTCGACTTGCCTTGCGACGGGCCGTTGGCGGCGACCTGCAGGTTCTTGGGACCCGCGACGATGCCGTAGCGGGCGTTGGTCACCGCCGGCGCGTAGCCCGGCGTGACCTTGCGCCAGGTCGATGAGCAGCAGAAGGCGTCGTTGTCGGTGCGGTCCGCCGAGAAATAGACGGTCAGGTCGTCGCTCGGCCGCCACAGCGCCTTCAGGGTCAGGGTGCTGACGTCCTGGGGGTCGGTGAAGACGTTGTCCTTGGCGAGGTTGCGGATCAGACCGTCGCGCTGGTTGTGCGTGGCCACCAGGCGCAGGGCCAGGGTGTCGCTGACAGCCAGATTGCCGATCGCCTGCAGGACCTGTTCGCCGCGCTCACCGTACTGCAGGTGCAGCTGGCCGCTGTTCTCGTTCAGCTTGGGCCGGTTGGTGATGAAGTGGACCAGGCCCGCCGAGGCGTTCTTGCCGAACAGCATGCCTTGCGGGCCACGCAGGATCTCGACGCGCTCGACATCGGCCAGGGTGGCGAGGCTGGCGGGATCGGCCAGCACCACGCCGTCGACGACGGTGGAGATGCTCTGCTCGATCCCCGCCGAGAAGCTGCTGGTGCCGACCCCACGGATCGTCAGGCCCGAGGCGCTGCTGCTGAGGCTCTGCTTGAAGCGGACGCTGGGGTCGATCAGCGACAGTTGCTGGGGCTGGGTGATGTTCATGGAGGCCAGCGCCTCGCCGCGCACGGCGGTGATGGCCAGCGGCACGTCCTGGACGTTCTCGGCCCGCTTCTGGGCGGTGACCGTGATCTCGTCGACCGTGACGACAGGTGTGGCGGCGCGCGGCGACGCATCGTCGGCCAAGGCGCCGCCGGCGGCGAACATCACGGCGACGCCGACCGACGCCCCCATCAGCAGATCCGTCCTCAGAACTCGCGAAGAGCGGGGTTGGAAGGGCATGGCGCATTCCTCCTTGAGCCGCTGCGCGGCTTCTTTTGTGATCTGTCGGGCGCACGCCCTCGCCGCCCGTCCGCAGACGGCCGTTGAAGGCGGGGCGAACCGTGCGGCTCGCCGGGGTGTGGATCAGCGTCCGGGCCCCAAACGCTTAAGTAACGCTATCGTCACTTAGTGAACCTGACAACCGCTTTCGAACGATTGTTCGTCAGGCTGCCGCGCTGGGCCTCTGGGTGACGCGGTCGAGCCAGGCGAGGACGTGGCCGCAATCCTCGGGGATGGCGACGCCGATCATCCGCCCGAAGTCCACCGTGGTCTGGGCGACGATGTCGGCCATGCTGTAGGCGGGGCCGGCGATGAAAGCCTTGTCGGCCAGCTCGCCATCCAGCCAGCGGTAGATCCGGTCGGCATGGGCCCGGTTGGACTCGCCGAAATCCTTGTACTGGGTCAGCAGGCCGGCGGTCAGCGGATGGGTGTGCCGCCAGATGTGGGCAATCGGCGCCATCAGCTGGAACTCGATACGCCGGATCCACATGTCGATGGTCGCCTGCTCCAGGGCGGTCTCGCCGAACAGCGGCGATTGCGGGTGCAGGCCTTCCAGATAGCGGCAGATACTGACGCTCTCGCTCAGGAACGTACCGTCGTCCAGCTCCAGGACGGGCACCTGACCCAACGAGTTCTTTTCCAGGAACCCGGCGGCCTTGTGGGCGCGCTCGCCCAGCGGCACGCGCTCCTGCTCCAGGGCCAGGCCCTTCTCGGCCAGAAAGATGCGGACCCGGCGCGGATTGGGCGCGGGATTGTCTTCGCCATAGAGCTTCACGTGTGGTCGCCTCCCCTTCGGCTTTACGCCGTGCGCGGGGTCTCGACGCCCCGCAGTTAAGTAACGGTATCGTCACTTAACTGCGGGAGCAACCGTCGTCTGCGCCGGAAGGCTTCAGGCGGTCTTGGCGGGGCGAGGCTCGCCGTACTTCTGGGCCAGGGCCTTGGCGCCGGCGACCACCGCCAGGGTGATCGCGTCGATCATGGCCTCGTCATCGCCATCGCGGGCGTCCAGCGCGCCCGCCGTGCCGGCGACCATGAACCAGGCATATTGCTTGGCCTGCCGCGCGGGCAGTCCGAAGGCTCTCTGCAGGCCCAGCGCCCAGGCGTCGGCGTCGGCCTTTCGGTTGGCGCGCGCGCGTTCGGCCAGGGGACCGCAGTCCCGGACCAGCCGCAGGAACAGCTCGCCGCGCTCATCCGCCCGGCGGCACCAGTATTTCAAGGCGCCGCGCACCCACTCCTCGAAGGTGGAGGCCGGGCCGACCTCGGTCGCCAGGCGCTCGACATAGATCTGGGTCTCGCGGTCGAACAACGCGGTCAGCAGGTCGTCACGATCGCTGAAGTAGCGATAGCCCAGCGCCTTGGTGACACCCGTGAGCGCGGCCACGCCATCCATGGTGACGGCCGCGACGCCCTGCTCGATGACGATCTGCGCCGCCGCATCCAGGAAGCGTTCGCGTCGTTCCGCCCCCTTCAAACGTGTCTGGGTCATGCCCGCATCGAAACTCCGCCCATCCCCCTTTTTGGCGCGATGGCGCGCGAAGTAGCAAGGGTGTGCAGGACGACCTATTGGACGCGGGTCGGCCTGCTTGGCAAGGCCAGGACCGCCAGCGCGGCCAGCAGCGAACCGGCCGCCATGCAGCAAGCGACCACGAAGAGACTAAAGCCCTGCGCGAACATCAGGCCGGCCCGGCCGTTGGCGCTCTTCCAGGAACTCGACATTCAGCACCTAGGTCGAGAAAACCGGCGCCGCCCCCTCACGGCCAGAGGTCGATAAGGAAAAGTGCCTTGAACCGTAGGTTGTCGATGCCACAATGGCCGAAGGCTGGGGAGAAGCTGAGTGCGCGTACTGCTATTGATGCTGACGTCCGTCTTCGTCGGAACGTCGGCGTATGCACAATCGGATCAGGTCCGCCGAGGCCCAGCCCCTGATTGGGCCACGCAGTCCGAGCTCTTGCCTGTACCGAACACGGTCGATGGTCCTGTGTTCATCCGCCGCCAGGATGCAGAGATTCATCTCAGCGATCAGGGACAGGCGCAGTTTCTCGCCTCTCGCATCAAGATCTTGCAATCGGCCGCATTGTCGCTCGGCAACATCTCGATTGCCTGGAACCCCCAGGCGGGCGCGCCGATCGTCCATAAGATCGGTATTATCCGCGATGGCCAAGTAACCGATATTTTGAGCCAAGCCTCATTCGAGGTTCTACGGCGCGAGGGACAACTTGAAGAGGCTCGGCTCGACGGCATCTTAACGGCCGTTCTTCGTGTCCCTGACCTAAGGGTCGGGGACGAGCTCGAGATCGAATTCACGACCTTCATCAGCGATCCCACGCTGAAACGGCGGCAGGCCGGGCTCCTCATGATCGCACCAAGCCCTTCGCCGGGCCGCTATCACCTTGGGCTCAGCTGGGATCCGGGGCGCGAGCCCAAGCTGAAGATGACCCCCGACATGTCTGCGGTCATGGTCAAGGGCGAGCGCGCGGTCGACTTCCGGATCGACAATCCGGCGACCGTCTCCGCGCCGAAGGATGCGCCGCCTCGCTATCAGTGGCAGCGTGTGGTGGAGTTCACTGATTTTGGCGATTGGGCGTCGATTTCGCGTCACTTCGCACCGCTCTATGCGAAGGCGGCGACCCTGGCCGCCGACTCAGCCGTCAAGCGCGAGGCAACGCGCATCGCGGCGTCTCAGGCACAGCCTCTAGACCGTGCGCGCGCCGCGCTGAAGCTGGTCCAGCAGGACGTAAGGTACGTCTATGTAGGCCTCAATAGCGGCAATCTCACCCCGGCTTCCGCCGACGAGACCTGGCAGCGCCGGTACGGCGACTGCAAGGGCAAGACCTCGCTCCTGTTGGCGCTGTTGCGAGAGCTTGGGATAGAGGCCGAGCCGGTGCTCGTCAGCTCGGAAGGCGACGATGGTCTGGACCAGCGCTTGCCCATCCCGCAGCTTTTCGATCACGTCCTGGTGCGCGCGCGCATAGACGGCGCGACCTATTGGCTGGATGGAACGCTGCCCCCCGTGGCGCAGCCAAGTGCACGTCCGGTTTTCCCGTTGAGTTGGGGGCTGCCGTTGACGACTGAAGGCAGCGCCTTGGAAAGGCTGCCGCCAAGGACCCTGACAACGCCCGACGAGATCAATCTGTTCGAGATCGACGCACGGGCCGGCTTTGACAAGCCGGCACGCATCGTTTCGACGCGTATTGTCCGGGGTGTGCCAGGACTTCAGGAGCAGTTGCAGTTTTCGACCGTGACCTCGGGACAGTTGCTGGAAGTGTTTCGTCAACGCGCCGTGGGAGAGACGTGGCAGACGATCGATGACGTCCAATGGCGTTATGACGAGAAGGCCGAGGCCAGCATCCTGACCATCAGCGGGGTCGGCGCAGTCGACTGGGATGACGACGGCGGCGGCGCGAAATCGCTGTCGCTGCCTGGCGGCGGCTTCAGCCCGCCCGAGCGACGTGTTCGGGCGGCTGATCGGAACAAGGACGCCCCCTTCTACACCACGCCTGAATACACCTGCCACGTAACGACGGTGCGGTTGCCCACCTCGACACAAGCAAGGCAATGGTCGTCGACGGCAAGCTATGACGCGCGTCTGTTTGGTCGAAACTACTACCGCGCGTGGGAGCTGCGCGACGGGGCCATTCGTATGGTCCGTGGATCAAGGATTGAGCAGGCGGAGATCGACGCCGCGACGGCCCAGCATGACAATTCCCGCATCGCCGGGTTCGACAACAGCATGGGTTGGATCGCCTACGCGCCAACCGGGCGAAAAGCGTCCGTTGGCAACGGAGAGACCGTGCCGGCTACCTATGACTTCGATTGGACAGCCGAGGACGTCCCGTGCGCGGCCACGCCGAAAAGCGCTGATAGGTAGCTCTGGAAATTCACGCTTCAACAGGTAGGGCCGCCTCGCGCCTATGGAGCGAGTTCCGATACGATGGCCTTCATCTTGATCTCGAAGCCATCGAAGGCTCGTTCCAGGCGCCACTGGTCGCGCGCCTTGGGGCTGGCTTTCAGCACGGCCGCGCAGGCCGCTGGCGGCGTCGGGCCACTGACGCCCAGGCACGGTCCATCCCACAGGCTCACGCCCTGCAGGAACGAATAGGTCAGGCTGTCGCGAGACATCTGTTTCAGTCGGCCATAGCTCACGCCCTGCTCCAGCGCCGCGCGCATGTATTCCTGGGTCAGATCGCTTCGTGCGACGCCCATGTCGTCGGTGGACAAGGTCACCGGCACACCAGCCGCCAGATACAGCGCCAACGGATGGTCCTTGCCCTTCACGCCCAGGATGACGTCGTTGCTGGTCAGGTTGATCTCGACGGCGACCTTGTCGCGGGCCATGCGCGACAGCAGCTTTTCGGCGTCATCCTCGTAGGCGATGTCGACGCCATGGCCGATGCGCCGTGCGCCGGCGATCTCGACCGCCTCGGCGATGTGGAAGCGCAGGTCGCGCGGCGGCGTCAGGCCCATCGCCAGCTCGCCGGCATGCAAGGTCAAGGGCACATCGGGATAGAGCGCCTTGAAGAAGGCGAAGAGGCGCATGTGCAGCCGGTAGTCCCGCAACGACACCGGGCCATCCTCGGGCTCCAGGATGTTGATGCCGACATAGCGGGGATCAGCCTTCACCAAAGCGAAGGCGGCGGCCATCTGGCCGAACACCACCTCCGGCGGACGTTGGCGCGAGATCGACAGCAAATAGCGCAGCGTGACATCGCACGCCGGCTCGGGCTTTGCGGTTCCGCAGCGATTGAGGGCGGCGATGGCCTTGTCGTTGGCGTCCGCCACGGCTGTCGCCGCCGGCAAGGCCCTGGCGATCGTCAGCTTCAGCTGATCAAGACGCGCTTGCAGGATCTTGGGATCCAGGCGCTCGGGCGGTGCGCCGTCGGCGGTCCGTATCCACGGATCGGCCCAGGGGATGGCGACCGAGGCCTCGACCACCGCGCGCGAGGCGCTGGAGCCGGCCATCAGCTCAAGATACAGCGTGTTGTCGAGCGCGGCCTGACGCAGGGCCTCGGCCTGAATATTCACGCCGCGATCCACGCCCCCACCCCTGCCGAAACGACCGAAGGTGCGGAAGAAGCGCCGGTGACCGGAGATGTCGGGCTCGCCCACGCCCTGCTCGAAGCGGCGGGTGGAAAGCGCATCGACGATGTCGCTGTAGAGGTCGGGATCACGCTCGGGCAAGCCCTTCAAGGCGACCAGATCGGAGCCGGAGTCGCCGCACGGCGCCGGGACTAGAGATTGGCTGGCCTTGGAAAAGCATCCGTCGGCCGCCGCCGCCCAGGTGATGAAGTCCTCGGCATAGGTGCCGCCGCCTGCGTGGTTATGCAGGTCCGCGCCCTTAGGCATCTTGGTCAGCAGAATGCGCAGCAACGGCGGCGACGCGGCGGCCTTGGCGAAGATCGCGTCAAGCTGAGCATCCGCAGGCGTCGCGGCCATGACCGGACCGGCCGACGCCAGGCAGCTGGCGACGAACATGGCCGTAAGACCCTTCATGCATGCGGACATCACACGCTCCCCCTCATACGAAAACGGCCTCGGCGCGAACGCCGAGGCCGATGCTTAAGCTGTAAAACCTAGAATTCGAAGCGGGCTCCCAGGCGTACCCGCCAGACGCCCAGTTGCGCGTTGGCCTGCAGGGTCGGCGCCGTGAAGGCCGTGTAGGAGTATTGATTGCAGCTGGAGCCGGCCTGCTGAGCGCAGGCGACGTTCACCACCGAGGTCAGCGGGTTGTAGGTCCGGTACGAACCCCAGTCGCTGTTGATCAGGTTCAGCAGGTTCTCAACGTCGCCAAACAGCTTGAAGCGCGCCGAGCCGAGGAACGGCGCGGGCAGTTCCTGTTCGACGTGCAGGTCGACCTTGAAGTAGTCGGGGGACTTCTCGGTGTTCTTGCCGATGATGCCCTGGCTCAGGTCGTTGGCCCGCACGAAGTCGCGGAACGCCTCGTAGACCGCCGTCGATGCGTAGCTGACCTTGGAGTCGGCGGTCATGCTCGACACGTCCGGCACATACAGCAGGTAGCGGTTGGTGCCGCCGGTCGTGCCGAACAGGGTCGAGCGGCTGTTGGACGAGGTGGTGTTCATCGTCAGGCTGTAGGGCGAGCCTGAGCGCAGCTCGCCGAACAGGTTGAAGCGCGTCTTGTAGTCGCCGAAGAAGGCGTGCTCGTAGTCGACGTTGAACTTCCAGTTATCCCGCACCTCATAGCTGGAGGTGCCATAGGCGGGCTGGTTCGGATCGCCCATCGGCTGGCCGCCGTAGGTGCCGCTGGCGGTCGAGCCGCCCGAGGCATAGCTGCCCATGTCCGACAGCGACTTCACGTCCGAGTAGGTATAGCTGATGCCGGTGTCCAGGCCGAAGTCGAAGGACTTGCTGGCGCGGGCGACGGCGATGATCGACTTGCCCTTGTCGGTGCTCAGCATGGCCAGGTCGCTGTTGGCCGTGTTGGTGTAGGTGTCGGCGTAGATCGGGCGACCGTCGGGCGCCGTCCCCACGCGGGTCAGGCGCAGGTCGGTGTAGTAGGCCGCGGAGTCGGCGCGCCCGTAGAACAGGTCGCCGCCAAAGCGCCAGCCGTCGCCCAGGCGCTCGCCCAGATCCGCCACGTAGTCGACCGACAGGTTGGTCTTCCATTGCGCTGGGAGCTTGAAGCTGGGCAGGAAGAACGACGTCGGCGAGGCTCCCAGAGCCGCGGTGTTGGTCTGCAGGTAGCCCAGCACCAGCGGATCGACCTTGTTGCCCTGCACATTGTTCAGAGCCGCCGCGCAGATCGCCGCGGCGTTGGTCACCGTCACCGGAATGGTGCAGCCGGTGGCGCCGACGGCGCGCCCGATCGTGACCGTGTTGGTGAACACGCCCGCGTTCGAGAAGCTGTTGCCGACGAAGACGTCCGGCGAACCACCGTTGAACAGGCCAAAGCCCCCGCGGACCGTCAGACGGTCGGTCGCCCGCCAGGTCACGCCCACACGCGGCTGCACGACGATGTTGCCGTCGATATTGGCGTTGTTGGCAAAGCCGTAGCGATTGACGAACGACGTCTTGAGCGGCGCCTTGTCCTTCATCTCGTAGCCGTCGAAACGCACGCCAGCAGTGACGTTCAGGTCCGGCGTGATGTCCCAACTATCCTGGGCGCCGAAGGTCAGCTGGTCATAGTCGAAGCTGGCGCTGACATCCGCCAGCGACCCGGTGATCGAATACTGGAACAGCAGCTGGCCGGCCTGGCGCGCCTGGAAGTCGGCCAGGGAGTCGAAATAGTAGGTGCCCAGCGAGTTGGCGACGAAGGTGTTGGTGATCTTCAGCCGGCTATAGGCGGCGTGCACCTTGAAGGCGTGGTCGCCGAGATTGTAGCGGGCGATGAACTCGGCGCCGTACTGCTTCTGCCCGACGATGTCGGCGTGGCTGAAGGCTTCGGTGCCGAAGACCAGGCGCGGCGTGCCGGTCTGGGTGCACTGGTTCAACGACCCGACCGCGACCGGGTCGAGGCAGACGGTGATATCGCTATAACCCGGCGAGCCGAACGAAATCGGGGCTTTCATCGAGTCGCGATAGTTGGCCCGCAGCTCGGTGCTGAAGGCGTTGCTCCAGGTGGAGTTGAGCTGCAGGGAGTGGGTCTCGACCCGCTCGGGCTCGTGGGTGGCGTAGGAGCCCAGGCCCAGACCCGGCGAGGTCGCCGACGAGCTGCCGCCGCTGAGCGCCACCGTCTCGCCCTTGTTCTGGATGGTCGAGTACGACAGGCGCTGATTGTCGGTGATGTTCCAGTCGAGCTTCAGCGTCCACTTCTTGTCCGTCTCCGGACGGCTGGTGAGTACGCCCAGCGTGTCGTAGCCGTAGACGCTCTTGGCGATCGAGCTAACCTGGTCGATCTGGGCCTGGGTCAGGTTGGGCACGGCGTTGCCCGAACCGGGCGGGCCGAAGACGGACGGCACCGTCTCGTCAAGCTTCTCGTAGGCGAAGGCGAAGAACAGCTTGTCCTTGATGATCGGACCCGAGAGGAAGCCGCCGTAGGTCTTGGAGGTCATCTCCTGCGCGAAGGCCGCGCCCTTGGACTTCGTGCCCATCAGGTCGTCGTTCGAGTAGGTGTAGGTCCCCGCGCCGGTGAACCGATTGCCGCCCGACCGCAGGACCACGTTGATCGAGCCGCCCTGGAAGTCGCCTTCGGACACGTCGTAGGGCGCGATCTTGACCGACAGCTGCTCGACGGCGTCCAGAGGGATGGGGCCGCGCGCGCTGGGCAGGCCGCCCTGGTTCAGGCCGAAGTTGTCCGAGAAGCGCACGCCGTCGACCGAGAAGCGGTTGGTCCGGCCGTTCTGGCCCGCGATCGAGACGCCGCGCGTGCTGGGGTTGAACGACGCGAACGGATCACGACGGGCGATGTCGCGGATATCGCGGGAGACCGAAGCGACGCTGGCGATGCTGTCGCGGTCGAACACCGTGACCAGGGGCCCGCTCTTTTCCGCGCGCGAAGCGGTGACTACCAGTTCGTCGACCTGGGTGTCGCCGACGGCGACCGGCAGGAGGTAGGGCTGGCCAACGCTCAGGAACAGGTTCTGCGAGGTCACCGGCGCGAAGCCCGGCACGGTCACCGTCACGGTATAGGGACCACCTGGACGCAGGCCGGTCAGGTTGAAGGCGCCGGCGCTGTTGGTGGTGGCGCTGGCGGTCGTGCCCGAAGGTTCGTGCACGGCGGTGACGCTGGCCTTCACGGCAGCGGCGCCGCCGGCGGTCACCGAACCGCGGATCGCGGAGGTCGTTTCCTGAGCGACAACCGCTGTCGCGGTGGCCGACAAGGCGAGCGCGATGGCGCTCGCGGCGTAGAGATGTCGCATGTGTGTCCCCTCTGAAGGTGGTGCGCCCCGGTTCCCCCCGTGCGACACCGAACTGAAGCCGTTACGCCCACTTCGCCCTGACCACGCCCTGGTCACGCCGATGCGCGACGAGGCGCGCGGCGGACCACGAGGTCAGGGTCTCTGGTGGTTTCCCCCGGGGTCGGGACGCTTTGCGCGTCCTCGCGGCTGGACCGACCGCAAAGGATCGGTCCGCCGTTTCAGGTCGCTACTTCCCGTCGCCGGGAACCTTGTCGCGGTAGACGGTCCAGTGGCCCGACAGCTCGTCGACGACCTTCCCGGCCACGACATGCGCGGCATAGGCGGCGGCGTCGCCAACGCCGGCATAAGGACGGTTCATACTGTCGACCGGCCCCTCCCCCGGGGCCTGCTGCGAATAGTTGCTGGCCGTGCGCAGGACGATCAGGCGATTGTAGTCGGCCTTGCCCACGGTGGTGAGCCGACGCAAGGCGTTGGCGACGCCAGTGTCCTCCATGGCCGTCATCACGAACCGGCTCTTGCCGCCGCTGTAGTCGGTGGTCAGCTTGGCGTAGCGCTTGGTCAGCATCGCGCCATGCCAGTAGGCCTGGCCGGAGATCTCGTCGCCGGTCAGCACGAAGGGCGGCTTGGCGCCGTTCGGATAGCTGGAGAACCGCGCTCGCGCCGTCTTCAGCGCTTCGGTGTCCGGAAGCTGGATGTCTTTCGTCAGCCCATAGGCCCAGTCGCGCAGGCCGATATTGAGCGGATAGTAGACGCTGTTGGGGCGGTCGGCGCGCGGCGGCTGGAACGGCGGATAGCCGCCCGTCCACTCAGGCGGCGCCTCGCGCGGGTCGACCCACTTGCCGAAGTCGACGTCGATGACATTGCCGATCCATGCGGCCGAACCCGGCGAAGCCTCGTCCGGATTGACCCCTGCGATCGCGGCGATCACCCAATAGGCCTTCGAAAGGTCGAAGCGCGGATCGGTCGCGAGGGCGAAGGTGGTGATGGCCGCATGGTTGGTGCCCACGCCGGTCCGTAGGATCAGGACGCCCTTCGCGGCATCGTAGCCCAGCGGCGCGACCCCGTTGGGGAAGTCCAGCGTCTGGGGCGCCTCGGCCATCCAGGCCTTGTCCTCCAGCGCATAGGCGGTGACGACGACGACACGGATCGGGATAGGCGCGGCGGCCGTCGCCGTGGCAGGTGGCGACATGGGCGCCTGCGCCAACGCCGAAGTCGCCATCGCGCCTCCGAGGGCTGCGGCCACCAGAACGCGGCGTGTCCAGACGGACAAGTTCAACATGATCGCAAATTCCCCAACTCAGCCCGTAACGCTACGCAGAGGTTCCGGCCTCGCGGCGGAAGCCGGGGCGCTGAAACCTTTGTTTCAATCGGATGCAACGGCGTCGCGCGGACGGCGGTCAAGCGAACCCCGGGCGGGAAATAAAATCTTACTTCAGGGTGACGCCGGACCGGGCGCCTGCTGCTCGCCCTGCCGCTTCGGACAGCGCCAGGAGCGCCGAAAACGCACGGGCCGTGACATCCCCTCCTCCCCATGCCTCGCCATCGCGGGCCGCGCGCGACAAGCTGCGAATCTGTCCGAGGGCTGAGCAATGCAGGGTCGAGGTTTTCCAAGAGCGCTGATTCCGGCGCTGCTCCTGCTGTCGGCGGCCGCGCCGGCGCCGCCCGCCTTCGATTTGGTGACGCTGGGCGTCAAGGGCGGCGTGGAAGAGCCGACCAGCGCCTATCACATCACCGCCCGCGGAGCCCGATCCGGCGTCATGTGCGACGCCGGCACGCTCGCCTCGGGCCTCGACCTGGCGGTGCGCAGGGGCAGCTATCCCGGCAAGACCTCACGCGGACCGGTGATGGACTCGATCGCGGCCTATCTGATCACCCACGCTCACCTCGACCATGTCGCTGGCCTGGTGCTGGCGTCTCCCGACGACAGCAAGAAGGACATCATGGCCCTGCCGCAGGTGAACCAGGCGCTGGCGGACCACTATTTCAACTGGATCACCTGGCCCAACATGGGCGACCGCGGTCCGCCGCCGCGCATCGCCAAGTATCATTACAAGGACCTGCAGCCGGGCGGCCCGCCCGCGCCGATCCCCGGGACCGGCATGACCGTCACGGCCTACCCGCTGTCACACGGAGGGGTGACGTCGACCGCGTTCCTGCTCCGCAGCGGCGCGGACGCCTTCCTTTGCCTGGGCGACACCGGACCCGACGCGGTCGAGCACGCCAGCAGCCTTGCGGATCTCTGGCGCGCCGTGGCCCCGCTGGTGCGGCAAGGACGGCTGCGGGGAATGCTGATCGAGGTCTCTTATCCCGACCCCGTCCCGGACACCCGACTCTACGGACACTTGACCCCGATGTGGCTGAACACCGAGCTTCAGGCCTTGCGCGACCTGACCCAGGACGACGCCCGCATGCGCGCGCTGCCCATCCTGGTCACGCACATAAAGCCTTCGGGTCCGCCGGGATCGGCTCCCAAGACCGTCAAACGGCAACTCAAAAAGATCGGCTTCTTCAACTTCGTGATCGTGGAGGAAGGACGCAAATATGCGCTGTAGCGCCAGCATCACGCCCCGTTGATTGCTAAAACTGGCCCGGCGCAAGCCGGGCCAGTTGATATGGATCCCTCAAAGTACGCGAGAACCGAGCGAACTCGAGGCACGGACTGAGTGGTTTAGGTCAACGCGCCGCCGTCGACATTCAGGATCGTCCCGGTGATATGACGGGCGGCAGGCGAGGCCAGGAACGCGACCGCGGAGGCCACGTCCTCAGGCTTGCCATAGCGGCCAAGCGGGATCAGCGAGCGCTGGAAATCGGAGAACTCACCATCGGCTGGGTTCATGTCGGTGTCGGTCGAGCCCGGCTGGACCAGGTTCACGGTGATGTCGCGCGGACCAAGCTCACGGGCGAGGCCCCTGTTGAACGACTGCAGCGCCGACTTGGTCATGTAGTAGGCCGCGCCCGCATCGCCCACGATGCGGTCGGCCCCCGCCGAGCCGATGGTGATGACGCGACCGCCGGCTTTCAGGTGCGGGATCGCCGCCTGGGCCGCGAAGATCGGCGAGCGCACGTTCACGGCCAGCAAGGCGTCAACGTCCTCCTGGCTGATCTCGGCGAATGGGGCGTAACGGGCGATAGCGGCGTTGTTGACCAGAATGTCGAGACCGCCGAGCGCAGCGACCGCCTCTTCCACCGACCGCTTCACCGCCGCGACGTCGGCGCTGTCGGCCTGGATGGCGACGGCTTTGCGGCCCTTGGCCTCTATGGCTCTCACCACATCGGCAGCCCTGTCGGCGGCGCGTTCGTAGGTGATAGCGACGTCCGCGCCTTGTTCGGCCAGTTCCAGGGCGATTGCGGCCCCGATGCCGCGTGAAGCGCCCGTCACCAGGGCGCGCTTGCCAGCCAAATTCGTCATATCAGTCCGCAGTCCATTTTTAGAGTGATCGATACACAAATAGTTGGGAAGGTTGCCGGGCCGGTTCAAGGGACTTATCTAACGATCGATGCAGAATTCAGGACGAGATCCGGAAAGTGGCGCGATGTCCGCAGGGCGCGGGCGGGGTCGACCGCGTGCGTTCGACCGCGACGCAGCGCTGGCCCAGGCGACGCGGCTGTTCTGGGAAAAAGGCTATGAGGCCACGTCCATCTCCGACCTGACCGCAGCGATGGGGATCGGTGCGCCCAGCCTGTACGCCGCATTCGGCTCGAAGGAAGCGCTGTATGGCGCAGCGCTCGACTACTATCGCCGAACTTACGACGAGATGGGCTGGGGCGGGTTTCGGGCCGGCGCAACGGCGCGGGAGGCGGTGGCGACATGGCTGCTGGACTCCGCCGCCGCTTTGACCGGGTCGCTGTGCGACATGCCCCGGGGCTGCATGGTGACCTTGTCGATGGTCGGCGACGAGGGCCACGCTGATCTGGGCGAGAGAGTTCGCGCAGCGCGCCTCGGCAGTCTTGAGAGGCTCAAGGCGCGATTGAGCCAAGGTGTCGCGGACGGCGAGCTTCAGGCCGGAACCGACGTTCACGCCCTCGCCCGCTTTGTTCAGACAGTCCAGAGCGGGATGTCGATCCTGGCGCGGGACGGAGCGACGCGGGAGGAGCTGGAGACCGTGGCGCGGGTCGCAATGCTGAGCTTCCCCGCGCGCGAAGACCGAAACTCGTAAACGTCGATGGCGCCAAAAGCGGACATTGGCTCACCGCCAGCCCACATTCGGATGCTGTTACACATGGTGCGTGCACTCAAGTGGGCATCGAGCACGATCTCAATTGGGTCACGTGGCCAATATGCGCCACAGACCCAACTGTCGCACCCAGCCGCAAAAGGAGGAGATCCATGCGATCTTGTGCAGCGTCTTCTAACCCACGACGACAGCGCGCTCGCCCAGCGCCTTCCGAACAGCCACCGCTAGATCGCTGACCTTGAAGGGTTTGCGGAGAACAGCTTCGGAATTGACGAGCTCGCGGATCGCGCCAGCGTCGGCATAGCCGGTGATCAGCAGCATGCCGAGGGACGGAATGACCTGCCGGGCGCGTTTGGCGACCTGGGCGCCGTCCATGCCGGGCATGGCGAAGTCGACGACCATCAGGTCGGGCCGATCCTCGACCAGGCGCGCCAGCCCCTCCTGCCCGCCCGAGGCCTCGGTGACGCGATAGCCCAAAGAGCGCAGACACTGCACCAGGAACCGGCGGACGCTGGGATCGTCGTCGATCACCAGGACGCGCTCGCCTTCGCTGAGCGGGGTTTCGTTGGGCGGGATGTCGCTGGGTCGGATGCGATCGCCGGCCTCGGTGATCGGCAGCCAAATCTCGATTGTCGTGCCGACGCCGACGGTGCTGTCGATCCGCACCGTGCCGCCCGACTGAGTGGCGATGCCATAGACCTGGCTGAGCCCCAGGCCCGTGCCCTTGCCCACGCTCTTGGTCGTGAAGAAGGGGTCG
The DNA here is from genome assembly GCF_058808315.1 of Caulobacter sp. GW821-FHT11E11. Lineage (NCBI taxonomy): Bacteria > Pseudomonadati > Pseudomonadota > Alphaproteobacteria > Caulobacterales > Caulobacteraceae > Caulobacter > Caulobacter sp. GW821-FHT11E11. The sequence goes on from NZ_JBXARO010000006.1 coordinate 175,891, forward strand.
AACACCTTCTGCAGTAGCGCCTCGGGGATGCCGTGGCCGGTGTCGCTTACGGCGATCACGATGTGGTCGCCGGGCTGCAGACCCTCGTGCCACTCGTCGGAGACCCGGCTGGAGATGGTCACCGTCCCGCCGTCGTCCATGGCGTCGCGGGCGTTGATGGCCAGGTTCAGCACCGCCAGTTCCAGCTGGTTGGCGTCGGCCTTGGCCCGCGCCGCGCCGGCGGCCAGCGCCGTGCGGACCTCGACGGTGTGGCCCAAGGTCCTGGTCAGCAGGTCGTCCATGCCGGCGATGAGCACGTCGACCTCCACCGGCTGCAGATCCAGCTGCTGGCTGCGCGAGAAGGCCAGGAGCTGCGCGGTCAGCTTGGTGGCGCGCTCGACGCCTTCGCGAGCGTTGGCGGCCATGCGCTTGACCCGCTCGTCATCGCTGCGCCGCTCGATCATGTCGATATTGCCGACGATGGCGGTCAGCAGGTTGTTGAAGTCGTGGGCGATGCCGCCGGTCAGTTGGCCGATGGCGTCCATCTTCTGGGCCTGGACCAGCGCGGCCTGGGCCTGCTCACGCTCGCTGATTTCGGCCAGCAGGCGCTCGTTGGCGCGCTGGAGGTCGCGAACGCTGTCGGCGATGCGCTCTTCAAGCGTCTCGTTAAGCAGCCGCAGCTCCGCCTCGGCGGTCTTGCGGGCGGTAATGTCGAGGCTGACCCCCGATATCCGGCGCGGCTCGCCGGTCTGAAGTCGGTTAAGTCGGCCGCGCACCTGCACCCAGTGCAGCGAGCCGTCCGGCCAGAAGATCCGATACTCGACGTCGTAGTCCTCACCACGCGCGATGGACGCGTTCACAGCGCCCGCGCGCAGAGCCTCGTCTTCCGGATGCACGGCGGCCTCGATACCGGCCATGGTCAGCGGCTGATCCGGTTCGTGTCCGAAATGCGCGCGTGTCGCCACCGAAGTTGTCAGAGCGCCGCTGTCGACATCCAGATCCCACTCGCCCAGCTTGCCCGCCTCCAAGGCGAAACGCAGTTGCTCCTCGGCCTTGGACTGGGCGTACAGATGATCGCGGGCGACGTACTGGCGATGGCGGGCGCGGATCGCCGAATGCGCGGCGCTGATCAGGGTCTCGGCGTTGATCGGCCGCTCCAGCAGCACGATGTTGCCGATAGCCTTAAGACGTTCCGCGTCAGCGTGGGCCCGCTTTCCAGGTTGCTTGGTGACCAGGACGATGAATGGGAAGTCCGACCAGGCGGGCTGGCCAGCCAACCATCCGGTCAGAGCGTCGGTGACGCCTTGAGCCAGCGCCTCCTCGGTCAGGATCGCCGCGCCAGCCTCGTCGCCCAACATCCGCGTCAGCGTCTCGAGGTCGGCGCAGATCCGCGAGGCGTGACCGACATTGGCCAACGTCTCGGCGATCACCGCTGCGTCGCGCCCTCTCGGCGCCAGGATGAGGATCGGCTTAGGCATCAACCGGCCGAGCATTCTCCTCGCCGAGCATGTCGATCTTGCCCTGGTAGGACGGCAGGCCGGACATCACGCCCTGGAAATCGGTCAGCGCCTGGCCGACCTCGATGCCGTGCTCGGTCAGGCGGATCTCGCGGATGGTCTTCTCGTGGGCGGCCGTGCGACTCTTGACCGCCGAGATCGCCGTCAGCACCGAACCGGCGGCCTCGAAGAAGCGGAATAGCAGGATGCCGTCGCTGAGATAGCTGAGGTCGATGTCGCTGCGGACCTCGCCGATGAAGCCGTGCTGGCCCAGGATCAGCAGAGTCACCACGCCCTGCTGATTGAGATAGGTCAGCAACTCGTGCATCTGCAGCAGCAGGAACTTCTGCCCGGGCATGGCCTGCAGGTAGGCGTTGAGACTGTCGATGACGATGGTCCGCGCGCCCAGGCGCTCCACCGCGTCGCGGACATGGAAGGCGAACTCGCCTGGCGACAGCTCAGCCGGGTCGACTGCGCGCACGATCAAGCGGCCGCTGTCGATGTAGGGCGCGAGATCCATGCCCATCGCTTTCGAGCGCGTCATCAGGGTCGTCAGGCCTTCGTCGAACAGATAGTAGGCGACGGTCTCGCCGCGCTCGAGGGCGGTCAGGGCGCAGCGCACCGAGGTGGTTGTCTTGCCCACGCCGGACGGGCCGCTGATCAGGGTGTTGGTGCCTCGCGAGAGACCGCCGCCCATCAGCGCGTCGATGCCCGGCGCGCCGGTCGACACCATTTCCTGAGCAAAGGTCGCCGGATGGTGGGCCGCCACCAGGCGCTCGAAGACCTGGATGCCGCCGGTGTCGAGCGAGAAGTCGTGGAAGCCGCCACGGAACTTGATACCCCGCATCTTGACGACCTCCAGCTGGCGCCGCTGGGCGCCGTATTCCTGGGTCATCCGCCGCAGGCTGATCACCCCGTGGGCGATGCTGTGCAGCTGCAGGTCGCCGTCCTCGGCGGTCTGGTCGTCCAGCAGCAGGACCGTGCATCGGCGGGTGGCGAAGAAGTGCTTCAGCGCCAGGATCTGGCGACGGTGGCGCAGCGGGTTCTGGGCCAACAGCCGCATCTCCGACAGGCTGTCGAACACAACGCGGAGCGGCTTGGTTTCCTCGACCTGCTTCATCACTCCGCGCGTGGTCTCGCCCAGCTCGACGTCGGACGGGTGCAGCACCGACTGCTCGCTGTCAGGGTCCAGGCCCTCTTCGCTGACCAGTTCGAACAGGTCGATGCCGTCCAGCGACCAGCCGTGACTGGCGGCCGCGGCCTTCAGCTCGGGCTCGGTCTCCGACAAGGTGATGTAGAGCCCGCTCTCGCCCAACTCGCGGCCCTTGAGCAGGAATTGCAGCGCCAGGGTGGTCTTGCCCGAGCCCGGCGTGCCCTCGACCAGGTAGATGCGATCGCGCGTCAGGCCGCCGCCCAGGATATCGTCGAGCCCTGGCACTCCGGTACTGACGCGGTTCTCGACCTTGGCTTCGGACATGCTTGCTCCGCGGAGGACGCGCCGGCCCCCTAAGGCGGCGCACAGCGGTTCAACGCCAAAGCCAAGGCTAAGTTCAGTGCAAAGCCTCCGAAGCGGGTTGGACGAACAGCCTGTAGGTGATCGCGCCGACTTGGTCCTGCCAGAGACAGGAGACCATCATGGCCTGAAGCTATGCGTTGGCCATTGGCGCACCTTCAGGACCTGGACAGTCGCCGCTTCGTACGAAATGACCACCATCCGGTGCAGACGCCGTGCATAGGCGATCTCAGTTCAAGACCCCGCCGCCCGCGGGCTCGCGACCCTGTCTGAATTCGCGGGGGGACAGGCCGTATTGCTCGCGAAAGGCCCTGCTGAAGTGCGCCGAGCCATTGAAGCCCCAACGAAAGCAGATTTCCGAGATCGATAGGCGGGCGTGCTGGGGGCTGGCGAGGTCGATCCGGCAGCGCTCCAGCCGGCGGGACCGCAGATAGTGGCTGAAGGTCTCGTTGGCCGAGGCGAACAGCTTCTGAACGTAGCGGGGCGAGACCCCTTCTTCGTTGGCGACACGCCGCAGCGACAGCTCCGCGTCGGGCAACAGGGTCTCGATGGTCTGGCAAAGGCGCTGCAAGTGCGCCGTCGGCGTCGACGTATCGAGAGCGTCGGAGATCGCCGCCCCCTGCTCGAGCAGGCATTGAGCCAGGAATTCAGTGAAGGCCAGGTCGACGGGACGCAGTTGATCGACGGACAGGTTCTCCAACTCCTCCGCCGTGGCGCGCAGGAGGTCGGAGAGAATGCGTGGCACGCCCTTGGAGCCATCCAGCCAGCCAACCCGGAGGTTGAAGGGCCGGATCAGGCGGTGATCCAGCGCCACGCGCGGGGCGCGCACGAACAGCAGACGCGAACGGGTGTCGAGCCGCAGGGCCGCCGCCTGACCCGTGGGACCGAAGGCGATGTCGCCCGCGCCGACGCTGACCGCCAGGTCGTCGGTGACCAAGGTCGCCTCGCCGTGCAGCAGGACCGCCAGCCAGATCGCCGCCGGCTGCGACGTAAGGCGGCCGGCGATCGTCTGGGCCCCGGCCTCGACCAGGGCGAACTCGATCCCGAGCGGCGAGGTCAGGCAGGCCACCGAGGCGGCGGCCGGCTCGTGGTCCGAAAGCCCCTCGATCGGCAGGCCCAGGCGGCTCATCGCTTCGCGCCAGGCCTCGGCGCGTTCGGCGCGAGGGTGGCTTTCGGTGCTGAACGACCAGGCCTTCATGGATCACACCTTGAGCTTGGGAAAGATGTCGCGCGGGATGCGCACGTGGCAGCCCTGGGTGCCGTCGACCACCTGGGTGACGCCGAAGTCGGCCGCCACGCTCATCAATGAGTAGGCGTCGTTCTTCGACAGGCCGACCTGATCGCTGAGCAGGCTCAACATCTTGGTCGAGGCGTCGCGCATGGCCAGGTTGAGATCCTCGTTGAAGCCGTGGACGATCCACCACTTGGGGGTCTCCAGCAGCGGTCCGGGGGTCTGGATGTCCTTGCGCAGCACGATCTGCATCAGGACGTTCAATGAGCTCTCGATGGCCGTGCCCGACAGCTCGCCGTCGCCCTGGCTGACGTGGGGATCGCCGATCGAGAACAGGCCGCCTTCGACCTGCACCGTGTAGTACATCGTGGCCCCCGCCCCGATGCGCCAGTTGTCGATGTTGCCACCGTGCTCGCCGGGCGGGATGGTGCTGACGCGGCCGTCGACGGCGGGCGCGACGCCAGCGGTGCCCAGGTGTGGGCGGGCCGGTATCCGGATCCCCTTCAGGGCCGGCTGGCGGTCGCATTCGGGGCAGTTGGTGATCGTGCCCGGGATCAGGTACTTGCCCTCGAAGTCATAGGCATAGAGGGCGCTGGCGGTGTTGGTGTTCTGATCCAGCTCGTAGATCGTCACCCGCTCCTTCTCGCCGAACTCCTTGTAGAGATATCCCCAGTTGGCCGCGAGGTTGGAGCCGTAGTTGTTGCGCGGGACCATGCGCAGATAGCGCACCTCCAGCACGTCGCCGGGCTTGGCGTCCTCGACATAGATCGGGCCGGTCATGATGTGGACGCCGGGGTTGCGGTCGTCCTCGGGGATCTCCTTGAAGATCCGCGTGACGCCCTCGTCCATCATCAGCTCGGGCGCGTCGCCGGCGTGGTGGGTGATGGCCTCGGCCTGGACCAGGTCGCCGCTCTTGATGCGCAGCGACGGCGGGGTCGAGGGATCGAAATAGCCCCAATGCACGGTCTGGGGCGTGGCCTTAAGGGTGTGCAGGGCGCCGGGGATGACGTCCGGACGGGTCTGGCCGGGTTCGCAGATGAAGGGCATCGGGGTCCTCAGGCGCTGGCCAAATGGGGCGTAGAGAGCGTGACCGAGGTCATGCTCAGCGAGCCGTGCTCGATGTGGTCGGGGGCGAAGGCAGCGACGTCGCCGGGCAAGCGCGCGCCCAGCACGTAGAGCAGCGGCCAGTAGTGCTCGGGCGTTGGGACCGCGCGCGTCGCGTCCTGGCCCTGGCTTTCGAAGTCGACGGCGCGTTGCGGGACGTCCTCGGCGATGGCGGTCTTGATGTGTTCGTTGAACCGTTGCGACCAGTCATAGGGCGCGCAGTGGCGGTCGCCCCAGTCCATGGCCGGCAGGTTGTGGACGATGTTGCCGGTGCCGACGATCAGCACGCCCTCGTCGCGCAGGGGCGCCAGGCGCTGGCCGATCTCGAAGTGCCAGGCCGGCGGCTTGCTCGCGTCCATGCTCAACTGAACGACCGGCACGTCGGCATCCGGGAAGGCCTTGCCCAGCACCGACCAGGTCCCGTGGTCCAGACCCCAGGCTTGCTTATCCATCGTCACCGGCGTCGGCGACAGGATCTCCCCTACCCGCGCGGCCAGTTCGGGCGAACCCGGCGCCGGATACTGCTGATCGAACAGGGCCTTGGGAAACGAAGCTCCAAAGTCATGGATCGTCCTCGGCTTGGTCATGGCCGTCACGGCGACGCCACGCGTCAGCCAGTGCGCCGAGACGCAGAGGATGGCCTTGGGCTTGCCGACCGCGTCGCCCATGGCCTTCCAGGCGCGCGTGGTGTCGTTGCTCTCCAGCGCGATCATCGGGCTGCCGTGACCAAAGAAGATGACGGGCAGACGGCTCATGCGGCGGCCTCCTCGTTGGCGGGCGCCGGCGTTCCGGCCGGCTTCATCGCCGCCCAGGCCTGCTGGTAGCGCGGCGCCAGCCAGCGGTTGAACTGCACCTGCGCGCCCTCCTGCCAGGAGTAGCGGCCACGGATGGCGAAGCGCGAGCGCAGGCCCTGCTGCACCAGCTCGTCGACATGCATGTCCTGGGCGATGATCTTGCCGGCCGAGGTCATGATCATCTCGAGGCGCTCCTCGAAACCTGGGCTCTCGATGGCGCCGGGCGCGACCAGGATGCCGGTGTCCTGCTCCATGGTCTCGGGACCGGTGGGGCGCAGGATCAGGTAGATGACCATGTCGCTGGTCATCACCAGCGACAGCGTCGGCGGGATGTTGGCGAAGGTGGCGCGGTTGCGGTCTTCGTCCGTCAGGTTCGGGAACAGCGGCAGCACCGCCTTCTGGGTCGGATTGAAGCTGGCGTCGGCGTGCAGGGTGCCGTTGTAGCGCAGAAAGCCGGCGTCGCCCGGCTCGGCTTCCGGGAAGCTGCACAGCTCGCTGGGAATGAAGTCGTGCAGCGGACCGCGATGCAGCTTGCTGGCGTGGTACCCGTCGTTGTTGTTCTCGAACATCACCTTCCAGTTCCAGGCGAACTGGCCGGTCATCGGCGGGGACAGACCGTCGGCATTGCTGAGGTCGTAGTTGGCCACGGCCGCTTCGACGGCGGTGAGGCGCGGCGCCAGTGGCGGGGCCTCGGCGTCGAAATTGATGAAGATGAAGCCCAGCCAGACCTCGACCTTGAAGGTCGGCAGCTTGATGGCCTTCTTGTCGAACTCGCAGGTGCGCTCCATGGCCGGGGCGTTCACCAGGTCGCCGTTCAGAGAATAGACCCAGTGGTGATAGGGGCAGACGAAGCCGCGCGTATTGCCCCTGCCCTCGGCCACCAGCATGGCGCGGTGCTGGCAGACCGCCGACATCGCCTTGATCTGGTTGTCGCGGTTGCGGGCCACCACGATCGGCTCGCCGATGATGCGGGTGGTGAAGTAGTCGCCGGGCTCCTTGACCCAGTCCGTCCGGCCCACGCACAGCCATTCGTGATTGAACAGCGCCTCCTTCTCGAATTCGTAGAAGTCGGCGTCGACATAGCAGGACGGCGGCAGGGTCTGCGCGGTCTCGACGTTCTCCATCGAGCGCGAGAGGCCCTCGAAGAAGACGTCACTGAGGAAGGGCGGGCGCGGGTTCATCGGGAAGCGCTCTGCAAGGGCGGAAGTCGACCATCACGCTAGGACCGCACCGTGAGCCGGTCTTGCCTCAGCGCGCACGAAGAGTTGGTCAGCAACTGCTTCCGAGAGCGCGACGCCGGATTTGCAGGCGCTGGGCGCCCTGGCGACGCGTCCGGCGCCCAATCCGAGATCACAGTCCGCGCCGACGAGAAAGCTGTCGTGCGCGCTGAGACAAGACCGAGGCGGTCGCCGCGCCTAGGGTCATGTCGTGCCACGGAGGACGCCATGACGCTGACCGCAGACATCGCCATCAAGGATCTGAAGCCGGGCTTCGGGGCCGAGATCTCCGGCATCGACCTGGCCTCGGCCTCGGACGCGGCCCTGGACCAGGTGGTCGACACCTTCCACCGCCACGGCGCCATCGCCCTGCGCGACCAGAAGATGACGCCCGACGACCTGATGCGCTTTATCGGCCGGTTCGGCGATCCGGAGGACCACACCCAGACCCGCTTCACCCTGCCGGGCTATCCGAAGATCTTCATCCTCAGCAACCGCGTCGTGGACGGCAAGCCGATCGGCGCCCACAACGACGGCGTGGGCTGGCACACCGACTACAGCTACAAGCCCGAGCCGGTCATGCTGACCATGCTCTATGCGGTCGAGGTCCCGGACGAGGGTTCCGACACCCTGCTGGCCGATGGCTGCGCGGCTTGGAATGCCCTGCCCGCCGACAAACAGGCCATGCTGGAGAGCCTGCGGCTGCACCACAGCTACAAGCACTTCATGGCCACTCGGCAGTTCGGCCAGCAGCAGAACCTGTCGCCCGAGCTGGAAGCGGCCAATCCCGACGTCGAGCACCCGTTGATCCGCACTCACCCCGCCGACGGCCGCAAGGCGCTGTGGCCCTCGACCGGCACGGTGACCGAGGTGATCGGCATGCCGGGTCCGGCGGGCCTGGCGCTGCTGGACGAGCTGGTCGAGTTCATGACCGAGGAGCGGTTCGTCTATCGCCACAAGTGGAAGGTCGGCGACCTCCTGATGTGGGACAACCGCTGCACCCTGCACACCGGCACGCTGTACGACGACACCAAGTACACGCGGACCATGCACCGCCTGTGGGTGAAGGGCGACAAGCCCTACTGAGGTTCTTCATGACCAAGACCTGGATGATCACCGGCGTCTCCGGCGGCCTGGGCCGCGATATCGCCCGCGCCGCCCTGGCGCGCGGCGACACCGTCGTCGGCACGGTGCGCAAGCCCGAGGCCGCGGCCGCGCTCGAGGCCCTGGGCGGTCACGCCCTCATTCTTGACGTCACCGATGAGGCGGCGGTGAAAGCAGCCGTGGCCAAGGCCGAAACCGTGACCGGCCAGGTCGACGTCCTGGTCAACAACGCCGGCTACGGCCTGGTCGGCGCGGTCGAGGAGGCTTCGATGGACGAGGTTCGCAAGCAGTTCGAGGTCAATGTCTTTGGCCCACTGGCGGTCTTGAAGGCTGTCCTGCCAGCCATGCGCGCCCGTCGCGCGGGCCGGATCATCAACATCACCTCGGTCTCGGGCCTCGCCGTCTGGGCCGGCACCGGCGTCTATTGCGCTAGCAAATGGGCGCTGGAGGGCCTGACCCAGACCCTGGCCCAGGAGGTCGCCGAGCTCGGGATCAAGGTCGTCAACGTCGCCCCCGGCGGGCTGCGCACCGACTTCGCTGCCGGCTCCAAGGCCATCGTGGCCGACAAGCTGTCCGACTACGACGGCCTGGCGCGCGACGCTGAGCGGATCATGGCCGACCACGCCGGCCAGGAGCCCGGCGATCCGGCCAAGGCAGCCCAGGCGATCCTGACCATCGCCGATGCCGAGAACCCGCCGATGCATCTGCTGCTGGGCGAGGACGCCCTGAAGTACGCCGGCTACGCCGCCCAGGGCCTGTCGGCCGACATCGACGCCTGGAAAGACCTCTCCCTCTCCATCGGCTTTTGAACCGCGAGCGACATCCGTGACCAACACCCTGATCTTCGTCGACCTGGCCTCCGAAGACCCGTCCAAGGCCGGTGACTTCTACGCCAAGGTGTTCGGCTGGCAGAACGACGCCCGCCCCGAGGGCGTCTATCACCGCATGGTGCCGGGCGGCTTCTTCAAGCAGCCCGACGGGACCGACAGCCAGATCGGCAACCTGCACCTGGGGATCTTCAAGGCTGCCAACGCCCGCCCTCATCCTGAGCCCGAGGGCGTCGAGCCGCGCGCGCTCAGCACCGACGGCCGCAAGCCGCGCATCTGGGTGCTGATCAGCGACGACGACAGCGCCGAGCGCATCCTCGGGGCGGCCGAAGAGCTGGGCGCCACGGTCCTCTGGAAGGACCACTACTGGAAGGAATTCAACGGCTACAACCACGCCTTCCGCGACCCTTGGGGCAACGAGATCGTGCTGTGGGGCAAGGCCGGCGCCGATCCCCAGGTCCCGGCGGACTTCACGCGGGAGTAGTCAGTCGACGCGCGAGGGCTCGCCGACGAAGTCCTTGGCGCAGTACCAGCCGCCCTGGAACGGGGCGGCGATGGGATCCTCGGGCGGCCCGGCCAACACCTCGGCCGCCCAATCCTCGGCATTGTCGCGCGGCGCGTAGCCCAGAAAAGCAGCGGCCGAATTGTCCCAGAAGTTCCGCGTGTTGGCAGAAACTCCGTACACGGTCGCGTAGCCGAAATCCGGCGCCTCGATCCCGCATCGCACTAGCTCGACCATGTCGCGCGGACTGATCCAGACGGCCAGCTGCCGCCGGTCCGACGGCCGCTCGCGATACGCGCCAATGCGCAAGCTGAGCACCTGCAGGCCGAACTTGTCGGCGTACATCCGGCCCATCGCTTCACCGAACACCTTGCTGACGCCGTAGTAGCTGTCGGGACGCGGGACCAGGGTCTCAAGCGTCGGCGCCTCGCGCCGATGGAAGCCGGCGGCGTGATGCGACGAGGCGAACAGCACCCGCTTCACCCCGGCGATCCGCGCGGCCTCGAACAGGTTGTGGACGCCGACGATATTGGCCGGCAGCACCTGTTCCCAGGCGTTGGCCTCCGGCTCGACCGGCACGCCGGCCATGTGGACGACGCAGTCGATCCCGTCCATCGCCGCCGCCAGCGAGGCCATGTCCAGCAGGTCGACGCGGACGCACTCCTCGCCCTGCCCCGCCGGCGTCAGCGGCGCGATGTCGGCCAAGCGCACCAGGGCGTAACGGCCGGCTAGCCCCTCGCGGATCGCCGAGCCGATGCCGCCGGCCGCGCCCAGCAGGAGGACTTTCAAACCGGCTTGTCGCCGGCGACCGTCACCCGATAGCCCGTGCGGGTGTCGGGGAAATAGTCCCAGATCGCCTGGTGCCAGGTGCAGCGGTTGTCCCAGAAGGCCACCGAGTTCTGCTTCCAGCGGAAGCGCACCTGGAAGTCGGGGTTCTGAGCGTGCTGGTAGAGGAAGTTCAGGATCGCCGTGCTCTCGGCCTTGGACACGCCCGCGATGTGGGTCGTGTAGGACGGATTGACGAACAGGCTCTTGCGACCGCTGACCGGGTGGGTGCGCACGATCGGATGGGTCGAGCAATTGTACTTTCGGTCGATGTCCGGGAAGATCGCCTTGTAGACCGGGTTGGCGTCGTGCACCGCGTGCAGGCCTTCCAGATAGGCCTTCATCCGGTCCGACAGGGTGTCATAGGCCCAGTACATGCTGGCAAAGCAGGTGTCGCCGCCGTCGTCGGGCAGGACCTTCATGTAGAGGATGCTGCCCAGCGGCGGCTCGGGATCGCAGGTCAGGTCCGAATGCCAGTTCTCGCCGGCCACGAACTTGGAATTGGCGTCGGCGTGGATGGCCACGATCTCGGGATGGTCGGCCAGGCCCGGCACGCCCGAGTGGATGGCCAGGTTGCCGAACTTGCGGCCGAAGTCCTTGTGGGCGTCGTGCGACATCTCCTGGTCGCGGAAGAAGATCACCTGATGCTGGGTCAGGGCCTGGTGGATCTCCTCGAACTGCCGGTTCGAAAGTGGCTTGCCCAGGTCGACGCCGAAGATCTCCGCGCCGATCCGGCGGGTCATGGGCTTCACGTCGAGCACGTCGTAGCTCATCTGGCCGTTTCCCTAAGCGTTCAGAAAAGCGCCGCGCACATAGACGAGCGGCGTCTTGGTTTCGTCGGTCACGACGCGCAGGACGCGTCCGACCAGGATCTCGTGATCGCCGCCGTCATGGGCGGCGCGAAGTTCGCACTCGACCGCCGCCACACAGCCGGCCAGCAGCGGCGCGCCGCAGACCCCGGCCTCGACGGCCGTCAGGGCGAAGCGATCGTCGGCCCCGCTCTTGGCGAAGCGGTAGGCCAGGTCGCCCTGCTCTTGCGCTAGGATGTTGACGCAGAAGGTCTTGGCCTGGCTCAGCGCCGCCAGCGTGCGGCTGTCACGCTTGAGGCAGACCATGACCAGCGGCGGATCCATTGACACCGAGCTGAAGGCGCTGACCGTCGTGCCGACCAGCCGGCCGTCATGACAGGCGGTGACCACCGTCACGCCGGCCGCGAAACTGCCCATGGCCTTGCGGAAATCCGCCGGCTCCGGGGCGTGATGTTGAGCGGCGGCGCCCATCACTCGTTCCCGAACGGATTGTCGGGATAGACCGCCGAGGCCGGACGCTTGGCGCCCTCCTCGGGGCTGGCGCGACCGCATATGGCCAGGGCCGTCAGGGCGTAGATCAGGGCGCTGTCAACCAGGTCCTTCGGCGTCGGCCGCCAGCGGCGGAAGCCGGTGGTGATGGCCGGAATCCGGTGCATGTTGAAGACGTTGTGGTCGCGCCACATGCTGGAATAGACCGGGTTGGCCAGGGCGACGGGATGGCCGAGACCCAGCTGGGTGGCGACGTCCACGGCCCCGACCAACGGCGCGACCTCGGCGGCGTCGGCCTCGAAGCCGTGGCGCACCACGACCGGCTCGATGTCGATCCGACCCAGGCCCGCCTCGCGGACCATGGCCTCCAGCGCGTGCTGGATGTCGGCCACGCGCTGCTTGGGGCTGAGACCCACTTCCAGATAGAGGTTCACCAGCTCGGTCCCCGCCCCGAAGGCGTAGGGGATGCCGCCGCGCACCGAACCGATCTGCGACTTCGGGTTGGCGATCCCGCCCGGGCTGACGTAGCGGCTCTTCTTCTCCCACTCACCGCTCCAGGCGTGGATGGCGTCGGTCAGCTTGCCCAGCTTGTAGATCGGGTTCGGGTGCTGGGCCGACGTCGCCGGATGCTCCAGCAGCGGGGTGAAGACACCCTCCCCCCAGACCTGGAAGCGGAACACCGCATAGCCGCAGCCGACCCAGGTCAGGCCGAAGTCGCAGCCCTCGGCGGCGATGGCGTAGTCGGGGGCGACGCCGCCGTGGTGGAACAGGTAGTGGGCCCCGATGTCCTTGCCCATATAGGCCACACCTCGGTGCTCCTCGATCGGCTCGGGGCCGATCTCGCCGGGACAGGCGGTCAGGTACATCTTGCCGGCCAGCTCGTAGCCGGCCTTCTTCAGCGCCTTGGCCGCGATCAGGAAGCAGCTCATCGGCCCGCGATCGTTGGCGATCGGGTAGCCGTAGAGCTTGCCGTCCTCCAGCCAGCACTTCTCCCATTCGGGATTGGCCAGGGTCTCGGGGCTGTACTTGTACGCGTCGAGGTCAGGGTTCCAGGTCGGCGCCTCGGTGTCGAGGTGGGCGGTGAACAGCAGGTTCTTGCCGACGCCCTTGCCGCCGTGCGTGCCGATGATGTTGGGCCGCTCGGGCGTGGCCCCAACCTTGCGCGGCGAGAAACCTTCGCGCGCCATCCAGTCATGGACGTAGTTGGCGACCTCCAGTTCCTTGCCGGACGGCGCGGGAATGTTGCCCAGGGTCAGGGCCAGCTCGACGATCTCGTCCTCGCTGATCGCGGCGGCGATCGCCGCGCGGTCGGCCTCGGTGACGGTGTAGGGCGCGGTCGCGCCGAGATTGGCGAATCCGTCTGCCATGGTCAGGCGCTCCAGGCGTGGGCGATCGCGGCCGTGTCGGTCAGGATCGCGCTGTTCAGTTCCATCACCTTCAGCGAGGCGGCGTGGATCTCGGGCTCGTAGGCGGCGCAGGCGTCGGCGGCGACGAACACGTGGTAGTCCAGGCTGAAGGCGTCGCGGACGGTGCTGTCGACGCAGCACTCGGTGGTCAGGCCCGCCACTACCAGGGTGTCGACGCCCAGCGCGTTCAAGCGCGCGTCGAGATTGGTGCCGACGAAGCCGCTGTAGCGGGCCTTCTTCACCACCAGGTCGTCGGGCAGCGGCGTGGGTCCGTAGAAGTCCGAACCGACCTCGCCCTCACGGCAAAGGGCGCTCTCGTTGTCGGGATCCCCGCCACGACGGCGCATGCGCTCCTTCCAGCTGGGCGAGTCCGTCTCCGGCGCGGTGAAGAGACCCACGAAGACCACCGGGACCCCTGCCCCGCGCGCGGCCTCGACCAGGCGCTCGGCGGCGACGACCGCCGGCTGGACGACGGCCATGTCGACATAGGCCCCCAGCGCCCCCTCCGGTGAGGCGAAGTCGACCTGGATGTCGATCACCACCACCGCCGTCCGCGCGGGTGCGATCCAGGCCGCCAGGCCATCACGCTCCACGGTCATCGCATTCACGAGAACACCGCCCGTAGACCCGGCAGGATCTCGGCCCCGAACATGGTCAGCCCCTCGACATAGTCGGGGAAGATCATCATCAGGCCGTCCAGTTCGCAGTAGCGCAGATATTCCTCGATCTGCGCGCTGCAGGTCTTGGGCGAGCCGACCACGGTGTGGGTCATGAACGCGCCCTGGGCCTTGGCGACGGTCGAGAGCTTCTCGGCCGGCACGCCCCAGCTTTCCAGCATGGCCAGGATCGCGCCCATGTCGGCGCCGTCCTTGTAGTGCTCGACCTTGGCCTCGGCGTCCGCGTCGGTATCGCCATGCACGACCGTGCACATGGCGAAGGTCTTGATGGTCTTGCCCATGCCTTCGGCGGCCTGCTTGGCGCGCACGGAAGCGTCGCGGCGCTCATCGGGCGTGCGGCCGCCGATGAAGCAGATGTCGGCCTCGCGCACCGAGAACTGGAAGCCCCGGTCGCTCATGCCGGCGCAGACCAGGTCCGGACGCGGCTTGGACAGCGGCTTGGGCTTGGACTGGCAGTCCTTCATCTGGAAGTACTTGCCGTCGAAGTCGACGCTGTCCTCGGCCCACAGCCGCTTGACGATCGTGGTCCATTCCTCGGTCAGGGCGTAGCGGTCGTCGTGGGACAGGCTGTCGTCCCACGCGCCCATCTGGTCGAACTCGCCGCGATAGGCGCCGGCCACGATGTTGAGGCCCGCGCGACCGCCGCTGATATGGTCCAGGGTGGCGATCATCTTGGCCGCCACGGCCGGGTTCTGCAGCAGCGGGTGGATGGTCGCCCAGATCTTCACGTTCTTGGTGGCCTCGGCGATGCCGGCCATCATGGTGACGGACTCCAGCGCCGTGCCCCAGTGGTCGGTCTCGCCGCCGAAGCCGCGGAACTTGCCCATCGACATGACGAAGTCCATGCCGACCTCGTCGGCCTTCACGGCCGCCGCGCGGTTCGTTTCGTAGAGGCCGTCGAGGACCGGGGCGGTCTTGGAGATGATCCAGCCGCCGTTGGCGACCGGCAGGAAGACCCCGAAATCCTTGTGCTGGGAAGGACGGTGGAACATGGCGGTACTCCCTGAACTGTCTTAGGCCGCGTCGCGCAGCAGGACGGGCGTGGGCGCCGGGACCGGCGCGAGCGTGCTTTCCTCGGTGCTCTTGCGCGGCGGACGCATGAACAGCGCCGCCACGAAGATCACGCCGATCACGGCGGCGAAGACCTGGAAGGTGGGCGCGAAGCCGCCCATGCGGTCACGCATGAACCCGCCGATCACCGGGCCCAGGGCCGAGACGGCGCCGACCAGGCAGACCATCGAGAAGAGCTCGAGATTGTTCTTCCGGCCGTAGTAGTTGAGCAGCAGGATGCTGACGGCCAGCACGGTCATGCCGAAGCCGACGCCTACGCCGAGGGCGAAGATCACCATCATCGGCCAGGTCGCGGCATTGGCCAGGGCCAGCAGGCCGGCGGCCATCATCCCTTGCGCGCCGGCCAGCAGCCAGCGCGGGTCGATACGATCGCCCAGCAGCCCCCCGCTCATCCGGGCCACGACCTGCATCAGGGATTCCAGGCTCAGCGCCGCAACCGCCACGGCCGAGGCCACGCCCATTTCGCTGAAGTGGCTGGGCGCCAGGCTGACGGCGGTCACCCCGCCCAGCAGGTGGGCGAAATAGGCCGCGACGATGACGTAGAACTGCGGCGTGCGGATCGCTTCCTTGATCGTCCAGTCGACCTGGGTGCGATAGACGCGAGCGCCGGCCGGCTGGGCGGCGGCGTCCTCGGCCACGGCCTTGTCGGTCTCGACCGCCGCGCTCTCCAGCCAAGCCTTGCCGCCCACCAGGGACGCGGCCAGGGCGCCGACCACCGCCGAAGCGACAGCCTGCCAGGCCCAGTACGGGCGCCAGGCGCCGCCGGCCATCTCCATGCCGACCAGCGCCATCCAGGGGCCGACGACCCCGCCCAGCGAACCGATCGTGAAGTAGATCCCGAACGGCAGGGCCCGCTTCTTGAACAGCATCGACAGCAGGTGCGTGCCCGGGATCAGCGCCATCATCTGGTAGCCGACGCCCAACAGGGCCGTGCCAGTCAGATAGACCGGCAGCCCGTGGGCCATCGTCAGGCAGAGGAAGCCGGCGATCATCACGGCCGAGCCGGCGATGATCGTGGCCCGTACGCCGATCTTGCGGATCAACAGGGCCGGCAGCCACGACGAGCCGCCACAGAACGCGCCCAGCAGGGTGAAGCCCAGGAAGGCCGAGGCGAAGCTCCACTGCTGGTCCTTGATCATGGCCGGCAGGACCACGCCCAGCGACGAGAAGGTCGAGGCCGTGATCAGGAACAACAGAAGGGAAAGAGCGCCCAGGAGGGTCCAGGAGCGCCATTGGATCGTCGACATCGCCATCGAGCCTCCATGCAAGCTCGCGACGCGTCCCTCGCGGGGCGCGCCGCGCGGGGGAACTAGAATTTACGGGACAGGGTCAGGCGCCACTCGCGGCCCTTGCTGGGCAGCGCACCGAGGTTGGCGTAGCTGTCGGCGTCGGGCGTGAAGTAGAGCTTGTCGAACAGGTTATCGACGTTGAGCGTGGCCGTGTACGGACCGTACTCGTAGTAGACGCTGCCGCTGGCCACCCAATAGGCGGGATAGGTCACGGCGTTCTGGACGGTGCCCGCGGTCTTGGTCACGTGGGTCACGCCCAGCGTGCCGCCGGCCTTGCCCCACTCATGCTCGTCGCTGGTATAGGCGCCGTACAGGCTGACCACCGACTTGGGGATCAGGGTGTAGTCGTAGTCGCCCGCGCGGCCTGGCAGGCTGCTGAACGCCCACACCACATAGGTGCCGCCATAGGCCTGGGCGCCCGGCACGCCGGCGGTATAGGCCGGAATGTACTGGAACGAGTTGTCGGGACCCTTCACGGTCGTGTGCTGGGTGTTGCCCGAGAAGGTGAAGCTGAAGTTCTCACTGGCCAGCCAGCGGACTTCCAGTTCCACGCCCTTGGCGCGGGTGCCCGTCGGCGTGCCGGTGATGCCGGTCAGCTGCGTGCGGTTCTGGCGGTAGCCCGCTATCGAGCCGACCAGCGTACCCTTCAGCCACTGGAACTTGAGACCCGCCTCGGCTAGGTCGCTGTTTGACAGCCAGGCGTCGCTGGCGTCGGCCACCAGGCCCGGCGCGATGTCGCCCGCCTGGCTCATCTCCAGGGCCGAGGCCTTGGCATAGGTGATGTAGGGCATGATCCCGGCCGGCGCCTTGTAGGTAGCGCTGGCGCTGTAGGTGAACTTGCCCTTGCTGGCCTTCTGCTGGCCGGCGATCTGGTAGCTGAGGAAGCCCGAGTCCTTGGACTTGACGTCGTAGTCGTCGTAGCGGCCGCCCAGCATCAGGTTCAGCTTCTCGCCGACCATGATGTCGGTCATCGCGAAGACGCCGGCCTGCTGCCACGTGCTCTTGTTGTCGTTCTCCCACTGCAGGCCCTGCACGCCAGCGGCGGTCTCAGTCGAGAACGGGCTGTCGATGATGTCGGTCGGCGTGGCGCCGAAGCTGATGTCGCGACGGTCCAGGGCGATCAGGCCGCTGTTGTAGCTCTCGCGACGACGGCCCTCGAAGCTGCGGTAGGACGCGCCGACGAATGACTTGGAGGTGATGATCCCCGCGTCGTAGGCGAAGTTGTAGGTGGCGCGCGCCTCCCACACCTTGCTGTCGAACCAAGCCGGATAGCCGTAGCTGACGAAGCGCTTGTTCTCCTGGTCGTCATAGAACAGCTGCAGCTTCAGGGCGCTGTCGGGTGTCAGCGCCTTGGCCAGGTCGAAATAGAAGGTGTTGGTGTTGGTCTTCGAGAAGTCGGCCCCGCTGATATAGACGGTGCGCGGGTCCAGCTTGGTCGTGCCGACGCCAACGTCCAGCGTGTGCAGAGCGTCCGTCGACGGGAACCCGTAGTACGCCTGGTACATGGCGCTGGAATACGGATAGAAGCCGATCTCGTTCGGCGTCAGGCGGCCGTTGCCGTCGGTGTCCTTCAGCGTCGTGTCGCGGCCGGTGAAATAGGTCTGGTTGTCGATCAGGTTCTGGGTCAGGCGGTTCCAGCCCGGCGTCTGAACATCGCCGTCCGAGTGGTACAGCATGCCGCCGAAGGCCGTCGTCCAGCCGTTGCCCAGGTCGAAATCGGCCGAGACCTCGCCGGTCTGCCGGCGCGGGTAGATCCCCTTGTAGTAGCTGTGGGAATCCTCGACCTCGCCATAGAGGTAGACCCCGCCGGTGACCGAACCGAAGTTGGCCGGCAGGCCCAGTTGGGCCGTGGCGTTCTTCTTGTTGTACGAGCCGTAGGTCAGGGTGACCTCGCCGGTGGGCTCGGTAAGATAGCCGCCCTCGTTCTTGCCCGACTTCGGAATGAAGTTGAGCATGCCGCCCACCTTGCCCGAGCCGTAGATCGGGGTCGGCGGACCGCGCACGATCTGGATCTGGTCGGCCGCGCCGATCGGGGTCGAGTAGGTCCCCCGGTTCTCGATGCGCTTGAAGCCGCGGAAGTAGTTCTCGGCCAGGGTGCCACGAATGTTCAGTGCCCCGGGCACGCCGTAGAAGCTGGCGGTGTAGGTGCCGGGCGAGACGGCGGTCAGGCCGTCGATCGTCTCGATGCCGTAGCGTTGCAGCGTCACGTCGCTGACGAAGCTTGCCGAACGCGGCGTCTCCAGCAGCGGCTTGTCGATGCCGAAGACGGTGTTGTTGGGCTGTTTCTCGATCAGCCCGGCCTTGTCGCGCGCCTTGACGATGACCTCGTCGACGGTATCGGCCGGCGTGGTGGTTTCGTCAGCAAAAGCAGCCTGCGAGTGCGCCAGCAGGACTAGGGCGGAACAACCCGCCATCAAAAGTCGATAGGTCGACATGCGGTCCTCTTTCGAGGCCATCGCGCCCACCGCCTGCGGCGGTTATCCCCAGGTCGAGGCCTCGAAACGATCATCCGCCTGTCTGGTCCGGCAGCGAGGTTCGGCGTGTGACATTTTACTGAAAATGTCGCACTCGCATGGATGTTGAGCCGTCATCGCTCTTAAAAGCCGCGCGCTGAGCGAGAAACTTGCTTCGAGGCGAACCACAGCCCCCTCAAAGCGTCCACCGGGCCGCCATACAGTGCGGGCGCCTTCGGCGCCTTGCCGTCGCGGTGGCGCGATCTGGACGAACGCACGGATCAATCTTCGCGGTTCGTATAGTTCCGGTCATCGAGAACCAAGAGTGCAAGCCTCAGGTCAGCAGCGCCTCGCGCAGCCGCGTCGCATTGGCCACCGGCGCCAGGGTGTCGCCGCCGAGATCGTCCCTCCCCCGGGCGATGTCGGCGGCGATTTTGTTATGGAGCGCCGTCGCGGAAGCCTCGCGGCGAGACCCCCGCGTGCTTGGTGAAGACCCGCGTGAAATAGGCTGGGTCGTCGAAGCCGAGGTAGTAGGCGATCTCAGCCACCGTCATGTTGGAATAGAGCAAGGCCCGCCGGGCCTCGAGCATCTTGCGATCCTGCACCAGGCTGAGCGGCGAGGCCGAGGCGACGCTTCGACACGCCGCCCCCAGGGTCCAGACCGATACGCCCAGGTCGGAGGCATAGGCCTCCAGTGCGCGGTTGGTGCGATAGCCGGCCTCGACCCGCTCGCGGAACCTAGCGACCAGGGCGGCATGAGTGTTGGGCCGCGCATTCTCCGGCGCATCGACGTGGGCGCGCAAGCGCAGCACGTCCACCAGGATGGTCAGCAGATGCGCCTCGACCGCCGCCCCGTGGCCGGGCGCCGCCCAGGTCAACTCCTTGGCCAGGCGCTTCAGGCTCTGGGCCGCGCCATGTTCAGGGCTTAGCGCCAGGGCGACAGCCTGCTGGAAGACAACCTCGAAAGCCGGCTCGCGTCCAACCAGCTCGCGCAGATAGCTGTCGGCGATCGTCAGCACCGAGCCTGTGGTCTCGGCCTCGAAGACGAAGCCATGCACCACGCGCGCCGGGGCGATCAGCAGGCAGGGCGCGGCAAACTCCACCGCCTTGCCGTCCGCCGACATGCGGCCGCCTCCCTGGGCGATGTGGAAGACGTGGTTGAGGTCGGCGTGGGCGTGCGGCCGGATGTTCCAGTCATTGGGCCGCGAGCGATCGTCCAAGGCCTCCAGATGCAGGAACTTGCCCTCGGCCACCCGAGGCGGCTCGCCGAACAGGAAAAAGCTGGGAATTTTGGATTGTGAGGCCACGCGCGCGCCCTCCTGGCGCGACAGGACCGTCTCACCCCATCCACGAAAAGTCCAACTATTCCCCCGACACATCCATCGCCACCGGCTGGGCGAGGTCTAGTCTGCTTCCAAGATCGCAGACACTGCGGCGGGAGGACATGACGCCCATGCGCACTCAGATCGCCATCATCGGCGCGGGCCCGGCGGGCATGTTCCTGGCGCACCTCCTGGCCGCCGCCGGCATCGACGCCGTCGTTCTGGAGCGCCGTGACCGGGCCTATGTCGAAGGCCGTGTCCGCGCCGGCGTGCTGGAGCAGATCACCGTCGACCTGATGGACCGCCTGGGCCTTGGCCAGCGGATGCGCCGCGAGGGCCTGGTGCACGGCGGCGCCAACCTCGCCGCCGACGGCGAGCTGTTCCGCGTCGACATGGCCGAACTGACCGGCGGCTCCACCGTGATGGTTTATGGCCAGCAGGAGGTGATGAAGGACCTGTTCGACGCGGCCGAGCCGCGCGGCCTGTCGATTATCTTCGACGCCGACGAGGTCGCCCCGCACGACATCGACACCGACGCGCCCAGCGTGACCTTCCGCCAATACGGTGTGGAGCGCCGGATCGACTGCGACTTCATCATGGGATGCGACGGCTATCATGGCGTCAGCCGCGCCGCGATCCCGGAGGCCGTGCTCAAGACCTTCGAGCGGGTCTACCCGTTCGGCTGGCTGGGCATCCTGGCGGACGTGCCGCCGTGCGATCACGAGCTGATCTATTCCAACCATGAGCGCGGCTTCGCCCTGGCCTCGATGCGCTCGCCCACCCGCAGCCGTTACTACATCCAGTGCGCCCTGGACGAGCGGATCGAGGACTGGGACGACGCGCGCTTCTGGGATGAGCTTTCGATCCGCCTGGGCCCGGAAGCCGCCGCGCGGATCACCCGTGGCCCGTCGTTCGAGAAGTCGATCGCCCCGCTGCGCAGCTTCGTCACCGAGCCCATGCGCCATGGCCGTCTATTCCTGGCCGGCGACGCGGCCCACATCGTGCCGCCCACCGGCGCCAAGGGCATGAACCTGGCCGTATCGGACGTGATCATGCTGTCCGAGGCCCTGACCGAATACTACGGCGAGCGCTCCAGCGCCGGCATCGATGGCTACTCGGCCCGCGCCCTGGCCAGGGTCTGGAAGGCCGAGCGTTTCTCGTGGTGGTTCACCGGCCTCACCCACCGCTTCCCCGACCGCGACGGCTTCGACCGCAAGATGCAGGTGGCCGAGCTCGCCTACATCCGCGGCTCCCGCGCCGCCCAGGTCACTCTCGCCGAGAACTATGTCGGCCTCCCGCTGGTCTAGGAGCATTCCGTGAAGAGCAAGATCTACGAGAGCGCCGCCGCGGCGCTGGAAGGCGTCGCCTTCGACGGCATGACCCTGATGTCCGGCGGCTTTGGCCTCTCGGGCAATCCCGAGACCCTGATCCCGGCCCTGAAGGACACGGGCGTCAAGGGCCTGACCGTGATCAGCAACAACTGCGGAGCCGACGGCTTCGGGTTGTGGATGCTGCTCAACAACGGCCAGATCAAGAAGATGATCTCCAGCTACGTCGGCGAGAACAAGCTGTTCGAGCAGCTCTATCTGTCGGGCGAGCTGGAGCTGGAACTGAACCCGCAAGGCACCCTGGCCGAACGCATCCGGGCCGGCGGCGCGGGCATCCCGGCCTTCTACACCAAGACCGGCGTCGGCACGGTGGTGGCCGAGGGCAAGCCGGTCGAGACCTTCGAGGGCGAGCCTTACGTCCGCGAGACCTGGCTGCGCGCCGACCTGGCCATCGTGAAGGCATGGAAGGCCGATCCGGAAGGCAATCTGATGTTTCGGATGACCGCCCGCAACTTCAACCCGGTGATGGCTACGGCCGGCAAGGTGACGATCGTCGAGGTCGAGGAGATCGTCGAGGCCGGCGAATTGGACGCCAACAGCATCCATACGCCGGGCATCTATGTCGATCGCATCATCCTCAGCACGATCAACGAGAAGCGCATCGAGAAACTGACGACGCGTCCGAAGGAGCAAGCGTAATGGCCTGGACCCGCGACGAGATGGCGGCCCGCGCCGCCCGTGAGCTGAAGGATGGCTTCTACGTCAACCTGGGCATCGGCATCCCGACCCTGGTGGCCAACCACATCCCCGACGGCGTGCACGTCACCCTGCAGTCCGAGAACGGCATGCTGGGCATGGGCCCCTTCCCCTACGAGGGCGAGGCCGATCCGGACCTGATCAACGCCGGCAAGCAGACGATCACCAAGCTGCCGACCTCCAGCTTCTTCGACAGCGCCCAGAGCTTCGCGATGATCCGGGGCGGCCACATCGACCTGACGGTGCTGGGCGCGATGGAAGTGGCCCAGAACGGCGACATCGCCAACTGGACCATCCCCGGCAAGATGGTGAAGGGCATGGGCGGGGCCATGGACCTGGTGGCCGGCGTCAAGCGGGTGATCGTAGTCATGGATCACGCCAACAAGGCCGGCCAGAGCAAGGTGCTCAAGCGCTGCGCCCTGCCCGTGACCGGCGCGGCCTGCGTCGACATGGTGATCACCGACCTCTGCGTCTTCGACCTGGATCGCAAAGGCGGCGGCCTGACGCTGGTCGAGCTGGCGCCGGGCGTCACGCTGGACGAGGTCAAGGCCAAGACCGAAGCCGACTTCGATGCGGGGGCCTTCGCATGAGCGCGGCCTATCTGTGTGACGGGATCCGCACGCCGATCGGCCGCTATGGCG
The DNA here is from genome assembly GCF_058808315.1 of Caulobacter sp. GW821-FHT11E11. Classification (NCBI taxonomy): domain Bacteria; kingdom Pseudomonadati; phylum Pseudomonadota; class Alphaproteobacteria; order Caulobacterales; family Caulobacteraceae; genus Caulobacter; species Caulobacter sp. GW821-FHT11E11. The sequence continues at coordinate 198,724 of NZ_JBXARO010000006.1, forward strand.
GCGCGCTATCCAAGGTCCGCGCGGACGACCTGGCGGCGATCCCGCTGAAGGCCCTAGCCGCGCGCAACGCCGGCCTCGACCTGTCGGCCATCGACGAAGTCGTTCTCGGCTGCGCCAACCAAGCTGGCGAGGACAACCGCAACGTCGCGCGCATGGGCCTGCTGCTGGCCGGCTTCCCGGTCGAGGTCCCGGGCGTCACCGTCAACCGCCTGTGCGCCTCGGGCCTGGAGGCCATCGGCTACGCCGCCCGCGCCATCCTGTCGGGCCACAACGACCTGGTCATCGCCGGCGGTGTCGAGAGCATGAGCCGCGCCCCTTTCGTGATGGGCAAGGCCGACAGCGCCTTCGCCCGCAACGCCGAGATCTTCGACACCACCATCGGCTGGCGCTTCGTCAATCCGGCGATGCGCAAGGCTTACGGCGTCGACTCGATGCCGGAGACTGCCGAGAACGTCGCTGCCGACTACGATGTGAACCGCGAGGATCAGGACGCCTTCGCCCTGCGTAGCCAGCAGCGGGCGGCCGCAGCCCAAGCCAACGGCTTCCTGGCTGGCGAGATCACCCCGGTCGAGATCCCTGGCAAGACCGGCCCGACGATCGTCGACCGCGACGAACATCCGCGCGAGACCACGATCGAAGCGCTCACGAAGCTAAAGCCGGTCGTCCGCGAAGGCGGCACGGTCACCGCCGGCAACGCCTCCGGCGTCAATGACGGCGCGGTGACCCTGATCGTCGCCTCGGAGGACGCCGTGAAGCGCCACGGCCTGACGCCCCGCGCCCGCATCACCGGCTACGCCACGGCCGGCGTGCCGCCGCGCGTGATGGGCATCGGTCCGGTCCCGGCGGTTCAGAAGCTCCTCGCCAGGACCGGCCTCGCCATCGGCGACTTCGACACGGTCGAGCTGAACGAGGCCTTCGCCGCCCAGGGCCTCGCCGTCCTCCGCCAGCTCGGCCTGCCCGACGACGGCGCGCACGTGAACCCGAACGGCGGCGCGATTGCGCTAGGCCACCCGCTCGGCGCGTCCGGCGCACGGCTTGTGCTGACCGCCTTGCGCCAGTTGGAAGCCACTGGCGGCAAGCGCGGCCTGGCCACACTGTGCATCGGCGTCGGCCAGGGCGCCGCTCTGGCCTTCGAACGCGTCTAGGAGACCGCCATGAGCCTGATCCTGCCCTATGCCCGCGAAGACGCCGGCCAACCGCCGTCACTCTGTCCGGCCTATGGCTCGACCGTCGCGCGCTCGCCGCGCCAGCCGCTGGTCAAGATCCCCCACACCCTGACCGAGACCACCGGCCCGGCCAGCGGCTGGGAAAACCTGATGGGCGCGTCGCTGGCCGACTTGACCACCCAGCACAAGGGCGCGCCGCAAGGCCAGCGCATCGTCGTCTCCGGCCGCGTGCTGGACGAGAACGGCCGCCCCGTCCCCAACACCGTGATGGAGATCTGGCAGGCCAACGCCGCCGGCCGCTACATCCATTCCAAGGACCAGTGGGACGCCCCGCACGACCCGAACTTCACTGGCGCGGGCCGGGTGATCACCGACACCGAGGGCCGCTACAGCTATGTCACGGTGCGCCCCGGCGCCTATCCGTGGGGCAACCACCACAACGCTTGGCGGCCGTCGCACATCCACCTGTCGCTGCTGGGCCCGGCCTTCGCCACGCGCCTGGTCACCCAGATGTACTTCCCGGACGATCCGCTGATCGAGATCGACCCGATCGCCAACGCCGTGCCCCTGCCCTACCGCCAGCGCATGGTCTCGCGGTTCGACATCGAGACCACCCGGCCCAACTGGGCGCTGGGCTACCTGTTCGACGTGGTGCTGCGCGGCCGCGACGAGACGCCTTTCGAGGACGATCATCATGACTGACCAGGTCAATCCGGCCCCGCGTCTCGACAACCAGGACCCGGCCCTGTTCGGCCAGACTCCGTCCCAGACCGTCGGCCCATTCTTCCACTACGGCCTGCCCTGGAAAGGCGGCGCGGACCTGGTCGGCCAATCGGACATGGGCGCCCGCCCGGAACTCTTCTCCGAAGAGCACTACGTGCTGAACGTCTCGCCGCCGCGCGGCGCGGTCAGTGGTGAGATGATCATCCTGGAAGGCCTCGTCACCGACGCCGACGGCAAGCCCGTGCCTGACGCCATGATCGAGATCTGGCAGGCCAACGCCGCTGGCCGCTACGCCAGCCCCGACGACGGCTTCATCGGCTTTGGCCGCGCCTCGACCAGCGAAGACGGCCTCTATCGCTTCAAGACCGTGCGTCCTGGTCCGGCGCCCGGTCCCGGAAACACCCAGCAGGCCCCGCATATCGCCGTCAGCGTCTTCGGCCGTGGTGTGATCAAGCGCCTGGCCACCCGCGTCTATTTCGAGGGCGCGCCTCAGAACGCCGCCGACCCGATCCTGGCCCTGGTTCCGCCCGAACGCCGCGACACCCTGATCGCCCGCCAGCAGGACGGCGCCTGGCGCTTCGACATCGTCTTGCAAGGCGAGCGCGAAACCGTCTTCTTCGACATCTGACGAAGACGGAGTCGCCCTTGCCTTCCCTGATCCGCGACCGCTCGGCCTCCTCCGCCGCCATGCTTGCCGTCTTCGGCGACGAGGCCCTGCTGGACGCGGCCCTGCGCTTCGAGGCCTCCCTGGCTCAGGCGCAGGCGGACGTCGGGGTGATCGACCAGGCCAGCGCCGCTTGCATCCGCGCGGCCTGCGTCGAACGCCCCGACGTCGATCTTCTGGCCGAGGCCGCGGCCCACGCCGGAACCCTGGCCATCCCCCTGGTCGAGATCATCCGCAAACGGATCACCGACCCGGCCATTGCCAAACTCGTCCACAAGGCCGCGACCAGCCAGGACCTGGCCGACACCGCTCTGATGCTGCAGGCCAAGGCCGGCGCGGCTCTGGTGGTCAAGGACGCCCGTCGCCTCGCCGACGCCCTGGCGCGTCTGGCCGAGACGCACGCGGCCACGCCGATGCTCGGCCGCACCCTGCTGCAAGGCGCCCTGCCGATCACCTTCGGCCTCAAGGTCGCCGGCTGGCTGCAAGGCGTCGCGGGCGCCCTGGCCCGGTTCGAGCGCGAGACCAGCGCCATCCAGCTGCAACTGGGCGGCGCCGCGGGCTCGCTCGCCGGGCTCGATGGCCAGGCGCAGGCGGTTGTCGAACGTCTCGCCGAACTGCTCGACCTCCCCGCCGCCGACACGCCTTGGCACGCCCGCCGCGAAGGTCTGGCCGGTCTGGCCTCCAGCCTCGCCATCCTGACCGGCGCGGTCGGCAAGATCGCCGGCGACATCGCCCTGCTGGCCCAAGGCGAGGTCGCCGAGACCTTCGAACCGCGCGTCGAGGGTCGGGGCGGCTCCTCGGCCATGGCCCACAAGCGCAACCCGACCAGCTGCCAGGTCGCCCTCTCCGCCGCGATCCGCGCACCGCACCTGGCCGCCACGATTACCGCCGCCCTGCCCCAGCAGCACGAGCGCGGCCTGGGCGGCTGGCAGGCCGAGGCGCCGGTGCTGGCCGATCTGTTCCAGCTGACCCACGGCGCCCTGGCCGCCATGGCGCCGGTGATCGAAGGCCTGGAGGTCGACACCGACCGCATGGCCGCCAATCTTGCGGCCGCCCAGGTCGGCGCCGATATCGGCGAGTCCGAAGCCCTGACCTCGCGCGCCCTCGCCGCCTACCGAAAGGACCGCTGATGCCCTTCGCGACCTCGCACGGCGCCAGGATCTACTGGCGCGCAGACGGCGCGGCCGACAGGCCGGCCTTGGTGTTGCTGACCTCGATTGGCACGGACCTGTCACTGTACGATCCCGTCGTGCCGCTGCTGACGCCGGACTTCCGGGTGTTGCGGATGGACACGCGCGGCCACGGCGCCTCGGACGCGCCGGCGGGCGACTATAGTCTCGACCTGCTGGCCGACGACGTGCTGGCGGTGATGGACGCGGCGGGCGCCCAGACGGCCAGCATCGCCGGCACCTCGCTGGGCGGCATGATCGCCATGGCGCTCGCGCCGAAGGCTCCTGAGCGCGTCACCGCCCTGATCCTGGCCTGCACCTCGCCGGCCATGGATCCGTCGACCTGGGACCAGCGCCTGGCCCTGATCCGGGCCGAAGGCATGGCGTCACTGGTCGAGCCGGTGATGGGCCGGTTCTTCTCGGAAGGCTTCCGCGCTCAACACCCCGAGGTCGTCGAGACGGTGAGCGCCGGCATGCTGGCCCAGAACCCCAACGGTTATTGCGGCTGCGGCGCGGCGATCCGTGACATGGCCCTGCTGGAAGGCCTGCCCGGCATCACCGCCCCGACCCTGGTGCTGACCGGCGCCAAGGACGTCGCCACGCCGTTCGAGGGCCATGCGGAGCGCATCGTCGCCGCCGTGCCCGGCGCGCGCCATCTGGAGATCGACGGCGCCCACCTGCCCAGCCTGGAAGCCCCGACCGCCTTCGCCGGCGCCATCGGCGACTTCGTCGGCGAGGTCCTGCGCGGGACCGCCGTCCGCGACGCCAAGGATGCGCTGTTCGAGGCCGGCCTGACGACCCGCCGCAAGGTCCTGGGCGACGCCTGGGTCGACAAGTCCCTGGCCAGGCGCACGGCCTTCACCGCCGACTACCAGGCCATGATCACCCGCTACGCCTGGAACGAAGTCTGGGGTCGGCCGGGCCTGGACCACCGCACCCGGCGCCTGCTGGTGCTGGCCATCTGCGCCAGCCTCGCGCGCTGGGAGGAGTTCCGCCTGCACGTCCGGGCGGGGCTAGAGCAAGGCGGCTTCACGGTCGACGAGCTGAAGGAGGTGCTGATGCAGACGGCGATCTACGCGGGGGTACCCGCCGCCAACACCGCCTTCACAGAAGCCTCCGAAGTCATGGCCGAACTGGGCGAGACGCCCTAGTTCACGCCCTTGCTTTCGACGCGCCAGCCGGAACAAGCGCAGAGCGCGCAGTCCTTGCCGGCGAACATCGCTGCTGGGCCGCCACCCGGCCAACAACCTGTCCCTGGTCTCGACCGTGGGGACGCGCTCGAAGCTGAACGGCTATGGTCACAACCGGGCCGACTACGGCTTCATTCCCGGCGGCATCGCGCCCGGGGTCTTAGTCATCAAGCCGGACTTCCCCGAGATGATGACCGACTGGTCGTTCCTGTGGTTCGAAAGCGCGTAAACGACCCGAGCCGCCGAGCTTGCGGTAAGCCTAGCGAGCGCTGAGCACGGCGGTCGTCGTCAAGAACTGCAGCGCATCTTGCTCGACCTTGATCTGCTCCTCCTTCGGGAACTTGCCGTGCACGCCGCCCGAGACAGGGTGGAAGCGATTGAGGACACCTGCCTTGTCGAGATCGGCCTTGAGCGACGTCGAGGCTTCGTAGGGCACCGTTGGATCGGCGTCGCCATGGACGATGAACACCGGCGGCTGGCCCTTGCGGACATAGGCGGCCGGCGACATCGAGGTCCACAGCGCCTCGGGACCGCCAGCGATCCAGCGCGCCGTCGACGGGCTCTTGAAGGCGCCCGGCAGATCGGCTCGAAGGTGATAGGGGCCGTAGAAGTCGAGGATCGCCGCCACCTTCGGCTGGTCGCGGCAGGCCGGCAGATCGATGTCGTTCGTCTTGGGTAGCATGCCGGCCATCAAGGCCAGGTGCCCGCCCGCCGAGGTGCCGTAGGGCACGACCCGCTTGGCGTCGAAGCCGTAGGTCTTGGCGTTGGCCTTCACCCACGACAGGGCGCAGCGGACGTCCTGTACCGCCGCCGGGGCGGGCGCGACGTCGGTCAGGCGGTACTCGACGGTGACGACCGAGAAGCCCGCCGCCAGATAGGCGCGGAAACCGCCCCAGCCGGCGGGCTTCTCGCCTTTCCACCAGGCGCCGCCGTGGATGTAGACCAGCACCGGGCGCGGCCCTTCGAAGGCCGTGTTGCGATAGACGTCCAGATGCAGATCCTTGCCGCTGGCCTGGAGGTAGACCACGTCCTTGGTGGTCTCGGGCGTCTTCACGGACGCCCAGGCGGCGGGATCGGTCCAGGTCTGGGCGGCGACGGGAGTCGCGCCCAGCAGCAGGACGGCGGCGAGGGTCTTGGCGATCATCACGTCTCTCCCGTCAGCTCATCAACAGGCCGCCGTTGATGTCCAGATTGACCCCGGTCAGGAAGCTGGACGCGTCGCTGGCCAGATAGGCCACGGCGTCGGCGATCTCGGGCGCGCGGCCCTCTCGGCGCAGCGGGGTGCTGGCGGCGACGCGGGCGCGGACCTCGTCCTTGGAGAAGGTGTCGTGGAAGCTGGTGCCGATCATGCCCGGACACAGGGCGTTCACGCGGATCCCCTGCGGGCCCAGTTCCTTGGCCATGGCCTTGGTGAAGGTCATGATCGCGCCCTTGGCCGTGGCGTAGGCCGTGGCCCCCGGACCACCGCCGTCCTTGCCGGCCTGGGAGGACAGGTTCACGATCGCCGAGCCCTCGGCCATGTGCGGCACAACCGCCTTGGTCGCCAGGAATACCGAGCTCAGGTTCAGCCGCAGGACGTGGTCGAAGAAGGTCTCGTCCATCTCGCCCAGCGTCTTGCGGGCGACCATGCCGCCGGCGACGTTGACCAGCGCGCCGATGGGGCCGCCGAAGGTCGACAAAGCCGCATCGACCAACGCCTGGACGTCGGCGGCGGAGGTCATGTCCCCCTTCAGGATGAGCGCCCGGCCGCCGGCCGCCTCGATCTCGGCCAGGGTCGCCTTGGCGCCCTCCTCGCTGCCGAAATAGTTGATGGCGACATTGGCCCCTTCCGCCGCCAGCTTCAGCGAGACGGCCTTGCCGATATCGCGCGCGCCGCCGGTGACGATGACGGTCTTGTTGGTGAGGGGCATCAGGAATTCACTCCGTTGGTAGCGCGGGCCGCGAGGGCGGGATCGACGAGGCGTTCGCCCCGGCCGCCCAAGAGCCAGATGGACAGGATGGAAAGAGGAACCAGGCTGGCGCCCATGATGAAGACGGGGGCGTAGCTGACCTTGGTGGCGACCGGGACGATCCAGGTGGTGATCAGCACCCCGGCCACGGCGGCGGTGCCGCTGATCCCGGCCAGCGAACCGACCGATCGGGGCAGGTAGTCGCTGGGCAGGGTCTGTATGTTGTTGATGGCGATCTGGAAGCCGAACAGGATCACGGCGATCAGCAGCACCGCGTGCAGCGGCGTGGAGGCGCCGATGGTCAGCAGCAAGGCCGGCAACATGAAGACGCCGCCCAGGGTGATCGCCCACTTGCGCGCCTTGACCGGGCGCCAGCCGCGACCGATCAGCCAGCCGGAGATCCAGCCGCCGAACAGGCTGCCCGCCGCCGCCCCGACATAGGGCACCCAGCCGAACAGGCCGATCTGCTTGATGTCGAAGCCGAAGCGCTCGGCCAGATAGATCGGCAGCCACGAGACGAACAGCCACCAGACCGGATCGATGAAGAAGCGCGCCAGGATCAGGCCCCAGGCCTCGCGATGGCGCAGCAGACCCGACCACGTCGGCTTGTACTCGACCTCGGCCTCGCCCGCCGTCGGACGTTGGCCCGTCAGGATGTGCTGGCGCTCCTCGTCCGACAGCCAAGGATGATCCTCGGGCGCGGCGCGGCAGACGATGGCCCACGGCACGACCCAGAGCACGCCCAGCACGCCGATGACCAGGAAGGTCGCCCGCCAGCCGAAGGTCAGGAAAAGCCAGGCGATCAGCGGCGCCGAGATGATCGCCCCGACCGAGGCGCCGGCGTTGAAGATGCCTTGGGCAAAGGCGCGCTCACGCACCGGGAACCACTCGGCATTGGCCTTGGCCGCGCCGGGCCAGTTGCCCGCCTCGCTGACGCCCAGCGCCGCGCGCAGGACGCCCAGGGTCAGCACCGATCGCGCCACCGAATGCAGCGCGATCGAGGCCGACCAGGCCAGGATCGACAGCATGAAGCCAAGCCGCGTGCCCAAGGCGTCGAAGATCTTGCCGAAGATGGTCTGGCCGGCGGCGTACGACAGCATGAAGCAGGTCAGGATGAGCGCGTACTCTTCCTTGCCGACGCCCATGTCCTTGGAAATCTGCGGCCACATCACGGCCAGCGCGTTGCGATCGATGTAGTTGATCACCGTGGCCAGCCCGACTAGCCCGACGATCAGCCAGCGAAGTCCCTTGATCTTCACGGCGCGCCTCATTGTTCGCGAACGGCCAGGCCGGAGAAGCCGGTCCAGGCATAGGCGCCGGTCGGGGTGGTGACCCGGTGACGCTTGGCGGCATCGGGATCCCAGGAGACGCCGATGGTCAGGGTCTTGCCCGACGACAGGCGGATGGTGACGAGATCGGCGCCGTTCTCGGACGCGCGCTCCACACCCTTCACGGCGGCGATTGTGTCGCGGGCGTATTCCTCGGCGGCGCTGTACGAACCGTGCGCCTCCAGGACCCCGGCCAGCACGAAGCCGTCGCGGTCGTCCCCGCGCAGGATGACGGCCCGCTCGTTGCGGAGGTTGTAGTCCGGGTCGTTGGCGCCCAGCTCGGTCAGCACCGCCTGATCGACATCGGCCGAGGCGAAGACGTAGTCGTAGAACCGGCCCTCGTTGAACCAGGCCACGCGCCCTGTCCCTTTCACCGGCGCCCGGCCGCGGTCCCACAGGTGCTGGTAGCCGTAGGCCTTGCCCAGCGGCTTCAGCTCGCTGGTCCCGCCCTGGAACTTCAGGCCGGAGTCGACGAGCTGACCGGCATAGTGCAGCGGCAAGTCGAAGCGATGCTTGCCACCGCCTTCGGCGCGGACAAGGTCCAGCACGATCGGCCGTCCGGTCTCCGGTCGATTGATCAGGGCCATGGCGCGGCGGTAGCGAACGCCGGGCCAGGCGTCGTCGATGGTCGCGGCGGTCATCTGGATCCCGTCCTTGGCGTCGAACGCCAGGATGGTCGGCCAGTGCGCCTCGCCGACATCGGCGTCGGCGCCGAACTGGCTCTTCTCGTCGACCACCAGGGTGTTGTGGGCCACCGTCTGCTGGGCCCAGCTGTCGTTCTCCGGCAGATAGCGCCCGCCCGCCTTGGCCTCGACGTTCAGGAAGCGGGCCGCGCCGTAATCGGTCAGCACCTCGCGTCCGGCGTCGTAGAACTGCCAGGACAGCTTGTCGAAATGGCCGTGGCCCATGCCCTGGGACGTGGCCTTAAACACCAGCGCCTGGTCCTTGGCCTTCGGGCCTGAACGCAGGACGACCAGCGCGCCCTTATCGCCCTTGGCCCCGTCGCGCAGCTTCATCGAGGCGAACGGGAACGGCTTTGCCTCTCCTCGGGCGATGGCGGCGGCGACCTCCAGGCCTTCGGGGCTCAGAACGACAGCGTCCTGCTGGATTGCGATCGACAACAGCGCCGGGTCGTGGGTCGCGGCGTAGGTCACCGCCACGCCATGGACCAGCTCGGGCGTGTCGATGCCCTTGTCCCTCATGGCGTCGTTGATCGGAAACAGCAGGCCGGCATAGCTCTGCTGGATGTTGGCGTAGACGGCCTTGCGCAGCACGCCATCGCGGTAGTCGAGGATCTTGCGCGACGGCTCGTGGCTCTGGATCGATTGGGCGAACAGCAGGAACGGCGACAGGGCGTAGCGCTGGTAGTATGGCCCCTCTGCATAGTAGCCGTCGGGCGAGAACAGCTCGTCCAGCTGCTTGTAGAAGCCCGACTTGCCCGAGACGTCCAAGCCGTACAGCGCCTGCTTGACCAGCCCCTGGTCGCCGATCGCGTAGCCCGTCATGCCGACCGCCGCGAGCGCCCAGGTGCCGTGGTTGTGGATGCTGTCGAAGGTCGAGGCCGAGCCGGTCGATAGGAATGCGGCCATCGGTCGGAACACGCCCGCCTCGATCGTCGCGCGGTCGGCGGCGGGAATGGCGTCCTTGACCGCCTCGTAGCCCTGGATCGAATTGACCAGCCAGACACTGTCGTTCAGCACCTGCCAGAACAGCCGGCCCGGCTTCTGGTTGGCGCGTTTGGGATGCGGCGGCAGCGACGGGTAGAGCTTGGCGTAGTCCAGAAGCACCCGTTTCACGAGATCGGCATAGGCTTGGTCGCCGGTCTGCCGGTACAGCATCCCCGCCTCGTAGATCAGGCGATAGTTGTCCTTGTGCCGCTCGTGCGTGTAGCCGCCGCCGGCGTCGGCCGGGACCGGCACGTCGATGGTCTTGCGCAGTTGCGGATCGACGAAGGCGTGGCTCTTGGCCAGGGTGGCGGCGAACAGCGGCGGGACCTGAGCGGCGGAGGCCGGAGAGACCTTGGGCGGCGTCGCGGCGGCGGCCTGGCCGGCCAGGGCCAGGACCGCAAGGCCGGCGCAGAGGTGAAGGCGAAACTTGGACATGACTGGCCTATTTGCGCTGGTCGATGATCTCGAGCGCCGGGCTGAGATCGGGCTTGCCGACATGGATGGTGACGCGGGGCGGAGCCGCGCGCTCGAAGACGTTGGCGTCGAGCTTTACGACCTGCACGCCGTCCAGCTTCATCGACGGCTGCCCCAGCGCGACGTCGCGAAAGGTCGAGCCGCTGACGCGGGCCTGCGGGCCGAAGGTGCTTTCGTCGGTCCCACCTCGCAGGATGTCGAAGATGGGCGAGCCAAGCTGGGCGAATTGGCTGGCGGTCACGTCGAGCCGCTCGACGCCATAGACGCCCGACTCCGTCTCACCCGCGATCCGCAGCACCGCGCCGCTGATCCCCGTGAAGCTAGAACCCCGGATCGTCACATGATCGGCGAAGGTCCCCTTCTCGCCCTTCAGCGCGCCGCCCTTCAGGTCAGCGACCTCGCTGTCGATCAGCTCGACGGCGTAGTTGTGCAGCGGAGAACCGGCGCTGGCGCGGATCAGGGCGTTGTCGGCCTCCTCTGGAGCCTTGGAGCCCGATAGTTTGAGGCCCTGCAGCTTCAGAGAGCCGCGTCCCGTCAGGCTAAACAGCGTCGACCGATCGAAGGTCACGACCGGCTTCGCGCCCGTCTCGGCGCGAAAGGTCAGAGGCTGGCGGATCTCGACGACCCGCCCCTCGGCGTAGTCGCCGGCGGCCAGTTCGATGACGTCGCCGGCCCCGGCCTTGGCGGCGGCGGTCGACAGCTGGTCCTTGCCCGGCTTGATCTTCAGGACCCGGCCGGAGTCGAAGGCGACGGTCTGATCGCCCTTCGGGTACCAGGCCACGCCGGTCTCCTCGCGAGCCAGCAGCTTGACCGGTGCCTTCAGGCCCAGCGCCTTGCGCGCTGCGGCGTCCGGATAGACACGGCCGTCCGGCAGGGTCTCGCGACCAATAGTCGTGGCTTCAAAGCCAGAGACGCCGTCCAGCGGCGCGACGCCGTCGACCACATTGGCCGTAAAGGTCAGGCCGTCGGTCGGCGCTGTGGCCTTAAAGACAGTCTTGCCGCCAGAGCCGAGGAAGACATTGCCGGACAGCGTGCTGTGGGCCGGCGCCAGGGTGCGCTCCTGGTCCGCGCCGGCGCCGAACAGCACCTGCTTCACATCGACGAAGACGTTGTTCTCGATGCGGGCGTTGAGCACCTGATTGTAGCGGTTGAGCGGCGAGTTCGGCACGCCGTTCATCAGCACCAGGGCGCTGGTGAAGTCGTCGCCGCCCAGGCCCTGGAAGTAGTTGTTGCGCACCGTCTGGTCGGCGTTGATCACCCGCACGCCGCCGGTGTGCGGGACGCTGCCACCCAGGAAGACATTGTCCTCGACCAGATTGCCATTGCCGTGGCGCAGCACCAGCGCGCCCTGCGAGCGGACGAAGACGTTCCGGCGATAGATGTTGCCGCCCGACTTGTTCGAGATGATCTCGACCTCGCCGCTGCATTCCTCGAAATAGTTGTCCTCGACCACGGTCAGGGAATTGGTCAGCGAGAACTCGCTGGTGCCGACCCGGATGGTCTCACCGCCGTTCGAGCCCAGCGGCGGGCGCGGGCCGAAATAGTTGTGGTCGATGCGGTGATGGTTCTGCTGGCTCTCGGCCCCGCTCAGCACCACGGCCAGGGTCACACCCTGGTTCAGCTTGCCCTGCAGGTGGCTGTGATCAACGCGGTTGTTCTGGCCGTAGAGGCCGATCCAATAGTCGGCGGCGGCGCGCTCGGGCTTGTTGAAACCGTCGATCACCGTCTCGGTGACACGCGAGTCGAACGCCAGGGTCTTGCTGTCTTTTCGGAACGCGATGACCTCGGGCGACGGGCTGTAGCCGTCCTTGAAGGTCAGGCCCGAGACGATCAGGTGGCGACCGGCCAGGCGCAGGTTGGACTTGCCCGAGAGGACGACCTTGCCGGGCGTCTGGGCGCGCAGGGTGATCGGTTTGGCCGCTGTCCCCTCGCCCGTGAACAGAATCTCGAAGTCGCGCCAGACGCCATCGGCCAGGATGACCGTGTCGCCGGCGATCGAGGCGCGCACCGCCACGCTGTAGGCGTCGGGCGTGCTGACCAGGCGGTCGGCCGCATAAGCGTGAACCGAGCCCGCCATCGCGCCGAACGCCCACAGGGCGGCAATGCTCGAAACGCGCAGGCCTCTCAATTGACGCTCTCCCCGCGAAGCTGTGACCGCTTCCTCATGCCCCGAACGCCATCTGACGACGCGAGAACACCCCGATCGGACCACCCGGGCACAAAGGTGTCAACCAATTTGTCGACCAATTTTAGGCCAACAATAAATACCGCCTCATCGTCGCAGATCGTTGGCTAGACACGCAGGACGCGTCGCAATCGCCCCACTGCAAGGCCCTAGGGGGCCATGAAAACGTGAGAATCCACGTCAGAGTCGCCGCCTGAGATGCGATTTAATCGCACCAGGGTGTTGACATCCGCTCGTTAGGGGTCAACCAAATAGGTAAGCCAAATTTAGAAAATTGGTACTGGGGAGGCTAGAAACATGGACAAACGTCCTGAGCGCCGTGATGTGCGCACCATGCTGTTGGCGTCGACCTGCTTGGTCTTCGGCCTTGGCTTTGGCCAGGCTGTGGCGCAGGAAACGCCCGCCGCGAAGGATGCGGCCGATAGCGAGACGGTCGAAGCCGTGGTCGTCACCGGCTACCGCGCCTCGCTGCAAAGCGCACTGAACGTGAAGCGCCAGTCCGACGTGATGGTCGACGCCATCAACGCCGAAGACATCGCCGACTTCCCCGACGCCAACCTCGCCGAGTCGCTGCAGCGCATCCCCGGCATCTCGATCGACCGCGACAACGGCGAAGGCCGCACGATTACAGTGCGCGGCCTGGGCGGCGACTTCACCCGCGTGCGCATCAACAATCTCGAGGCGCTGTCGACGGCGGGCACCAACGATACCAACTCGACCGCGATCAACTCGACCCGGACCTTCGACTTCAACGTCTTCGCCTCGGAGCTGTTCAACAGCCTGAAGGTCCGCAAGACCGCCTCGGCCGAGACCGACGAAGGCTCGCTGGGCGCCACGGTCGACCTGCAGACGGGCCGTCCGTTCGACTATCGCAAGGACCGCTACGCGATCTCGGTCGAGGACGCCTATTACCAGAACGGCAAGCACCACAATCCGCGCCTGGCGGGCCTGTTCTCCAAGCGCTTCGCCGACGGCAAGATGGGCTTCCTGGCCTCGGTCGCCTATTCGGAGAAGGACTCCGAGACCGACCAATACCGCCGTCAGATCGTGACGGGCGAATATGTCTATCGCTCGGCCACCTGGGCGACGCTGGAGAACCCGCGCCGCGCCGGCTTCTCCGCGCCCGTCGGCACGCTGTTCACCAACCGCGTCTCCAATCCGACCGCGACCAACCCCGGCGGCACGGTGTCGTCCACGGCCGCCATCACCAACCCGTCCTATATCGATGCGGTGACCGGCTCGGATCCCGCCGCCTACGCCCTGCTCCACCCGTCGCTGGACGGCTCGCAGATCATCTTCCCGGCCCTGGCCGGTCCCGAGCAGCAGGATCTGCACCAGAAGCGCCTGGGCATCACCTCGTCCTATCAGTGGGATATCTCATCCCGCACGCGCCTCACGATCGACGGGCTGCACTCGAACCAGAAGAGCACCTCGACGCTGAACCAGCTGTTGCCGTTCGGCCTGAACCGCAACAACACCAACGCGACCTACGCCACGGCTAACGCCGCCACCGCGCTGAACTCCAAGCGCGGGCTGTATCCGGGGACCTGCACATATACGGCCGGCGGCGCCTATGCCTCGCCGATCGACTGCGGCCAAGCGACCTATGGCGGCGCGCTCGTGGCCGGTACGAGCTTCTCGTACAACCCCAACAATCTGGACGTTTACGACTACTACAATTCGCCCGTCTCGCCCGGCTATGTCCCGTCGGCGGACGGCCTGGCCATGCGCGCCCAACAGATCGGTCGCCCGGCGACGGACGTGCTGGCCGCCAACGTCACCAACGGGGTCGCCGACTATCTGAAGCTGCGCAACCTGGACTGGGCCGCTCGCGCCGACCAGGGCAGCTACAACACCACCTTCGACCAGCTGTCCTTCAACCTGACCCACGAGTTCAGCGACCGCTTCAAGGCCGACTTCACCTATGGCGCGTCGCGCTCAAAGCTGAACTCCTACGGCAAGATGGCCGAGTGGGGTCAGTTCGATCAGCCGGCCACCTTCACCTATGACGAGCGCGGCGGCGGCGACATGCCCCTGTTCGACGCCGGCTTCAACGCCGCCGATCCCACCCAGTGGACGATCCTCAAGGGCGTCTCGTTCCTGCGCTACCACAAGAAGGTCGTCGAAAATCGCTACAACTCGTGGAAGGCCGACTTCACCTGGGAGCTCAACGACAACCTGACCCTGAAGTTCGGCGGCACCCAGCGCGACTATCGCTTCTCGACCTCGCAGACCGAGCGCCAGAACGTCCAGATCAACCCGACCGAAAAGGAAGCGGGTGTCTCGATCGCCAGCCTCGGCAAGGTCATCAACTTCGGCCAGGGCTTGGACGTGCCCGCCGGCACCACGACGTCGTGGTTCGGCCCGGACATCGAGAAGTTCGATGCCCTGTTCGGCTTCACCTGCGAGTGCATCAACAAGTGGGGCGACTGGCGCCTGACCCAGTTCCGCCAGCAGGGTCGCGAGACCTTTAACGTGAGCGAGAAGACCGCCGGCGCCTACGGCCAGGTCAACTTCAACTATGACTTCCTGGACGGTTGGAACACCTTCGGCAATCTCGGCGTCCGCTACGCCACGACCGATGTCGACTCGACCGGTCGCTCGACCGGCGGCCGCAGCGTGAAGGGCGAGAACTCCTATTCGGACGTCCTGCCCTCATTCAACATCGCCATTCGTCCGCGTGACAATCTCTACTTCCGCTTCGGCGCGGCCCAGACCATGTCGCGCCCGACTCTGCAGCAGCTGGCCCCGACCATTACCCAGCTGACGATCCCGGAGGGCGGCATGACGTCCGGCGCCACCCTGACGATCGGCAACCCCAAGCTCTCGCCGTTCCGCGCCAACAATTTCGACGCCGCCGTGGAATGGTACTACGCCGAAGGCGGTCTTATCTCGATCGCCGCGTTCAAGAAGAAGATCGGCTCCTATCCGCAGACGGTGCGCTTCGCCGCGCCGCTGTCGACCTTCCTCGACGCCGAGGGGCTGCAAAGCCTGATCGAACAGTACGGCACAAGCAGTGACCAGGCCGCCTATATCCGCGGCGACTACGATGCGACCGCCCGCCAGTTCCGCGACGCCCCCGGTGGCGAGCTGAAAGGCTGGGAGATCAACTATCAGCAGGCCTTCACCTTCCTACCGGGCCTGCTGAAGAACACGGGCATCCAGCTCAACGCCACCCACATCGAGTCCGAACTCACCTACATCCTGGATCCGGGCTCGGAGACGACGCCGGCGGTCATGGGCAAGGCGCCGTGGCTGGGCGCGTCACCCAACGCGGTCAACCTGACGCTCTATTACGAAGACAAGCGCATCAACACGCGCGTCTCCCTGGCTCAGCGCGACGGCTACTATACCACCTACCCGCTGGTGGCCGGCGCTTGCGCGCCGGGCGTCGTCGGCGGCGTGGCGTGCGATACGCCGCTGATCAACGACTTCGGCGGATCCAAGGACACGCTGAACGTCGACTTCGCCTTCAGCTACAAGATCTCGGACCGGGCCTCGTTCTCGATCGAGGGCCTGAACATGACCAACCAGGCCACCAGCCGATACTACTACGCCGACAATCCGGTGGCGGCGCTCTACGGCTCGCCCGGCCGGCAGTTCACGATCGGCTTCCGGTTCAGAAACTAGGCTTGTTCGTCAGGGGTATACCACTTTGGTGTACCCCTGATAGAACACGTTAGATCTCATCAGACTGAGGTGGGACGCCGAGTCGTCTCATGGCGATCCGGACGAGAGGCAGCAGAGCAGCGGCGGATGACCATGGATAGGCGCTACCAGCAGGTCGCAAAGCAGATCATCGAGCTGATCGAGTCGGGTGAGTTCGCGCCTGGCAGCCGCCTGCCCGGCGAGCGCGAACTGGCCGAACGGCTGGGCGTCTCGCGCGTCACCGTGCGGGAAGCCGAGATCGCGCTCGAGGCGCAGGGCTATATCGCCGTCAAGACCGGCTCGGGCGTCTATATCCGCCCCCGCCCACCAGCTGGCCTGTCGCCGCTGACCGAGGTCGACGCCTTCGAGCTGACGACCGTCCGCGCGGTCGTCGAAGCCGAATCCGCGGCCCTGGCGGCGCTCAACATGGGCTCCGAAGCCCTGGCCCTGCTGGAAGACACCATGCGGGTGATGGCCGGCAACGACGATGCGGCCGAAGAGGCCGACGAACGCTTCCACCTCATCATCGCCGAGCACAGCGGCAGCCCGATCATCGAGCATTTCGTGCGCACCCTCTGGCGGATGCGCAACGAGGCGCCGCGCGTCGTCCAAGTCTACAGCAATGTGTGCAAGAGCGGTTTCGAGGACCGGATCGAGGAACACCGAGCCGTGTACGACGCCATCCGCAATCGCGATCCGAACGCGGCCCGCTTGGCGATGCGGGAACACTTCAGCCGCCTCTTCGAAGCCATGCTCGCAGCGGAAGAAACCGAAGCGATCGTACAATTGCGCAGGAAGGCGCTACAGCACCGCGACCGCTTCAAGCTGTCCGTACAATCGGGCGCCGCCTAGCGGCCGCCCCCGTTCGCGCTCGCCAGCGGCTCGACCAGTAGTCGCCCGCTGTCGACATAGGAGCTGAGGTCTTCCGGCCAGGCCTTGCGCGCCTCTTCGATCGGCTGGCGTCCGACCTTTCCAGGCGCAGGTCCGAGCGGAGTGACGGACGAGACGGCCTATTGCACCCGAGCCTTTTTATCCTTCCGGCGAGGTCCTTGCGCCGATGGCGCTATGCGATGAGCGACGAGGCCGAGGAGCGCTTGATCGTGAAAGGATGTTCGCGTCAGTTTGATCAGGGCCAGATGTGACTGACACGCGCGGCCGCCGCGATCATCCGTCGGACCGGCGCAGCGGCGCCTTTGGTGCGGCAGGCCGGCGCGCGTTGGCCGGTCGATCAGAGCGCCTCAGCCGGTTGGGCCACGCGGCTGAATAGGGCACGCCCAGCGCCTCGGCTAGTTGTTCGCGATTCGGCGCGTCCCCGCCGAGCCATTCGGCCACCAGGCCCTCGCCCCTCGACATTGCCTTTTCCAACGTGCGCTCTACCGATTGGCGCCGCGGCGACCAGGCCAGATAGGGGCCGGCGGGCGCGCCGTCACCGGCGCTCTGCCACAGGTCGCGGCCAAGGGTGACCTTGCCTTGTGGACCGGCGGCGGCGCGCAGGGCGTCCCAGCTCGCCCAGAACATCGGCGGGGCCCGGACCCGTTGGCGCGCGCCGCGCAGGAGGCCCGCGCGGGCCTGCAGCGCCAGAATGTCGGCGGGCGGCGCGAGCGAGCGGGAAAGAGACAGGAGACCTGACAGGTTTTTGAGTACATCGCGCGCGATGGCCTTCGGGTCGCGCTCATCGGTAATCTGGGGGGCGCCTGAGGACCGATCTCTGCCGTCGCGACGCTCGACGGCGTCGAGAAACAGATGCAGCCCAATCAGTCCCGCGATGGGATTGTCGAACTTGTTCGTCAGCAGGTTGTTGATCAGATCCGTGGTGACAAAGATCGCTCGCCCCTTCCCGAGAGCGATACGGGCAGTTTCTACCGTCTCCAGATGACCGTGATAAACGATCGGGCGCGACGGGAGGGCCATCTGCACGGAGACGTCTACGGTCGCGGGACTGGTCGACGGCGCGCGCCGTTCCGATCGGCTCAAAGCGTCTGGCCCATTTGGATGCGGAGACGTGGATGGCGCTTCCCCGGCCACCTCGCTCGCGCACGGCTCGCCGCGGATGAAGATCCGAGTCTGCCAGCCCGCGGCCAGCAGGATCGATTGCCGCGTCACCACGCGCCCTGCCCGCGTTTCTAGGATGTGGGCGCCAAGGCCCGGACCGACCCGGATGGCGACCGCCGCCCACGCTCGATCGTTGATGATACGGGAGCGGCAACCGCGTTTGCCCAGATCCACGCCACGGGCCGCCTCGCGCCAAGGGATCAGGCGCACCCCGGCGAACGGATGGCTGGTCGGCCGGCCCTCGACCGGCCAATGGCTCATCACCAGCAACTTGTGGTCATCATGCCCGCCGTCCAGGTCGTCGAGGACCTCGCGCGCGAGGTCCTCGAGATCTTGAGCGGTGTCGGGGAACATCGAGCCGGTGGGCGCGACGGCGGGATACACCGGCACGCGCAGGTCGATCGAGGGAAGGTCCTTGTCGAGCATCACGATCTGTTCGCGCACAGCGCCGCCACGCTCGACGCGTATCTTGTAGAGCCCTGCGGGAAAGTTGCCGTTAAGCGCGCCGACCTCCCGTTGCACGAGCCCCAGGGCGCCGTCGAGGAGGAAGATCTCAGCGTCGCCATGGGTGGAGACCGTGATCATGGGCATGGTCGCCTCCTAACCGATGTCAGACGGTGTGGCCGCGCCGATCTCGACGAACCGGCTCAGCCCCGGCGCCGACAGCTTGTAGAGGCCAAGGCCCAACCGGAAGGACAGCCAGCCGTTCGTCACCAGCGCCGAGGCCCGCAGCTGGAGCGAGCCGTCGAGCAACTGGACGCTGAGACCTTCGGCGAGCTTGCCTCCGTCATCGGCCTCAGCGCGAATCCTGTAGGTCGGCAATCGCGCGCTCGCCACCGTGGCGAATAGCAGGTCGTCTTCCTGGGGAAACATCGCGCCCGACGCTTCGGCCGCACGGGGCCCCTTCTCCAGGCTTTCACTGCCGTTCAGCAGGAACCGCTTTAGGGAGGCGGTGCGGACTTCGCCCTTCTCATCGGCCGCTGCGCCCCGAAGGCCGCGCAGCAGTTTTTCGGTGAACAGGCCACGGATCTCCCCGGCGGGCCCCACCGGGCCCTCATAGGCCGCGCGGTTCGCCGCCGACCCGAACGCCATCACCACCTTGGCTGGGTCTCCGGCCCTGGCAACCTGCTTGACCAGGGTGGGCCTTCCCGGCGCGTAGTCATAGGTCTGGATGGCGCAGCAATCCATCCACAGCACCAGTTCATCGAAGTGATACTGCTGGGCGAACCAGTCGATCCAGGCCGGAGCCTCGAAGTTAGGAACATCTGTCGTCCCCAGCGCATCGGCCAGGATTAGGCATCGCGACCTGGGTTCGGGCGCGAAGCCGTGCCCGGCCATGTAAACATAAAGGCGGCGGGCCACGGGGAAGCTGCTCGGCGCCAGGTAGGGGCGGAAGGCGTGTTTGACGTCGGTCTCGGTGGGCCGGAGCTGCGTGGTGCTCCAGACCTGACCGTGCCCGCCCGCGGAAGTCACCAGAGTGACGT
This sequence comes from Caulobacter sp. GW821-FHT11E11, assembly GCF_058808315.1. Classification (NCBI taxonomy): domain Bacteria; kingdom Pseudomonadati; phylum Pseudomonadota; class Alphaproteobacteria; order Caulobacterales; family Caulobacteraceae; genus Caulobacter; species Caulobacter sp. GW821-FHT11E11. Next base: position 218,423 of record NZ_JBXARO010000006.1, read on the forward strand.
TCGCCCTGGCGTCTTTCACAAGCCATGCGGCCATGTCCCGGGCGTCCTCGACCGCGCCGGCCAGGTCGTTGGAGCTTTGACCGTCGGCCCCGAAGGTCGGGTAGCGGCCGATACCGACGACGATCGCCTGGTCGCCCGCCGCCACCCTCAGCCCCCGAAGGTCGGGCGTAAGCCGTAGGCGGCCCGGATCAGCGACTTGTCGACCTCGGTGAGCGTGGTGTTGAAGCCCACGGTGAAGCCGTCCGTCGTCCATTCGGGGGGGATCGGATACATCATGATCGAGCCCTTATCGACGTCTGTGCCGAAGATCTGGTCGGGCGCGTAGCGCACGAACATGTTGGCGTCGATCTTGGCGTTGTCCCAACCCTGGGAGCGCTGAAGATCTGCGCGCACCCGCTTGACGTCCCACTGGATCTGCTGGGCCGGATTCATGTGCTCGTGCACCAGGCCCAGGGCGTGGCCGAACTCATGAAGCACGACCGCCCGCGCCTTGTCTTCGGCGAGCTCCAGCGTCATCCAGCCCAGGTTCATGGTAGGGCCAGGCACCTCCACCGTCCGGGCATATCGGCCAAGCTTGGAGAAGGAGCCGAGGGCGGGATTGAACGCGACGCGGATATCGGCCTGGCCCGGGTCGCGGCCATCGTCGATCCAGAACTCGAAATCGAAGTTGGCGCGCGTCTCCTGAAGCCAGATCCGGGCCAGGTCCGCGACCCGGCGATGAAGCTCAGGGGCGCCCTCGAGGAACGCCACGCGCAGCCTCACGCCGCGCCCCCAGAAGGCGGCGTTCAGCAACGCGGCGCGCGGCGTGAAGCCGGACGCGCCGGGCTGGTGGTCGACCTCCTCGAGCGTCGAGCAAAATTGGTGTGTGTGCTCGCTCATGGTGCGGCCCCTACAGATCGCGGCACGCGTAGACGAGCTCGTTCTTGACGGCAGCGGTGAAGCAACGGCTGATCGGCAATCCCGAGCCGCCAAGATCCCTGATCGTCGGCTCAGTGCTTCCCCAGTAGCCGGCCGGCGCCCAGCCCCCGGGGTTCATGTTTCCCGGTGTGACGATGGTCACATGACCCTCCAACCGCGGCGGATCATACGCCGTCGACTTGACGCCAGCGATCACCAGCTTGCCCTGCTGGGCGGCGGCGCGCGCCGCCGGTCCGTCCGCCAGCGGCTGCCATCCCGGGGTCTGGATCTTGTCGATGAGCTGGTCGGCGACGCCGGAAAGCGAGAAGCCCAATCGGTGGGCCACCTCGATGACATAGAAGTTGCAGGCATTCTTGTAGGGCCCCTGAGGGCCCGAGGCATTCCAGACGTCCTTGCAAATCTGCTCGATCCGTAGGGCGTCGGGATTTGGCGCCGACAGGGTGTCGGCGCCCGAGCGCGACAGGTCCGGGTCGAGGGGGCGTAGCGCCTGGCTCATCTCCCCTGGGTTGACGCCGTAGAAGTTCACCAGCGCTCGGCCAGCATCTGGATTGACCGCCATCGCCGAGACGGTGGCGCGCGCGTCGGCCGCATAGCCCCAGCCGGGAAGCGGGTCCTTACGGCGCCCGTCCAGGAACCAGTCGACGTCGAAGTTCGGCGACATCCGCACGAGGATGAGCAGGACGATGAAATAGGCGAAGAAGCCGACCGCCAAGCCAACGCCATACGCGCCGAAGAGGTCTGTCGCGCGCTGGAAGAGCGTCAGGACCGCGGTTCCGCCGATCGCGCCCAGCAGGGTCAGGATATCCCCGAACTGGATATCGCCTTTCCGGTAACGGTTCACATAGTAGACATACCAGCCGATCAGGAGACCAAACCCGAAAGCGCCGGCGATCTGCCAGTCGAAGACGAAGCTCCTCATAGTTCCCTCCCTGTGACAAATTTCTGTGTCGCGCTGCGCGCGGCGATCATCGCGGGCATGGCCCAGGCGATCAATCCGCCGACGAGCTCGCCGCCGACGGCCCATGCAACGCTCGCCGCCGAATCCATGATCCAGGCCGCCGCCACGGGGCCTGCGGCCGCGACGACCATCCAGGCGGCCTGCGCCAGGCGCGCGGCCGCGCTGCGGGGGCCGCGGACAGCGTAACGGCCGCGCGCGGCGATCAATACGCCGACGACCGCACCAAGGCTAAGGGCGCCTAGACCTGCGGACGAGATCATCGCCGAGCCCTCCGCGGCGGGAGCCTGATTAGCGGCTTCGCGCACGCCGCGAGACGGGCTGGATTTTGCACCAGGCTCATCGATCACCCCACTCGATGGGCCGCGACACCCCCAACAGCATCCCGGTGGTGTCAAACGGGTGCATCGACATCGGCTTATCCAGAGCCTCTATAGGCTGAGCCCCGAAAAGGGTGTTCTTGAGGGTCTCGCCGTCCCGGTGGCCGACTTGCGACTTGAGCCTGAGCATGCGCATCAGCCGCACGCGCCCTCGCGCCCCGGCCAGGGCAAGCGATGAAACCAGGCGCTCGTCGCGCCACAGCCATTTGTTCAGCGGCATTTCGACGGAAGCCGTTGGTATCTCTCCCACGAACACGGGCCGCTCGCGCAGTCGCGCGAAGGCGTCGGTCCTGTAGATCGTGACCACGGCGAGCAGGATCTCCTCAACCTGGGCGTCGGCGTCGGTCAAACCTAGCGGCGCTAGTCTCGACAGCGCCCTCCCATCGCGCAGGCCCAGGGTCACGGCGCTGGACGTCAGGGTCACGGTCAGGTCCTCGACCTGCGCCGGTTCCGATGTTCCGTCTGCAAGCGTGGCCCTCACCGCCGACATTGCTTCGGCGAACTGGCACCAGATCGGCGGGGTGAACGCCGAGAGTCGGATCGGCCGCATCAGCGCCTCGGATGGCGCGCGGGCTCGCCCGACGCCGATCGTCAGCGGTTCGCCGGGCAGGAAGGTCTGGTCAGGGCCGGCCATGAGCGGCAGGCAGGTCACATTGAGCCAGCGCCCTTCTTCGGGACGCTCGACGCTGTCTTGTCCATCCCGGCGGGTGATCCGCACGCGAACGGAGACGTCGCCCGCGGGCTGATAGGCGCTGTTGCCCGACTGGGGCGGCTCGCGCGGCGAGACGACGAGCCGCAGCTCAGCGCTCGCGTCCAGACCGATCGGCAGCCTCAGCGGCGTGGACTGGCCCAGTGAACTCCCCGCTTCGATCACCAGCGCCGCGCTACGTTCGTCCTTCACGATGACGGCGGACACTTTCAGGTGCTCGAGGCCTTCGATGTCGTCCCGCGTCGCCTTCAGGAAGGCCACTACGGTCTCGACCGCCCCGGCGCGGGGAATCTGGCCCAGGTCCAGCGATAGGCCATCATACTGAGTGTTGAAGACGAAGGCGGCGCCGGATGGAGCGGGCTCGGCCGTCGGCCCGGGGCTGCTGAGCCGATAGATCGTCTTGCCGCAACCGGCGTCGCCGGCGATTGACGCCGACAGGCGCGGCGAGCCTGGCCCGACGCCGCCCCGCGCGTTCGGGGATTGTGCGGGGGCTTGGTCGATGAAGCGCGGCTCTTCCCAGCGTCGGAAGCGAAGACGGATCAACGACCAGGGTGGGGCTTTGCCGCCGACGGGGCTTACCAGCCAGCCGGAGTGATCGAACCGCCCGGCTTCAGTTTCCGCGTCGAAGGTATAGCCGATCGGCCCGTCCAGGCGCAGGGCCATCGCCTCGGCCGGTGCGCCCGCGCCAGTCCGGATGGGATCGGGTCCCCACTGTTGAAGGAACTTCGGCGCACCAGGCTCAGGTGCGGGGTGGCGACCGACGTCGATGACCGCCTCCATCCCCTCGCCTATGTTGAAGTTGGCGAACGAGGACTCGTTCATGAGCGCCAGCAGGGGCGGCACGCTGCCGGCGGCCATCAGGGGCTCGGTCAACGGCAGGACGAGGGCAAGGCCGGGGCGACGCAGCACACGCGCCTTAGGCCGGTCGCCCAGGAGGCGCGCCTGCCAGGCCGCCGGCGACGCCGGATGGCGATGGGTGTAGCACTCAAGAGCGCTGCTTGGCCTCAGCGCCATGTAGCGGCTGGTGACCTTCATGCCAAAGCGCCAAAGGTTCGCCCCCAACCGATAGTCGAGATCGCGCTCGAACAGGCTCGGCGCGGCCTCAAGGACCGGAGCGTCGGAAAGCCTGGCGCGGCCCGCATAGACGTGCGCCTTAGTCAGGCGTCGTTCGGAGATCGCCCCCACGTCATCGTCACGGCGGCCAGCGAAGGCGATCTGTTCGGCCTCCCCGCCGATCTCCGCCCAGCCCTCGATCCCACCCGGAGGCAGGCCGGCGGCCGTGATCTCGTCGCTCAGCGGCCGGCCGCGCCAGCTCCACCGCTGACAATAGAGCGAGACGCGGTCGGCATACCTGATGGCGGGATAGAGGGATTGTTTGGCGCCATCCTGAAGGACAGTCTCCACACCCTTCAGCTTCATGATCGCCCGGTCCTCGCGCGCAGGTCCGATCGGCGCGCCGTCGAGCACCGGCGCAGGGCGTAGCACCGTGGATGCGTCCAGGATCTGGCTCTTGAACCACTGCTCGGCCGTGCCGAACTCTTCCGTGGCAGCCTCGAAGGTGAGGACCAGCGGCTGTCCAAGCAGGGCGCCGTCCTTTTCGCGCAAGGCTTCAAGGACCGCCGGGGAGAGCCGCGCGAGCGTTGGAATATTGCTCAGATCGGCTTGGTTGGCCGGCGCCACGGCATAGGCGCGCAGCTCGTACAGCTTGCCTGCCTCGAGCACCGCGCCCTCGGCTCGCAGGCTGGCGGACTTGCCAACCCTGACCTCGAGCTCGGCCAGGCCTGCTTTCGGCCAAAGCTTAAACTCAGAAGCCAGATAAACTCCGTCGATGGTCCTGATGGTCGGGAAGATCTCGACGAGCTCGACCCAAATTTTCTTGACGCACGGGTCGTCGAGACTGCGATCGACGGGGCGTGTCGGATCGACGTCCGTGGCATGGGTGTGGGCGTCGTTGATCAGCGTCTTATAGCCGCCTTCGTTGATCGACGTCGCGTGAGAGCCTTCGTTGATCCAGCGGTCGAAAGTCCAGAAGTCGACCGCCGGCGGGCGAAACCTCAGCGTGGCCTTGGTCGGCGCGCCGCCGGTCGGGTTTTTAAAGCCGTCCAGCAGCACGGTCGCGCGCCCCTGGTGCGCCGTCTCCGGCGGTAGTTGCCGCGTCAGGCCACGCGCCTCGTCCCACGACGCGCCCTGGTCGGACAGGACCTCGCTCGAACGCAGCCCGATCGAGACCACCGGCGGGTCGACATCGTCGGTCGCCGCGCCCTCGAGGGTCAGGGTCACGGCGAAGTTGCGCCAGGCGTCAGTGTGCTGGCAGGTGAATGGCGGGCGGATAGGCGTGGTGGTCGGTTCGTCTTCGGCCCAGACCACAGGATCCGTCGCCAGCAGCACCGCCTTCTGGCCAGAGACGTCGAGGCGCAGCCCTCTGCCCGCCAAGTCGGCGGCTCTGACCTTGACCGAGAGCAGCGGCTTGTCGAGCGGGTTTTCCAGATCCACCACCCGCAAGAGGAGGTCGCCCACCCGCGGCGGAGCCGCGATGTCGATCCGCGCCAGTCGGGATCGGCCTGGGATCAGGCCGCCGAAGGTGAGGATGCCGCCAGCCTCGCGCGGATCGCGGTAGAACCAGGTCGGATGGCCTTCGCGCAGGGTGACGGGCGGTGGGCGGATGGGCAGTTCGGCCGCCAGGGGCGCGACGCCTTCGGGCACGCCGGGAACCTTGTCGGCGAGCCTTGGCGCGCCCACCGGCGTCGTGCGCAGGTAATGGACGTTCCGCACCAGGGGCCGGGTGGTCTCGTCGATCGTCAGCGTGAAGCTGGCGTTCGAGGTCGCTATGGGAATGGTTGGATCATTGCCCTGCCTCAGGAATACAGGGAGGACGCCGCCCAGCCCGATCACATAGGGCAGGAAGTGATAGTGGCGGCCGAAGGTGAGCTGGGGCAACTTGCCGCCACGTCCGCCCTTGACGGGAAACGCGTAGGCCTCGACGCGCCGGGACGCGTCCGAGCCAGGCGTGTCGGCGTCGGCCGTGTCGAGGCCCGCCTCGCCGGGCATCTCGGCCACCAGGGACCGGTTCTCATAGCTGAGATTGGCGGCTCGAACCCCCGCAGTTTCGGTGACCTGCAGGGGCACGGGGTCCACGCGATAGGGATGATCGGCAGAGAGCCCGGTTTCGACGCCGTTTCCCCCGGGCGCGGGGTTCAAGGGCTGGCGATGGCCTTTCTCGGACGACGGCGCGCAAAGCTCGGCGGCATTGGCGCTCCACCATCGCGAGGGCGCGACGCCATCAGGAGAGCGACTGACCAGCACCCCGACCCCGGCCAGGCGGCGCCAGAGGTCTTCCGCGCCGGGCATACCTTGGAACTGATCGATCTGCATGACGATCGGCGCCGCCCGCGCGGTCGTGCGCGGCGCCGTGTCGGCATCCCCGAACAGGCTTGATAGTCGGGCCAGCGCGGCGGCCTTGGCTGCGGCCAGGATCGCTTTGAACAGCGCCTTCATCTCGGCCGGAGGCTTCACCAAGTCGACCGTCGTCCTCTCGATCTCCTCATATCGTTGCTCGAGGAAGATCTTCACCTCGCCTCGCAGTCGCTGGGGAAGGTCATCCCCTCCTGACTCGCCTTCGGCGAGTTTCTCGAGGAACGGGGCCGCCATCGCCAGCCCGATCGCGGCGCGCACGGCCGAGGGCTCGTCGCGACGCCCGCCAAGCCAAGCCCGCACGTCGGCCTGGTCGCTGGCGTTGGCCCCATAGCGGACATCATCGAAATCGGCGTTCTCTGCCGTCGTCTCCAGGTCGAAACCGGCCCTGAGCGTATGGAGCGACAGCGTCACGGTTGGGGCCTGGACCCTGATCAGTCCGCCGGGACCCGCCCAACCGAGCCAGAGCGTGAGCCTCACGGTCGAGTCCGCAGCCCGTTCGAGGATCAGTTCGCCTTCGAGGCGCTGATCCGCCCAGTCCGCCGACGGACCTGCCGCCCCGTCGACGCCTAGTGACGCGGCGCCGGCCGTGAGCTCCAGGAGGAACCGCGCGACCGGTTCGCCGGCGTTGCGCACATGGATCCTCAGCCGCCCTCCGGCGACGCCCTTGACCCCCACCGGTATGACGGCCCCGCCTGTGCGCTGCAGGTCATCGATATCAAGCAGGGGCCGGTCGAATGCGGTGACCTCCCCTGGCAATTTCGAGTCGCCGTCACGGCCAAGGCCCGGCAGACGCAAACTGACACGTGACTGTCCCGCGTCGAGCTTGCGGGCCGGCTGCGATGGCGCCGTCGCCAGGGCGTCGTACGCGCCCGCCGACCAGTGCAGGGCCAGCCAGGCCTTCAGACCCGGATCGGTCTCGAGGGAGGCGATGCGTAGACGACCCGGCTCCACGGCGCTGGTCGGTGCGGATCCGGGTTTGGGGCTGTCCACCAGGTCCGGCGCCAGATCGACGAGCGCGGCCAGGCGCTCGGGGGCCACCGACGAGAACCAGGTCGGGGCGGCCAGACGCGCCGCCGCGCCATCCTGGGCTTCGAGAATGTCGACCAGGACGTTGAGGGCCGCCGCCCCCGGACGCGCCAAGGCCCAGCCTTGTTTGAGAAGCGACACTGCCGGTGAGGGGCCAGCCTCGGTCATATAGGCCCGGCGGCGCAGCTGCGGCCAGGCGACGGTGTCGAGTAACCAGGTCAAGGTCGGGCGTGTCGGGCCGTCCGTTGGCGTCTCAAGGTCTTGACGCAGGGCTTTGCGGCGCTGACGCGCCAGCGGCTCGTCGAGGCCGCCTGCCGCCGCCGGGGGTTGCAGCCATTCCATGACGGCGCGGTCCATGACCGCCAGGATGTGCGGCCAGGGATCGATCACTTCAGCCAGCCGGTTGGGAAGGTCGACGGCGTCGTCGCGGAGCGTCACTTTGGCCGGTGGCGGCGCAGGGGCGTCCACCGCCGACTTTTCCGCCGGCCGGATGGACAGGGTGGCGATGTCGATCAGCTGGTCGGCCTTCAGCGCGCGCGGCGCGGCGGCCGGCGGTGATGGGGTGATGTGGGCGGTGGCGGCTGCGGGCGCGTAGTCGGCGACGAAGCGATCATCCGTAGGCGACGCCACAGGTAGTTGAGGTTCCTGGGCGTTCGCCAGGTCGCAACTGAAGCGGGGCGCGGCGAGGTAGCGGTCGCCGTTTTCGTCGCCTGGAATGTGAAACGCCGTCCAGACCGCCAGTCCCGCCGGGACCGGATGGGGCAGCGCCCCCAGCCCGTCCACGAGGCCTGGCACGGTGCGGCCGCCGATCTGCCCGGCCGCCGGCTCCTCGAGGGCGATCCTGGCGCCGACCTCGTCGACGATCGCCTTGGCGAGCGCAGTGAGTTTGCCTCCGAAGGCCGGATCAAGGTTGGGCGCGGCGTCGAGCGCCAGCACCGCGTCGGCCGTGACCTCGACGAGGCCGGCGACGCCCTCGCGGATGCGCCAGATCCGCCAATGGGCGGCGCCATGCGGGAACGCCGTGTCCGCCGGCGAGCCGTCGTCCAGGGGCTGAGCCGTCCAGGTCCACGGCGTCACCGATCCGATGTCGTTCGGCTGGGCCGGCGCGGCGTTCTCGCCGAGGATCGCTGCGCTCAGTCGCATCCCGATCAGCGCCTGGTCACCCAGAGAACTGGGCCAGCGATCGACCTGGACGTTGACCTTGAGAGATTTCGTCATTCGTCGGTCTCTACTCGTATGCTTCGCTGTAGGAGCCGTTCTGCTGCTGCTTTTTCTTGCCTGCGAACTTGTATTCGACACGCTGATTGACGTTGAGCGTGTAGAACATGCTGATCTTGACCTTGATCGACAGGGTTCCCGTGCCGAGCATCAGGTCGCCGTCGTAGGAGACCTCGAGCAGCAGCGCGATCGAGGCGGTAATCAGGCCCGCGACGTCGACATTGCCGCGCGCCAGGATGAACACCCGCACGGCCGTCGAGCCGCCGCCCTCGGCGGTCGTCCAGGTGATGGCCACGCCGCAACCGACCTGGAGCCATACGCCGCCGGAGACGACCCCGAACGAGAAGCCCAGGCCCACGCCCGCCGCCACGGCGATGTCGAGCACATAGGTCATCACCGGCTTGGGCCGCGCCGCCGGCAGGAAGGACAGGCGCTGGGTCAGGTATCCGCCGCCGTTGAGGATCCAGACGTTCAGGCTGAACGGCGCCATCCGCGACCCGATCGACAGGTCGCAGAGCAGCTCGAACTCCGGAATAGCCGAGACCCCGAACAGGAGGTGCAGCCACAGATCGGAGATGCCGAAGGCGCCCGTCTGGAGGTTGGGCAGCTTGAGGTCGAGGGTGGCCGCCACGCCCGTCGGTATCGCCCCGCGCATCAGAGGGCCGACCTTCAGTCCCCCTCCCTGGCCAGCCTTGGCCATCAGGTCGGTGACGAAGCGGAGAACCTCGGCCACCTCCACCTTCTCCGGGGAGGTGCGGAAGTCGAGCTTGCCGCTCTCGTCGAACAACAGGCCCGTTTGGCGGAAGGTGAGCACCGTCTGGCCAGCGGCCATCACCCGCCAGTCGCCGGCGATCCGCCCCTGGCTGGTGTGCTTGGCGCCGTCCTTGCCCAGTGTGACTCGCGCCGAAGCGTAGAACCGCGCGTCGTCGATGACGATCTGCACCGGCCCGAACTCTAGCAGCGTCGTGGTCTCGCTGAAGGGGATGTTGATCTCCGCCTCCAGCCAGGCGCGCATCTGCCCCTTGTCGAAGCCGTGCCGGATGTCGATCGCCTTGCCCGCGTCGAGATCGGGAAATTGAGCGCGCTGCAACAGCCCCTTTAGATCGATGCCGCCGATGTCGGGAATGAGATTGGCGACCGACAGCCCCTTGAGGGCGTCGGGTATGAGCTGTTCGCCGATGCGGCTGATGGGCGAGCGCACGCCAAAGGACTGCAGGAGCTCGTTGACCTGTTCGACGCCGCGCGCCAGGTCTCCGGCCCGGTTGGCCAGCGCAATGGCCGGGGTCATGTCCACCACCCGGCTGAGCTCGTTGTAGACAAGCGCAACTTCTGGCCGGTTCAGGACCTGGCTCACATCGGTCTTGGGCCCGTCCGAGAGCGCGCGCAGGACCTGCAGGGTCTGGGCGCCCTGTTGATAGAGGCGCTCGGCCCGGTCGCCCAAGGCGACGGGATCCACCCCCAGGACCTCGCGGACCTTATCCTGCGCCGCAGCGGCGAACTGCTGGGCCTTATTCTCCCAGTCTCGGGCGATCTCCGCGGTGCGAGCAGTGGCCTGGCGCCGAAGCGTCTCCAGCGCCGCCTCGGCTTCTCCGCTAAGCTTGTCAATGAGCGCGTGAGCCTCGGTCCGCAATTCGGCCTTGTAGCGCTTGAAGTTGAGGTTGGTGTCGACCCAAGTGGCCGCGTCGGTGATGCCCGACTTGAGATAGGCCGCCTCCAGCGCCTCGCAGTGGGCCTCGAGGACGGCCGTGAGCGCGTCGACCGCCTGGCGGGCCTTGCCGACATAGGCGCTGGCCAGGGTCGCCGCTGCCGCGCGCTGTCCAGCCACGCCGACCTTCAGCTCATCGGTCGCCACCTTGACTTGGCTCTCGAGCCTGTCGACTGGGGCCCAGTCGGGGTGGGAAAATTCCACCGCCTTGACCGCCGCGCAGAGCTGGGCGGTCAAGGCAGCGGCCGGCGCAAGCACCATCTCAAGGTCTGCGTGGGTCGTGACCAGCAACTCATCCAGAGCCGCCTCGATCGGCGCGATCGTCAGCGCCAGTCCCTGCAGCCGCCCCTCAAGCCCGGTCCGCAAGCTTGTCAGCGCCGCGCTCGCTCGGCCGATCGCATCAGCCAGGGCCGCGCGGACGGGACCGGAGGGCGCGCTCTCCTTTAAGATTACCTCGGCGAGACTGGCTTCGACGTCATCGATCAGCTTGCCCAACTGAACCACGATGGCGCGCAGTTGGGGCGGCGGAGACCGGGTCAGGATCCGGATATTGTCACGAACGGCTGCGGCCGCCTCGGCGGTCTTGGCCAGAGCGTCTTCCCACGCGCCGCCCGCCACGGCCGCCTGGGCCGTCGCCAAGCGAGTCGACACCGCGTCGAGCTGTTTGCGGAGACTGGTCGAGACATCGTCGAGCCCGCCGCCGAGCTGGTCGGCCAATTGGGTCAGGCGCACGCGCGTCGTCTCGGTGACGGTGCGGGCGTCCTCCCGCGCTCGCGCGATCACCGCGCCCGGACCAGCGATGACCTTCAGCGCCTCGGCTTTGACCAACTTGAACTGGTCCTCGCCCTGTTGGTAGGCCGCCTTGAGCGCCAGGAGGCTGTCGTGGATGGACGCCACACCCTCGTCGAGCGGCTTCGTCAGCCGCGTTTCCAGATCGTCGAGCAGGGCATGAGCCACCACCTGCAGGCGGTCAGCCTGGGCCGCGACCTGGGCGTCGACCTGCTGCTTGAGGTGATCGCAGGCCCGCGGGACCGGCAGGCCCTGTATCTTGCCGGCCTGATCAAATATTTCAGTGATGACCTTAGGCGTCTCGACTGCGTCGAGCGCTTCGTCGACCGCCCGCTTGGCCCGCGCCTTCAGCCGCGACAGATCCTTCAGGTCGCCCAGGTCGGGTTTGGACAGGCCCGCCAGCACCTGACCGACCGCGCGATCGAGTTCGGCGCGCAGATCGGCGGTGTGCTGGGCGAGCGCGCGCGCGCCTTCCGCAGGAGCCGTCTCCTGGCGGCCAACAAGCGGTCGCGCCCGGGCGATGGTGATGTTGCGCAGCACCGCCGCGGGGCCTTGCTCAGCGCGGCCGTGAGTGATGGCCACGCGGTCCGAGGTCGGCGACAGACTCAAGGTCATGGGCTCGAAGCCGGCCGCGTACGGCGGTTCGCCCGGCAAGGTCGCGTCGGTCAGGTCCTGCGACCGCGGCTTGATCTTTGCGGCCGTCGGCGGCGGGAGATCGATAAAGTCGACGTCTCGGACGGGACGCCACGTATCCGTGTCGTCGCCGCTCTCGCCACGGACGACCGAGGTGTAGAAGACGAGCTTTTCGGGTTCATCGACCTCAAGGCCGACCTCGCCACCGCCTTCGGCCGCCATGATCAACCGGATTTGGGGCTTTGGGTAGATCAGCGCGGGCGAGTCGGGGTTATTGGGCGGAAGGGGTTCGAGGTCGGCGAACGCCTTGTCCCAGAGAGGCACCTTCCAGCCCTCGCGGCGCACGTCGGCGCCCCACCGGCTGTCGACGCGGATACGGCGGGACCTGAACTCGGCGCCGACCAGGCAACCGGCCGCCGCCACGGACGCGCCATCCTCGGGATAGCGCCGGGTTGGCTCGAGTAGTTCGACATACTCCTCGACCTTGCGCAGGATCGGCCGCCCGACATGGGCGTCCTGCTCTTTTCCGATCGGTGGGCCGTTATAGAACTGGGCTGAGGGGACCACAGTTCGTTCAAAGACGATCACATGCTTGGCCCGGTGCCAAAGGCCGCCGATGCGTCCGATGCGCTCGAGCGCGTAGCGATGGACACGTCCCTGGGCGGTCTCCGTCTCGATGGTGGTCCTCTTCTCGTCGAATAGCGCGCGTTGCCCACCCCAGCCGCCCAGGGCCGAGAGGTGGATTCCCTGTACGCGTCCGCCATCGGCCACCGGGACGCCATAAACCGACATCAGGATATTGGGGCTCTCGAACGCCCAGGCGACCCCGCCGGGGAAGCTTTCCAGGTCGTCAGCGCCGGTGGAGAAGGTCTCGGTTAGTTCCGGGGTCGCATCGCGCGGCAAGGCGCCGGGCGCGGGCCAGCGAAGCGGTGTCAGCGGACCGCCTTCCGCCGTCCTGCGCCGCAGTTCGAAACGCACCCCCACGTCCAGGCTCAGGAGCTCGTCGGGCGTGTCACGCCACAGCTTCTCTACCGCGACACGGCTTTGCTCGATGCGGAGCATGCGGTTGGCGAGCCGCAGATAGTCCGGATAGGCGGCGCGATCGGAGGCGACGGCCTCCTTGAGCGGCGGGGCCGGAACGCCGATCGCGCCGCTGATCTCTGTGACGAAGACCGGCTCGCGCGGGGTGACGCGTGTGATCATGCCATAGATCAGCTCCAGCCGCAGATCACGCAGGCGCGCGCCTGGCGCGCGCTGACCGGCGAAGCCGAGGATGCGCGAGAGGTTCCAGCCGGGCTCGCGAAAGCGGGTGTCGAAGTAGGTCGGGTCGAAGTCGAGGCGCGTGGCGCTCCCGAAGCGGGCGGCGGCCGGCCGGCCGGGCTGGATATCGGGCGGCCGTCCGGACAGCGGCGCGCCCGGTTCCGCCGCCGGATTCTTCTCCATTGCCTCGCCGATAACCTGTGGCGGCAAGGCGATCCTGACGGTCTGGCTCTCGTCGGCGATCCGCCACGACAGCCCCCCCTCCCCGGCGGCGTTCCAGACCGCCACCTGATTGTTTTCGTTCGAGGCCGTCTTGGAAGGTTCGGTGTATTCCACCAAGGCGACGCGGAAGGGCGATGGGTCGATCACCAGGACCTGGCGGTCCTTTTCAACGACCGGGGGCGTGAGCGGCTCGCCCGGCAAGGTTTGGCTTTCGACCGGGGTGGCCTCGAGCGCGAGCGTAACCGTATGGTTGGCTGCGCGGGTGACTGTCTCACGCGCCACGAGCTTGTAGATCGCGCCGCTGGGGTCGGCGCGGCCCATTGGTAGGAACAAGGGGGCGTCCGGAGAAGGGGCGCTCTGATCTCTCAGACCCTCGATGCGGTCCAGGGCTGTGATGCGTTGGGCCTCTAGTAGATCGTCCTCTCCGGCCGGGGATACCGCCTCGACCGGCAAAAGGATCGCCACGTCCAGGGCGTGTGACAGCCGATCATCGCTAGGATCGTTCTGACGCCGCATAGGTCGGATGTGGACCAATCCCTGCCAGTCGGATGCCTTCCCAATGGCTGGTCCTCGCTGGAGGCTGAAGCTGAGCGCGCCGACGTCGAAGTCGAGAGTGGCGTCTCGCTCGGCTTGCAGGCTCACGGTGAGGCCGAAGAGCGTCCCGATTGGCGCGTCCTCGAGATTGGCTACGTCGGCGATCGCCGGCTGAAATAGCGGCTTGGCCGAACTGTATGAAGGCTTGGCCGCGTCAGCGCCGATGCGGCCGTAGGCCGACAATTCGGCCGCGCCTTTCGGCCACGTATCGTCCGCCAGCCGCAGCCTTGGGAATTCCACCTTGGCGGCAAGGGTTTGGGCGGTCTCTTTTTCTGAAGCCTTCCAATAGTCGTCAACGGCCCGCGGCTCGAACGTCAGCAGGCTGGTTGAGAATTCCGCGCAGAAGCGGCGCTTGAGCCGCGCCAGTCGCTCCTTGAGGTTGGAATTGTGCCAGTCGTCTGCGGTGAGCAGAAGACGGCTGCGCGGCCGCTGGTCAATGAGGAAGCCGACCGCGTGCCAGGGCCAGGCCTTGTCCGCCTTGGTTAGCCGGGGCGCCAGGCTCAGCGGCGCGGCGTCGCGCACCCCCCTGAGGTCCCCAGCCAAGCGGTCAGAGAGCTCGGTGACCTGCTCGACGACGCCCGCGGTGATCCGCCCGCCTTTGTCAGACCGCTTGACGCGATCGGTCCGCACCGCGAGCAGCCAGCGCACCGTCGCGGGTGGAGAGAGCGTCCAGTCGACGGCGATGGCCCGCTGCTCTTGAGAAACAATGAGCGGGGTGTCCTCGCCCTCGCCCAGGCTCTTGATCGAAAGCGGCAGGATCGCCTCGGCCGCCTTACCCAGCCCCGTCAGGGTGTTGGAAATGGTGAGTTCGTAGCGGGCGATCAGGCTGACGACTTCTTTCCCGTCGAGCGCGGCGGCTCGAAGACCAAATTCACCCTTGATCGCCGCCAAGGCCGGCAGGTCCGCCTTGGTCTCGGCCCAGGGTACGAGACCGGGCGGCCAGGCGACGTCGTCGGCGTTTCCGACCTCCCAGGTCAGCCGCTCGGCAGTCTTGCGCCCCAGGAACCCGAGATCCTCCCCTTTCCATTCCTTGGTGCGCCGCCGGGTCTCGCCGGCATTGACGTAGGCTCCGACGGTGATCCCGACGCGGAGCAGGTCGTAGAGCGCCCCGCGCGCGGGATTGGGGCTTGGATTAGGAATGGGAATGGGATTGGGACCGAGCGTGCGGCTATCCCAAAGACTGGAGGATTTCCTCGCGCCCCCCTGCTGGGCCTTCATCGTCAACAACGCGCGCGCGTCGAGCGCGTCGGGCCGATGGCTAAACAGCCTGTGAGCGCCGATCAGCGTGCGGACCTGGAGATGAAGCTCAAAGCCGGTGATCTCCGCTGGCATGCCCGGTTTAGGCGTGATCAGGAGACGCGACCCCAGCCAGAGAGGCTCTTGCGCCGGATCGGACGGCGGTCCGGGGCTGGCGTCGCCGTCCGACTGAGCCCATCGACAGGTATCGAACACCGCCAGCGGCTTGGTGGCTTCGGCGTCCGGCTTCGGCCCGCCGGGCGTGTCGGGCGCGCGCGTTTGGCGCGAAATCTGATGGTCAACCGCGTCGTGGCCGTAGCGGTAGAACGTGCAGCGCACCACGTCACGCAGCATGAACGGGGCGTCGGCGCCACCGCCGAAATCATGGGCGATGACGCCATAGGTCTTGAGCGCCTCGGCGACCTTGGCGTCGGTCCTATCCGCGAGCGGATGCGGGACCGCCTTGCCATCGCCAAGGTCGCGGAGAAGCCGGTCGAGGTCGTCGAGCGGGAAGCGCGCGTAGCGCCATATGTCGCCGGCCTGACCGGCCGCACCTATGACGACCGCCTCATAGGGACCGCCGGCCTCCCTGGCGCCGGCGCGGACGACGATGAAGGCGATCTGCGGATCCGACATGTCCCCACCCCTCAGGTCCGATCAGCGGCGAATTGAAGGCAAACGCCGAGGCATGAAGATCCAGCGCCGAGCGGTGAAACCCTCAGCCAAAAGCTGCCACGCAGCAGTATTCCGCACTATGCGAGCGCACGAATGCTCGTCCACCTCGGCGATACGCGAGGATACGAAAGGCCGATGGTCGAGCCACCAGCGACACCATGTACTTGAGGCTTGTCGACTACTCCCCCGACAAGTCCATTAACCTTTGCATTGTGGATTCTGTTCAGGCAAGTGCAATTTGGGGTAGCGCCTTGAATATAGCACCCGCGTGCCTGATTTTCGGCCAGGCGGCGCCGACCGCGCCAGTGCAGGGAAGGCGCTCGTGGGATCCCCTGCCGAAATCTCGGTGATCGCTCCAAACGCGTGGCGGTTCTGCGCGGCCATGGCCGCCGCGGATCCGGGCATCGGTGCAGGCGCCACCATGCCGTGGGCGCTCAAAGAACCCAGACGATTGCCAGACCTACGCGCCGGCCTTCACCGAGAGAAAGACCGGATTGGCGTAGAACCACAGGTCCGACCAGGGGTCTTCACCGAGCGGATCGGGCTGGGGCTCGAGCTCCGCGCCACTCGTGCCGCGCACGCGAATGTAGCTGGCCGTCCGGATGTCCTTGAAGACGTGGACCATGGACAGCACCTCCCCTTCGCGCGTCCAGGTCGCCGGCGTGAAGCTGCGCACCACCCGGGTGGTGGGGTTGACGTCCAGGGTCTGGTCACTCGCCGGACCGACGACCTCGCCCTGGATCAGGTCGATGCGCGCGACTGCTGGCGAGAAGCCGCCGAAGTTCTCGCCGGCCGGATCGCGCACCCGGATGACCACGGTCACATCGGCGCCGGCGGGAACCGTCAGCTGGCCGCCGATCTCGGCCTTGCGGGCGCCGTCGGCAGTGATGGCCGTGACGTCGACCTCCGAGACCAGGTCGCCGAGCGTCACGAACACCCGGCCGTTGCGCAGGCCGTCCAGCACGTCGTCATAGGTCCGGGCGGCCTTCACATAGGTCTTGGAATATTCGCCGGGCCAGAAGTCGGCGCCGCCGTCGGTGTAGTGGCGGTGCGAGTCCGAGGTCGAGGTGATCCACCAGCGTCGCCCCTCGCCCAGCATCGAGTCCCAGAAGCCGCCCAGGCGCGCGGTCATCTGGTCGAAGCCGCCCAGGGTCGGCGCGCGCGAATAGCCGCCCCGGTCGCCCTTGGGATCGATCGTCCCATCCGGCTTGAGGCTGGCGGCCTGGTGGCCCGGCGCGCCCTCCATGCCTACGGCGACCTCGGGCGCGGTGTCGTTCCAGGCGCGAAGTTCCGACGGCGAGACCAAGCCATAGCGCCCCGTCGCCGTGGCGGTGCGCGAGGGATGGTTGGCGATCACCACCGGCGGTTGGGGCAAGGCCTGCATGTGGCGCAGGGCGTCCAGCATGAAGGCCTCCTGGTCGCGGGCGGGATCGGCGGGCCAGGGCTCACGTCGATTGTAGCGGCGCTCGATGCCGAACAGCGCGTCGCGTTCAGCCGGCGACCGCAGCAGGATGAGGCTGGAATGCTCCGCCGCCGGCGTATCCAGCTCCATGCCCCAGAACTGCAGCACGCCAGGCGTCTCGCGGCGCGAGCGCAGCAATTCCGGATAGGCCTCGTTGCGGTTCAGCTTGGAATGGTTTGGCCCGCCGTGGTCGGTGGCGACCATCCAGGCCAGGCCGTGCTTGGCGGCCATGCGCCCATTGACGACGATGGGATTGCTGGCGTCACCGGCCTTGACCAGCACGGGCGGCTGGCCGGGTTCCGGTGACGGCTTCACCGAGACGCTGAACCAGCTGTGGACATGGTGATCCCCCGCCAGCCATCGCCGCTCCGACGGCTTGACCGCGCGCGCGCGGCCCTGCTTTGGCCCGACCGGTTGGACCGCGTGACCAGGGTGGGCGAATGCGGTCGGCGTGCTCCCCGCGACCTGGCCGAAGACGGCCAGGGCCGCCGCGTAGGGAAGAAGCTTGCGCATGGGGTATTCCAGCAAGAAGGCGACCCGCGCGATGCCGCGCGGGTCACACTAGAGGATCAATACGACCGTTAGAACTTCGCCCGGACACCAAAGCTCAAGGTGCGGCCGTACTGGGTGTAGCCGCCGAACCAGCCGCCCTTCACGAACTGCCACTGGGCCGCCTTGGTCAGGTTCTGCCCCTCGATCACGGCGGTGATCTGTGGCGTGACCTTGTAGCTGACGCTGGCGTCCAGCGAGCCGAACGCCTTGTCGTTCAAGGCCGACAGACCCGCGCCGCCCACGTCCTGCAGCACGTCGTCTATCCAGCTGTAGCTGGCCCGGGCCGCGAACGGCCCCTTCTCGTAGAAGCCCGTCAGGTTGAAGCTGTTCTTGGCGACGTTGACCATCGCGTCCTTCAG
The DNA here is from genome assembly GCF_058808315.1 of Caulobacter sp. GW821-FHT11E11. NCBI lineage: Bacteria > Pseudomonadati > Pseudomonadota > Alphaproteobacteria > Caulobacterales > Caulobacteraceae > Caulobacter > Caulobacter sp. GW821-FHT11E11. The sequence continues at coordinate 236,530 of NZ_JBXARO010000006.1, forward strand.
CGTCGGCGAATAGGTCGCCTCGGTGTCGGTGTAGGTGTAGTTGGCCAGGAAACCGAGGCCGTCGAACGGCGCCGGCAGACCCTTGAACAGGTGCTGATAGGCCAGTTCCACGCCCTTGATGCTGGCTTGGCCGCCGTTGGTCGGCGAGGTCAGCTGGTAGGTGAGGCCGTCGACCACGATGTTCGTCGTCTGGCTATAAACGAAGCTGGTGATGTCCTTGTAGAAGGCGCCGGCGATCAAGGCGCTGCCCGGGGCGAAGTACCACTCCAGCGTCGCGTCGTACTGCCAGGCCTCGAACGGCTGCAGCTGAGGATTGCCGCCCACCGCGGTCAGCTGCACGCCCGAGGAGTTGAGCGTCAGGCGCGGGGCCAGGTCGGCCAGCGACGGCCGGGTGATCACCTTGGCAGCGGCGACGCGGGCCTGCAGGGTGTTCGACAGCTCCAGGGTGAAGTTGGCCGTCGGCAGGACGTCGGTATAGGTCTTCACGTAGCGGACCGGCAGCGCCGCCGAGCCGTTGTCGGCATGGCCGGCGGAGACCTGCTTGGTGTTGGCCACGCGAACGCCCACCTGCCCGCGCAACGGCGCGCCAAACAGGCTGGTGTCGAGGTCGGCTAGGCCATAGCCCGCCGCGATGTCCTCGGAGACGTGGTAGGAGTTGCGCTGGTCGGCGCGCTGCGTGCCCTTCTGAGACTTGTCGGCCAGGGTCCAGAACGCGGCCGGATCGGGCATGGCCCAGGTCGTGGGCAGGGTTCCGTCGACATCGCCCAGGAAATCGCTGACGGGGAACGCGTCGAAGTACTCAGCCCCGAAGAACTTTCCCGCCAGGTTGGTGGTGTAGTTGATGTCCGCGCGGTTGTAGCTACGCGAACGCTCTCGGTATTTCACGCCGAACTGGACGCGGCTGACCGGTCCCCAGGCGACCGGACGCTCGGCGTCGAACTGCAAGGCGGTCTCGTCGTCCGTCGCGTCGTTGACACGCCATTCGATGCGCCGGAACGGCAGCAGCGACGGGTTGTTGAAGTCGGTGGTCAGCAGCTTGACGCTCGGAACGGCGTCTCCGGCCCGCGTCATCGTGAACGTCGTCTGGCCGATCGCGCCTTGCAGGCGCGTGCGGGTGATCGGCTTGGAGGTCTCCGAAAAGGCCCGGGCATAAGCCAAGTCCGCGGTCAGGATCCAATCCTCCAGTTTTTGGCGGATCCGGCCCGCGACCATCAGGTTGTCGTGCGCCAGGTCGCTGACCTCGCGCCCGATCTGCGAGGTCGAGGTCACCGTGCCGCCGACCAGGACCCCTTCCCGGACGACCGCCGAGCCCGCGACCAGGGTCGAGGCCGTCTGGTCGGCCGAATAGGTCAGCTCGTCATAGTGGTCGTCCAGCTTGGTATAGCTGGCGTCCAGCGTGATCTCGGTCTCTTCGCTGGGGCGGTACTGGGCCGACAGCACCAGACCCTTACGCTCCCGGTCCTCGCGCTCCAGCGTCGGACGGATCGCGTTCGGATAGAGGTTGATCCCCTGGGCGATCAACGTCTTGCCGAGGGTCGTAGTCGGGTCCGAATAGCTCCAGCCCACGCCGGTGATGCGGTCCTGGCGCAGGGTGCGTTGGTCGTAGACCGCCGCGGCCAGCAGCCCGAACGTGCCGGCGGCGTTGGTCCAGCTGGCCAGGCCCGACACTCGAGGGTCGGTCGCGCCGGCCAGTTCCGGGCGGCTGGCGGTGGCCGACAGGGCCAGGGTGGTCCGGCCCAGGTCCAGCGGGCGGAAGGTCTTGATGTCCACCACGCCGCCGATCGCGCCTTCGTCGGTCGAGGCCAGCGGGGTCTTGTTGACCTCGACGCCGGCGACCAGTTCTGACGGCAGGGTGTCGAAGCGGAACTGACGGCCGCTCTGGCCGCTGTCGCGCATGTTCTCGTTCACCGCGGCGCTGCGGCCGTTCAGGGTCACAACCTGGAAGTTGGGACCAAGTCCCCGGACGCGGATGAACAGGCCCTCGCCGCGATCGCGGGTAATGGCCACGCCGGGCACGCGCTGCAGGGCTTCGGCGATGTTGTTGGACGGAAACTTGCCGATGTCCTCGGCCGAGATGGCGTCGACGACGTTGGCGGCCTTGCGCTTGTCGGCTAGGGCGCGGGCCAGCGAGTTGGCGAAGCCGCCCGTGACGACCACTTCCTCGACCGTGGCCGGCTCTTCGGGCTGGGCTGGGCCGGCGTCGGTGCGGGGCGCGGCGGCGGCGGCGACCGGGCGCGGCGCGGTCGAGACCTTCTGGGCGGCCGGGCGCAGGATCGCCGCGCCGCCGTTGCGCACGAAGGTCAGGCCGGTGCCGCGCAGCAGCTGAGCCAGGCCGCGCTCGGCGTCGAACTGGCCGCGAACGCCCTCCGTGTGCTTGCCGTTCAGCAGGGCCGGGTCGGCCAGGACCTGCAGGCCCGTGGCGCGCGAGAAGCTCGGCAGGGCCGAGGCCAGGTCACCGGCGGGGATGGCCAGGGTCGGCTTCTCCGGCGGCGCGGCCACGGCCGAGGTCGCGACCAGCAGGGCGGCGGCCGAGGCCGTGCTCCACCACATCCAGGTCTTCGCAGTCATGATGTCATCCCCGATTTCGCGCGGCGTCCACGTCGCGCTTCGGCGGGAAGACGCCGGCGGCCGCCTTTCCAGGACAGGGATATTTGTGAAGTTTCGGCGACGCCGTCAGCGATCCAGCACCAAGCCGTCCGATGTCTGACGAACTTCGAAGCCGTGCATCAGGGCCAGGTTCTCGACCAGGGCCTTGGGTTGGTCGAGGCGGAAACGGCCGGCCACGCGCTGGCGTCCCAAGGCGTGGTCGGCGATGACGATCCGCGTCGGCGAGGCCCGGTTTAGCCGCTCGACCAGCCGCTCGAGCGTCAGGCCGTCGGTCTCCAGCCAGCCCGAACGCCAGTCCTCGGCGGCCGGGTCGAACGCCTTGACGGCCGACAGCCGGCCTTCCTTGGCGAAGGCGCGCTGGCCGACGGTCAGCTCGACGGTGCGGTGGATCAGACCGCTCGGGGCCAGGCGCACACGGCCGCGATGCACCGACAGCTCCAGCCGACCATCGGCGCGCTCGAGATCGAAGGCCGTGCCCAGCACGCGGGCCGAGCCGGCGTCGGCCTTGACCAGGAACGGCCGCCGGGTGTCGTGGGCGACATCGAAGAAGGCTTCGCCGCGCACCAGTTCGACCTGGCGCCGCCGAGCGCCCAGTCGCACCTCCAGCCGCGTGGCCCCGTCCAAGGTGACATGGGTGCCGTCGGCCAGGGTGACATCGCGATGCTGACCCGGCGCGGTTTCCAGCGGGATCGGCGCGACCGTCATCAACTGCAGCTGCGGCCAGGCGAAGACCACCGCCAGGCTCGCGGCGACCAAGCTGCCGGCCAGGGCCGCGATCGGTCCCGCGCGGCGGGGACGGACCGCCCGGCGCTGCTCGCTCAACCGCATGGCCTCGGCCAGGGCCGGGTCCTGGCTGGTGCGCCAGACCTGGTCGAAGGCCTCCGCGTGGGCGGTGTCCGCCGACTTCCACGCCTCGAAGGCGGCGGCCTCGCGCGGGTCGACGTCGCGGTGACGGGCGGCCCAGCGGGCGGCCTGCTGGCGAAGGCGGCTCATCGGCGGCCTCCGACGGTGCGACGCTCGGCCTTGGCGACTTCACGACGCACCTGCTCCAGCGCGCGGACCACGTGCTTTTCGGCCGCCGTCTCACTGAGGCTGAGCGCTTCGGCGATCTCCCGATATGCCTGGCCGTGCAACTGACGACGGATGAACACCTCACGGCGCAGGGGCGGCATGGAGTCGAGGACCTTGCCGAAGACCTCGACCTTTTGGCGATGCATCAGGATCTGCTCCGCGGCCGGGGCCTCGCACGGGATCTCGTCGTGCAGTTCTTCGACCGGTCGCCGTTGGGCGCGCCGGAAGTGGTCGCGAACCAAGTTCAGCGCGATGCGATAGCCGAGAGCGGCCCGGTCGACGATCGTGCGGGCGCGCTCATAGGCCAGAAGACGCTCGAACGTCTCCTGCACCAGATCCTCCGCCGCCGCCGGGTCGCGCGTGCGGCGGACGATGAACTGGTAGAGGTCGCGCCGCTGGGCGCGCAGGCTGGTCAGGTCGGTCATCGTCCCGCTCCCGCCGCCGCTCGCACGCTGTGACGCTGACGAACCATGCTAGGCATAGCCGGCGCCTAGCATGGCTTTGTGACAGTTTGCCCCCGCCGCCGGTCGCCGCTTGGACCTCGCCCCTACGCGCCCCGGTCGATGCTCATCTGGACGACATCGGTTCGACCTGATCGAAAGCCGGCCTCGCAATAGGCGAGATAGAACCGCCACAACCGACCGAACCGGGCGTCGAACCGCGAGTCGGTTTGCGCGATGGCCTCGTAGGCGGACTCGAAGCGGCGCGTCCAGTGAGCCAGGGTGGCGGCGTAGTCAGCGCCGAAGCGCTCCGTCTGGCCCCAGCGCAAACCACGCTCGGCGATCAGCGGCGCCAGGCGAGCTTCCGATGGCAGGGAGCCGCCCGGGAACACGTAGCGCTGGATAAAGTCGGTCCGGGCTTCGTAGTCTTCGAACAGCGCGTCCTGGATGGTGATGACCTGCAAGCCAGCCTTGCCACCAGGCTTCAGAAGGCTGCGGACCTTGTCGAAATAGACGCCCCAGTAGGCGCGCCCGACCGCCTCGAACATCTCGATCGAGGCCAGCCGGTCGAACTGCCCGTCGAGATCGCGATAGTCACGAAGCTGGATGTCGACCCGCTCGGCCAGGCCGGCCTCGAACACCCGGCGGCGGGCGAAGTCATGCTGTTCGCGCGAGATCGTCACGCCGGTCACCTTGGCGCCCACCTCGCCCGCGGCGAACAGCGCGAAGCCGCCCCAGCCACAGCCGATCTCCACGACCGAATGACCGGCCCGCAGGTCCATCAAGCGCGCGAGCGCGGCGTACTTGGCGCGCTGGGCGGCCTCCAGCGACTGCCCGGCGTGTTCGAACCGGGCGGACGAGTAAGTCATCGTCTCGTCGAGCCAGGCTTCGTAGAACGCGTTGCCCAGATCGTAGTGGGCGTGGATGTTCCGCCGCGCGCCCGCCTTGTCGTTGGGCCGCAGCCGGTGGAAGATCCAGTTGGCCGCCTTCATCGGCCAGCCGCCGTCGAACAGCCGGCGGATGTGATCGTAGTTGCGGACCAGGACCTCCAGAAGGGCGGCCAGATCCGGGCTGTCCCACTCCCCGGCCATGAAACCCTCGGCGAAACCGATGTCGCCATTGGCCAGGACCCGACCCGCGAAGCGGGCGTCGCGGACCACGAGGGTCGCCGCCGGGCCGGGCTGACGGCCGGTCAGGCATCGGCGCGCGCCGTTCGGCGCCACGACCGTCAACTCGCCCCAGGTCCAGTCAGCCGCCAGCAGCCTCACCACCAGCTCGAACACCGCCGGGAGCCTGGGTGCGCCCGCGGCGCGGACCTGCAGGGAGATATCGCTCATGTCGTGATCGGACCTTCTTGTTCAGGTTCGATTTCAGCTACGCATGAACGGGCCGAATGGATGCCTAGACCGGCGCCAAACGTCCCGTCGCCACCACGGGGCCGGTCGGTTGGCCGCCCGGCGCGCCGCCCAGCGGCTCGAGCGACACGCCGAGCGTCGCCCGCGGCCCCTCGGGTCCGGCCAGTTGATCCACCCGCAGCACCAATGGCTTGCTGGGATCCAGCAGGCCCAGCGACACCGGCGGCGTGCCATCCGGCATCAGCCACAGCTGCAGCGACCGGTCGACACGCCCCTCGGCCGAGACCGGCGTGATGATCAGCACCTGACGTTGACGGTCGTAGGCGACGGCGAAGGCCGCCGGACCGGCTTCGGGCTTCAGCAGCGCGACGGAGGTCAAATCGGCCTGGTTCGAAGCGATCGGCGGGGTCGCGACCGGCGGCGCCACGCGTGGCGTCAGGACCAGGGCGGCGACGCTGGCCGCGGCGGCCAAGCCGGCCGTTCCGGCGGCCCCGCGCCAGAAGCCCAGGCTGTTCCACAAGTCTCGCTGGCGGCGCGGCGCGGGCGGCAGGCCGACCTGGGCGGCGATCCGGCGCCAGACCACGGCCGGCGGCGTTTCCGGAGGCACCGCCTCGATCAGCGGCGTCAGGCGCGCCTCCCAGGCGGCCACCTCGGCCTTCAAGGCGGGTTCGGACGCCATCCGCTGCTCGACCTCGGCGCGCTCGGACGCGGTCAGGACTCCCAGCACATATTCGGCGGCGATCAGGTCATCGGGGGAAAGGTCGGGCGTGCTCATGCTTCCAGACAAGCCTTCAGCTTCTGCAGGGAGCGCCGGATCCAGCTCTTCATGGTGCCAAGCGGCACCGCGAAGGCGGTCGCGACCTCCTCATAGGTGAGCCCCTCGAAGAAGGCGACGCGAACGGCCTTCTGCTGCGCCTCCTCCAGCTGCGACAGGCAGCCGTCGAGGCGAAGGGCCTCCTGGCTGGCCGACAGCTGATCGAAGGCCGAGGCGCCCTCGTCAGGAACGGCCTCGGCGTCGTCGATCGGACTGAACGACCGCCGCCCGACCTGACGCAGGCGATCGATGGCGCGATTGCGCGCCAGCGCCGCCAGCCAGGTGATCGGACTGGCCCTGCCCGCCTCGAACTGGCCAGCCTTGGCCCAGACGGTGGTGTAGACCTCTTGCAGCACGTCCTCGGCCTCGCTCCTGTCATTCAAGATACGAAGGCACACGCCGAAAAGCTTCGCGGACGTGGCGTCGTAGACTTGTTTCAGGGCCACGCTGTCGCCAGCGGCCACGCGCCCCAAGGCGTCTTGCAAGGCCTGGCGGCCGGAATCGGGTGTCATGGGTCGGCGACGGGCTCACTCAGGTCGGCTCATGGCAACACGGCGGCGGAACACACGCAACCGTCACCGCGCGATCCAGCGCGCGCCATGCCAGCCCGCGAACGCCGCCAGGGCGGTCAGCGCCGTGCCCCAAGCGATGTCGGCCAAGGTCAGGCGCGTCGACCAGACCCGCAAGGTCGCCTGGTTGGTCAAGTCGTAGGTGGCGTAGGCGACAAGCCCGAGGACGGCGCCGTTCATGGCCGCGCGTCCGCTTGAACCCTCCTTCAGCCCCGGGCCGATCGCCAGGATCGTCAGGCCCAGGCCGTAGATGAGATAGAAGGCGATCGCGGCGAGCGCATTGGGCTTGGCCGCCAGCAGATCACCCAGCACCGGCCGATAGAGCCGATTGCCCATTACCGTCAGCCAGACGGCGTCCAGGCCCACGAAGACAAGCATCCCGCTTATATAGGCGGCGACATAGGACATCGTTTTCTCCTCAGACCGGCGCGAGACGGTAGTGGCTGACGCCCCATTCAGCGCCGCCGCGATCGCCGAACAAGCCGGCGGTGGCCAGGAAGAAGCGCCGCCAGCGGCGGGCCCACAGACGGGCGTCCGCCCCGTAGACCTCGCGCATCAGCCCCATGATCTCGTCCTCGTGGCGGTCGAAATTGGCCAACCAGTCATTGGCGGTGCGCGCGTAGTGCTCGCCGCTCCACCGCCAGTCGACCTCGACTTCGAACAGGTCGGGATACTGCCGCATCAGGCCGTGACTGGGCATCAACCCGCCGGTGAAGAAGTGCTGGGCGATGAAGTCCGAGCGGTCCTCGACCTCGAACCGGTACGGCGCGCTGCGGTGCGAGAAGACGTGGATGAACGCCCGCCCCTCGGACGTCAGCCAGCCGCGCATCCGCGTCAGCAGGGCCCGCCAGTTGGCCATGTGCTCGAACATCTCGACCGAGACGATGCGATCGAAGGACGCGCTGGTCTGGAAGTCGTTCATGTCGGCGGTGACGACCGTCAGGTTGCTCAGGCCCATCGCCCGCGCCTCCCGATCGATGAAGGCCTTCTGGCCGCGCGAGTTTGACACCGCCGTGATCCGCGAACTGGGATAGGCGCAAGCCATCCAGAGCGACAGCGAGCCCCAGCCGCAGCCCAGCTCCAATATCGATTGCCCGTCGGCCAGGTCGGCATGCTGGCAGGTGCGCAGCAGCGCGGCGTCCTCGGCGGCCGCCAGCGTCGTGTCGGGGGTCTCGTAATAGGCGCTGGAATATTTCAGGCGCGGGCCCAGCACGAGTTCGAAGAAACGCGGCGGCAACTCGTAGTGCTGGGTGTTGGCGGCCTCGACGTGCTCGGCCAAGGGGCGCGCGGCCATGTGGGCCGCGAAACGGGCCTCCGCGTCGGCGGGCGTATCCGCCAGCTGGCGGCGGGCATTGGCGACCAGGGCGGCGATCGCCGGTCGGGCGACGAAATCCGGAAACGGCGCATCCTGCAGCCGGTTGATCGAGGCGGCCAGAAGGCTCATGCGCGGCGTCCTTGCTCGAGTGTAGGCGAAAAGAGCTACGGCGACGCGCCGACGACGGATGCGGCGCGCATCCGAAAATCGGTCGCGCTCGTAGCTGCCCTGGACGGCGCGGTGCTGCGCGCCTTGAAAAGCCGGAGCCCGCGCGATGCCGCACAGCGTCTCGACCGCCACCTCACCCGCGCCACGCTCCCGCATCGCGGTGATCGGCGCGGGGATCTCGGGCCTCTCCTGCGCCTGGCTGCTGAGCGCCCGGCATGATGTGACTCTGTACGAGGCCGAGGGCCGCCTGGGCGGTCACGCCAACACGGTCGAGGCGGCCGGCGTCGCCGTAGACACCGGCTTCATCGTCTATAACGAGGTCAACTATCCCAACCTGACGGCGCTGTTTTCGCACCTCGACGTGCCGACCAAGCCGGCCGACATGTCGCTGGCCGTCTCCCTGGACGACGGCGAGCTGGAGTATGGCAGCAAGAGCCTGGCCTCGCTGTTCGCCCAGCCGGGCGTGGTGCTTCGCCCCCGCTTCTGGTCGATGCTGCGCGATCTCAACCGCTTCTACCGCACCGCGCCGGGACATCTGGCGACGCTGGATCCGGTGGTGTCGCTCAGCCAGTACCTGCGCGACCACGGCTATGGCGCGGCCCTCAGCCAGGACCACCTCATGCCGATGGCGGCGGCCATCTGGTCGGCCAGCATCGAAGGCGTCGGCGACCATCCGGCGGCGGCCTTCATCCGCTTCTTCGACAACCACGATCTGCTGCGCTTCATCGGTCGGCGCGGCTGGCGCACGGTGGACGGCGGCAGCCGGGTCTATGTCGAGGCCCTGACCAAGGCGTTCGCCGGCCGCGTCCGTCAGAACGCGCCCGTTGCCCGCGTGCGACGCCTGCCGGACCATGTCGTGGTCGAGGACACCGCCGGCGGATGCGAGACCTTCGATCAGGTGGTGATCGCCGCCCACGCCCCTCGCGCCCTGGCCATGCTGGACGAAGCCTCAGGGGACGAGCAGGTCCTGCTGGGCGCCTTCCGCTACACGCCCAACACCGCGGTGTTGCATAGCGATCCTAGGCTGATGCCCCGCCGTCGCCTGGCTTGGGCCAGCTGGAACCATCTGGGCCGGCGCGACGACCCGGCCGGCGGCTGCGTGACCTACTGGATGAACCACCTGCAGGGCCTGGCCCGAACGCCGCCGCTGTTCGTCACCCTGAACCCGCACATCGAACCCGATCCCGCCCTCACCTATCGTGTCCAGGCCTACGACCACCCCCACTTCGACGCCGCCGCCCTGACGGCCCAGAAGTCCCTGTGGTCACTGCAGGGCGCGCGCCGCACCTGGTTCTGCGGCGCCTATTTCGGCGCGGGCTTCCACGAGGATGGCCTGCAGTCGGGTCTGGCCGTGGCCGAGCAGCTGGGCGGCGTGCGACGTCCCTGGACGGTCGCCAACGAGAGCGGCCGCATCGTCCTCGACGTCGAGACCGCGGCGCGGGCGGCGTGATGACCGGGTCGGCCATCTATTCGGGGCCTGTCTTCCACAAGCGTTCGCGCCCTCGCCAGCACGCCCTGCGCTACCGGATCTTCATGCTGCTGCTAGACCTGGACGCGTTGCCGGACCTGCTGGGCCGCTCGCGGATCCTGCGCGCCGGTCGCCGGGGACTGATCTCGTTCGACGCCGCCGACCATGGCGACCGCCGAGGCGGCGACCTGCGCGCCTACGTCGCCGAACGCCTGGCCGAAGCGGGGATCGCAGGCGGCGGGCCAGTGCAACTGCTCTGCATGCCGCGCATCCTGGGCTACGGCTTCAATCCGCTCAGCCTCTATTTCTGCCATGACCGCGACGGCGGGCTGAGCGCGATCCTGTATGAGGTGCGCAACACCTTCGGCCAGCGCCATGGCTACCTGATCGCCACGCCCGAAGACGATGGCGGTGTCGTGCGCCAGACCGCGCCCAAGCGCTTCTACGTCTCGCCGTTCATGGACATGGACCTGACCTACCGCTTCACCGTCGCCCCGCCCGGCGACGAGGTTCGTGTGCTGATCGACGTCCACGACGCGGAGGGCCTGCTGCTCAGCGCGGGTTTCGCCGGTCGCCGGTCGCCGCTCACCGACGCGGGCCTGCTGTCGGCCTGGCTGCGCCATCCCCTTCTCAGCTTCGGCGTGATGGCCGCGATCCACTGGGAAGCCCTGAAGATCTTCGCCAAGGGGGTGGGCTTTCGCCCGCGCCCTCCCGCCCCCGACCGCCCGATCACATCCGGCGCGGCCATCGTGCGAGGCCAATGACCATGCGCCAACGTGTTCCGGTTCTCGTCCTGGCCCTTTCCGCCATGATCGCCTCGGCGACGCCCGTCCGCGCCGAGACCGCGCCCGAACCCCGGCGGTCCGTCGACATCGACCGCTTCATGGGCCGCTGGTACGAGATCCTCCGCACCCCCAACAACCGACAGAAGAACTGCCACGCCGCTCATCAGGTCTGGAGCCGCAAGGCCAATGGAGCCTTCGACATCGACCAGGTCTGCCACCTCGGCGATCGGGACGGCCCCGCCCGCCATGTCGACACCGCCGCCCGGATCGTCGATCCGGCCACCAACGCCAAGTTCGAGGCCAGCTTCTTCGGCGGGTTGATCCGCCGCCAGTACTGGGTGATCGACCACGGCGACGACTACGGCTGGATGATCGCCAGCACCTCAGACGGCAAGTTCGTCGCCCTGCTGGCGCGGACACCCGGCCTGGCGCCCCCACGCCTATCGTCGCTCAGAGCCCGCATGCGCGCCTTGGGTTTCGCCAACACCCTCGAAGAAGTTGGCGCGAAAGGCTTCTAGCAGCGCCCGTGCGCCAGAAGAAACTGTCGGTCGGGATAAGGCCTGCGCCGGGCTCCACGAATGCGCTCAGGCGCCTCAGCAGATGGAACTCGTAGTTCAGGCGATAGGCGCGAGTCTTGGGGGCGACCGTCACCAGCGAGTTCTGCGGCCCGCCCCAGCCGCTCATGCCGCCGGTCGGCATGACCATGTTCCAGTAGGTCCAGGCGCTGGCGCCGTAGAGGAAATAGAGCTTCATCAGGCTCCAGGCGTAGCGGGCGTAACGCCAGTCGTTCGCACCCAGACCACACTCCTGTTCGGAGCCAGATCCGCAAGGTCGGGTGGTCGCGGCGCCCTTGGCCGAGCCCGGCGTGGTCGCCGCCGCCATGCTCGTCCCGGCCAGGGCCAGCACCTGGCGACGCGTCGCGCCAGGTGCGCGGGTTCGGGAGGAGCGTTCGTTCATGTCGGAGCCTCTTTGACGGGCGCCTAACGGTCGACCGCGCGTGAACCTGTTCGTCACGGCGCTGGCCGGTCTCAGTCCCGGCCTTGGCGGGGGCGCTCGGCATAGACTTCGAACAGGCGACGCAGCAGGGTCACCGACTTCTCGATGCCTTCGGGATCGGGGACCAGGACCTTGGCGATCGACAGACCTCGCGCGGCCCAGACGACCAGGCGCATGGCGGCCTTAGCGCTGGCCCCGGTGTCGCCGAACCAGTGGCGGAGCGACACGAGCGCGCTTTCCTCGATCTGGGCCTGGAGGGGCGCCAGGCGCGCGGCTAGGTCCGGGTCGCTGCGCGAGCCCTGCAGGACCTCCAGCACCGCCACGCCCGACGGACGGCTCAGCACCTCCCAGACGATCTCCGGGAAGGCATAGAGGCGCTCCTTTGGGTCCTGGATCGCCGACAGCCGCTCGTCATAGATGGCCACCTCGTCCTCGAACACCGACTGGACGACGAACATCATCAAATCCACGCGGGTCGGGAACTGGTGCAGCATCGCGCCCCGGCTCAGGCCCGCCTCCTCGGCCACCAGCAGGGTCGTGGTCGCCGCATAGCCACGCTGATGCAGGCAGCCGATCGTCGTCTCCAGCAGGATCCGCCGGGTCTCGGCGCTGCGCTCGGCCTGGGTGCGGCGCTTGGGACGGGTCTGCAAACCTTGAGTCATGCCGCGAAGATCAGCGGAACCGCCGCCTGGGTCCAGCCTCTTCATCGCCCGGCTCAGCGCACCCGCTCCGCCAGGGGCCGCAGGGCGACATAGGCGTCGCGATTGGGGTGGACACCGTCCAGCGACCAGCCCTTGCGCATCGCCCCGTCGGGATCGGCCAGGACGGCGTGATAGTCGAGATAGGTCAGCCCTTCGCGGCGGGCGTAGTCGGCCAGCCAGGCGTTCAGCCGCACGATCCGGGGTCCCGGCGCCACCTCGGGCCGCCAGAAGAAGGCGGCGGCCGGCGGGATGCTGGCCAGCACCACGCGGATGCGGTGGGCCTTGGCCAGCTCGACCATGGACATGATGCTGCTCTGGTAGTCGCGTTCGCTCGTCGGCCCGCGATTGCCGGCGATGTCGTTGGTCCCGGCCAGGATCTGGACGACGCGCGGCTTCAGGTCGATCACGTCCTGGCGGAAGCGGACCAGCATCTGGGCCGAGGTCTGGCCGCCGATCCCGCGCCCGACCACCGCGTCGCCAAACAGCGCCGGATCGCCCAGGACCCAGTTCTCGGTGATGGAGTCGCCGAAGAACACCGCCCTGGGCCGGCGGCCGGACGCGACCAGCGCGTCGTTGTCGCGGCGATAGCGGCAAAGCCCCGCCCAGTCGGACGCCTCACGGGCGGTCTTCTCGGCGCTGTAGGCGACGAAAGCCGGGTCATTGGTCAGGGCCAGCAGGCGCGGCATGTCGACCTTGCCCGGCGCCAGGAACATCGCGTTGAAGGCCCGCACCGGCTCGGGCGCCGCCAGGGGCGGCGGGCACGGCTCGTCGACCATGCCGACAGGTGTCGCGGCCGCCAGGGCCAGTATCATCGCGATGACCATGGTTCGCCGCCGTCTTGGACGTTGGGGCGGACGGGCGAGGCTGGGAAGACTGCCCCGCCCGTCCTGACAGAGCCTTAGAAACTCAGGCTCAGCTTGGCGCCGACCGTGCGAAACGCATCGGGGCTGACGACCTTCTCGTAGCCGCCGGCGTTGATCAGGTTCAGCGAGGGGTAAGGCGCGTAGAAGCGCTTATCCAGCAGGTTGCGGGCGTAGAGCCCCAGCCGCCAGGCGCCGTTGTCGCGGCCGACGCCGATATTGGCGTTGAGCATGCCGTACGCCTTCACCATCGACTTGGGATCGGCGGTGATCGCGTAGCTGTCGTCGCGCCACGACCAGTTGACGCTGGCGTCCAGCTTGAGCTCCGCGCTCAGCGACCGCTCGTAGGCGGCGTTGAGGTTGTAGCTCCACTTGGGCGAGTTGGTCAGGCTGGCGCCGGCGTAGTTGGCGACGAACGTGCCCGGCGAGCCCGGCAGGGCGTAGCAGCCCTTCCCCACGGTCGTGGAGGTCGGCTGGCCCGTGTAGCAGGCGCCGATGTAGTCCTTGAACTGGGCGTCGTTGTAGCTGACGCTGCCGCCGACGGTCAGGCCTTCGGCCAGCTTGATCGTGGTCTCGACCTCGATCCCCTGCGCCCGCATCAGGCCGGCGTTGGTGAGGCCCAGACGCGGCGTCGCCGAGGTCAGGTCCAGGGCCTGGGCCTGGAAGTCGGTGAAGTCCGAGCGATAGATCGAGGCGTTCAGGATCATCCGCCCTTCCCACAGGGTCGACTTCACGCCGGCCTCGTAGCTCTGGACGGTCTCGGGCTTCACGCGCTTGATCTGGCCGTTCAGGCTGTCGATCGCCGGGCCTTTGTAGCCGGTGGCGTAGGTGGCGTAGACCATCAGGTCGCGGCTGGGCTGGAACTGCGCGCCCACCCGGCCCGAGACGTCGTCGGCCGACACCTGGCCCGAATAGGGCAGCAGCGTGCCGTAGGTGAAGTAGCCGGGCACCGGCTTGACGACCAGCGAGCCCGACACCTCGTCATTGGTGTAGCGCAGGCCGCCGATCAGCTTGAACACGTCGGTGATGGCGTAGGTCGCCTGGCCGTAGGCGGCGTAGCTCTTGGTGTGGTTGCTCTGGACGCGCTCGCCGTACAGCACCGCCGGCGGATATAGGGCGCTGCCGGTCGAGAACTTCAGAAAGTCGCCCTTCTGGGTCGTCCAGCCGTCGACATGGGTGTCGAGGTAGTAGAGCCCGGCGACATATTCCAGCTTCTGGCCCGAGGGCGAGGTGACGCGCAGTTCCTGGGTGAACTGGTCGCTGTCCAGGCCGCCGTCGCTGAAGTTGAAGATGTCGATCGGCGCGTGGTCGATGTCCGACAGCTGCGTCATCTGCGATTTGCGGAAGGCGGTGATCGAGGTCAGCGTGAACTCGCCGAGCTTGTAGTCGACCTGGCCCGAGACGCCGCGCACCTTGGTGTCGGCGCGCCAGTCACCGTCCTGGTAGCTGACATAGGTATTGGGACCGGGCTTCTGCGCATAGGCCGCGAACAGGTTATTGTAGCGCGGATTGATGCCCAGCGTGTGGATGATCGGCGCGTCGCGGGCGAAGCCCTTCTGGTAGTCGGCCGCCACGGTCACCGACAGGTTGTCCGACGGCTTCCAAAGCAGCTTGCCGCGCACGCCCGAGTTCTCGCGGTCGCCGACATGGCCGCCCTTGCGCACCGCATAGGGGATCGCGCCGTCCTGGCTGTTGTAGAAGCCCGACAGGCGCACGGCGGCGGTCGTCCCCAGCGGCAGGTTGACGACGCCGCGAGCGATCTGCTCGTTGCGCTCGCCATAGGACAGGTTCACTTCGCCTGAGGTCTGCTCCAGGCGCGGGGCCTTGGTGACGATCTGGATGACGCCGGCCGAGGCGTTCTTGCCAAACAGCGTGCCTTGCGGGCCGCGCAGCACTTCCACCCGCTCGACATCGGCGAAGCCGGTCGCGCCCGGATCACGCGGCAGGCCGATGATCACGCCGTCGACGACGAGGCCGACGGTCTGCTCGACGCCGCTGTCATAGGTCTGGGTGCCGACGCCGCGGATCTGGTAGCCGCCGCCGTTGGCGACCGGATTGGTCGACGAAAAGGTGACGTTCGGCGCCAGGTACTGGATGTCCGAGGCCTCGCGGAAGTTCGACTTCTCCAGCGTCTCGCCCGACACGGCGGTGACGGCCACGGGCACGTCCTGCAGGCGCTGGGCCCGCTTGGTCGCCGTCACGATGATCTCGCTGAGGCTGGTCACCGCTGGCGCGGCGCTCTCCTGAGCGTGCACGCTCGTGGCGCAGAGCAGGCCGACGACGGCCGATCCCATCAGGGCGGCGCGGTAAGCGCCAACAGTCAGTCTCATGTCCCTAGTCCCCTCGTTGGTTTCCCCGGGCGCTCATTGTGCTTCGCGACGCCCACTTACAGTCAATTATGATTGTTTATGACTTGCAAGAAGATTCCAGCAGGACTGACTGTTTATAAATTCCTGTGTCTTTTTCGTCGCTTGGAGAGGATTCCAGACATGCGAACGCACGCCATCGGCGGCGCCCCGCTCGGGGACGTCGCTGATGACGCGCGATCATTCAGACGTCGGTTGGGAGGCTTACTTCGCCGGCAGGGCCTTCAGGTCGGCGTCGACCTTGGCGATGGCCTCGTCGGTGATCTTGCCTTCGGCATAGGGCTGCAGCTGGCGCAGGCTCATCGCCTTGAACTGGTCGAAGGCCGGGTGCTTGGAGATGTTGGGCAGGTCCTTGTCCAGCACCGCCTTGGCGGCGGGATTGGCCACCACCGTCTCCAGCGGCGTGTCCGCCGAGAAGGCCGGCGCGGCGGCGGCGGCGGGCGCGGGCGCCGCCGCCGTCTGGGCCAGGACCGGCGTGGCCATCATCAGGGTCAGGGCCAAGGCCGTCACGATACGCATTCAATTCTCCCCGTTCTCAGGTCGCTTGGACCTTTTGGTTGCCGAAACGATAGGGCGATGACTAACATGCAGTCAAGATCGCTTGTAAGTTTGCAGGAGCCCCCATGCGCCCTCTCGCCCCCCTTGGCGCTTCGCTGACGCTACTGGCTCTCGCCGCGCTTCCGGCCACCGCGCAGCCGTCCCTGACGCCGCAACCCAAGTCGGCGGTGTGGTCGGACGGCGCATTGAAGCTGGAGGGCGCATTCCGGGTAAACTGGCGTGATTGCCATGACGCCCGTATGACGCTGGCGCTCGTTCGCTTCCAGCGTGACGCGACGGCATTGACCGGCATGGATCTCTCGCGCTCGGCCGGGCCGGCGCTGACCATCGCCTGCCGCGCCGATCCGGCCGCCGAGGGTTACCGCCTGGCCATCGCCGCCGAGGGCGTGACGCTGGACGCCGACGGCCCGCTAGGCGTGCTGCGCGGCCTGGCCACCCTGCGCCAGTTGATCGAGACCAACCCGCCCGGCGCCGCCCTGCCCTACGCGGCGATCGACGACGCCCCGCGCTTCGTCTGGCGCGGGGTGATGATCGACACGGTCCGCCACTTCATGAGCCTGGACACCGTCAAGCGCCAGATCGACGCCATGGAGCGGGTCAAGCTCAACGTCCTGCATCTGCACCTCTCCGACGACCAGGGCTTCCGGGTCGAGAGCAAGCGTTATCCCAAGCTGCAGGCCACCGGCGACGGGCAGTTCTACACCCAGGCCCAGGTGCGCGAGCTCGTGACCTACGCCGCCGAACGCGGCGTGCGGATCGTGCCGGAGTTCGACGTGCCAGGGCACACCCGCGCGGTCGCCCAGGCCTATCCGCAGTTCGCCCTGGCCCCGGCCAAGCCCGCCAATCCGCTGGCGGCGATGGACCGAGCGCTGGACCCGACCAAGACCGAGACCTATCGCTTCCTCGACGCCTTGTTCGGCGAGATGGCCGGCCTGTTCCCCGACGCCTATTTCCACGCCGGCGGCGACGAGGTCAGCGATGCGGTCTGGCTGGACCATCCGCACGTCCAGGCCTTCATGAAGGCCCAGGGCCTCGCCTCGAAACAGGCGCTGGAGAGCCACTTCCATCGCAAGGTCGCCGCGATCCTCAAGAAGCACGGCAAGACCATGATCGGCTGGGAAGAGGTCGCCGCCGACGGGACCGCGCCCAAGGGCGTGGTGATCCAGGCCTGGCAGACCTCGAACGCCACCGCCGACGCGGTCGCCAAGGGTCACCGCACGATCGTCTCGGCCGGCTACTACCTGGACCTCCTGGAACCAGCCTCGTTCCACTACCAGTACGATCCGTTGGATACGTCGACGGCCGGCCTCACCCCGGCCGAGGTCGAGAAGGGCCGCAAGCTCAGCCCGCTGATGGCGGCGGTGATGAAGGACGCCCTGGTCGCCAAGCCGCTGCCGCCCCTGACAGCGGAGCAGGAAAAGCTGGTGCTGGGCGGCGAGGCGCCGATGTGGGCCGAGATCGCCACCGACGAGGTGCTGGACGCCCGCCTCTGGCCCCGCGCCGCCGCCCTGGCCGAGCGTTTCTGGTCGCCGCGCGCAGTGAGGGATGTCGATGACATCTATCGCCGCCTGCCGGTGCTCCAGGACCAGCTGCGCCTCCAGGGCCTGCAGGACGAGACCAGCCGCGTGCGCATGGCCGCCCGCCTGGCGCCTGGCGCGTCCGAGCCGGTGCTGACCTTGCTCGACCTGGTCGGTCCGACCCGCAACATGGCCCACGACCAGCGGATCCTGGCGATGCTGCGCGGCCAGAAGATCGTCCAGGACCTGAACGGCCTGGCCGACGCCGCCCCGGTCGACAGCCTGGTCGCCCACCGCTTCGAAGCCCGCGCCAAGGCCTATGTCGGCGGCGCCCGCGACGAGGCCGCCGCCCTGCGCGCCGACCTGACGGTCTGGCAGGCCAACGACGCCCGCTTCCAGGCCATCGCCAAGGGCCGTCCAGCGCTGGAGGCCGCTCTGCCGATCTCGGCCGACATCGCCGAGATGGCGCGCGCCGGTCTCGCGGCGCTAGATGCGATAGAGGCCGGCAAGCCGCTCGCCGATCGCGCCAGGATCGAGGCCCTGCTGGCCCGCGCCGAGACCTTCGACGCCGCCTCTGCCCGGCCGATCTTCAGCTTCCTGGGCAAGCAGCCGCCCGCCGACCTGATCATCAAGATCACGCCGGGCGTCCGCGCCCTCGTGACGGCGGCGCGCTAGGCATGGAGACCCCTGCCCCCAGGCCCCGTCGCACCCAGGCCGGGCGCAGCGACGAGACCCGCGCCCGGCTGCTGGAGGCGACGATCCGCTGCCTGCACCAGCACGGCTATGCGGCGACCACGACCCTGCTGGTCGCCCAGGCGGCCGGGGTCAGCCGCGGCGCGATGCTGCATCAGTTTCCGACCAAGGTCGATTTGATGCTGTTCGTGGTCCGCGCCGTCTATGACCGCGAAACGGCCGAATACGGCGCGCGCATGCGCCATATCCGCGACCCGCGCGAACGCCTGCTGGCCATGATCGATGTCGGCTGGGAGGTGCTTAGCCGACCGTCCGGCGTGGCGGTTCTTGAGGTTCTGCAGGGCTCGCGTAGCGACCTGGAGCTCGCCGAGCGCCTGCTGCCCCTTCAGAGCACGATCGAGAACGAGTCCTTCGCCTGGGCCGAGCGACACGCCGACCAGCTGTTTGGCCCGACGTCCACGAGGCCGCTGCTGCGTTTGATCGTCTGGACTATTCGCGGCCTGTCCGTGGCCAAGACCCTGGATCCCACGGCCGATCTCGACCGCGCGGTCCGCCTGCTGCGCCACATGATCGCCGTCGCCCTGGAGGATCCCAAGGCGCTGCGGCTCTAGGGTCTGGCCGCGCGCTCGGCGACGTCGAGGCGCACCTTCAACGGATCGGCCTCGCCCACGAAAGCGCCGTCGGGACGGATATCCATCAGCTTGTCGCCCTTGGCGTCGTAGCGCGGCCAGGCCGGCAGGCCGGGGCCGTTCGGATTGCCCGTGCGCGCGAAATTGGCCCAGTAGTCGGCCAGTCGTCCGGCCACCGCCTGGTCGGCCGGCGTCACGCTGGCATAGACCGCCGACAGCCGGTCGAAGACATAGGCCACCTCGGTCGAGTGGTTGGCGCCGTGCGGTGATCCCGCCAGCGCCGCCGGCGCGACATAGCCGAAACGATATTGGTAGGCCGGCGCGCCCTTGGCGGCGACGGCGCGGGCGACGAAACGAGCCGGCTCAACCATGTTGCGGTCGCTACCGATCGCCTGGGTCAGCGCCTTCAGCGGCAGCTTGCCGGCAGGGTCGTAGGCCGCCTTCGCGGCCGCCGCGTCGGGCCCGAACTTGGCGTAGGCCGCTTCGGTGTTGGGCGAGAAGTCCAGGCTGAGGTCGGCGCTGGTGGCCCCGACGATCACCGGGATCCTGGGTTGGCGGCCGTGGGTGAAGGTCTGCTCCGGCGTCTCGACGATCAGCTTGCCGTCAACCACGGGGCCGGAATAGAGCGCGCCCTCGCCCTGGAAGACCAGGGTGGCCATGCTGAGGTTGGCGGCGATCTTGTCGGCCGGCATGGCGCGCAGCGCGACCAGGGCCGCAGCGTCGGTTCCCTCGACGCCCAGGCGCTTGGCGAAGGCGACGCCAATGCTCTGTGCCGAGGGCTTGCCCGGCAGGTCCTGGGCCAGGCGCCGTTCGGGGGTCAGGAACCGACGGCCCGCTCCGGACTGGATGATCGCCTTGTCGAACAGGCCCTTGGCGCTGGGCGCGCCCAATAACAGGTTGATCGAGATGCCGCCGGCCGAGCCGCCGACGACGGTGAGGTTCTTAGAGTCCCCGCCGAACGCGGCGATGTTGCGCCGGACCCAGGCCAGGGCGGCCATCTGGTCCATCAGGCCGTAGTCGCCCGTCGCCTCGTCCGGATGCTCGGCGCTCAGGGCTGGATGACCGAAGAAGCCGAACCGGCCCAGACGGTAGTTGAAGGTCACGAAAACCAGGCCGCGCCTGGCCATGGCGTCGCCCCAGGTCTCGGGCGAGGACGAGCCGCCATTGGTGAAGGCGCCGCCATGGATCCAGACCATGACGGGGAGCTTCTTCGTCGCACCTGCCGGTCGCCAGACATTGGCGAACAGGCAGTCCTCGGTCTGCGGCGCGGGTTCCGGCGAGCCGGGCATGCGGCCCTGTACGCAGTCGGGCGACAGCTTGGAGGCGTCGCGCGTTCCAGGCCACGCCGCGGCCGGTTTGGGCGCACGCCAGCGCAGGTCGCCGACCGGCGCGGCGGCATAGGGAATGCCCTTGAAGGCCGTGACGCCGTCCGAGGTGATCCCTTGTAGCGACCCGGTCTCGACCTTGGCGACCGGCGCGGCCAGGGCCGCCGCCGCCATCAGCGCGACGGCGCTCATCGGCTACCGGCCTTCAAGCTGGCCTTACCGGCCAGGTCACGCGACCCGGCGGCCTTGCCGACATAGACGTCGTAGGTCCCGGCCGCCCGACGCCAGCCCTTGGCGGCGACGTCGTAGGAGGCCAGCAGGCGCGGATCGGCGGTGAGGGTCACCTGGCGGCTCTCGCCGGGCTTCAGGGTCACGCGAGCCCAGCCGGCCAGGCGATGGGTCTTGCCGGGCGGGGCGACATAGAGCTGGGCGACCTCGGTCCCTTCGCGCTGGCCGGTGTTGGTCAGGGTGAAGGTGGCGGTCAGCCCCTCCCCGCCCGTCGCCGCCAGCTTGGAATAGCCGAAGCGCGTGTAGGTCAGGCCGTGGCCGAAGGCGAACAACGGCTTGGCGCGCTTCTTCTCGAACCAGCGGTAGCCGACGTCGGCGCCTTCCGGGAACGGCACGGCGAACGGCGCGACCTTGGTCCCCAGGCCCAGCGGCTTGCGGTTGGCCGGATCGAAGCCGGGGATCGCCGGACGCGGCAGCTGCGCGACGCTGGCCGGGAAGGTCATCGGCAGGCGGCCCGAGGGCGACACGGCGCCGGTCAGGATCTTGGCGATCGCCGGCCCGCCGCGCTGGCCCGGATACCAGGCCTGCAGCACCGCGCCGACCTTGGACAGCCACGGCATCAGGATCGGATTGCCCGTCTCCAGCACCACCGCTGTATGCGGATTGGCCGCGCCGACGGCGGCGATCAGGGCGTCCTGGCCGTACGGCAGGTCGGGCGCCAGGGCGTCCATGCCCTCCTCCTCCGGCCGAGTGGCGAAGACAATGGCGACTTCGGCGCCCTTGGCCAGAGCCGCCGCGCGGGCGGGGTCGCTACCGTCGTCGAACTGGATGTCGGCGTCGGGCCGCAGGGCCTTCAGCGCCGCCAGAGGCGACGACAGGCCATAGACCGGAGCCAGGATCGCGGCGATGCCTTCGCGCCCGCGCCGGTCGGCGAAGTGGCCGCCATACGGCATGACCTGCGAGGAACCGCCGCCCGACAGCACGCCCTTGTCGGCGAAGCCGCCGATGACGACGATCGTCTTGGCGGTGGCAGCCAGCGGCAGGACGCCGTCGTTCTTCAGCAGCACCATGCCTGACAGCGCGACCTTCTCGGCCACGTCGGCGTGAGCGTCCTTGTCGATCGCGCCGCCCGGCTTGGCCGGATCGTCCATGACGCCGACCGCGTAGAGGCTGCGGACGATACGGAACGCCGCCTCGCGCACCCGATCGGCCGAGACCTCGCCCTTGGCGACGGCGTCCTTCAGGCCGCCGAAATAGGGATCGTCCTGCGGCGACTCCTGGTCCAGGCCCGCCTTCAGCGCCGGCGCCAGGCTATGCGAGGCGCCCCAGTCCGACATCACCCAGCCCGGATACTTCCAGTCGCCCTTCAGCACCTCGTTCAGCAGGAACGGATGCTCGCAGGCATAGACGCCGTTGATCTTGTTGTAGGCGCACATGACCGAGCCGGGCTGGCCGCGATCGATGGCGATCTCGAAGGCCAGCAGGTCGCTTTCCCGCAGCGCCGCCTCGTCCAGCAGCGCGTCGTGCACGAAGCGGCCGGTCTCCTGAGCGTTGAGGGCGAAGTGCTTGACGGTCGAGACGACGTGGCGGCCCTGGATGCCGGCCACCTGCGCTCCGACGATCTGGCCGGCCAGCAGCGGGTCCTCGCCGGCATATTCGAAGTTGCGGCCGTTGCGCGGTTCGCGAGTCAGGTTCACCCCGCCGGCCAGCTGGATGTTGAAGCCCTTGGCGTGGGCCTCGGCGCCCAGCATGTCGCCGGCCTTCTGGGCCAGCTCCGGGTCGAAGGTCGCGGCCAGGGCCAGGGTCGCAGGCAGCGAGGTCGCCTCGTCGCCCCGACGCAGGAAGCCGCCCAGATTGCCGACGCCCAGGCTGGCGTCCGACATCTGCTGGGCCGGCATGCCGACCCGTTCGACGCCGGCCACGTAGCCGGCCGAGCCCAGGGCGCCGGGCGGGGTCGACTTTCGCATGCTCTCGGGCACCGACGGCGGCAGCGGAATGCCCAGCGACAGCAGGCCAAAGCCGGCCTGGGTGCGCAGCAGGCCGATCTGTTCGTCCAGAGTCATGGCGTCGACCATGGCCTTGGCGCGGGTGTCCGGATCCGACGCCTGGGCCAGCGCCGCGCCGGCCGTCGTCAGGGTCGAGGTCATCAGCAGGAGTCCGACGAAACGCTTGAACATGGGATTCCTCAACGGCTCTTCAGGCCAGCGGGCAGGCCCTTGCGGGCGATCGCGCCCAGGTGGCGGGCGCTGGGCTTGGGGGTGCGCTGGAAGGTTGTGCGATCGACCGACACCAGGCCGAACTTTGGCCCGTAGCCCGAGAACCATTCCCAGTTGTCGAGCAGCGACCAGTGGATATAGCCGCGCACGTCGATGCCATCGCGCAGGCAGGCGAAGACCCCCGGCACGGCCTTGTCGATGAAGGCCACGCGGCGAGCGTCGTCCTCGGTGGCGACGCCGTTTTCGGTGACGTAGATCGGCTTGTTGGTGTGTTTCGCCACGGTGCGGATCACCGCCTCCAGCGCCTCGGGGGCGGCGGGATAGCCCATCTGGCTCAGCTCGACGCCCTTGAGGGCCGGCAGGTCGGCGTCGGGGCCGACCTCGGTCCAGGTGTAGTTCTGCACGCCGATGAAGTCGCTCTGGGCGGCCAGCCACGGCAGCATCACCTGGGCCTGCTTGGCCTCGACGCCGCTGGGACCCGAAGCGGGCGCGCGGTCGTCGTTCAGCGACAGGGTCACGCCGACCAGGTAGCGGTCGTTCGAGGCCTTGCGGATCGCCTCATAGGCCCGCTCGTGCGCCTCGATCATGATCGGCTGCTGGATGCGGAAGTCGCCCAGCACCGGCGGCGCCCAGCGGCTGGCGCCGATCGAGGCGGCAGCGGCCTTCCGGGACATCTCGATATAGGGCCGCAGCGGCCGGATGGCTGGCGACCAGCTCATCAGCGCGCCCAGGTTCGGCTCGTTGAAGGTCGAGGCCACGCCGATCAGGTCGCCCAGGTGCTGGGTGACCAGGGTGCAGTAGCGGACGAAGACGTCGATGTTGTCGCGCGTCTCGAACCCGCCCGCCGCCGCGAACCAGCGCGGCGTGGTGAAGTGGTTGTAGGTGACGAACGGCGTCATGCCGGCCTTGCGCACGGCTTCGAGCACCCGGCGGTAGTAGGCGATGCCCGCCAGCGAGATCTGGCCCGGCTCGGGCTCGATCCTCGACCACTCGATCGACAGGCGGTGGGTGTTGAAGCCCAGCGAGGCGGCCAGGGCGATGTCGCCCCAGACGCGGTTATAGGCGTCGGCGGCGTCGCCGGAGGGATCCTTGAAGATGGTCGGCTTGGCGTGCTCCATCACCCAGAGGTCGCTGGCGACATTGCCGCCTTCGATCTGGTAGGCCGCGCCCGCCGTGCCCCACAGGAAACCGGACTTGGCCGGAGCCTTGGCCGCCTTGGGGGCCGCTGTCGTCGCCTTGGCCGCCGCCAGTCCCGCGCCCAGCACACCGCCCATCAACAGCGCACGGCGATCGAAATCCTGCAGCGCCATCGACGCCTCCCCTTCTTGTTCTGATGGCCAGAACCATAGAAGGAGAAATTATACAGTCAATCCTGCTTGTATTTTACAAGGCCAGGACGCCACGAGCATCCCACACCCTGTCGCGCGCCTCTCAGTGGCCCTTCGGCGCCTCGTTCTCGAACCACTGCGTCGGCAGCGGCCGCTTGGCCGGCCAGACCTCGTCCAAGGTCGCGGCCTCGTAGAGACGGCCGTTCTTCATCACCTGGCCCAGCTTCTCGACATTGGCGATGTTGGCCAGCGGGTCGGCGTCGAAGATCAGCAGGTCGGCGAACTTGCCCGGCTCCAGGCTGCCGATGTCGTGGGTCCGGCCGATGGCCTCGGCCGAGCCCATGGTCGCCGCGCGGATGGTCTCCAGCGGAGTCGCCCCACCCGAGGCGAACAGCTGCATCTCCCAGGCGAAACCCAGGCCCTGGACCTCGCTGTGGCTGCCCAGGCCCACGACGCCCCCGGCGCGCTGGATGGCCAGGGCGTCCTTGGCGAAGCTGGCGTAGGACATGTTCTCCGGCGGCGTCCAATGGCGGTCGCCCAGCTTGGACGAGAGGACGCCCGGCGGCATGAAGCGCTTGAGGCGCGGCTCGTCCTGCGGCCGGCGGGTGATGATCAGGTCGAACAAGGGCGGCTCGCCGCCGTAGAGCACGTTCAGGGTCGGCACCAGGCTGGTGCGCGACTGCGCGAACAGCTGCACGACATCCTCGCGCAGCGGCGACACCGGCAGGGCGTGCTCGTTGCCCGAGAAGCCGTCCAGGGCGTGAGTCAGGTTGAGGTTCAGGTCCGACGCGCCTTCGGTGGTCGGCATCATGCCCAGGGCCTTGGCGGCCTCGACCATGTACTGCCGCTGGGCGCGGTCGCCGACCATGTACGACTTGATGTTCCGCGTCCGATATTCGTCGCGATAGCGCTTGAGGACGTCTTCCGCCTGCGCCTGGCTGTCGATGTGGCTGGCGGTGAACACCCCCGGCCCGGTCGAGTAGAGACGCGGCGCCAAGATCAGGCCGGCGTCGGCCATGTCCTGGTAGACGAACTGGTCGTTGGTGAAGGTCTGCGGGTCCAGGCTGCTGGTGATCCCGAACGACAGGCTGACCAGGAACGACCACGGCTGCGGATCCTGGACCTGCCGGCGGATGTCGAACCAGTGGGCGTGGGCGTCGATGAAGCCCGGCGTGATCACCTTGCCCGACACGTCGCGGACCACTGCCCCCTTTGACAGCGGCGCCGCGCCGGCCTTGCCGAGCGAGACGATGCGGCCGTTCGAGACGACGACGTCGGCGTTCTGGATCACCTCGTCGCCGCGCATTGTGACCACGGTCGCGCCGCGCAGGACCATGGTCCCGTCGGGCGTGTCGCGCGGAACCTCGACCGAGGCGCTGACCGCCACGGCCTTGGCCTCGCTGGCGCCCGGCGCGGTGCGGTCGATGTCGGCCACGGCGATCTTGCGCAGGGTCGAGCCGACCGACCAGACGATCGACTTGCCGCCGTCGGCCCAGTCGAAGAAGTCCGCGCCGATCTTCGTCAGTTTCACGACGCCGGACGTCGTCGTCTCCAGATTGACCTCGGGCGTCTTGCCCTCGGCTGCGGTCGGGACATCGACCAGGAAGAGCTCAGCCGCCGTACGGAGGATGGCCTTGTCGCCGGCGGGGCTGAGCTTGACCTCCTCGACCGGCGTCTGGACGCCGACATATTGCGACCAGGCGCGGGCCTTGCCCATGAACTCGGCCTTGGGCTTCTCGTCGCCCGCGAGCGGCACGGACTGGACCGCGCCCGCATAGAACCGCACCCGCTTGGGATCGGCGCCGAAGGACAGCAGGCGGGCCGACGAGGTGTGGGCGACCAGCGCCTGCGCGCCGCCGGCGGCCGGCAGGCGGACGATGTCGGTGGGCCAGTCGGGCGCGGCCTCGCTGGCGCGGCGCAGGCGGTCGTACTGGCTGGACTTCAGGGCGACGATCGATGCGCCGTCCGGCGAGAAGGTCGGCTCGGTGTAGAAGGCGCCGTCGGTGGTCAGGCGTACGGCCTTGCCGCCGCTCGCCGGCATCCGCCAGATCGCCCCGCCCTCGCGCGGGTCCCAGGTGACGAAGACCAGCGCCTTGCCGTCCGGCGACCAGCGCGGCTGGAAGGCCTGGGCGGGGGCGTTGACCTTGGCCGGCTTGCTGCCCGGCTTCAGGGCCTGGACGTACAGGCCGCCCAGGGCGGTGAAGGCGAAGCGCTGGCCGTCCGGCGAAACGCTGGGAGCCTGGATCAGGCGGGCGCGGACCGGGCCGGTCTCCTCGACCTGGCTGACGCGGGTCAGCGGGCCCAGGTCGACCTTGGCGTGGACCGTGAACGGGATCGGCGTCGCCGCGCCGGTGGCAACCTCGATGCGACGCAGCTTGCCGTCGACGCTGGCGATCAGCGCCTTGTCGTCGGCGGTGAAGGTGAAGCGCGGGGTGAGGCCGGCATAATAGCCCTGCTCCTGACCGTCATGGTCGATCGGGAAGGCCAGCCAGCGGTCGGCGCCGGTGGCCAGTTCGCGCAGGCGCAGGCCGGTCTGGTTCTTCCAGCGGCTGGCATAGGCGATAAAACGGCCGTCATGCGACAGCGCCGGGCTCATCGCCCCGCCCTGCCCCTGGATGATCACGTCCTCGACGTCGGTCTTGAGGTCACGGCGGGCGATCGACCAGGCCGGCGGGGCCTTCTCGGTCCAGGTGTGGCCGGTCTTGCGGGCGTAGTAGGCGTAGCGGCCGTCGGCCGTGATCGCCGCGCCCATGGCGTTGATGCGGTTGTCCCAGTCCTCGCCGTTCGGCTGGGCCTTGACCACCGCCTTGCCCTCGGAACCGTCCAACGGAAAGCGCCACAGCTCGAAGGCCAATACCGGGTGCTTCATGCGCGAGACGTAGACCGCTGAGCCGTCCGGGGCCCAGACGGGCGTGGCGAAGACGGTGAGCTTATCCTCGCGGCTGACCTGGCGCGGATTGGAGCCGTCGGCGCTCGCGACCCACAGGTTGGTCACGCCCGAGCGGTCGCTGACGAAGGCGATCGACTTGCCGTCCGGCGAAAACACCGGCGCGGTTTCGAAGGCCTGGCCGGTCAGCACCGGCCGCGCGTCACCGCCCTTGGCGTCGATCGCGTAGATGTCGCCCAGCAGGTTGAAGACGATGGTCTTGCCGTCCGGCGAAACGTCCGGCTGCATCCAGGTGGCCTCGCCCAGGGTGAGGTCCAGGGTGCGAGCCGGCTTCAGGCTGAGGCCGTCGGCAGCGGCGACGCTGGCCGAAGCCAGCATCGTCGCCGCCAGGAGGACGCGGCGAACCGCTTTCGAAGTGTTCGGAAGGGTCCGCCGCATTCTACTCAAGCTCTTAGAAGGTCACGTCCACGCGCACGCCCGCCGTGCGCGGACGCACGATGGAATAGGCCGGAGCGGCCTGGTCCGTGAAGGGCGCGTTGAGGATGCCGTACTCGTTGGTGAAGTTGTTGACGAAGCCCAGCACCCGGACCTTGTCGGTCGGGGTGATCGAGGCCCGCAGGTCGAAGATGTTGAAGTTGCCGCGGGTGTTCGGATTGCCGAACGCCACCGGGGCCTTGCTCAGGTAGCGATGAGCCACCTCGAAGGTCGGGGCCAGCTTCACTTCCGGGAACTCGAACGACAGGGTGTTCGAGGTCGACCACTTGGACGAACCTGGCAGGGTCGTGCCGGCCGCGTAGCCGCCGCCGACCGCGAAGCTGTCGGGCAGCAGGGTCGTCAACTTGGCTTCCTGATAGGTGGTGCTGTTGCTGAAGGTGATGTGCTGGCTGACCTTGAACTGGCCGGCGAACTCGACGCCGTCGACCTTGGCCGAGCCGGCGTTGGTCACGTACGAGTAGAAGTACGGTGCGGCGGTGAACAGACGGGCCTGGATGTCCTTCCACTTCAGATGGAAGACCGAGATGTCCAGCGACAGGCGGTTCTCCAGCAGGCTGGTCTTCAGGCCGGCCTCGTAGTTGTCGACCGTGTCGCTGCCGTAGCTGGTCGGGATACCCGCCAGAATGGCCGCGTTCGGGTTCGGGCCGCCCACGCGGAAGCCGCGCGAATAGGTGGCGTAGGCCATGACGCCCTTCTGCGGGCGGAAGGCCAGGGTCACCTTCGGGGTGAAGCCGTTCTCCTTCTGGCCGGTGCCGAACGACGAGGCGGTCGGCGAGAAGCTGCCCGCGCCCAGGCTGCCGGCGGCGTTGGTGATCTCAGCGGTGTTCTTGGTGTCGTAGTAGCGGCCGCCCACCGTGATCTCCCACTGCGGGGTGAACTTGTAGGACACCTCGCCAAAGATCCCGAAGTCCTTGTTCAGGGTGTCGGAGATGTAGCCGTAGATGGCGTCGCCCGGGGCCAGGATCGCGCCGCTGTAGCCGCCGAAGTCACCCGGGTGGGCGTTGATATAGGCGGCCGCGCCGGGCTGGTAGATACGGTCAGCGCTGGACTTCTTGGCGCGCATGTAGCTGGCGCCGATCAGCCACTTCAGGCGGTCGTCCTCCTTGGAGGCCAGGCGTCCTTCCAGGGTGTCGATGTCGGCCTTCGCCGCGCCGATGCTGTAGGCCGAGGCCGCGCCGGCCGTGACGCCGGTCACATAGGGATAGGGGTAGGAGTAGGTCGTGGTGTTGGTCTTGTGGTTGGTCGAGCCGATCACCGTCAGGTCCGCGAAGCCGACGTCCTGGTCCAGGCGCAGGCTGTTGAGCCAGAAGTCGGTCTCTTGCGGCTCGGCGCGCGGGGTGTTCCGAACATAGTCGTGCGAGAGG
This sequence comes from Caulobacter sp. GW821-FHT11E11, assembly GCF_058808315.1. Classification (NCBI taxonomy): domain Bacteria; kingdom Pseudomonadati; phylum Pseudomonadota; class Alphaproteobacteria; order Caulobacterales; family Caulobacteraceae; genus Caulobacter; species Caulobacter sp. GW821-FHT11E11. The sequence goes on from NZ_JBXARO010000006.1 coordinate 265,285, forward strand.
TAGGTCTGGTCGTCCAGCAGGCTGTCCTGATAGGCCGACAGGAAGGTGACCTTGGTCCCCTCGGCCGGCGTGAACACCAGCGAGCCGCGCACGCCGCGGGTGCGGAAGTCATTGACCCCGTCCTGCTTGGTGCCCGGATTGTCCAGGAAGCCGGCGTCGAAGCGTTGCAGCGCGACGACACGGACGCCCAGCTTGTCGGTGATGATCGGGATGTTGACCATCGCCTTGGCCGCGTAGTTGGCCTGGCCGCCGTTCTTGGTGGTCCCCACCAGGCCCGAGGCCGCCGCCTGGTACTGGCTGGTGTTGGCCGTCTTGGCCACGTAGTTCACGAGGCCGCCCAGGGTCGAGGAGCCGAACAGCGTGCCTTGCGGGCCGCGCAGCACTTCGACGCGCTCCAGGTCGAAGGTGTCGACGTCGGGGATGCCGATCGGGAAGCCCGGCTCCACCACCACCACTTCGTTCAGATAGTAGCCCGTCGTGGTCTGGCCCTGCTCGTGATAGGTCGTGGCCGAGATGCCGCGCACGACCACTTCCGAGATGCCCGGCTGGTAGTCGTTGAAGGTCACGCCCGGCAGGCGGACGATGTAGTCGGCCAGGCTGTTGGCGTTGGCTTTCTGTAAGGCCTCGCCGCCGACGACGCCGATCGGGATGGCGACGTCGCGCACGCTCTCGCTGCGCTTGGTGGCCGTGACGATCAGGGCGTCCAGCTCGGTGGCCGGTTGGGCCGTGGTCTGGGCGCTGGCGGCCGTTCCCAGCGAGAGGCCAGCGGCCACGATGCAGGCCGACAGCGACGCCGCGCCCATCAGTTTGGTCTTGCGCATATCTCGATCCCCTTATTCGGGGTCGACGGCGAGATGACCGACGCCCCTGTTCAAACCCCTTGAAGCCCCACGGACGCCGGCGGTCGGCTTGCTCGGTTCGCGATGCTCAGCGACCGGTCACAACGTTCGTGAGGGTGAGGCTTGTCCTTTCGTGGCGGAGCAAAAACATCCAAAAATGGCAGGCCGAGGGGACCAAGCTCTTGCAAGCTGGACCCCTGCCCGGACACGGATTGGATGTTCCGGCCCCTGAGTGAAGCGCTCAGGCTGGCCCAAGTGAAAGAGACGACGAGGGGTCCATGATCGATCGACGCAGCCTTATCCGCGCGAGCGCGGGCCTCATGATGCTGACGCCGTGGCAGGCGCTGGCGGCCGAGCGCGGCCTGGACGTGGCCCTGATCAATGCGCGGGTCTGGACGCCCGGCGCGGGCGCTTCACACCCGTCGGCCGTGGGCATCGTGGGCGAGCGGATCGCGGCCGTCGGCGCGGATCAGGTCAAGGCGCTGGTGACCCCGAAGACCAAGGTCATCGACCTGAAGGGCGCGTTCCTGACGCCGGCCTTCACCGACAATCACACCCACTTCCTGATCGGCTCGACGACCCTGTCGCAGGCTGACCTGCTCAGCGCCACCGACCGCACCGACTTCGCCGCCCGCATCGGCGCGGTGGCCAAGGCCCGGCCAGGCAAGTGGATCCTGGGCGGCTCGTGGGACGAGCAGCGCCTGGGCGGCGCCCTTCCCACCCATGAGTGGATCGACGCGGTGACGCCCGACACGCCGGTCGCGGTGCCGCGCACGGATTTGCACCTCTATCTGCTCAACAAAGTGGCGATGAAGCTGGCGGGCATCACCCGCGACACGCCCGATCCGCCGGGCGGCGTCATCGTCCGCGACGCCAATGGCGAGCCGACCGGCGTGGTCAAGGACAACGCCAAGGTTCTGGTCGAGCGTGTCATTCCACCGATGAGCGACGCCGAGACCGACGCCATCATGCGCCAGGGCATCGCCCACGGTCTCAGCAAGGGCGTGGCCCAGATCCACAATCCGGAGCTGGACTGGCGCACCTACGAGTCGCTGCGCCGCCTGCGGGCCAAGGGCGAGACGGACATGCGCTTCTACGCCTTCGTCCCCCTGCCCGACTGGGAGAAGATGGCGGCCATCGTCGCCAAGGAAGGCAAGGGCGACGACTGGGTGCGCTGGGGCGGCCTGAAGGCCCTGGCCGACGGCTCGCTGGGCTCGCGCACGGCCGTGTTCCACGACCACTATGACGACGCGCCCGACCAGACCGGCGTGCGGGTCACCACCCTGGCCAATCTGCGCGAATGGATCACAGCCGCCGACGCCAAGGGCCTGCACATCACCACCCACGCCATCGGCGACCAGGCCAATGACGACGTGCTGGACATCTATCGCGACGTCGAGAAGACCAACGGCGTCAAGGATCGCCGCTTCCGTATCGAGCACGCCCAGCACCTGAGCGCCGCCGCCATCCCGCGCTTCGCCCAGCAGAAGGTGATCGCCTCGGTCCAGCCCTATCACGCCATCGACGACGGCCGCTGGGCCATCAAGCGCATTGGCGCCGAGCGGCTGAAGGGCACCTACGCCTTCAAGTCGCTGATGGACGCGGGCGCGACCGTGACCTTCGGGTCGGACTGGCCGGTGGCCCCGCTGGACCCGCTGACCGGCGTCTACGGCGCGGTGACCCGCCGGACGATCGACGGCGCCAATCCGAACGGCTGGCTGCCCGAGCAGAAGGTCAGCATCGAGCAGGCCCTGACCGCCTACACGCTCAACAACGCCTTCGCCGGGTTCATGGACGACCGCACGGGCAAGATCGCGCCTGGCTACTATGCCGACCTGACGGTGATGGACGCCGACCTGACCACGATCGACCCGCTGAAGATCCCGGACGTGAAGGTCCTGCACACCTTCGTGGGCGGCAAGGCGCGGTACTCGGCCTAGATCCCCGCCGCTTTCGCGAGGGTGAGTAGCGCCTTGCGCGACTCCTCCTCGCGAAGGCTGGCGAAGCCGATGCGCAAGCCCCGGCCGGCGTCCTCGCGCGTGGCGAACGAGCGGGACGAGGCCAGGCGCACGCCCAGCTCTGGCCCACGCGCCTCGATCCGATCCAGATCGCCCTCGTCGGGAAAGGTCAGCCAGAAGGCCAGGCCGCCGTCGGGGGTCTTGAACCGCACGCGGTCGCCGAACGCCTCGGTCACGGCCTGGGCGAAGGCCAGCCGCCGGGCCGCATAGACCTGGGTCGCCTTGCGGGCGTGGCGACGCAGCTCGCCGCTCTCGATCAGCTCGGCGGCGGCGTCCTCGGTCAACATGTTGCCCATGCCGTCGGTCAGCGACACCGTGTGCGCCACCGCGTCGATGAAGGCCTTGGGCGCGGCGATGTAGCCGATCCGCAAGGCCGGCAGCAGCAGCTTGGACAGCGAGCCGGCATAGATCACGTACGACGGCGCGTAGCTGGCGATCGGCAGCAGCGGCTGCGACTCGAAATGGAACTCGTGGTCGTAGTCGTCCTCGATGATCGCGAAGTTGAACTGTCGGGCCAGCAGCAAAAGGCGCAGGCGACGCTCGGGCCGCAGGGCCACGGTGGTGGGGAACTGGTGGTGCGGGGTCAGGAAGATGGCCTTCACGCCGCCTTCCCGGCACTTTCGCTCGACGTCCTCGACATCGACGCCCTGATCGTCCAGCCCCACGGCCTCGACCTTGGCCCCGCAGGCGCGGAAGGCGGCGACGGCCGGCTCGTAGGTCAGGGCCTCGACCAGCACGGTGTCGCCCGGCGCGATCAGGGTGCGGGCCGCCAGGAAGATGGCGTTCTGGCTGCCGCGCGTGATGCAGATGTTCTCCGCCCCCACCGCCAGGCCGCGCTCGGTGCGCAGCATCTCGGCGATGCCCTCGCGCAAGCCCGCCGAGCCGCGCGGGTCGCCATAGAGCATGCGGTTGTGGCGCGCCGCCCGCTGGATCGCCGAGCGATAGGCGCGGCCCAGCACTTCCTCGGGAAACAGCCGGCTGTCCGGCGAGCCCTCGTCCAGGCGGGTGCGGGTGTCGCTGGGCAGGGCCAGCGGCCGGGCCGGCGGCGGGTTGAAGGCATAGGCCGGGGCTTTCGCGTCGACGGTCTCGACCGCGATCTCGGGCTGGGACGCACGGGCCGGCGCGGACTTGGGCAGCACCTCGGAGACCATGGTCCCGCGCGTGCCGTGCGAGGTCAGCCAGCCCTGGGCGATCAGGTCCTCATAGGCCAGCACCACGGTCTTGCGGTTGACGCCCAGCATCGTGGCCAGGCCCCGGCTGCTGGGCAGGTAGGCGCCCGAGGCCAGTCGGCCGCGCTCGACCTCGTGGATCAGGCCGTGGACGATCTGCAGATACAGCGGCATGGGCTTGGAGGCGTCGATCACCTCGCCCAGCGCCATGTTCCATGGGCGCGCCATTGGCCCCTCCCTGTACGCGAAAGTCTTGCTCTTATGGGTCCAACATGCCCTGAGGCCAGCGCCACGGCAATCCACCGGCTGGACCCGTGCCCCTGTCAGTCTTGGTGCTTGTTCGGCGCCAGCCCGTTCCCGATTGTGCTCAGGAAAGCAGCGTCGGCCGGGGGTCGGCCTAGAAGACCGCGAGGCCCATGCATGACCGAGTCGACGCCGTCCGGCGCCAAAGATCCCTACCAGGGCGGCTCCAATGACGTGCTCGACCTGATCCGCGAGTTCCCGCTGGCCTGGGTGGCCCCGCGCGACGACCACGCCGCCCAGGTCGCGACCCTGCTGCCGATGCTGGCCGACACCGACGCCGAGGACCGGGTCGTCTCGCTGCTGGGCCATATGGCCAAGCGCAACCCGCTCTACGCCGCGCTGGAGGCCCAGCCGCGCGCGGTGCTGCTGTTCACCGGCCCGCAGGGCTATGTCTCGCCGGGCCTGGTCTCCAACAAGACCTGGGCCCCGACCTGGAACTACGCCAAGGTCCGGATCGAGGCGACGATCCGCTTCCGCCCCGACCTGGGGCACGAGGCGCTGGACCGCCTGACCCGCGCCATGGACGCCGGCGACCAGACCGGCTGGCGGCCCCGCGACGTGGGCCCGCGCTACGACGCCATGGAGCAGGCGATCATCGCCTTCGAAGCCGAGGTCACCGGCCTGACGTCCAAGTTCAAGCTGGGCCAGGACGAAACCGACCAGTCGCTCTGCGAAATCCTGGCCGGCCACCCCGATCCGAACCTGACCCGCTGGATGCGCCGGATGAACGGCCACCGGCTGCCTTGAGGCCCGCCATCGAAAAGTCTTGCCCGCCGCCAATGCTCAGCTTGATCCGCAGCTGGGAGGGCTTGATGCGCGGCTTTGGTCTTTGTGTTCTGGCGCTGTTGTCGCTCTGGCCTGGCGCGCTACTCGCGCAAGAGGCGGTCCCGAAGATGTCGCGGGGCAGCCCGGCGCTGCTCGAGAAACACCTGATCGACATCGGCCATGGCCGGCGACTGAACATGGTCTGTATCGGCAAGGGCTCGCCGACCGTCGTCTTCGAGCAGGCCCTGGGCGGCACGATCCTGGACTGGCAACGCATTCAGACCGAGGTCAGCGCCATGACCCGCGCCTGCTTCTATGACCGTGCGGGTTATGGGGCCAGCGACGCCTCCGACCAGCCCCGCTCACCCCGCGCCGTCACCGACGACCTGCACGCCCTGCTGCGCAAGGTCGGCGAGCGCCAGCCGGTGGTGCTGGTGGGCCACTCGATCGGCGGACGCTACGTCCCCTACTACTACGAGCGGTTCCCCGCCCAGGTCGCGGGCATGGTCCTGGTCGATCCGGGCTTCTACGGCCAGGACGACCTGGGCCTGTCGCCGACCGATCAGGCCCTGTTCGACGGCCTGCGCACCAAGGTCCTGGCGAAGTGGGCCAACTGCGAAGACGCAGCGCGCCAGGGCCGGATGACGCTGGACGCCCCGCAGAACTGCTTCGCCGCCAAGCTGCCCTACTACACCGCCGACGAGGCCGCGCGGATGCTGCCCGTGTACCAGCGCCCCGAGCGATGGACGACGGTGGCCTCGGAATATGTCCATGTCGACGAGGACAAGGGTCCGCAAAAGACCTGGGGCGACCTGCCGCTGGTGGTGCTGACACGTGACCAGTTCCCACCGACGCCCGGCGCCTCGGACGCCTTCAACCAATCCGTCGAGGACGTGGTCAAGCGCGGACACCAGGCGCTGGCCGCGCGATCCAGCCGCGGACGGAACATCAGCGTGCCCAACTCGACCCACTACATCCAGGCCAGCCAGCCGGCCGTCGTCGTGGCCGCGATCCGCGAGGTGCTGGTGCAGATCAAGACGCCGGCCTCGCCCAAACCCTGATGCGGGGACGATTTGGGCATGCGCGAATCCGGCCGCATGGCATGGTGACCGCCGCCCAACCGCGATGAGCGCCGAGTGACCGCCACCGACTTCCTGCCTAGACGATCGGATGCGCGGGCGCTGATCCTGCTGGCGATCGGCTACGCGGTCCTGGCCCTGGCCGGCCTGAACTGGGGCGTCTATCGCGGGGCCAGCACGGCGGTCTGGCCGGCCTCGGGCCTGGCCTTCGCGGCCATGTTCCTGGGCGGGGTGCGGCTATGGCCGGCCATCCTGGTCGGCCGGCTGGCCGCCGCCGTGATCGTCGGCAGCGCCCCGCCGTTCTGGGCCGACCTGGTGATCGCCCTGGCCAGCGCCGTCAGCGCCGCCCTCCCCGTCGCTGTGATCAAGGCCCGCATGCGGCTGGATCCGGACCTGGCGCGGGTGCGCGACGTCATGGCGCTGATCGGCGTGTCGCTGGTCGGCGCGGTGATCTCGGTCGCGCCCGGCGTCGGCGTCCTGGTGCTCAGCGGCGTCAGTCCGCTTGCCCAGGCGCCGCTGGCCGGTGTGACCTGGTTCCTGGGCTACACCACCGGCGCGCTGCTGTTCACCCCGCTGATCTTGGTCTGGTCGCGGATCTTCGTCGAGCCCAGCCTGTTCTCGTGGCGACTGCTGTTCGCCGTGGCCATCGCGACGGGCGCGGCCCTGGTGATCTTCCTGGACCTGACGCCGCTGCCGCTGCGGACCTGGCATCTGCTGCCGGTCCTGGCCTGGGTGGCGATCGCCTTCCGGGTGCGCGGGATCACCCTGGCCATGCTCGGCGCGTCGGTAGCCACCCTGATCAGCGTCGGCATCGGCGCTGGCCCCCTGGCCGAGCTGATCGGCGGCGCGCCCAGCCGGGCCTTCTACGCCCAGGACTTCATCGCCGTCACGGCCGGCGCCCTGCTGCTGCTGGCCGCCGCCGCCGACGAGAGCCGCCACCAGGCCGCCCTCGCCCGCGCCCAGACCACCAAGGCCGCCGTCTTCGACGCCGCCTTGGACGCCATCGTCACCACCGCCACCGACGGCCGGGTCGTCGACTGGAACCGCGAGGCCGAGCGGATGTTCCGGCTGACCAAGGCCGAGGCCGTCGGGCGCGACCTGACCGAACTGATCATCCCGCCGGACCAGCGCGATAGCCATCGCCGCCGCCTGGCCAGCCTGGCCGCCGGAGGGCGCGCGGCCGTTCTGGGCCAGCGCCTGGAGCTGCAGGTCCAGCGCGCAGACGGCGTCCCATTCCCGGCCGAGCTCTCCATCAATGTGGCGCGGCTGGACGACGGCTTGCACTTCACCGCCTCGTTGCGCGACATGACCGAGCAGGTCACCGCCCGCCAGCGCCTGGCCGACCAGGACCAGCGCCTGCGCGCCACCTACGAGCACGCGCCGGTCGGCATCGCCGAGGTCGACCACGACGGCCGGATCCGCAAGGTCAACGAGGCGCTGTGCGCCATCACCGGCCGCGACCGCCGCACTCTGCTGTCCCGAAGCATCTGGGACGACTGCCCGACCGAGGGCCAGGGTGACGAACGCAACCTCTTCGCCCAGCAGATGGCGGGCCAGCTCGAGACCTATGCGATCGAGAAGGCCTTCATCCGCGCCGACGGCGAGACGGCCTGGGTCGAGTTGCGCTCCTCGCGGGTCGAGGGCGGCGACGGGCGGCCGGCCTACGCCGTGCGCGTGGTGCGCGACATCACCCAGGAAAAGCGCTGGGCCCAGCAGCAGGGCCTGCTGATCAACGAGCTGAACCACCGGGTCAAGAACACCCTGACCACCGTGCAGTCGATCACCTTCCAGACCCTGCGCAACGGCGGGGCCGACGCGTCGGTGCAGACGGCGATCGAGGGCCGCCTCCTGGCCCTGTCGCGCGCCCACGACGTGCTGACGCGCCAGAACTGGGAAGCGGCCGACCTGGCCGAGATCGTCGACGTCGCCGCCCGTCCCTACCTGCCGGGTCCGGCCGAGCGACTGCGGGTCGCCGGCCCGCATGTGCGCCTGACGCCGCAGACCGCGCTGGGTCTGGCCATGGCGTTGCAGGAACTGGCGACCAACGCGCTGAAGTACGGGGCCTGGTCCTCGCCCGAGGGTGTGGTGGACGTCGCCTGGGAGGTCTCGGCGGACAAGCTGGTCCTGACCTGGCGCGAAGCCGGCGGCCCGCCGGTGAAGCGACCCAAGCGCCGGGGCTTCGGCACGCGCCTGCTGGAGCGCGGCGTCGGTCCCGAGGTTGGCGGCAGCTGCGTCCTGGCCTTCGAGCCCGAAGGCCTCGTCTGCGAGATCACCGCCGCTGTCGCCTAGGCCGGCAGGGTCGCGAGACGCGCCGACACCACCTCGGCCAGGGACGCCAGCGCCGCCGACAGGATCTGGTCGAACGGCCGGGGCTTGAGGTCGACGACGCAGACCGTGCCCAGCAGCCAGCCGTCGGCGTCGCGGACGGGCGCGCCGGCATAGAAGCGGATGTGCGGCGCGCCGATCACGAACGGGTTGTCGAACACCCGCGGATCCTCGCGCGTGTCCTCGATCCACAGCAGGCTACGATAGGCGATGCAGTGGCTGCAGAACGAGACGTCGCGCGGCGTCTCGGCGATGTCGACACCGGCCCGGCCCTTGTAGAACTGGCGGTCCTGGCCGACGAAGGTGACCATGCCGGCCGTCGCGCCGAACAGGGTCTTGGCGGCTTCCGCGATCCGGTCGAACTCGGGATCGCGCGACGTGTCGAGCACCGAGGTGCGCACCAGCGCCGCCAGCCGCAGCAGCTCCTCATGGTCGGTTTGGGTCAGCATTCGCACGCGCCGTTTCCTCCTGTTGTCGCTGTTGGTGTCACCGGCGCGCGCCCAGCAGGCCGCCGAAGGTGTTCTGGTTGAACTTCACCCGCGCCGTGACGTAGAAGCCCTGGCGGCTGTAGCCGGCGGCGGCGAAGTCGGGATCGTGGTAGCCGACGGCGTTCCAGCCGACGCTGACCCAGGTGTTCTCGGCCGGCGAGATCCCGACTGACGGGCCGATGGCGTAGGCCGTGCCGCCGTTCTTGCCGGCATGGCGCAGCGACAGGTTCACGCCCAGGTCGATCTTGCGGGTCAGGTCCAGGCGGGCCTCGGCGCCGATCACCTGCACCAGGTTGGTCCGCGCCTCGCCCTCGAAGCGGCCGCGCACCAGCTTGGCGCCGTGATAGAGGCTGGCCTGCACCGCGCCGGGCGTGTGATCGCCGCGATCGCTCTCGAAATTGACCGCCAGGTTGTTGATGACCTTGGCGGTGACGCCGGCGCCGCGGGCGGTGGCGCCGTAGCCGGCGGTCCCCTGCCCCTGCACGACGCCATGGGCCTCCTCGCGGCGGACCTCCAGCTTGTCCAGCACCGACCAGCGGCTGTCGAGCGGACGCCAGGCCACCGAACCGGCGACCTCGGCCCCGCGCGAGATGGCGCCGGTCTTGGCCTTGGTCTCGTCGGCGCGGACGGTCAGGGCGGCGGTGACGCCCTCGCGCAGCTGCCGCAGATAGGCGCCGCGCACCGCCCAGCTGTCGGCGACGTCGCCGCGGCGGGCCTCGACCCGGCCATTGGCGCTCCAGCCATCGGTGCGATAGGCCGCGCCCAGGCTGACGGCGGTGAAGTCTTCGGTGGCCAGGGCCGCGCCGGTCGCTTGGGTGGCGACGGTGTTCGGCTCGGGCGCCTTGCCCGCCAGGGTGCTGGCGGAGTCGATCGAGGCGTCCAGGGTCCAGCCGCCCTTCAGCTGGATGCTCTGGGCCAGGCCCAGCTGGGCGAAGGTGCGCGGGCCGAAGGCCGACAGGTCCTGGCGGTTCAGGGCGCTAGTCAGGCGCGCGCCCTTCCACGGGGCGATCTCGACGCCGCCGCCGGTGACGGCCGCCTTGTAGTCCTTGCCTTCGATGATCTCGCGGCTGGCCAGCACGCGCAGGCCCTCGCGCACCGTGAAGGTCGCGCCGACGCGGCGGCGGACCGGGAAGTCCAGGCTCTCGGCGTCGCCCAGGGCGAAATCCGACGAAGCCGTCAATTGCAGGCGGCGGTTCAGGAATTCGCGGCCGGCCGTCAGGGTCAGCAGGTCCGACCGCACCGCCTCACCCTTCTCCGGCGTGTCGTGCGCCGACTTGACGCCCGCGCCCAGGCGCAGGGCGCCGGCCTGGTAGTCCAGGCGGGCGTCGACCACGTCGCGGACGTCGCCGCTGTCCAGATAGGTCTCGTGATAGGCCGAGACGTTCAGCGACAGGCGCTGGGTCAGGCGAGCCTTGCCGTCGACGCCGATCTTGCGCGCGCCCAGCTCGGCCAGGCTCTGCTGACCCATGCCGAAGGCCTTGTCGGCCTGGCGGGCATAACCCAGGACGTCGACGCGGGCCGAGTGGTGCTCGACCTCGGCGATCCAGGCGTCCTGGCGGCCGGCCTGGACCGACTGGCTGGTGGCGGCCTCCAGGCGCACCTCGGTGTCGGCGCGGGGGCGCAGGATCAGGTCCGCGGCCACCAGGTCGGTGTCGCTGCGCGCCGCGCCCGGCCGGCCATGCAGATAGGTGACGCCGACGCGGGCCTTGCCTTTCAGCAGGTCGGCCGAGACGCGCGCGCCGATCTCGGTGTTCTTCTCGCCGCTGCCCAGGATCTCGTAGTTGGCGACGATGACATTGGGGTTCAGGTCGGCGTCGCGGCTGGCGATCGGGTCGCGGAAGGTCACCGCGCCGGTCGTGTAGTCGATGTCGTAATCGACATAACGGGTCATTGGACGGGCGCTCAGCACCCGCTCGGCCCGCAGGCGGTCGCGGGTCTCGATCGTGATGGTCTCGGTGTTGGGCACGATGTCCCGGCGCGACAGCTGGTACAGGCTGGCCAGGCCCGAACCCGGCAGCTCGTCGCGCACGTGGTCCTGCTCGGTGTCGGCAGCGAAACCCGAGACGCTGACCACCCGACCCTGGCGCTCGAACTTCAGGCCGTTCAGCGCACGGTCCGAGCGGCCCAGGCGCGTGGCGTCGAAGCCGGTCTGGAAGTCGCCGAACAGGGCGTAGAACGCCTTGCGCTCCAGGCGGACATACAGCTTGCGCTGGCTGGCGGCGTCATAGGCCTGGCCCGAGCCGTCGCCATAGACGGTGTAGTAGCGGTCAGGGTCGACGCCATAGGTCAGGCCGCGTTCCGGATCGGGCGAGCTCTTGCTGTCATAGGCCAGGGTCAGCAGCCACGAGCCGCGGACGCGGCCCTTGGCGTAGAAGGCCAGTTGACCGTCGACCATGGTCTTGTCGCGATCGGCGCGGGCCAGCGGCGCGGCGTGGCGCGACAGGGTGTTGTAACCCGCTGTGCCGGCCGCGAAGCCGACCACGATCCAGTCCTGGCGCGCCGCACTGAGCCAGGCGCGGACCTCGGTCGGGGCGGCCTGGTCCAGGCCCGGCAGCTTGAAGCGCAGGGTCGCCGAACCGGCCTTGGTGGTGGGGGCCAGGGCGATCAGGGCCACGCCGTCCTCACCGGTCACCCGCCAGGTCGAGGCCCGTCCGGCCTCGCCCGCGACCCGCAGGTCCGACTGGATGTCCGGCGCAATCGCATAGGGCTCGGCGACCTCGACCGTCCCCATCGTGCCGGGACGGACGGGGTGACCGAAGCGGTCGGTGAAACGCACGGCGACGACCGGGCCGTCCAGGCCGTCGGCGGTCAGGCGCGAGACTTCGGTGACCAGCGCGGCCTTGGCCGGGGTGTTGGCGTAGGCGACCTCGCGCTTGAGCTCGGCCAGGACGTCGCCGCGGCCGTTGGTGACGGTCGCCACCAGGACGTTGGAGCCTTCGACCAGCGGCACGCCGCGCCACAGCGACACGGCCATGGTCGCGTCAGCGCTGGTCTCGACGCCATCGCGGGCCAGCGGGTCGACGGGCGCGCCGTTGATGGTCAGGGCCACGCGGTTGCCCGGCCCGTGCTTGACGGCCACGCGGATGACCGGCGCGACCGGGTTGTGGCCCTCGGTCGGGAACACGAAGCCCTCGCCGGGCTCCTGGCCCGCGAACCAGTCGATCGTCCCCGCCGGGGCGTCCTCGGGCGGCGGCTCGGCGACGGTCGGAGCCTTGGTCTCGACGGCCACGCGGCGCAGGCGGAATTCCACCCGCTGCAGCGCGCCTTCACGGATCTCCACGAACTGCGAGAAGGCGCGGCCGGCGATGCGGGTGTCGCGACCGCAGGCCACGGCCTCCAGCCCGGCCGGCAAGGCCCCGGCGTCCAGCTGCACGACGTGAATGCCCGGCTTCACGCCCTCGAAATGGAACAGGCCGTCGCGATCGGAGACGACATAGGTGCCGTCCTCCATGACCAGGCGCACGCCGGGCACGCCCAGGCGGCCGTCCTCGCGCCGCCTGGCGCAGGCGCCTTCGGTGACGCGTCCGACGATCGTGCCGGCGTCGGCCATCAGCGGCGGCGTGACGCGCACGCGCGCCTCGGCCTCGCCGCTGGACGCGCCCAGCGCGCCCGTGGCGATGGCGCGGTTGATCGCGACCCCGACTGGCGCGTCGGGCCCGATCGCGACGACATAGGTGATCTTGGCCGCCGCCGCCGGTCCCAGCGTGCCGAGGACGTAGGTCAGGGTCCGGCCGTCCGGACTGAGAACAGGGTTGGAAATCGGTGCGCCGTCACGACGCGACGAATTCGTCACATATCGGAATCCACGCGGCAGGGTGTCCTTGACCTCGACCGTGTTGATGGTCCGCGCCGCGCCCAGGTTGCGGATCGACAGGGTGTAGCCCACCAGGTCGCCGAACGAGCCCTTCTGGACCGACGCGGACTTCTCCAGGGACAGGCCGCTGACGAAGTGGCGAACGACGATGGGCAGCTTGCCGCTGTCCAGCGGGATGTCGACCTGCAGCGGGTCGGCGTTGACGAGGTCGAACGCCGCGCCCCAGGAGGCCGGCGAAATGACGAAACCGTCGCCATCCGGCGCGGTCAGCTTGGCCAGGGCCTTTTCGGTCGCCGAGGATGGGGCGGAGTAGCCGTCGGGCGGCTCGACGAACAGGGTGTAGCGGCCAGAAGCCGTGAGCGGGAAACGGTACTGCCCGGGCGCGAACTGATAGACCGCGCCGCCGGCGTCGACGACGTCATGGCCGCTGATCACCGTCGACGGATAGACGCTGACGCCGTCGTCGCCGAACACCTTGGCGGGCGCGCCGGTCGTCTGGTCGACCAGGGTCACGCGGGCCCCGTCGATCGCCTTGCCGGTGCGGGAGTCGAAGACGTAGCCGTACGGATCGATCAGCGCCTGGGCGGTCGCGGACGTGCCGTCGTAGAAGTCGGCCACCGTGACGTCGAGCTTGTTGCCGCGCGGGGCCGAGATCTGGCAGTCGAAGCTGGTCGGCGTGGTGTCGGTGACCGGGATGTAGCCCAGGAACCGGCCATTGTTGGCCGCGGTCTCCCAGACCTTGATCGTCTCCTTGTCGCCCAGCGAGGTCTTGATGGTGATGGCCATCATGTCGCGCGCGTTCGGATCGCGGTTGGCGTCAGGCGCGGAGATGAAGATGAAGACCGGCTCGCCGGCGTGGAACGAGGTCGCGGGGCGCAGCTTGACAGCCGTAGGATCGAAACCGGCGCCGCTTGACGTGTCGGGCGAGACGTAGCCCTTGCCCTCGACTAGGCATTGGGTGGTGCTGACGTCGCGCGGCGTGCCCTCGGCCCCGACGGCCATGCGCAGCAGCCGGATCGCCGGCGCCTTCGAGGTCGTCACGGTCAAGGTGGTGGTGTTGGAATCGACGCCGGTCGTCCCCGTCCCGCCAGCGTACGACAGTCGCGCGGTGTTGGAGATGACGGCGGTCTGCCGCGCATGCGCAGGCGCGCAGAACCCGGCGGCGATCGCCAGGCCTGTCAGCGCGAGTCTCATGCGGGCGAGAAGCTTCATGCGGGCGTGCGGGACCGTTCCGGGCGGCGCGAGGCCGCCCGGTCGGATCGTCTCTTTCTGCCTGTCGGCGCTAGTTCAGCGTGACGCGGAAGCGCGTCGTCACCGTCGCTCCGACCGCGATGCTGGCGATCGAGGTGGCGATGCGCGTGCCGTTGAACACGTTGCCGTCCGTGGCCTGAGCCCCGTCCTGGACGCAGGCGCCCAGAGCGACGCTGCCGCCGACATAGGTGCTGCTGGCCAGGTAGGTCGTGTTGGTCGGGATGTTGTCGGTGACGCCGACGCTGGTCAGCGGGTTCGAGCCGATGTTCTTGACCGCGATGCAGTACTCGACGACCGCGCCCGGAATGGCCTTGGGCAACAGGAGGCCGTTCATCGGGTCGCTGACGATCCAGGCGGTCTTGGTCACCTCGGCCGTCGCGGCGGCGATGGCGTATTCGTCGCCGGCGCTGAAGCGGGCGTCACGCAGCAGGTCGGCATAGCCGGCGGCGTCGGCGAAGACGGTGTCGACCTGGTTGGGGTCATCGCCCAGAATCGTCTGGGTCAGATCCGCGCCCAGCGACGTGGCGACGCCGCCGGTGGCGACGACGGCGGTCAGCTGAACGCCCGAAATGCCGCTGGCCGGGCCAGAAGCCGGGATATCGGCGACGACGAAGACGGTCTTGGTCTGATCCGGCGCCAGTTCGTCGATATAGGTCGCCGTATCGGCGCCGGAGTCATAGGCGCCGTTGCCGTTGACGTCGACGAACACCCGGATGTTGGTGATGCCGAAGTTGTCGGTGTGGCCCAGCTGGGTCGTGCCGCCCAGGCCGATGTTCGTGGCGAACAGGCGGAAGTCCTGGGTCGCGTTGGTCGTGTTGGTCACGGTGAAGGTGGTGACCTGGTTGGTCTGACCGAACGCCACGGTCGTCGCCGCGCCGCCGACTTCGGCGACCATCACATTGGCCTTCCGGTCGACCACGAACGAGGCGGCGTTCGAGGCCACCGGCGTCTGGCTGACGCCGCCGACGGAGTACGAGACCGAGGCGGTGTTGGTGACGCTGACACCGGCCTGGGTGCCGGTGGCCGCCAGGGCGGCCTGGCTCCAGAGGCCGACGGCGATCGCTGACGCCCCCGCCAGCCAGAATCTACGACATGAGTTCTTCACGGGGTTTTCCTTTTCGAAGGGGGAGGAGCGCGTCACTTCAGGCGCGCGCGGAACGACAGCTTGACCTCGCCGCCCGCCGGGACGGGTTGAGCGAGGGTCCAGCGGAGAGCGGTGACGTCGGCGGCGACGGCCTTGGCGGTCACGCCGGCGCTGGTCTTGGTCAGCGTGGCCAGCGGCCCGAAGGTCTGGCCGTCGATCGAGGCCTGGGGCGGCAAGGCGTCCGCGGGACCCGCATAGGTCAGGTTCGCGGGCAGCGGGTTGGTGACGACCACGCCCTCGGCCGGCTTGTCGCCGCCGTTGTGGTAGGTCAGGACGTAGACGACCTGGTCGCCGGGCGTGACGCGCGCGGCGGGCTTCAGGGCCACGGTCGCGCGGCCGTCGGGGCCCCGGCTCTCGACTTCCTTGAAGACGGCGGAGGTCAGGCTGGCTTGACGCGCCTGGGCGGGAGCGTGGGCCAGCAGGCCTGCGGCCATGAGGGCCAGCAGAAGGGTCTTGGTCATGAAGGGCTCCCGAGGGGGTCGATGCGAACTTTGAAGGTGACGAACCGGCTGGTCTTGGCGTCGACATCGCCCAGGGCGACCTCGACGGCGCCGGCGGCGAAGCGGCCCGCGTCGCCGTCGTCGGCGTCGCTGAGCGGCGCGCCGTCGACGGTCAGGCTGCCGGCCACGTAGGTCGAGCCGGCCGGAATGGCGTCCGAGATCTTGACCTGGCGCGCACCGGCGCCGGCGCCGAAGCGGGCTTCCAGGCTGTAGGTGACGATCGAGCCGGGGCTGGCGCGCGTCCCGCCGGCCGCGTCCAAGACCGACTGGCTCTTGATCAGCTGGGCGTTGACCTTGCCGACGCGGTAGGTGGCGAAGGTGGTCCCGCCGCCGGTTCCACCGCCCGTGCCGCCGCCATTGCCGCCGCGCAGAGTGGGACCCATCACGACATAGACGCCGCCGTTGCCGGCCGTGGACATGATCGCTTCGGTCGTGCCGTTGCGCAGCACCGACGGCCAGGCGCGCAGCAGGATGCGGGCCCAGGCGCCGGCGCGAGCCTCCGGGATGTTGCACGACACCCAGGCGACCACGGCTTGGCCGGGGGCCAGCACCGGCGTGACGGTCGAGAGCTTGTCGCGGGTGGTGTCCAGGTGACCATCGCCGTCCCAGTCCACCCAGATGGCGCAGGCCTGCGGGTCGAAGTCCCCGTCCATCACCGACAGCGACAGGTCGAAAGCCTGATGCCCGTTGCCCAGGTTGCGGATCCGGAAGCCCAGTCGCTGGTTGCTGGTGTCGGCCTCGACCTCCAGCTCCGGGGTTAACACCTCGACCGAGACGTCCAGGATCTCCTGCACCTGCAGGGAGACCTTGTTGGACGGCAGCGTGACGGGGCCGGCCTTGGTGTCTGTGAAGCCCAGCGCCGCGACGTTGTCGATCATCGTACCCGACGCCGTCATCGTCTGGGCGTGGGACAGCGAGGGGATCGCCGCCAGGCCGACCGACACCAGCGCGCAGGCGGCCGCGCCGCTCAAGGCGGTGCGTCGGCTGGCGAACAGGGTGTGAAGACGGAACATGGGTGGCGCGGAACTCGAAGTGGAGCCCCACATCCGCGCTCGGACGGCTAATCAGACCTTACCAATTGGGAACAGACGGCCAACCTGTAGACTATCGTCTAGTGCGAGCGCCCGCTTTTCACTCGCCCGAAAATGCGTATCGCCAACTTTGAGCTTGGACTCCACCACAACCCTGCGGCGTCCTGTCGCAATCGTTTTCGCAGCCAATGCTCCGGCTGAGCTATCGCGCTCAAGCTCTTGAAAAATCGCGCAAACGCCTGCCAGGGAAGGCTTCGCGCGGACTTTACAATAGTCACGCTCGGCGAACGTCGTCGCCCCGATGCGACACTTGGCGCGAGGACACGGACGCGTTGCGATCGCATGCTCTTGGTGATTGATGCGATTTGCGGAGACACGCGTGAAGCGCGTCCTATTGATAGACAGCCATCCACTGATGCTGGAGGCCCTTCGCAGGGTCGCCCTGGCGGTCTGGCCCAAGGTCCACACCATCGAGGTCGGGGATGTTTCCGCCCTCGACGGCGCCTGTCGCTTTGGGGCGACGATCGACCTCGTGATCATGGATCCGTGCCTGGCCAACACCACCGGCCTGTCGGCCCTGGTCAGCGTGCAGCAGCGCCTGCCGCATGCGCCGATCGTCGTCTTCGCCTCGCGCGATGACGACCAGATCATCAGCCACAGCAACGCCCTGGGCGCGGCCTCCTATCTGCACAAGTCCGCCGGCATGGCTGAGCTGGCCGACCGCTTGAACCAGGTCGTCGCCGGTGAACGCGTCTTCCCGCAGTTGAGCGGCGCGAACAGCGCGCATCACGACCTGGCGGCCATGCGCAAGCGGCTGGAGGCCCTGACCTCGACCCAGCTGAAGGTGCTGCTGAACATCGCCGACGGCCGCCTGAACAAGCAGGTCGCCGCCGACTTCAACGTCTCAGAGGCGGCGATCAAGGCGCACCTGACGGCCATCTTCCGCAAGCTGGGCGTCCACAACCGCACCCAGGCCATGCTGGCCCTGCAGCCCCTGCTGACCGCCGGCTTCGCCGTCGCGGCCTAGAGGCCGGGCTTCTTGCGCGGATAGCTACGGGTCGAGAGCGCCGGAACCTTGTAGTCGACCTGGAAGTGGCAGGCCTCGCCATAGGTCTTCACGGCCTCGGCGCAGCCGGCGGCCAGGCTGGCGGGGCTGGGCCTGGTCCCCTGCCCGATCCAGGCGTCCATGGCCCGCAGCAGGGCGGCATATTCCGGCGTGGCCAGCTTGGAGTGCTCATGCTCGTCGGTAAACGACTGGACCAGCAGGTCGCTCTTGCCGGCCTTGGCGACGGTGTCATGGAACACCTGCTCCAGCTCGACGAAAGCCGTCGGGTCGTCTATGGCGTGCATGGTCAGGGTCGGGACCAAGAGCTGGCCGGTTAGGTCGCTGTCCTCGGCCAGGCGCTGCACGCCCACTGGATCGGCCTTGAAGCGCGGCACGCCCTTGTTCAGCGCCTTGTCGTCGTCGGAGCCTTTGTAGACCACGCCCACGTTCGTGAACGGGTTGGCCCCGCCCAGGCGCTTGTTGACCATGTCGGCGAAGGTGAAGGTCGCCCACGCCAGGTGGTTGTCCAGGGTCCGCTCGGGGATCTTGGTCACCGCCAGGATGTTGGCCAGCTTGCGCTTCTGCTCAGGCGTCCGCTGGTCGGCCGGCAGGTTGAAACCGGTGCAGGCGTTCAGGCGCTCGTCCAACTGCTTGTTGGTCAGTTTCGAGCCGACCGGCTGGCCCTGCCACAGCGGGTACTGGACCTCGTCCTTGGCCGGGTGATTGCCACAGTAGAACTGGTAGACGGCCCGCAGGTCGGCGCGGAAGTCGTAGGCCCGCGTGCCGCCCGAGACGACGCCGCTGGTCAGGATGACGCCGTCATAGATCAGCTTGCCGTCGGCGTCCTTGCCGTACAGCTCGGCGGTCTTGGCAGCTACATTGCCACCCCACGACTGGCCGTGCAGCACCGTGCGCTTGGGCCGGCCGTACGCATCCCAGAACAGCTTGCGCAGATTGTCGCTGTCCTCGGCGGCCGAGCGGACGCCGTAGCCTTCGCGGCGATAGTTCGAGCCCGCCCAGGCATAACCCTCGGCCACGGTGACGGCGAAGCGTTGCAGGTCCTCGACCGCATCGTCGGGCTTGGGCGTCTTCAGGCGCGGGCCACCGTGGGTGTGCAGCACCAGCGCACCATTCCAGGCCTTGGGAATGGCGATCCAGTAGTAGGCGCCGTTCTGGTCCTGGCCGGCCAGGCACTTCGTCTCGGCGGGCAGGCCTTCCGGACAGGTCTTCTCCTTGGGCGCTTCCGCATGGGCGGCGGACGCGGCCAGGGCGAGGCCCAGACCCAGGACAGCGGAGGAAAGCTTCTTCACCAGAGACCTCATCACGCGAAACAAGAGGGACCGGCCGCTCCGGGGGAGGAAGGAGCGGCCGGCCGGAATGAACGTCAGAACGACTTGCTGACGCTCATGTACCAGTAGCGGGCATAGGGGTTGTAGAGTGAGCCGATGAACCCACCCGACGACAGCGGCGGATCCTTGTCGAAGATGTTGCGCGCGCCCACCCGGATGCGGGTGTCGTTGGCCCAACCCTTCTGCTCG
Organism: Caulobacter sp. GW821-FHT11E11; assembly: GCF_058808315.1. NCBI lineage: Bacteria > Pseudomonadati > Pseudomonadota > Alphaproteobacteria > Caulobacterales > Caulobacteraceae > Caulobacter > Caulobacter sp. GW821-FHT11E11. The sequence continues at coordinate 284,594 of NZ_JBXARO010000006.1, forward strand.
AAGCGATACTGGGCGTAGAGGTTGACCGTGGTCAGCGGCTTCACGCGCCAGGGTTCGCCCACCGTCGACAGCAGGTCGGTGTCCAGCACTGCGCCGGTGTAGATCACCGAGGCGCCGATCTGGACCGGACCGCCGCGCCAGGTGCCCGTGCCGCTCCACTTCCACTTCGGCTTGCCGTTACGCTTGAGCAGGTCGCCCGGATCGGTCAGCGGGGTGGCGGGGTTGATCGTGCCGGCGCCGCGGGCGGCGAACAGCTCGGCGATCGGCGGGGCAAGCTCTTGCGAGAACTTGTCCATGTAGGTGCCGTCGATATTGGCGCTGAAGCGGCCGAGGTTGTCGGTGCGCAGGGTCCAGTTCAGGCCGAAGTCGATGCCGCTGACGGTCTGGGGCTGCAGGTTCTTGAACTGGTCGCGGATCTCCAGAATCTGGCCGACCGGGGTCAGGCCCGTTCCGTTGAAGAAGGCGACGTCGTCCACCGTCGGGGCCGCACGGATGACGTTGGTGTTGATCGAGCCGGTCAGGCGGGCCAGGTAGTCTTGCACCGCGATGTTGGTCGAGCCCAGCGTGCCGACGATGCCCTCCTGCTTGATCTGCCAGCGATCGACCGTGATCGTGAAGCGGCCGAACTGCTCGGGGATGAAGGTCGGCTGCAGCACCATGCCGACGGAATAGCTCTCGCTCTCTTCGGCCTTCAGGTTCGGGTTGCCGGCCGTGGTGAAGCGGATGCCCACGCCGCGGCTACAGGCGCTGAAGGTGGCGATGCGGCGGGCGCGCAGGTCGGCCTCGCAGCGGTAGTAGTCGGTGACCGTGTTGGTCCGCGAGTAGCTGAAGGGGTTGGTGGTCTCCAGGTTCGGGGCGCGGAAGCCCTGCTGCCACGAGCCACGGAAGCGAACGCCGTCGACCACGTCCCAGGCGAAGGCCACCTTGGGCTTCGCGACCGAGCCGAAGTCGCTGTAGTTCTCGAAACGGCCAGCCAGCTGGACGTCGATGCGACGGACCAGCGGGATGTTCATGTCCGGCGAGACCAGCGGCAGGGCGAACTCGACGAAGGCCGAGCCCACATCGCGCGAGCCCTTGGTGCTGGGCGTGTCGTTGACGCCGGTGACGTTGCTGTTGGACGTCAGGCCAGTGACCGGATCGGTGAACGGCGTGCGGCCGTCCAGCTGCGGGTCGCGGCGGTCTTCTTGCGTCTCGTGGCGGAACTCGACGCCGGCGGCGACGCCGACATCACCCGACCAGATGGTCAGCAGGTCCGGCTTCGAAACCTTGAAGTCGGCCAGGGTCAGGGTGGTGGTCGAATGGCGCTTCAGGCGGAAGCGGATGGCGTCCAGCGCGGCCTTCGAGCTGGGCGTGCAGTCACGACCGCCCGTGCCGTCCAGGCAGCCGCCGTTGAAAGGGTTGTAGGCGTCGGGGGTCGACAGGGCCAGCGAGGCGGCCAGCTTCTTGCTGTCGATGCCGTCGCTTTCGTCCTTGGCGTCGGCCTTGGAGTACAGCAGCGCCGAGTCCCAGCTCCAGCCCCACTTCTCGCCCTTCAGGCCGCCCAGGAAGCGGGTCTGATAGTTCTCGACCTCGACCTTGCTCGGGCCCAGGTCGTTGAAGCGGTAGTTGGTGAAGGTCACCGGCAGGCCGGCGGCCGGCACGTTGGTCAGGCCCGGCAGGCGGTTGGGATTGACCGTGCCGTTAGCGAAGGTCACCGGACCGAAGGGGTTCCAGTAGTTGCTGGCCGGCACGCCGATGGCCACCAGGCTGGTGCCCTGGGTCGTCAGGCCTTCCGACGTGGCGTGGTAGAAGCCGACTTCGCCGTACGCCGTCAGGGTGTCGCTGATGTCGTAGTGGCCGTTCAGGAACAGGTTCTGGCGCTCGATCTCGGGCGCGACCGTCGTCGCGTCGTTCTGCACGGCGTTGTAGCGATAGGCGTTGGCGGTGCTGCCGGTGGCCAGGTTGCCGGTCCCCAGGCACAGGCCGTTGCCGATCTGGGTGGCGCAGCCGGCGATGGTGTTGGGCTGGACGTGGGTCGCCCCCGCCGCCGTGGTCAGGGCCGTCGTGCCCTGGCGGATGATCCCCGGACCGCCGAACACCGTGAAGTTGGAGAACGAGTTCTGGTTGCCACGGTTGTCCGGAGCGGCGCTGGCGGCGTAGTCCGGATAGCCGGCGAACAGCGAGCGCAGGTCCTGGGTCGCGGTATAGGGCCGGTCGCTGGGGCGCTGGGCTGTGCGCCAGGTGAAGTTGCCGTTCAGCGAGATGTTGCCCCGGCCTTCGGCGAAGTTGCGGCCGGCGAAGATGTTGCTCGAGTATTCCTTGCGGTGCGTGCCCTCGGCCCAGCCGTACTGGGCGTCGACCGTCAGGCCGTCGAAGTCGCTCTGCAGCACGGTGTTGACCACACCGGCCACGGCGTCCGCGCCATAGATGGCGGCCGCGCCGTCGCGCAGGACTTCCAGGCGCTCCAGGTTCGAGGTCGGGATGGCGTTGGCGTTGTAGCCCAGCAGCGGCACGGTGCCCGACGACTGGCTGGTCGGGTGCGAGACCAGGCGGCGGCCGTTCAGCAGCACCAGGGTGTTGCCGACGCCCAGGCTGCGCAGGTTGATCGAGTTGACGTCGCCGCGCGTGGAGTTGCTGGTCTGGGCCGCGTTGCTGGGGTTGATGAAGACATCGCCCATCGCCGGGATCGAGCGGAACAGGTCATCGCCTGACACCGCGCCGGTGGCGGCGATCTGGTTGTTGTCCAGCACGGTGACCGGCAGGGCGGCCGTGGTCTTGGCGCCCTTGATCTGGCTGCCGACGACGACGATTTCCTCGACCTTGGTTTCGGTGGCGGCTTCCTGGGCGGCCGCGCCGGTGGCGATCAGCAGCGTGGCCAGAGCCGCGCCTTGGGCGAGACGGCGGCGATAGCCGCGGAGGGTTTGGTTCGTCACGATTAGCTCCCCAATGTTTTCTTGTTGTCAGTTTGGTGGATGGAGGCCGGCGTCCCTTAGGGACGCGCGGGGTCCGGGATGGCGCCGCCGGCGGCCGGCGGGTGTTTCTTCGGGTTCAGGGCCGACTTGAAGGCGGCGACGTCCAGGCCTTTTTCCCAGCGCGAGACGACAATCGCCGCCACCGCGTTGCCGGTGAAGTTGGTCAGGGCCCGGCACTCGGACATGAAGCGGTCGACGCCCAGGATCAGCGCCATGCCGGCCACCGGGACCGAGGGGACGACCGACAGGGTGGCGGCCAGGGTGATGAAGCCGGCGCCCGTTACGCCAGCCGCGCCCTTGGAGCTCAGCATGGCTACGCCCAGCAGCAGGGCCTGCTCTTCCCACGACAGGTGCACGCCCGTGGCCTGGGCGATGAACAGCGCCGCCAGGGTCATGTAGATGTTGGTGCCGTCCAGATTGAACGAGTAGCCCAGCGGGACGACCAGGCCGACGACCGACTTCGGGCAACCGGCCTTTTCCAGCTTTTCGATCAGGCTGGGCAGCGCGGCTTCCGACGAGCTGGTGCCAAGGACCAGCAGCAGCTCGGCCTTCAGATAGCGGATGAGGCTGAAGATCGAGAAGCCGTTGAAGAGCCCGACCGCGCCCAGCACCACGACCACGAACAGCGCCGAGGTCAGGTAGAAGGTGCCGACCAGCATGGCCAGGTTGGCGACCGAGGCGATGCCGTACTTGCCGATCGTGAAGGCGAAGGCCCCGAAAGCGCCGATCGGGGCGGCCTTCATCACGATGTGCACGAACTTGAAGAAGGCCTGAGCCACCAGCTCCAGGAAGTCGACGACCGGACGGGCGGGCTCGCCGACAAGGGTCAGCGACAGGCCGAACAGGATGGAGATCAGCAGCACCTGCAGGATCTCGCCCTCGGCGAAGGCGCCGACCACCGTGGTCGGGATGATATGCATCAGGAAGCCGACGATCGACTGGTCGTGCGCCTTGGCGGCGTACTCTGCGACCTTGTCGGTCTTCAGGGTGGCGGGATCGATGTTCATGCCCGCGCCCGGCTGGACGACGTTGGCGACGATCAGGCCCACGACCAAGGCCAGCGTCGAGAACACCAGGAAATACAGCAGCGCCTTGATCGCCACCCGGCCGACCTTCTCCAGGTCGCGCATGCCGGCGATGCCGGTGACCACGGTCAGGAAGATCACCGGGGCGATGACCATCTTCACCAGCTTGATGAAGGCGTCGCCCAGCGGCTTCAGGGATTCACCAAAGGCGGGATGGTAGTGGCCGATGGCGCCGCCCAGGACGATGGCGAGCAGCACCTGGAAGTACAGGTGACGATAGAACGGCTTGGGTCGTTCGGGAGGCCGCGCGGCGGCCGGTTGGATCGTCTGCACAGTCGCCTCTTGGCCTGGCCCGAAGGCCGCGTTTCCACCCCGCGCCCCTTTGCCGAGGCGCTTGGATAGACGATCCTAGGCGGAAGGACCCCACGCAAGCGGCCTCGAGAAAAGCGTTCAAACGTTGATTTATCTAGAGTTTTCCCGCGCGAAGGCTAGCCAGGGCGATCCACGCCCGGCGAAAAACCCCACGCCGATCGCGCAGTTTGTGCGAAAATCCGCACAAACCGTGGAACCGCTTCCATGACCAAGACGCCGCCTTTCCCGAATCTGGCCGACCCGATCGTGCGGCGCTGGGCGGTGTTCGTCGTGGTCTGCGCGATCCTGCTGGCGGGCGTCGTCGGCTTCGCCGGCGCGGTGGCAGAGCGGCGCGCCACGGCCGACCTCGCCCGCCAGGCCCAGGCCTCGGCGACCCTGCACGCGGCCGTCCTGCGTAGCGAGCTGGCCAAGCACCGTTCCCTGCCCTTCGTCCTGGCCCAGGACCCCGACGTGGCCGAGGTGCTGCGCTCGGAGGACGCTCAGGGCCTGGCAGCCATGAACCGCAAGCTAGAGACCTTGAGCGGCGGCACGCGCGCGGCGGTGATCTACGTCCTGAACGCCAAGGGCATGACCATCGCGGCCAGCAACTGGCGCGAGCCGACCAGCTTCGTCGGCTCCGACTACAGCTTTCGGCCCTATTTCAAGGAGGCCAGGGCCGACGGCACGGCCGAGCTCTTCGCCCTGGGCACGGTCAGCCGCCGTCCGGGCCTCTTCATGTCGCGACGTGTCGATGGACCCGAGGGCCTGTTGGGCGTGGTGGTCGTGAAGGTCGAGTTCGAGGCGCTGGAGGCCGAATGGTCCGCCGCCGAACCCGCCTTCGCCGCCGACCCGCGCGGCGTGATCCTTGTGACCTCGATCCCCGCGTGGCGGTTCTCGACGCTCAGCCCCCTGCCCCCGACCGAGCAGGACCGGCTGCGCGCCGAGCACCGCTTCGGCGACGCGCCGTTCGACGTGCTGAAGGCCTCGCCCCGTCCGGTCGCGGGTCGTGCGCCCACCCTGACCAACGTCGCGCCGCGCGGTCAGGACGAGACCCGCTACATGGCCGCCAGCGCCGACCTCGGCGCGGTGGGCTGGACGGTCTACACGCTAACCCCCGTCGGCGCGCCGCTGCGCACGGCTGTCAGCGGCGCGCGCGCCATCGCCCTGCTGGCCGGCCTTGTCGCCTGCGCCCTGGCCGCCGCCCTGCTGCGCTGGCGCGGCCAGGCCGCCGTCCGCGCCGCCCGCCAGGAGGCCGCCCGCCTGGAGCTGGAAGCCCGCGTCCAGGAGCGCACCGCCGAACTGCGCGAGACCAACCAGCGCCTGACCGTCGAGATCGAGGAGCGCCGCCGCGTCGAGGCTCACGTCCACGTCATGCAGGACGAGCTGGTGCAGTCCAACAAGCTGGCCACCCTGGGCCAGATCGCCGCCGGCGTGGCGCACGAGATCAACCAGCCGGTGGCGGCCATCCGCGCCTATGCCGACAACGCCGCCGCCTTCCTGGACCGCGCCGACGACAAGACCGCCAAGGCCAACCTCGGTTTGATCTCGGGCCTGACCGAGCGCATCGGCCTGATCACCGACGAGCTGCGCGCCTTCGCCCGCAAGTCCAGCGCCCCAGCCGCGCCGGTGACGGTGCGCGAGGCCGTCGATGGCGCCCTGCTGCTGGTCGGCCCACGCCTGCGCCAGCAGGGCGTGCGTGTCGTCCGCGACGAGGCCGACGAGGCCGCCCGGGTGATGGCCGAGCGCTTCCGCCTGGAGCAGGTGCTGGTCAACCTGCTCCAGAACGCCCTGGAGGCGCTGGAGGGCGCGGCCGATCCGGAGATCCGCGTCCAGGTCTCGGTCAAGCGTTCGCAGGTGCGGATCCTGGTCGCCGACAACGGCCCCGGCGTCGCCCCCGAGGCGGCCAAGACTCTGTTCACCCCGTTCGCGACCACCAAGCCCCGGGGCCTCGGCCTTGGCCTGGTGATCAGCCGCGACATCGTCGCCGAGTTTGGCGGCGAGCTTTCCCTGGAGGCTGGCCCCGGCGGCGCCCGCTTCCTCATGTCCTTGCCCAAGGCGCGTTCGTGATGCCCGTTTCGGTCAACCAGGTCGCTTTCATCGACGACGACGACGTCCTGCGCGACGCCAACGTCCAGACCCTGCAGTTGGCGGGGTTCGAGGTGCTGGCCTTCGACTCCGCCGAGACCGCCGTCGCGGCCGTGCCCGCCGACTTTCCAGGCGTGGTGGTCAGCGACATCCGCATGCCGCGCATGGACGGCCGCCAACTGTTCCGCCGCCTGAAGGAGCAGGACCCCGACCTGCCGGTCATCCTGATCACCGGCCATGCCGACGTCTCAGAAGCCGTCGAGGCCTTGCACGACGGCGTCTACGACTTCGTGGCCAAGCCCTACGCTCCCGAGCGTCTGGTCAGCAGCGTCCGCCGCGCCATCGAGAAGCGCCGGCTGGTGCTGGAGAACCGCGAGCTGCGCAGCCTGGCCGCCCAGGCCCAAGGCGACTGGCCGCTGATCGGCCAGACCCCGGTGATGGAGCGCCTTCGCGCCACCCTGCGCCAACTGGCCAGCGCCGATGTCGACGTGCTGCTGGAAGGCGAGACCGGGGTCGGCAAGGAACTGGCCGCCCGCGCCCTGCACGCCTGGGGCCGGCGGCGCGACCGCGAGTTCGTCGCCGTCGACTGCGCCGCCCTGCCCGCCAGCGCTCTCGACAGCGAGCTCTTCGGCCACGAGTTGGGCGCGTTCAGCGGCGCCGTGCGCCAGCGCATGGGCCGCATCCAGCAGGCCGATCGCGGCACGCTCTTCCTGGACGAGATCGAGACCCTGGCCCCTGAGGCGCAAGGCAAGTTCCTGCGAGTGCTGGAGGAGCGCGAGGTCACGCCCCTGGGCTCCAACCGCGCCCAGACCCTGGACCTGCGCGTCGTGGCGGCCGCCAAGGGCAACCTGGCCGACGCCGTGGCGGCCGGGACCTTCCGCCAGGACCTGTTCCATCGTCTGGACGTGGTGCGCATCCGCATCCCGCCGCTGCGCGAGCGCCGCGATGACGTGCCGCTGTTGTTCGCCCACTTCCTGGCGCGGGCCTGCGAGCGCCTGGACGGCCCGCACCCGGTCATCGACGACCAGGTCCGCTGGCGGCTGCACAATCACGACTGGCCGGGCAATGTGCGCGAGCTGGGCCACTATGCCCAGCGGGTGGCGCTGGGCCTGGCCGACCAGGCGACCGGTGGCGTGCCCGAAGAGCTGCCGCCCCTGCCCGAGCGCGTGGCGACCTACGAGGCCCACGTGATCCGCGAGGCCCTGGCCGGTTGCGACGGCGACGTGCGCAAGGCGCTGGAGGTCCTGCGCATTCCGCGCAAGACCTTCTACGACAAGTTGGACCGCCACGACATCGACGTGGCGGCCTACCGTCCCGGTTCTAGCCGCGTTCGACCTGGCTGACGTCGCGGACCGCGCCCTTGGCGGCGTTGGTGGTCATGGCGGCGTAGGCGCGCAAGGCGGGCGAAACCTCGCGCTTGCGGTCCAGCGGCTTCCAGGCGTCCTTGCCACGCGCCAGCTGGGCGGCGCGGCGCTCGGCCAGGACCGCGTCCGAGACCTCCAGAGTGATGCCCCGGTTGGGGATGTCGATCAGGATGTCGTCGCCGGTCTCGACCAGGGCGATCAGGCCACCCTCGCCGGCTTCCGGCGAGACGTGGCCGATCGACAGGCCCGAGGTGCCGCCCGAGAAGCGACCGTCGGTGATCAGGGCGCAGGCCGCGCCCAGGCCCTTCGATTTCAGATAGGTGGTCGGGTACAGCATCTCCTGCATGCCCGGACCGCCCTTTGGGCCTTCGTAGCGGATGACCACGACCTCGCCGGCCTTGACCTGGCCGCCCAGGATGCCGCTGACCGCCGCCTCCTGGCTCTCATAGACCCGCGCCGTGCCCTTGAAGGTCAGGATCGAGTCGTCGACCCCGGCCGTCTTCACGATGCAGCCCTCGGGGGCCAGGTTGCCGAACAGCACGGCCAGGCCACCGTCCTTCGAGAACGGGTGCTCGACCGAGCGGATGACGCCCTTCTCGCGGTCCAGGTCCAGGTTCTCCCAGCGGGCGGCCTGGCTGAAGGCGATCTGGGTCGGCTTGCCACCCGGCGCGGCGCGGAAGAACTCGTGGGCGGTGGCGCTGTTGGTGCGACCGATATCCCAGCGGGCCAGGGCTTCGGCCATCGTCGTGGCGTGGACGGTCGGCTGAGTGGTGTCGATCAGGCCGCCACGTTCCAGCTCGCCCAGGATGGCCATGACGCCGCCGGCGCGGTGGACGTCCTCCATGTGCACGTCGGCCTTGGCCGGCGCCACCTTGGAAAGGCACGGCACGCGGCGCGACAGGCGGTCGATGTCTTCCATCTTGAAGTCGACCCCGCCTTCCTGGGCCGCGGCCAGCAGGTGCAGCACGGTGTTGGTCGAGCCGCCCATGGCGATGTCCAGGCTCATGGCGTTCTCGAACGCGGCCCGGGTGGCGATGTTGCGCGGCAGGGCCGTGGCGTCGTCCTGCTCGTACCAGCGCTGGCACAGGTCGACGATCACGCGGCCAGCCTCGAGGAACAGCGCCTCGCGGTCGGCGTGGGTGGCGAGGACCGAGCCGTTGCCGGGCAGCGACAGGCCGAGCGCCTCGGTCAGGCAGTTCATCGAATTGGCGGTGAACATGCCCGAGCACGAGCCGCAGGTCGGGCACGCGGCCTTCTCGATCGCGGTGACTTCCTCGTCCGTGTACTTGTCGTCGGCGGCCACGACCATGGCGTCGACCAGGTCCAGCGCACGGATCTCGCCCTTGATCGTCACCTTGCCGGCTTCCATCGGACCGCCCGAGACGAAGACCACCGGGATGTTCAGCCGCATAGCGGCCATCAGCATGCCGGGGGTGATCTTGTCGCAGTTGGAGATGCAGACGATGGCGTCGGCGCAGTGCGCGTTGACCATGTATTCGACGCTGTCGGCGATCAGCTCGCGGCTGGGCAGCGAATACAGCATGCCGCCGTGGCCCATGGCGATGCCGTCATCCACCGCGATGGTGTTGAATTCCTTGGCCACGCCCCCGGCCGCCTCGATCTCGCGGGCGACCAGCTGGCCCAGGTCCTTCAGGTGCACGTGACCCGGGACGAACTGGGTGAAGCTGTTGGCCACCGCGATGATCGGCTTGCCGAAGTCCTCGTCCTTCATGCCGGTGGCGCGCCACAGGCCGCGGGCGCCGGCCATGTTGCGGCCATGGGTCGAGGTGCGTGAACGATAGGGAGGCATGGGAAATCTCAATGTCGGCTGTAGGGTCTTTCTACGGCCGTTCCTCCCGCGCACAAAATATATTAGTTCAGCACCATTAGGTCGCTGAGCATATCAAATGGACATCCGCCCGCTCCGCCATTTCGCCGCCGTCGCGCAGACCCTGCACTTCGGCCGGGCCGCCGAGCGGCTGGGCATGACCCAGCCGCCGCTCAGCCAGTCGATCATGGCGCTGGAAAAGACCCTGGGCGCGCCGCTGTTCATCCGCTCCAAGCGCAGCGTGCGCCTAAGCGCCCTGGGCGAGCAGTGGCTGCCGCACGTGCTGGCGGCGCTGGAGGGCGTCGAGGAACTGCCGACCACCGCCCGGCGGATCCGCGATGGCCAGACGGGCCTGCTCACCCTCTCCTTCGTCAGCACCGCCGACTACAGCGTCCTGCCAGCCTTGGTGCGGCGCTACTCCCAGGCCTTTCCGGACGTCGAGATCCGCCTGTTCGAGGCCACCAGCGACGTCCAAATCCCGGCCCTGGTCGCGGGCGAGCGCCATGCCGGCATCATCATCCCGCCCGCCGACCAGGCCCTGCCGCCGCCGCTGGACTATCGCCGCCTGCTGCGCGAGCCGCTGATCGCGGCCGTGCCGACGGCCTGGGTCGATGACGGACGGATCGGCAGCGAGGACCACCTGACCCGCACCGAGGTCCTGGCCTCGCCGCTGATCCTGTTCCCCAAGCAGGTGGCCCCGGCCTTCCACGACCTGGTCACCGGCTACTACGCGACCCTGGGCGGCGCGCCCCGGATCGTGCAGGAGGCCATCCAGATGCAGACCATCATCAGCCTGGTCTCCAGCGGCCTCGGCATCGCCCTGGTCCCGGCCTCGCTGCGAAACATGGCCCGCACCGGCGTCAGCTACATCCCGCTGGCCGGCGCGGTGCCAGAGCTGGAGACCGGCCTTGTCTGGCGACGCGGCGAGATCTCGGCAACCTTGGCCAACTTCCTGAAATTGCTGGACTCCGAGCCCTAGGCCGTCTGAGACGCGAGCAATTCGTCAAGTTGCCGGAACTGTTCGGGCATGGCGTCCTCCATGCCGACGAACGACGCGTCCAGCGCTTCCTTCGAGGGATAGAGCTCGCTCAGGATCAGCCGGGTCTTGTCGCCCTCTTCCTCCGCGAAGGTCACTGTGGTGACGGCGCCCTCTTCCTCGCCTTCGTCATTGGTCCAGACGAGGCGCTCGCCCGGCGTCACTTCCAGGTATTTGCCGAAGAAAGTCATGGTGTTGTCGGCGTCGCGGCCGAACGTGACGCTGTAGCCGCCACCGGTGCGGGCATCCATCGTGCAGGCGATCATCGGCACGCCGCTGGACTTGGGCGCCCACCACAACTGGAACAGTTCCGCCTTGGTCCAGGCGTCATAAACGATGCGCACGGGGCCATTGAAGATCCGCGTGACGACAAGTTCGCGTTCTGAAGTCCGTTCGACCACCGTGCGGCCGTCACTCACTCGTTCGCCCATCCATCTTCTCCTTGCGTTTCATCGCTTCGATCACCTGGTCCAGCGCGTCGAAGCGCGTGCTCCAGATCCGGTGTCGTTCTTCGATCCAGGCGACCTCTTCCTCGAAGCCGCGCCCGCCCAGCCGGCAGGTCCTCACCCGCCCGACCTTCTGCGTCGTGACCAGACCCGCCTGCTCCAGGACGCCGACATGCTTCTTCATGCCCGTCAGGGTCATGTGGAAGCGATCGGCGAGTTCCGAGATCGAGGCGTCCGAACGCCCCAGCTGCTCCAGGACGCCACGGCGAGTGGCGTCCGAAAGCGCGGCGAAGGAGGCGTCGAGGCGGGCTGCTGAAGACTGAACCATCTGGTTCAGTGTTTACACGCGAAAGGCCACTGCGCAAGGGGTCTTGGCGAGGCGGCCTAACGAGACAGGGGGCGGCGGGCGAGTGCGCTGGGGTCGCGCCAGGCGATCCAGGCGATGTAACCCTGGAACATGTCAGCCATGGCGTCGGCGTAGGACTCGATCTCGGCCTCGGTGCGCGGCTCTTCCGAGAACGTCTTGCCCACCTGGCCCAGGGTCGTGGAGATCAGGTCGCCGGCCAGGTCGCGGATCGCGTCGGGCACGTCCGTCAGCAGCTCGCGCATGAAGCCCTGCATGGTGCGGGTTCCCGACACCCGCGCCTCCTGGGCCTCAGGCGCGTCGCGATACAGCGGCGCGGCGTCGTGCAGGGCCACGCGCATCCCGGCCTCCTCACACTCGGAGCGGATGAAGGCGTGGACCAGGGCCCGCAGGCGCTCCTGCGGCGGCTGGCTCTGGTCTTCCAGGATGCTCTTCAAGAGGTCGCTGGTTTCCCGCCACTCGTCGCTCTGCAGGCGGAACAGGATAGCGGCCTTGTTGGGGAAGTACTGGTAGATCGAGCCGACGCTGACCCCGGCCTTCTCGGCCACCCGGGCGGTCGTGAAACGGTGCGCGCCTTCCTTGGCCAGAACCTGAACAGCCGCCTGCAGGATGGCCGTCACGAGCTCGGTCGAGCGGGCCTGCTGAGGCTGCTTTCGTGAGGAAATCCGGGGACTTGGACGATCGGCCATCAGAGGCCCTTCCAATGCGAATACCGGAACACGACGATTTATTCGTATTTTCGAGACCGGCGCAAGATCGCGCCGTCCAAGCTTCGGAAACACCGATGACGACCCTGACGACCGTTCCTATCGCGCCCCTTTTGGAGCGCCTGTTCACCGAGGCTGACGAAGCCTCGCCGATGAACGATCCGGCCTTCGCCGACATGACCGACGACGAGCATACCCGGTTGATGCGCAGCAAGACAGAATATCTTGAGTTGTACGGCCGCCTGAAGGACTACCCCCTGGCCGTGTCGCGCGAGACGGGCACCCTGCTCTACATGCTGGCCCGCAGCAGCAACGTCAAGACCATCGTCGAGTTCGGGACCTCGTTCGGCCTCTCGACCCTGCACCTGGCCGCGGCCTTGCGTGACAATGGCGGCGGTCGGCTGATCACCACCGAGTTCGAGGCCTCCAAGGCCGCCCGCGCTCGCCATAACCTTATCGATGGCGGCGTCTACGATCTGGTCGAGATCCGTGAGGGCGACGCACTGCAGACCCTGGCGACCGACCTGCCCGACGAGATCGACCTCGTTCTGCTCGACGGCGCCAAGGCCCTCTACCCGGATATTCTCGCTTTGCTGGAGAGCCGCCTGAAGCGCGGCGCGCTGATCGTCGCCGACAATGCCGACTACGCCCCCGACTATATGGGCCGGGTGCGCTCGCCGATGGCCGGCTATCTGTCGGTGGCGTTCGGCGAGGATGTCGAGTTGTCGATGCGGCTCTAGGTTCTGAGGATGGCGGCGAACTGGTCGGGACGCAGCGACGCGCCACCGATCAGCAGGCCGCCCACCTCCGGGCAGGCCAGGATCTCGCCGGCGTTGTCTGCGCTGACCGAGCCTCCGTAGAGGATCGGCGTGGTTCCCCCGACCGCGGCGCGAAGGGCGGCATGCATCTCGATTATGTCGTCCCGCGTCGCCGCCCGGCCCGAGCCGATCGCCCAGACGGGCTCGTAGGCCAGGGCCCAGGCGCGGCCCTCCAGCCGCTCGTCCAGCACCGCTCGCACCTGGCGCGTGACGACCTCGACCGCCTCGCCCGACGCCCTCTCCTGCGCGGTGTCGCCCACGCAGATGATCGGCGACAGGCCTGCCGCGACGGCGGCCAAGGCCTTCTCCCGCACCCGCAGGTCGGCCTCGCCATGGGCGACGCGGCGCTCGGAATGGCCGACGATCACGTGCCGCGCGCCCGCCGCCGCCAGCAGGCTCGCCGACAGGTCGCCGGTGTGGGCTCCGCGTTCGGCGACATGGCAGTCCTGCGCACCGATCTCGACGCCCAACGGCGCCAGGCGACGATGGGCCTCGCGGAGCAGGGTAGCCGGCGGACAGACCACCGCCCTGCCCGTCCAAACCCCGCCGGCCAGCGCGGCCGCCAGAGCGTCCAGCAGGGCCAGATCGCCGTTCATCTTCCAATTGCCTACGATCAAGGTCGCGCTCCGGGCATGAAAAGGCCGGCCGCAGGTGAACGCTACGGCCGGCCGATCAGAGGGACTTCGACTAGTAGGTGAAGGACAGGCCGAAACGGTACGAGCGGCCGTAGCTCTCGCTTTCGCGGAACCGGTTGCTGGTCCGGAAGAAGTAGTAGTCGCTCGCGTCGTTGAGGTTGTTGGCCTCGGCGAAGATCTCGAACTGCTTGGTGACCTTGTAGGCGACCTTGGCGTCCAGGGTGCTGAGCTCGCCGAAATAGCCGTCCGAACGACCGGTAGCGTCGCTGACGTTCAGGCCGCCGTCGGTGTCCAGATAGGCCGAGTGGTAGGTGTAGGCCACGCGACCCGAGAAGCCGTACTTCTCGTAATAGACCTGGGCGCTGGCGATCTTGTCGGCCTGGCCGACCAGCGGGGTCTTAACGCTGCGACCAGGGACCTTCAGCGAACCGTCGGTGAAGGTCATGTTGAAGTTGACCCCAAAGCCGTCCAGCGGCGACGGCAGGAAGGTCAGCGGCTTCTGGATGTTGAACTCCAGGCCCGTCACGCTCGCCTTCGTGCCGTTGGCGTACGAGTTGACGATGGCGTTGGTCAGGGCCACGCCGCCATAAGTCCCGGTCTGGTTCGTCGACGTCGAGTTGAAGATCGGGTTCTCGATGTCCTTGTGGAAGAGGCCGATCGAGATGCCGCCTTCGCTGGGGAAATAGTATTCCAGCGAGAAGTCGAAGTTGGTCGCCTTCTGCGCCTTCAGGTTCGGGTTGCCCATGCTGACGGTGTTGCTGGCCACGTCGACGGTGACGGTCGGAACCAGGTCCACGAACGGCGGCCGGCCCAGGGCGGTGGTGATCGCGCCGCGCGCCAGGAGGTGCGAGCTGAACTGGTACTTCAGGTTCAGGCTCGGGAACCAGTTCGTGTAGCTGTAGCCGCCGAACGAGTTGTAGCCGCTGGTCAGGGTGGTGGCCGAGGTGAAGGCGATGGCCTTGGTGTCGCCCTCGGTGCGCTCGGCGCGCAGGCCCGGCACGATCGTCAGGTCGCCCTTCTGGATGCTGGCCATCACATAGGCGGCCGTGACCTTCTCGACGACCTTGTAGTCCGAGGTCACCGACTGCGAGATCTGGTCACTGGCGTTGACCGTGAACAGACTCTGGTTGGCGTCGACATAGTCGCGGGCGGACTTGAAGTTGATGGTCGGGCCGAAGCTGTACTTGCCGTCCGAGATCAGCGGGAAATTGTCGGCGGTGAACGCGGCCAGGGTCTGGGCGGCGGCCGCGCCGGCAGCCGTGAAGGTCCGGCCGGTCTGGTCCTGGAAGCGGTCGCGCTTGAGGTACTTGGCGCCGAACTTCAGGTAGCTGCCCTCGCCCCAGTTGGCCATCGGCAGCTTGTAGTCGGCGCGAACCTGGTTCAGCTCCTCGCCGGCCTTGCGCGAGACGCGCTTGTAGTTGTTCAGGCGATAGTTGGCGGGGTTCAGCGCCGCGGCGTTGACCGTGAAGCTGTCGGGCATCTCGTCGCCCAGCTTGAAGCTGCCGCCCAGGCCCGTGGAGGCGGCGGCGCGGAACTCGACCTCGTCGCGGATCGGGTCCTTCTTGTTGGATTCCGCATGGGTGGCCTGGATGGTCAGCATGCCCGGACCCCAGTAGACGTCGCCGCCGACCGAGAAGGTAGTGGTGTCGGTGGTCTCGCTGCGCTGGCGGAACAGGCGGCGGGCCGTGGTCGAGCCGACATTGATGTCGCCGCCGTCAGCCGTCAGGTTGGTGTAGCTGGCCGCCGAACCCGGGAAGAAGAACCGGAAGCGGTTGCGGCTCTCAGAGTCGCCGAACTCCGAGTACATCACGCGGGCGTAGAGCTTGACGTTGTCGTTCGGACGCCAGTCGAAATTGGCCACCGCGCCCTTCCGCGTGCGCCAGGCCGGATCATAGATGCGCTGGTCCATCTCGGCCGGCAGGTCGACGCCGTTCACGACCTGGCGGCTGGTGGCCAGGATGTCCTCGGAATAGGACGGACGCTTGGAATAGTTGACGGCCAGGACCAGGCCGAACTGCTTCTCGGGACCGAACTTGCCGCCGACCGACAGGTCGCCCTCGTTGGCCTTACGGTCGCTGTTCTCGTAGACGCCGCGCACATAGCGGGCGCTGAGGATGTTCTTCTTCCGGTCGAAAGCCGTCAGGGTGTTGATGTCAACCTGGCCGGCGATGGCGTTGGCGTCGAGGTCGGCGGTCAGCGATTTGACGACCGTCACCGAACCGATCAGCGCCGACGGAATGTCGTCCAGCTTCACGTTCCGCGACTCCGGCTCGGGGGCCGAGGCGGTCTGGTTGTTGATCGTGACGTTGGCCAGGTTCGGCTCGATGCCGCGGATGATCAGGTAGCGGCCTTCGCCCTTGTCGGTGGCCACCGACACCCCGGTCAGGCGGCGGACGGACTCGGCGACGTTCTGGTCGGGCAGCTTGCCCACGTCGTTGGCCGAAACGACCTCGACGGCGCTGACCGCGTCGCGCTTCTTCAGCAGCGAGTCCCGGTCAGAGGCCCGTTGGCCGGTGACGACCACCTCTTCGACCGTCGTTGTCTGTGATTGAGCGGCGGCCATGCCGGGCGCCACGATGCAAGTCGTGAGCAGCAAAGCGCCCACGAGTTTGGATGCGTTCATCATCCTCCCCTTCCCTGTTGACGACTCCGCCACGGCGCCATTGAGCGCTCTGGGTCGCTGAAGAGGACGATACGAACAAAAATTCTATTTTGCAAACAGAATAGAAAATTTCGTGCAAACTGTTGCTGGAAAAGGTTTTCAGGACACGGACGTTTTCCAGGCGATGGCGACGCGCAGGCCGCCCAGGTCCGAGCGATCCATGGCCAGGGCTGCGCCGGAGGATTCGGCCAGGTCGCGGACGATCGCCAGGCCCAGGCCGTGGCCCGGTCCCGCCTCGTCCAGCCTGGCGCCGCGCGCCAGGGCCGCCTCGGCCCGGCCCTCGTCCATGCCGGGCCCATCATCCTCGACGAACAGCACCGGACCGTCCGCCATCGGACGACCCGAAACCCGCACCTGGCGGCGGGCGTAGCGGGCGGCGTTCTCGATCAGGGCGCCTAGCATCTCGGTCACTGCGTCCTCGGAGACGGGAACCAGCAGGTCGGCGGGGATCTCGACATCGAAGATCAGCCGCTCGCCGTCGGCCGTGCGCTCCAGCACCGCCACCAGGCGCTCGGCGACGGCCAGGGGCGCGGTCTCGGCGGTGAAGGCGGCCTCGCGGGCGGCGGCGGCGCGGGCGCGAGCCAGCTCGGCCTCCAGGGCGGCGCCGACGGCAGCGATGGCGGCGTCCAGGCCGTCGGCAGCTTCCGTCGCGCCGGCCTCACGGGCGCGGCGGCTCTGGGCTGACAGGGCGGCCAGCGGAGTCTTGAGGCTATGGGCCAGATCGCCGGCGCGGCGGCGGGCGCGGGCCAGATCCGCCTCCCGCGCCTCGGCCAGGGCGTTGATCGCCTCGGCCAGGGGCGCGATCTCCTGGGGATGCTCGTCGGACATCCGGGCCGAGGGGCTCTTGCGCAGGCGCGACAGGTCCTCGCGGACCCGAGCCAGCGGCGAGAGACCCAAGGTGACCTGAAGGGCGGCGGCGGCCGACAGCACCACCCACAGCCCGGCCAGGAACAGGGCCAGGTCGCGACCGAACTCGGCCCGCGCCAGGCGCAGGACCTTCTCGTCGCTGGCCACCTGGATCAGCACGGCGGGGCCGTTGCGGTCGGGACGCACGGCGCGTTCGACCAGCAGAAGCCGATCGCCGAACGGCCCGGCGGCGATGCGCGAGGCCCAGTCGTCGGCCGGCGCGTCCAGCGGCGCCTTCAGCGTCTGGTCCCAGAGCGAGGTCGAGGTCTTCAGTCCGGCCGGTGTCGAAACCTGCCAATACAGGCCGCCCATGGCCCTGCGCAGGCGCGGGTCGGCCAGGAGGAGCTCGACCGCCGGCGCGCCGTTCGGCTCCAGGCGCACGGCGGCGGCCAGGGCTTGGCCCGTGCGGATCAGTTCGGCGGTCTCACGGCGCTCGATGTGGCGCTCGAACAGCCAGGTCATGGCCAGCCACGACACCGCCAGGGCGGCCAGGATCGCCAGCATGCCGCCGGCGATCAGGCGACCTCTGAGCGAGCGTCCCTTCACGCGGCCAGTCCCACCAGCAGGTAGCCGAAGCCCCGCCGGGTCTCGATCACGTCCGAGCCGACCTTGCGGCGCAGACGAGTGACCAAGGCCTCGATGGCGTTGGCGTCGGCGGTCTCGGCCACGCCGTACAGCTGCTCGGCCAGCTCGCCGGCCGAGACGGCGCGGCCGGGATTGTGCGCCAGGCAGTCTAGCAGGCGGAACTCCAGCGGCGACAGCTTGATCGGCGCGCCGTCCAGGGTCGCCGACATCCGGCGGGTGTCGAGCGCCAGGCGGCCGGCCTCGATCACCGGCGAGACGCGGCCGGCGGCGCGGCGCACCAGGCCTCGGGCGCGGGCCAGCAGCTCGCCCATCTCGAACGGCTTGGCCAGGTAGTCGTCGGCCCCGGCCTCGATGCCCTCGACCTTCTCGGTCCAGTCACCGCGCGCCGACAGGATCAGCACCGGAAAGGCCCGGCCGTCCTTGCGCCAGCGCCGCAGCACCGTCAGGCCGTCCAGGCGCGGCAGGCCAAGGTCCAGGATCGCGACGGCATAGTCCTCGACCCCGCCCTTGAACGAGGCGTCCTCGCCGTCGCGGGCCAGGTCCACGACGAAGCCGCTGGCGGCCAGCGCCTTGACCAGGTCCGGACCGACGACGGGATCGTCCTCGACGACCAGCGCGCGCACTCAGTCGTCCTCGAGCTTCAGGGTCGCGCCGGTCTTGGCGTCGAGCTCCAGCTCGCGGATGCGACCGGTCTTGGAGAGGATCTTCAGGTCGTACTTCAGCCGGCCATGGTCGCCCTGCTCCAGCTCGACCTCGATGACCTCGCCGGGCGCGCGCTGGGCGGCGATGGCCAGGATTCGGGTCAGCGGCAGGACTTCCTTGCGCAGCAGCGCCTGACGGGCGGCGTCGTGGTCCTGCTTCTTGTGCTCGCTGGCGGTCGCCCCGCCGGCGGCCAGCGTCGAGACAGCGGCCACGGCGATCAGCAGGTTACGGAACGGGGTGCGGGAAAGGATCATGGTCTGGACGATTCCACACCCATCCTGACACGCCCCTGACGCGGGACCTAGGCCGTGCGGCTTAGGCGGCGATGCGCCCGCCCCCGCCCATGGCCCGCCAGCGCTCGCGCTTGGCAAGGGCCCGTTCCAGGGTGATGCGCTTGATCGGCAAACCCTTGCGCAGCTTGACCCAGGTCGTCTCGCTGATGCCCAGCACGTCGAACAGATAACGGTCGGTGATCGCCGGCAGGCTCATGCGCAGGTCGGCGAACTCCTCGGGCGTGACAGTGACGAGATCGAGCATGACGGCAGCGTCCTTTGGCGCGCACGGGATCGGCGGCGCGCCCTCCTTGAGCGTACCGTCATTGAATTTTATAGCAATATTACGGCGATAGTTTTTAGTCGACCGGACGCAGTTCGTGCAGCAGCGTAGCCTGCATCTGTGGCGTGGTCGCCAGCACGGTGCCGTTCATGACGTCGAGGTCGCGGCCCAGGGTGTCGGTGACGACGCCGCCGGCCTCGCGGACGATCACCGCGCCGGCCGCCATGTCCCAGGCGCTGACCGACTGCTCCCAATAGGCGTCGAAGCGGCCGCAGGCGACATAGGCCATGTCGACGGCCCCCGCCCCCAGGCGACGCACGCCGCCGACCCTGGGCGTCAGGCGCTGCATCTCGGCGTGGAACTGTTCCTGGCGCGGCTTGCCCAGGAACGGCACGCCGACGGCCAGGATGGCCTGTTCCAGGCCCTGGCGCCTGGAGACGCTGATGGCGACGTCGTTCAGATACGCGCCCTTGCCTTTCTCCGCCCGGAACAGCTCGCCCAACATCGGGATGTAGGTGACGCCGGCGACGATCTCGCCGTCGCGCTGCAGGGCCACGTTCACCGCCCAGATCGGCAGGCCGATCAGGAAGTTGGCGGTGCCGTCCAGCGGATCGCAGATCCAGGTGTTGGAGGGGTCCGCGCCTTCGACCAGCCCCCCCTCCTCGCCGAGGAAGCCGTAGTCGGGATGGGCCTCCGACAGGATCGACTTCACGGTCTGTTCGGCGCGTACGTCGGCGATGGTGAAGGGGTCGGCCGGACCGTTCTTGTGCTTGATCTCCAGGGTGGCGATCTCGGCGAAGTCCTGTTTGAGGCGGTCGCCGGCGGCGCGGGCCGCGCGGATCATCGTCTGCAGCAGCGGGGAAGGTTCGGTCACGGTCAGTCTCTCAGCTTGGTGCGCCACAGGCAGGTGGCCAGGGTCAGGGAGGCGACGGACGCTCCCATCCAGAAGACGATGGCGGGCGCGAAGTCGTAGTGGCGCACGCCGTCCACGACCCGCAGGCCCTTGTCGATCAGGGCGCCGCTGACCTGTTCCTGAATCGCCGCGCCCAGATAGCTGAACACGCCGATCAGGCCCATGGCCGCGCCCGCGACGCGCTTGGGGCAGATGTCGGTGGCGAACAGACCGCCCAAGGAGGTGACCAGGGCGGTCATGCCCAGGCCGAACAGGATCATGCCGGTGATCAGCACCGGGCCGGTGTTGGGGCCGTAGAAGATCAGCCACAGACCGGCCAGCTCCATCAGGCCAAACAGCAGGTTGGCGGGCGGACGGCGGGCGTTGAACAGCTTATCGGAGATGAAGCCGTACGAGACGGCGCCGATAATGCCGGCCAGGGTCGAGATCATCAGCAGCGAACCGGCGGCGGCCAGGCTGTAGCCCCGCGCCTCCTGCAGATACAGCACGCCCCAACTGTTGATGGCGTAGCGGGTCACGTAAATCAGCGCCGACGACAAGGCCAAGGCCCAGACGGCGGGGATCTTGAGGATCTGCAGCTGGGTCTTGAAGACGCTGGAGGCCTCCTGCTTGGGCTTGTCGCCCTGCCACAGGTCATTGCGCCACTGGGCGATGGGCGGCAGGCCAAGCGTCTGCGGGCGGTCCTGGATCAGCAGGTAGCTGCCGATCGCCACCAGCACGCCAATCACCGCCGGTCCCCAGAAGCCGTAACGCCAGCCCAGCGCCCCGACGATGCCGCCGACCGCCACGAAGGTCAGGCCCTCGCCGATCGAGTGGGCCGTGCTCCATATGCCGTAGTAGCGACCACGCTCGCGGTTTGAGAACCACTGGCTCATCGACACCACGCCCGCCGGCGCGCCGAAGCTCTGGAACCAGCCGTTCAGGCCCCACAGCACCGCCGACATCGCCACGGTGGTCGAGAAGCCCATGCCGATATTGGCGATGGCCGAGATCAGCACGCTGAAGGCGAAGAACCGCTTCATGTTGGCGTGGTCGGCCAGGAAGCCGTTGGTCAGCTTGCCGAAGGCGTAGGTGTAGAACAGCGCCGAGCCGATCAGCCCCAGCTCCGTGGGCGTGAACACGCCCGCGTCGATCAGCGGCTTCTTCACCACCCCCAGCGCCAGGCGGCAGGTGTAGGACAGGCCGTAGCCCAGGGTGATGGCCAGCATGATCCGGAAGCGATGGCGCCGGTACAGCGTGTCGATCGTCGCGGGATCGCTCAGCGGCGCCGCGTCCAGCCCCGGCGCGAAGAACTTCAGCATCTTCGTCTCCCCCTGCCCTCGTCCCGCTACGTGGCGGACCGATCAGCCGTTTCGAAACACGCTATTCCATTACGACAATGAATGGAAGATTTTTTCCATTCACAGAACACTTTGGAACACGAAAAAGAAGGCCCCGGACGTCACCGTCCGAGGCCAGTCGCGCACGCAGGAACGCGTTGGGTTGGCTATCGCATGGTGGGGATGACGAAGCTCTGGTCCAGCACCGCGCCGCCCTTGGGCCAGCGCTGGGTGACGGTCTTGGTGCGGGTGTAGAAGCGCACGCCGTCCAGGCCGTACTGGTTCAGGTCGCCGAAGCCCGAGCGCTTCCAGCCGCCGAAGCTGTGGTAGGCGACCGGCACCGGGATCGGGACGTTGATGCCGACCATGCCGACCTCGACCTGATCGGCGAACTCGCGGGCGGCGTCGCCGTTCCGGGTGAAGATCGCCACGCCGTTGCCGTACTGGTGGCGCGAGGCCAGGCCGATGCCCTCCGCCAGGCTCTCGGCGCGGACCATCTGCAGCACCGGGCCGAAGATCTCGTCGTGGTACGAGCGGCTGGTCGGCTTGACGTGGTCGAACAGGGTCGGGCCGACGAAGAAGCCCTCCTCGTGGCCTTGCAGGGCAAAGCCGCGACCGTCGACGACCAGCTCGGCGCCCTCGTCGACGCCCATCTGGATGTAGTTCTCGATCCGCGCCTTGTGGGCGGCGCTGACCACCGGGCCGTAGTGGGCGTCCGTGTCGGTGCTCACGCCGACCCGAAGGCCGCCGATCGCGGCGACCAGCTTCTCGCGCAGGGCGATGGCGGTCTTCTCGCCGACCGGCACGACGACCGGCAGGGCCATGCAGCGCTCGCCGGCCGAACCGTAGGCCGCGCCGATGATGTCGGCGGTCGCCTGGTCCAGGTCGGCGTCGGGCAGGACGAGGCCGTGGTTCTTGGCCCCGCCCATGGCCTGGACGCGCTTGCCGCTGGCCCCGGCGCGCTGGAACACCGACTGGGCGATGTCCGAGCTGCCGACGAAGCTGACGGCCTTGATGTCGGGATGGTCGAGGATGCCCTCGACGCAGTCCTTGTCGCCGTGGACGACATTCAGGATCCCCGGCGGCAGGCCGGCTTCCATCATCAGCTCTGCGAGGCGCACCGGCACCGACGGATCGCGCTCGGAGGGCTTGAGGATGAAAGCGTTCCCGCAGGCGATGGCCGGGCCCATCATCCACATCGGGATCATGGCCGGGAAGTTGAATGGGGTGATGCCCGCTACGACGCCAAGCGCCTGGCGCATCGAATAGACGTCGATGCCGGGGCCGGCGCCTTGGGTGTATTCGCCCTTCAGCAGGTGCGGGATTCCGCAGGCGAACTCAATGACTTCCAGGCCGCGCTGAATGTCGCCCTTACTGTCGGCGACAACCTTGCCGTGCTCGGATGACAGCAGTTCCGCCAGCTCGTCCATGTGGATTTCCAGGAGGCGCTTGAACTCGAACATCACCCGGGCGCGGCGCTGCGGATTGGTCGCCGCCCAGGCCGGCTGGGCGGCCTTGGCGTTGGCGATGGCGGCCTCCAGTTCCGAAGCCGAGGCCAGCGCCACGCGCGCCTGGACCTTGCCGGTGTTGGGATCGAAGACGTCGCCAAAACGGCCGGACGTACCCTCGACGGCGCGACCGCCGACGAAGTGGGGGATGCTGCGCATGACGCGCTCCTTCGCTTACAGAAAGACCAGGATCAGGCTTGCCGCATGATCCAGTCGTGGGCCGGGTCGTTGCGGAAGATCCACTTGCGGTGCGGACCGGCCATGACGTTGAGGTAGTAGAGGTCGTAACCGTGCGGGGCCCCGACCGGGTGGTAGCCGCGCGGCACCATCACCACGTCGCCGTCCTGCACGCAGACCGTCTCGTCCAGGCTGCGGTCGTCGGTATAGACGCGCTGGAAGGCAAAGCCCTGCGGCGGATTCAGGCGGTGATAGTAGGTCTCCTCCAGCGCCGTCTCCTCGCCCTCCGTCGCCGTATCGTGCTTGTGCGGGGGATAGCTGGACCAGTGACCGCCGGGGGTGATCACCTCGACCACCAGCAGGCCGTCGGCCGGGGCGGTCTCGGGCAGGATGTTGCGGACGTGGCGGACGTTGGTTCCCTTGCCGCGAACCTCACGCGGCATGTCGCCCTCGGCGATCAGGCGCGCCTCGCCGCCCGGCTTGCCCGGCGCGGTGCACAGGGCCAGCTCGACGTCGGTGACGGCGGTCACGGCGAAGGCCGTGGCGGCGGGCACGTAAACCGCGCCTGGGGCCCGATCCTCGAACACACTGGCGCGGCCGCCGATCTGGCCGAACGAGACGCCCTCGGCGCTGACCTCGGCGGTCCCGCTCATCACGACGACGCAGGTCTCGCGGCCCGGCTCGGAACCTTCGAAGGTCTCGCCAGCCGCCAGCTTGACGACCTGGAAGCCGACATGGGCCCAGCCGGCGCTCTGCGGCGTGACCTCAAGGATCGAGCCGTCGGCGTCGGGGGCGTGGGAGCGGACCAGCAGCTTGCTCATCACGCGGCCTTCAAGCCCGCGGCGGCGGCTTCCTTCTTCAGGGTCGCCAGGCCGATCTCGCCATATTCGCGCGGATTGGCGACGGCCGGGTCCTGCTCAGCCTCGACGATGATCCAGCCGGAGTAGTTGATCTCTGCGAGGGCCTGCATGACCGCCGCATAGTCGAGGTAGCCGTCGCCGGGCACGGTGAACATGCCGGCCAGCACCCCGTCAAGGAAGCTGCCGCCACCGCGCGACACCACCTTGTGGAAGACCTCGCTGCGGATGTCCTTGCAGTGCACATGGGCGACGCGGTGCGGATAGCTGCGGATGACCTGGACAGGGTCCAGGCCGCCCAGCGCCGCGTGGCCGGTATCGACGGTCAGGCCAACAGAGGGACCGGTATTGGCCAGGAAGGCCTCCAGGTCCTCGGGCCGCTCGACCACGGTGCCCAGGTGGTGGTGGTAGGCGAACTTGATGCCTTGGGCGGCGATGTAGTCGGCCACCTTGGTCAGGCGGGCGCCGAACTCCTTCCAGCCCTCGGCGTCGAGACGCGGGGTGGCGGACAAGGCCTTGGTCTTGTCGCCGTGGATGGCGTTGCTGGTCTCGGCATGGACGAAGACGGTGCAGCCCATGGCCTTCAGCAAAGCCAGATGCTTCTGCAGCGCCGCGATCTCGTCGTCGGCCGATTGCACCAAGAGATTGCCGCTGTACCAGCCGCCGACCAGGGTCAGGTCATAGCGGTCCAGCAGCGGCTTCAGCACCGCCGGGTCGCGCGGGAAGACGCCGCCCAGCTCGACGCCCGTGAAGCCGATCGCCTGGCAGTCGGCCAGCACGCTCTCCAGCGGGGTGTCGCCGCCCAGCTCGGGCATGTCGTCATTGATCCAGGCGATGGGGCTCACGCCGAAACGGATGGTCATGGGTTAGTCCCCCGTACGCTGTTGCTTGATCTTGGTTTCGTAGTCGCTGCGGGCCGCGTTCACCGTCGGACGCACCGAGACTTCCGGCACCGCCACGTCCCACCAGGCGCCGCCTTCGGTGGTCGGCATCGGGTCGGTGTCGATGACCACGACGTAGGTCCGGTCGCTGGCCTGGGCGCGCTGGAGGGCGGCCTCCAGTTCGGCGAGATTGGCCACCTTCTCCGACCGCGCGCCCAGGCTCGCGGCGTGGGCGGCGAAGTCGATATCCGGCAGAGTCTCGTGGCGCGTGTCGGCCAGCAGGTTGTTGAACGCCGCGCCACCCGTCGCCGCCTGCAGACGGTTGATGCAGCCATAGCCCCGGTTGTCAAGGACGGTGACGATCAGCTTGGTCCCCAGCATCACCGAGGTGGCGAGCTCAGAGTTCAGCATCAGGTAGCTGCCGTCGCCGACCATCACGTGGACCTCGCGGTCCGGCGCGGCCATCTTCACGCCCACGGCGCCGGCGATCTCGTAGCCCATGCACGAGAAGCCATATTCGACGTGGTAGCCGCCGGGCTGGCGCGTGCGCCACAGCTTGTGCAGCTCGCCCGGCAGGCCGCCGGCGGCGCAGACGACCACGCTGTCGTCGGACGAGGCCCGCCATACCGCGCCCAGCACCTGGGCGTCGGTCGGCAGCGGCCGCGCGTCGGCGCGGGTCGCCTCGTCGAAGATCGTGTTCCAGCCGGCGACACCGCCGGTGGCCTTCTGCGTCCAGGCTTCGGGCGCACGCCAGCCGTCCAGGGGCTCGGCCAGCGCCTCGACCACCGCCAGGGCGTCGCCGACCACGGCCGAGGCGCCGTGCTTGTGGGCGTCGTGCGGCGCGACATTGACCTGGACCAGCTTGCGGCCCTCGGCGCCGAACAGGGCGCGCGAGCCGGTCGTGAAGTCTTGCAGACGGGTGCCGATCCCGATGATCAGGTCGGCCTCTTCCGACGCCGCCACCGAGGCGGTCGTGCCGGTGACGCCGACCGCGCCCAGGTTCAGCGGGTGATCCCACGCCAAACTCCCCTTCCCGCCCTGCGTCTCGGCGACCGGCAGGCCGGTGTCGTGGGCGAGGTCGGCCAGGGCTGTCTCGGCGCGGGCGTACAGCACCCCGCCGCCGGCCACGACCAGCGGTCGCTTGGCCGCCTTGATCAGCGACACCAGCTCGGCGAGTTCGCGCGGATCGGGACGCGGCGCGCGGATGCGCCAGACGCGCCTGGCGAAGAAGGCTTCCGGATAGTCGAAGGCCTCGGCCTGGACGTCCTGGCAGAAGGCCAGGGTCGCGGGGCCGCAGGTGGCCGGGTCCAGCATGGTAGCGAGCGCCCGTGGCAGGGCGTCCAGGATTTGTTCGGGCCGGACGATGCGGTCGAAATAGCGCGACACCGGTTTAAAGCAGTCGTTGGCGCTGACCGTGCCGTCGCCGAAGTCCTCGACCTGCTGGAGAACCGGATCGGGTCGCCGGCTGGCATAGACATCGCCGGGCAGGAACAGCACCGGCAGGCGGTTCACATGCGCCAGGGCGGCGGCGGTGACCATGTTGGTCGCGCCGGGGCCGATCGAGGTGGTGCAGACCATGGCCCGCTCACGCCGCGACTGCTTGGCGAAGGCGATGGCCGCGTGGGCCATGCCCTGCTCGTTGTGCGCCCGATACGTCGGCAGCACGTCGCGGACGCCGTGCAGGGCCTCGCCCAGGCCGGCGACATTGCCGTGGCCGAAGATGGCCCAGACCCCGGCGAAGTACGGGACCTCGCCCTCCCCGGTCTCGACATATTGCGCCGAGAGCCAGCGGACGGTCGCCTGGGCGGCGGTGAGACGGACTATCGCCATTCTACGCGGCCTTCACAGCAGCGCCGCGCAGACGCTTCCAGGCGTCGACCAGCACCTTGAACTTGGCGACGAGCGCCGCGACGGCAGCATCATCGTCGATACGGTTGGCCAGCCACTCGCGGGCCACGTCGTAGAAGATGGTCCGGCCGACGGCGAAGCCCTTCACGATCGGGAACGGGGCCACGACCTCGAACGAGGCCAGCAGTTCGGCCTCCGGCGCCGACAGGCCCAGCAGCACCACGCCCCGGCACAGCGGATCGTTTTCGGTGATGGCGATCTCGGTCTCGCGCCAGGCGACGGCGTCCTGCAGCGGCTCCAGCTTCCACCAGTCGGGACGGATGCCCAGCCCATAGAGCCGGCGGATGGCGCGGGCCACCGTGTGGCTGTCGCTTTCCATGCCGTTGGGCAGGATCAGCTCCAGCAGCAGCTCGTGACGGGTTTTCCGGCAGGCGTCGAACAGGCGCAGCAGCTGGCGCTCCTGGCGCTCGCGCAGCCCGATCTCGTCGTCGGGATGGTAGAAGACCAGGCACTTGACCACCTGCCCCGCCGGCCATTCGGCCAGTTCGGTGGCGACATCGGCCGAGCTCTCGAACTCCAGCGGCCGCGACTTGGGCAGCTCGATCGGGCGGGCGATCCAGTAGTCGTGGTCGGCGGCCTGGGCCAGGGCGTCGAAGCCGAAACGGCCGTCCAGCAGCATGCCGAAGCGCGCCTCGTCGCGGCCGGCCACCTGCTGCACCGCGCGCAGGGCCAGGGTCTTGAAGTGCGGAATCCGCTCGGGGTCGCCGCCGGTCTCGGCGATCAGGTCCAGGAACTGGCTGCGATGGTCGACGGCCAGGACAGTCAGCTCGTCATAGACGCGCTGGCGGGTCGTGGCCCAGTGGATGTGCTCCAGCTCCTCGTCCTCGCGCAGGCGGAACGGGCGTTCCCGGTCGGACAGGAAGGCCTCCAGCTCGACCCAGGTCGGCATGGCCGGCGTGCAGCCGTGGCGCGAGACGACGATGGCCCCGCAGGCATTGCCCCACTCGCAGCAGGTCTCGACGCTCTCGTGGCGCAGCCAGCCGCGCAGGAAGCCGGCCATGAAGGCATCCCCTGCCCCCAGCACGTTGAACACCTCGACCTTGAAGCCGCGGGCGCTGACGCCTTCGTCCAGGCTGTCGGGAACCTCGCCCGGAAACGCGACGCAGCCGTCAGGTCCGCGCTTGCAGACCAGCAGCGCCTCGGGCGCGCCCTTACGGATGGCGCGCAGGGCCGCGATCGTGTCGGTCGTGCCGCCCAGGATATGGATTTCTTCCTCGGTGCCGACGATCAGGTCGCACAGGGCCACGACCTCCTGCAGCTTGGCGGTGACGTCTCGGTTCTCGACGAAGCGGTTCTCGCCGGCGTCCTTGCCGGTCAGGCCCCACAGCACCGGGCGGTAGTCGATGTCGAAGGCCACGCGGCCGCCGGCCGCCTTGACCGCGCGGGCGGCCTTCAAGCTGGTCTCGTAGACGTTCGGCTGCGACAGGTGCGTACCGTTGATCAGCACCGCGCCCGTTTTGGCGAACCAGGCCTCGTCGACGTCGGTCGGCTCCAGCGCCATGTCGGCGCAGTTCTCGCGATAGAAGATCAGCGGGAAGTTCACCCGATCGCGGATACCCAGGATGACTAGGGCCGTCAGGCGGTCGGGATCGGACAGCACGCCGGCGACATCGACGCCCTCGCGTTGCAGCTGCTCACGGATGAAGCGGCCCATGTGGTCGGCGCCGACGCGGGTCAGCAGACCGGTGTTCAGCCCCAGGCGCGCGCCGCCCGCGGCGGTGTTGGTCGGGCTGCCGCCCAGGTACTTGGCGAAGGACGCCATGTCCTCCAGCCGGCCACCGACCTGTTGTCCGTAGAGGTCGACGGAAGACCGGCCGATGGCGATCAGATCAAGGGTCTTTGCGTCCTGCGCCATGCCAGTTCCACGTCACTCTCTGGCCGGCTCCCCACCGGCGATATGTAACGCATATTCCAAACCTAGAACGCTTGCAACATCCATTTCATTTTCGATCTGGAATGGAACGGATGGTTCAGCAGGCCCCTTAGGCGCCCTTCTTGAGCTTCTTCTTTTCCTTGTTGGCCTCGAAGGCGAAGCTGATCACCAGGGCCTGGGCCAGGCAGATCGAGGCGGCCAGCGAGCGGAAGGTCCGCACCTCCGATTCGCGCACGTGGAGCACCAGTTCGGCCGGCTTGGCGATCGGGCTGACCAGACTGTCGCTGATGGAGAGAATGCGCGCGCCGCGCTGGGTGGCCATGTCGACGGCCTGCACCGTCTCCTCCGCATAGGGGTGGTAGCTGACGGCGATCAGCAGGTCGCGTGGGCCGATGGTCTGGACCTGCTGCTTGGTCAGGCCGGCCACGCCGTCGATGAACAGGGTGCGCTTGTTCACCTGCTGCAGCGAATAGGCCAGGTACGAGGCCACCGGGAACGAGCGCCGGAAGCCGATCACATAGACCGTCTCGGCCTTGTCGATCAGCGACACCGCATAGGCCATGTCGGCTTCGCTGACGGTCTGCGCCAGGTTCTGCAGGGCCAAAGTGTTGCCCTCGACGAACTCGCTGAGCACATCCGAGCCGCCCTCGGGCTTGCGGGCCACGGCTTCGTTGAAGTGGCGAACGCGCTCGCCGTAGCCCAGGCCGGCATGGCCCGACAGCAGGCCGTCGCGGAACAGGCGCTGCATCTGGCTGGCGCCGGGATAGCCGAAGGTCTTGGCGAACCGGACGATGGCCGAGGGCTGCACGCCGCAGCGCTCGGAGATCACCGCCAGGGTCTCCAGCGCCATCTCGTTGGGCTCGTCCAGCACGTAGCGGGCGATCTGCTGCAAGCGCTTGCTGAGCGAATCGTAGCGCTCGAGGATCGCCGCCCGCAGCTCCTCGGCGGAAGCCGGCGCGTGCCCTGGCATGGTGTCGTCGGTCATTTCGGCCCCGATATGATCACTTCAGAATTAGAATATCCGTTCCGCGCCGGAACACAAACGCGACTGAAATCTCCCTTCCGTTCCACTTTCCATCTGGAAGGAATTTTTGTTCCATATTACACCCGAATGAAACGCGGCCGTCGCATGAGCCGCCGACATCAGGGGACGGGACATGATCAAGGTGGCGCAACTGGGCGCGGGACGGATGGGGGCGGTGCACGCCCGCAACGCCGCCGCCAATCCGAAACTGGACCTGGTCGCGCTGGTCGACCCCCGCCCCGACGTCGCCGGGCCACTGGCCGCCGAACTGGGCGCGCAGCTCAGGAGCTTCGACGAGGTCCTGGCCGATCCCGAGATCAAGGGCGTCATCGTCGCCAGCTCGACCGACGCGCATCTGGACAACACGCTGTCGGCTCTGCGGGCCGGCAAGACCGTCTTCTGCGAGAAGCCGCTGGACCTGCACCTGGCCTCGCTGCTGGCCGCCAAGGGCGAGCTGGAAACGGCCGAGGGCCGGCTGTTCGTAGCCTTCAACCGCCGCTTCGACCCGCACTACCGCACCCTGAAGGCCCGGATCGACGGCGGCGACATCGGCGCGCTGGAAAGCCTGCACATCGTAAACCACGACCCAGCCACGCCGCCACCGGCCTTCATCCCGACCAGCGGCGGCCTCTTCAAGGACTTCACCATCCACGACTTCGACCTGGCCCCCTGGCTGATGGGCGAGCGGCCGGTCGAGGTGTTCGCCTGGGCCTCGTGCCTGATCGATCCGCAGATCGGCGAACTGGGCGATGTCGACACCGCCAAGGTGCTGCTGACCACCGCCACCGGGCGTCTCTGCATGATCAGCAACAGCCGCCGCACGGGCTATGGCTACGACCAACGCATCGAGGCCTTCGGCTCCAAGGGCGCGGCGCGCGTGGACAACGTCACCAACACCGCCGTGTCGGTGTGGGGCGAGGCCGGCGCGAAAGCCGACAAGTTCCCCTACGCCTTCATCGATCGCTATGCCGGGGCCTATGCCGCCGAGATGGACCACTTCGCCGACGTGCTGGCCGGCAAGGCCAAGCCCGAGGCGGGCCTGGTCGCCAGCATCGCCTCGCTCGAACTCGCCGAAGCCGCCGCACGTTCGGCCGCGACCGGCGCGCCTGTCAGACTCTAGAGTATAAGGGTTCCCATGCACGACATCGCCATTTTGGGCGCCGGCCGCATCGGCCGCATCCACGCCAAGAACGTCGCCGGCCAACCGGGCCTGCGCCTGAAGTACGTCGTCGATCCGGTCGCCGCGGCCGCTGACAGCCTGGCCGCCGAGACCGGCGCGACCGTGGCCGACCTCGACACCGCCCTGAACGATCCGTCGGTGGGCGGCGTCATCGTCGCCAGCTCGACCGACACCCATCTGGACTACAGCCTGAAGGCCATCGCGGCCGGCAAGGCGGTGTTCTGCGAGAAGCCGATCGACCAGGACCTGGCCCGCGCCCGCTCGGCGCAGGGCGAGCTAGGTGGCAAGGGCGTGAAGCTGTTCCTGGGCTTCAACCGTCGCTTCGATCCCAACTTCCAGGGCCTGAAGGCGCGGCTGTCGGCCGGCGTCGTCGGCGCGCTGGAGACGGTGCACATCACCAGCCACGACCCGGCCCCGCCGCCGGTCGCCTACGTCAAGGTCTCGGGCGGCCTGTTCAAGGACATGGCCATCCACGACTTTGACATGGCCCGCTGGCTGCTGGACGAGCCGGTGACCGAGGTGTTCGCAGCCGCCAGCTGCCTGGTCGATCCGGCCATCGGCGAGGCCGGCGATGTCGACACCGCCAAGATCCTGTTGCGCACCGCCTCTGGCAAGATCTGCGTGATCAGCAACAGCCGCCGTAGCGGCTACGGCTACGACCAGCGCATCGAAGCGTTCGGCGCCAAGGGCCTGGTCCGCGCCGACAACGTCATGGAGAGCACGGTCTCGGTCTGGGGCGAGAACGGCGCCAGCAGCGACGCTTTCCAGAACTTCTTCCTCGACCGCTACGCCGAAGCCTATCGCCGCGAGATGGCGCACTTCGCCGAGATCATCCGCGGCGAGGCGTTGCCCTCGGTGGGCTATGTGGATGGCGTCGAGGCCCTGGCCCTGGCCGAGGCGGCGGGGCAGTCGGCGAAGACGGGTCAGGTGGTGAAGCTGTAATTCCCCTTCTCCCCTTGCGGGAGAAGGTGTCGGCGAAGCTGACGGATGAGGGGTCGCACAGGCGGCCCCTTTTTCGTGGGCGGCGGACAGGACAAAGAAAACGGCGGCTCCGCAGGAGAGCCGCCGCCAGAGTTGTCGCCTAGTAGGATCGATCAGTTCTTCGCCGGAGCCTTCAGCTTGCCCTCGACGATCTTCTGGAAGGTCTCGAGGGGACACAGGGTCGGCTCGCCCTTCACGCCGCAACCCGGCAGCGGAAAGTACGAATAGGACGGCGGGTTGCTGGCCGTCAGCGGTTGCAGCTCGCGCAACTGGTCCATGGTCTGGGCGGTGTAGAAGGCGCGGACATAGGCCTTGCCGGCGCCGTCCTTCAGCAGCTCGAAGCCCATGGCCCCACCGGGCGGCGGATCGTCCTGCGGGTAGTCGGCGGCGGTGAAGTGCGCGCCGAAGAAGCCGCGCAGGGCGGCGATGTTGGTGTCGTGGCCGACCAGCATGGTCAGCTTGCCGCCCGTGCCCTCGGCCCCGGTCAGGGCGCCCAGCACCTCCTTGGCGATCGGCGCGGCGTAGCGCTCGGCGATGTAGGGCGCGCCAACCTCGTAGTGGAACTTCACCGGGTGGAAGCGCAGCATGGCCTGGATGTCGGCCTTGGAGGCGCGGCCCCAGCCGACCTGATCCATCGGCTTGCCCTCGACATATTCCAGCAAGACCGTCTGGCCGGCCGTCGAGGCGATCGACAGCGCGCCTTCGACGTCGGGGTTGTCGCCCTTGTTGGCCGCCAGGTTCGAAGGCCGCTTGGCGATGTCGCAGCCGGCCTTGGTCGCCGGATCACAGCCGAGCACGCGTTGCAGGATGGCGAAGTCCGCCGCATGGACCTTCGCCTCCGCCGCGACGCCCGGCTTCTGGCGCTGGGCGGCCTTCAGGGCGATGTCGCCGTCGATGCCCTCGGCGGGGTGGAAGATCGGGTCGTTGGCCTCGTCTTCGGGGTGAGTGACCTTCAGGCCGCAGCCGGGCTGCAGGCCCTCGACGAACATCTCGGCGGTCTTGATCGCCCGCTGCTTGCCGCTGGCCCAAGCGACGATGTCGCCCGACGCCGCGCAGCCGTTGCTGGGCAGCAGCCCGCGCGCGCTCAGGAAGGTGCGGTAATAGGCGCCCATCAGTCGCGCGCCCTCCCCGCCATGCGGGGTCAGCTCGCCATAGGGCGTGGTCCAGGTTCCCCAGGTCTGGGCGGTCGTACCGGCGGGCGTGGCCGGGGCCTTGGTCGGCGGCCGGACGCTGTGGCGCATCATCATGACTACGCGTTCCAGCTTCAGGCCCTCGGTCGGACCACCGCTCGCCGCCTGGGCCGAGCCCGCCAGCAGCGCCAAGCCCGCCGCCGTCATCAAAGCGTTTCGAAGCCTCACCATGACATCTCCCCTGTGGGCCACCGATTTGTTCGCGGCCATTTCATTGGCGCCCACGATACGAACAGATTTTCCATTTTACAATACGAATGGAATTTTTCTTCAGATGACGTTCTTCGTCAGCGGGACGTCAGCCAGGGGCGTCTAGGCGATGGACAAGACGCAAACGTGACAAGAGGGGCGCCCACCATGAACCACCTGAAACTCGCCGCCAGCCTGCTGGCCCTGACCATCGCCGCGCCGGCCCTGGCGCAAGTGGCCACGCCGGACATCCAGGCGATCGGGACCACCGCCCCCACCGCCCGAGGCGGCGCCAACGGCGTGGTGCTGCTGCGCGACCCGACCGATCCCAAGAAGAGCGTGATCGCCGCCAGCGCCGAACTGGCAGGGCTGGAGTTCTACGGCCTGGACGGCCAGCGTCTCTCCAGCGTCCCCGGCGGCGAAGTCGAGGCGGTCGACGCGCGTGACGACGGCGCCCGCGCCATCCTGGTCGTGCTGGACAGCCAGGCCGGCGCCCTGCGCCTGTTCGGTCGTGACTACGCCAGCGGCCAGGTCACGGCGCTGAACGCCAAGCCGCTGAGCCTGGGCTATTCGGGCGAAGGCCTGTGCCTGCACCGCAGCGCCCGCGACGGCGCCCTCTACGCCTTCGCCATGGGACGTGACGGCCAGCTGGACCAGTGGCTGCTGTACCCCACCGCCAATGAAGGCAAGGGGGGCGGCCAGATGGATGGCCGCGTCGTGCGCCGCCTGCGCCTATCGTCCGAGGCCAAGTTCTGCGTCGCCGATGACGCGACCGGCGCGCTCTATGTCGCCCAGCAGGCGGTCGGCGTCTGGCGCTATGACGCCGATCCCGAGGCCGAGCCGGTCCCGACCATCGTCGACATCAACCGCCTGGGCCGCATCGCCGGCGAGGTCGGCGGCCTGGCCATCGTCGACGGCGGGCAAGGCGCCAATTACCTGGTGGCCGCCAACACCGACGCCGGTGAATTCAACGTCTATGACCGCGGCGCGAGCGACAAGTTCCTGGGCGGGTTCAAGGCCGGGACGGTCGAGAACCCCTCGGCGCTGTTTGGCCTGCGCGCGCCCGTCGGTCCGGGCCTGCCGGCTGGCGGCCTCTTGATCGCCGACGACCGCAAGCAAGGCGCCCACAGCAAAATCCTGTCCTGGGCCGACATCGCCGCCGCCCTGAAGCTACCGACCGGCGTCGACGCCCCGGCCGCCCCCAAGAGCAAGGTCGCCCTGGTGCACGCCACCATGGAGACAGAGCCGGTCGACCACGATGGCGACGCCGCCGACGATCCGGCCATCTGGGTCCACCCGACCGATCCGCACTTGAGCGCCATCATCGGCACCGACAAGAAGGGCGGCCTGGCCGTCTACGACCTGTCGGGCAAGCGCCTGCAGTTCCTGCCCGACGGCAAGATGAACAATGTCGACCTGCGCGGCGGCTTCAAGCTGGGCGGCAAGACCGTGACCCTGATCGCCGCCAGCGACCGCACCCACAAGTCGATCGCGCTCTACACGATCGATCCGGAGACGCGGCAACTGACCAGCGTCGCCGACGGTATTCAGCCCACGAACCTTTCGGATCCGTACGGCCTGTGCATGTACCGCGACCGCAAGGGCGGGACCTTCGTGTTCGTCGGCGATCCCGACGGCCTGGTCCGCCAGTGGAAGCTGACCGCCACCCCGGC
Organism: Caulobacter sp. GW821-FHT11E11; assembly: GCF_058808315.1. NCBI lineage: Bacteria > Pseudomonadati > Pseudomonadota > Alphaproteobacteria > Caulobacterales > Caulobacteraceae > Caulobacter > Caulobacter sp. GW821-FHT11E11. Next base: position 319,287 of record NZ_JBXARO010000006.1, read on the forward strand.
CGGCAAGGTCAAGGCCGAGGCCGTCCGCGACCTGCGCTTCGACACCCAGACTGAAGGCTGCGTCGCCGACGACGAGAGCGGCGCCCTGTATGTCGCCGAGGAGGACGTCGCCCTGTGGCGGCTGGGCGCCGACGCCAAGGCCGGCCAGACCAAGAAGGCCATCGCCCGCGTCGCCGACAACCTCGCCCTGAAGGACGACCTGGAAGGGATCGGCCTCTACGCGCAAGCCGGCGGCAAGGGCTTCCTGGTGTTGTCCAGCCAGGGCAACAACACCTACGCCGTGTTCCGCCGCGAGGGCGACAACGCCTATGTCGGCAGCTTCGCCGTCACCGCCGACGGGTCCAAGGCGATCGACGGGATTTCCGAGACCGACGGCCTGGACGTGACCAGCGCCTCGCTGGGCTCGGGCCTGGAAGGTGGGGCGTTCGTGGCCCAGGACGGCCGCAACATTTCCCCGCCCGAGCACCAGAACTTCAAGCTCGTCCCGTGGTCGACCATCGCGGAAAAGCTGAAACTGTAAGGGAATCCGGCGAAAGCTTCGCCTGTCATTCTTTGTCACGAACGCGATGCAGAGCCGCAAGGCGGCGTCGCCAATCTCAGACCCGTAGCAGGGCCGCTCGCCCCCCGGAGCGGCCCCTGTTCGGGAGAATTTGGATGATCAAGACCCGTAACACTTTGTTGGCTTTGACCCTGCTGGGCGGCGTGGCCGTCGCCGGCGCAGCCGCCGCCGAACCGGTCAAGCTGCCCGCCAAGCAGGCCGCCCTCAGCGTCGACCACTTCCACGCCAAGACCCAGGTCATCGACGATCCGCTCGACATCGAGACCGTGATCAGCTCGGAACAGGGCTTCCGCAGCGGCCAGGGCCTGCTGAAGTCGCCCGCCAGCGACAACCACCTGCGCGCCTTCGTCGACAAGCGCTCTGGCGCCACGCGCTTCGAAGTGCGCCAGACCCTGATGTATCCCGGCTCGGTCCGCGGCTACGGCCAGGTCTCGTACCAGACCCGCCAATGGCCGGTCTCGGCGCCGCTGAACAAGATCCGCGACAACGCCAGCCACTGCTTCCTGTTCGAAGCGCCGGAAGTGTGCCGCGAGGAAGTGTCCTTCACGGTCTCCGAAGCCGAGCTGCGCAACGCCGCCACGACCTCGGGCGCCTGGGCCTTCAAGTTCTCGTCGGCAAAGGGCTACGAGCACCGCACCGCCATCACCCACGCCGAAATCGCCGGTCTGCTGAAGGCCGTCGACACCTACCGTCGCGCCCTGCCCGCCACTCAGGCGGCCGCGGACACCGTCTCAGGCAGCTAAGCCGCCCGCCGTATCCCGGAGTTACCCGCTATGAAAGTTCTCGCGTCCCTCGCCCTCGCGGCCGCCTGCGTGATCGCCTCCCCGGCATTCGCAGGTCCCCAAGGCACTGGCCTGACCTTCACCGAAGAGGTCGCCAAGAAAGCCCACCAGAAGAAGAAGGCCGAAGCCGCCGCCAAGCTCCAGGCTGGCCAGGCAGACAGCACCAGCAAGGACGCCAAGTCCGCTCCCGAGACCCGCCGCGCCAGCTAGGCCCGGCCCACGAACGGCCGCTGGGGATCTGAGCCCCCGGCGGTCCGCCCCCGCACGCAACCCCTACCTGCAAACCGCGTGCGGGGGCGACCTTTCGTCACCGTTTTCGGTCGAAGCCATGTGCTAAGACCTTGTTCGCGGCCCAGCCGCGCTTAAGTAGCCCAGGCGTATGGAATCTTCAGGTCACGGAACGATCGCTCTACCGCGTGAGATGGCGACTGCGCCGCTCGCGCCTTCTGTGCTGATTGTCGAGGACGATCCCGCCCTGCGCACCCTCTTGATGCGGCTGCTGCGCGAGGAAGGCTTCCAGCCGCTCAGCGCCGGCCACGGCGCCGAGATGGCGCGGGTGCTGGAGACCAACAAGGTCGACCTCATCCTGCTGGACGTCATGCTGCCCGGCAGCAACGGGTTCGACATCTGCCGCAGCATCCGCCGCGAGAGCGACGTGCCGATCGTCATGCTCAGCGCCCGCGACGACGAGACCGATCGCCTGATCGGCCTGGAGCTCGGCGCCGACGACTATATCGGCAAGCCCTTCAGCAAGAAGGAGCTGATCGCCCGCATCCGCGCCATCCTGCGTCGCACCCAGGCCGGGGCCCAGTCCAGCCAGCCGCGCGGCCACCAGCAGATGACCTTCGCCGGCTGGAGCCTGGATCCGGGCCGCCGCGAGCTGCTGTCGCCCGACGGCGCCTTCGTCGACCTGTCGGGCGCCGAGTTCGACCTGCTGCTGGCCTTCGTCAGCTCGCCCCAGCGGGTGATCGGCCGCGAGCGCCTGCTGGAGATGTCGCGCGCCCGTTTCTCGGACGCCTCGGACCGCAGCATCGACGTGCTGGTCAGCCGGCTGCGGCGGAAACTGGCCGTCACCGGCCAGGCGGAGTCCCTGCTACGCACCGTGCGCGGCGTCGGCTATATCTTCACCGCCCCCGTTGAGCGGCGATAATCTGGGAACGGCGATGAATTGGGAGCGGCGATGAAGCTGCTGCGGCTGTGGCCGCAGCGCCTGGTCGGCCAGGTCACCCTGGTTCTGATGTTGGCCGTGGCCCTGGAATTCATCGGCAGCTCGATCCTGTTCGAGAACAGCCGCCTCTACCCCAATCGTGACAATCAGATCCGCCGCGCCGCCGAACAGCTGGTCGCGGCCGAAACGATCTTGGAAACGGGTCCGGCCAACGAACGCGTCGCCGAGGCGGCGATGATCTCCAACCGGACCACCGAGCTGTCGTGGTCGCCCCTGCCTCATCTGGTCGACCGCAACCGTCCCGCCGAGAACCAGCTGAAGGACCGCCTGCGCGAGGCCGAGCCGTCTTTGCGTGGCCGCGTCCTGCGCCTGAACGCCGACACCGACCACGCCCTTCCGCGCGACACCTATCTGAAGACCTCGCTGCGCCTGCGTGACGGCTCCTGGCTGACCCTGAAGACCAAGATCCGCGCCGCGCCCTGGGCGGTGCTGCTGAGCAGCGTCGGCTCGGCCTTCATCCTGGGCCTGGGCGTCATCGCCGCCGCGGCGCTGGTGCTGCACAATCTCAGTCGCCCCCTGCGGGCCCTGGCCGAGGCCGCCGACAAGGTTGGCCAAGGCGCCCATGTCCGCATCGCCGAGAGCGGGGCCCGCGACCTCAAGCTGGTCGCCGAGGCCTTCAACGCCATGCAGGACCGCATCGCCGGCCTGCTGACGACTCGCACCGAGGCCCTGGCCGCCGTCGGCCACGACCTGCGCACGCCCCTGTCGCGCCTGCGCCTGCGGGCCGGCTTCGTCAAGGACGCCGAGGCCCGCGAGGCGCTGGAGGCCGATGTCGACGAGATGACGGCCATGCTCGACTCGCTGCTGGCCTATCTGGGCGGCCAGGAAGATCCCGAGCCGCAGCGCCGCACCGACCTGGCCGCCATCGCCATGACCCTGGTCGACGCCGCTGCCGACACCGAGCGCCCGGCGACCTATGCCGGCTTCGACCACCTGCCGGTCCATGCCCGGCCCGTGTCGCTGAAGCGGGCGGTCAGCAATATTGTCGAGAACGCCCTGCACTATGGCGGCGACGCCAGCGTGATCCTCACCCGCGAAGGCCGCACCGCCGTGCTGGCGGTCGAGGACAACGGTCCCGGCATCCCCGAGAACGAGCTGTCGGAAGTGCTGCAGCCCTTCCACCGCCTGGATAGCGCTCGCGCCCGCAACACGGCCGGCCTGGGCCTGGGCCTGACCATCGTCCAGCAGATCCTGCACCGCGAAGGCGGCTCGCTGGTGCTGAAGAACCGCCCCCAAGGCGGCCTGCGCGTCGAGATCAGACTACCCGCGCTTTAGCGCCCAAGGCGCCGCTTCGCCGACATCCTTTGTCACAAAGCCGCTGCAACGCAGCAAAACCCAGAAACCACCTTCGTACTGCGTCGGACGCTGCCCGTCCTGTCGCTCGCCGCGACGCCTTCCCCCCTTTCCTGGCGTCGCGGCGGCTATTTGTACGGAGGTTGCCTTGGAACAGTTTCTCGAACGGGCCGCGCTGTTTCGCGGTCAGGTCTTCCCCGCCCAGAGCGCGCTGTACGAGCGTCTGGCCAGCCATGGTCAAAGCCCGTCGGCCCTGATGATCTCGTGCGCGGACTCCCGCGTCGTGCCGGAACTCATCACCCAGGCCGCCCCGGGCGACCTGTTCGTCTGCCGTAACGCCGGCAACATCGTCCCGCCGTTCAGCCAAGCCAACGGCGGCGTCTCGTCGGCGGTGGAATACGCCGTCATGGCCCTGGGCGTGCGCGACATCGTCGTCTGCGGCCACTCCGACTGCGGCGCCATGAAGGCGTTCTCGAACCCGGCGGCCCTGGAGAAGATGCCGAACGTGGCCGCCTGGCTGCGCCACGCCCACGCCGCCCACAGCGTCGTCTGCAACGCCTATCACGGCCTGGACGAGCACGGCACGACCCGCGCGCTGTCGCTGGAAAACGTCGTCGTCCAGCTGAACCACCTGCGCACCCACCCGTCGGTGGCCTCGGCCATCGCCCAGGGCAAGCTGACCCTGCACGGCTGGTTCTTCGAGATCGAGACCGGCCAGATCCAGGCCTATAACGGCGACACCGGCCAGTTCGAGCAAGTCTACGAAGGCTCGCCCCTGCCCGTCGCCCAGCGCCCTTCCAAGCGCATGGTCGCCGCCGACCACCTGGGCATCGCCGCCGAATGACCCAAGCTGCCGCCTCCTCCCCTGGCGTCAAGCCTGGCTTCTCGACGATCCTGTCGCGTGACTTCATCGCGTCGATCGTCGTCTTCCTCGTAGCGATGCCCCTGTGTATGGGCATCGCCGTCGCCTCCGGCGTTCCGGCCGAGCGCGGCCTGGTCACCGGCATCATCGGCGGCATCATCGTCGGCGCCCTGGCCGGCTCGCCCCTGCAGGTCAGCGGTCCCGCCGCCGGCCTGGCCGTCATCGTCTTCGAGATCGTCGCCAAGCATGGCCTGTCCATGCTGGGCCCGATCCTGGTCGTCGCCGGCCTGATCCAGCTGATCGCCGGCGCCGCCAAGCTCGGCAACTGGTTCCGCGCTATCTCGCCGGCCGTCGTGCACGGCATGCTGGCCGGCATCGGCGTGCTGATCGTGGCGGGCCAGTTCCACGTCCTGTTCGGCGACTCGCCCAAGGCCCACGGCCTGCAGAACCTGGCCGCCATCCCCGGCGCCCTGGCTGGCGTGCAGTTCGCGACCCTGACCCAGGTCGAGGCCGCCCTGGCCGTCGGCGTGGTGACGATCGGCTCGATCCTGCTGTGGGAGAAGTTCCGTCCCAAGGCGCTGAAGCTGGTTCCGGGCGCCCTGCTGGGCGTCATCGCCGGCACTGTGCTGGCCACGGTCCTGGGCCTCGACGTTCAGAAGATCGTCGTACCGGAGTCGATCGCCGCGGCCATCGCCATCCCCGGCGTCGCCGACTTCGCCAAGATGGCCAACCCGATGCTGCTGGTGACCGCTGTCGCGGTGGCCTTCATCGCCTCGGCCGAGACCCTGCTGTCGGCCGCCGCCGTGGATCGCATGCACGACGGCGAACGCACCAAGTACAACAAGGAGCTGGGCGCCCAGGGCGTCGGCAACCTGCTGTGCGGCCTGGTCGGCGCCCTGCCGATGACCGGCGTGATCGTGCGCAGCTCGGCCAACGTCCAGGCCGGCGCCATGAGCCGCATGTCGGCCATCCTGCACGGCGTCTGGATCCTGGGCTTCGTCGCCCTGCTGCCCTGGCTGCTGCGCATGGTGCCCAGCGCCGCCCTCGCCGGCGTGCTGGTCGTCACGGGCTGGAAGCTGGTCAGCCTGCAACACGTGCGCCACCTGTTCGCGCGCTACGGCCTGCTGCCGGCGATGATCTGGGCGGCGACCTTCGTGATGGTCGTGGCCACGGACCTCCTGACCGGCGTGCTGGTCGGCATGGCCCTGACCCTGCTCGAGCTGATCCCCAGCCTCAAGAAGATGCGCCTCAACATCGCCCAGCACCGCCTGAGCGACGACGAGAGCGAGATCCGGCTGGAAGGCGCGGCCACGTTCATCCAGCTGCCCAAGATCGCCAAGGTCCTGGACGGCGCCCCCACCAAGGGCCGGGTTCGCCTGAACACCCGCGGCCTGACCAGCCTGGACCACACCGTCGCCGAGGCTCTCAGCGACTGGCTGAAAGGCAAGGCCCGGGCCGGGGTGAACGTCGAACTCCCCAGCTCTTGCGCCTTCGGCGACCGTCTCCGCGCGGCCCTCGCCCACTAGTCCCACCCGCCACTCCCCGGGAGCGCCACCGCGCTCCCGGGTTTTCTTCGTGAGAACGACAAGATGAACAAAGCCCAGGAACGCGCCGCCGATATCGCCACCCAGGTTCTGTGCGCCTATCTCAGCAACAATACCGTCTCGCCCGACGACCTGCCGGCCCTGACCGCCCGCACCTACGCCGCCCTCGAGGCGGTGTTCGCCGGTCCGGCCGCCGCGCCCGCCTTCGTCTCCACGCCAACGCCGGAAGAGATCACCGCCAGCGTCACGCCGGACGCCATCGTCAGCTTCGAGAACGGTCGCCGCTATCGCTCGCTGCGCCGGCACCTGAACCAGCTGGGCCTGACCGACGACCAGTACCGCGCCAAGTGGGGTCTGCCGGCCGACTATCCGCTGGTGGCCCAGAGCTTCTCGGACCTGCGCTCCAGCGCGGCCCGCGCCCAGCGCTTCGGCGGCATCGCCGTCGCGGCTGAGTAACAGGCAAAAGAAAAGCCCGGGCGATGAACGTCCGGGCTAAAGGAGTTAGGGAGGAAACGCCCAGGAAGGGCAGAGGCCAACGGCCTCACGAGGAGTGATCTATGTCCGATGAAATCGGTTTCAAGGTCGCAACACAGAAAAAACTTCCCTTTCACCGCGCTTGGCTTGCCCATGCCCTGTGGTATTGAGCCCGACCACGGTTGAGGGCCTGCGCCCGAAGCGAGCGCCGAGTCTCATGTCCGATCCCACCGATCCGAACGACACCCCTCCCGAGACCCCGGTCCGTAAGCCCAGGAAGCCTCGCGCCAAGGCCGCGATGACCGAGGCGGCGGCGCTGCCCGAGACCCCGGCCGAGCCTGCTGCTCCCAAGCCCCGTCGCCCACGCAAGCCGCGCGGCGTCGAGCAGGTCGCGCCCGAGCCGGAAACCGTCGAAGAGCCGGTGGCAGAACCCGAGGTTCTGCCGCAAGAAGCGCCGCCCGAGCCCGCCGAGACGCAGCTGCCGGAAGCCGTCGAGGCGGTTCCGGAAGCCGCCCTCTCCCCGGCCGAGCCGGTGCTGGCGAAGAAGCCGCCGATCTGGAAACGCCCCGCCTGGCTGATCGGCGCGGTCGCCGCCGTGGTGCTGGTGATCGTCCTGTTCGCCTCGCTGTTCTGGTCGCTGCCGCTGAGCCGCGCCCTGGAGCCGCTGAACAATTCCGCCATCGTGCTGGTGGCCGAGGACGGCTCGCCGATCGCCCGCCGGGGCTCGTACAAGGAAGCCCCGATCGACGTGGCCAAGCTGCCGGAGTACGTGCCCGGCGCCTTCGTCTCGATCGAGGACCGTCGTTTCTACAGCCACATGGGCGTGGACCCGAAGGCCATCGCCCGCGCCGTGGGCCGCAACGCCCAGGCCGGCGGCGTCTCGGAAGGCGGATCGACCATCACCCAGCAGCTGGCCAAGAACGCCTTCCTCAGCAGCGACCGCAACCTGCGCCGCAAGGCTCAGGAGGCTATGATCGCGGTCTATCTGGAAGCCCGGCTGACCAAGAAAGAGATCCTTTCGCGCTACCTGTCATCGGTCTATTTCGGCGACGGCGCCTTTGGCCTGCGCGCCGCGGCCCGGCACTATTTCGGCAAGCAGCCGGAGCAGTTGTCGATCGGCGAGGCCGCCATGCTGGCCGGCCTGGTCAAGGCGCCTTCGCGCCTGGCCCCAACCAACAACATCGAAGGCGCCCGCGAGCGCATGCGCGTGGTGCTGGGCGCCATGGTCGAGACCAAGACCATCACTCAGGCCCAGGCCGACGCGGTCGGCGACGTCTCGCCCGTCGAGACCCAGGACAAGCTGCCGACCGGTTCCTACTTCGCCGACTGGGCCCTGCCCCAGGCCCGCGCCTCGATCGGCGCCCGCTACGGCGAGACGATCGTCAAGACGACGCTGGATCCCGAGATGCAGGAGAAGGCCGAGCGGATCCTCAACGACTACATCGCCCGCGACGGCAAGGTCCTGAACATCACCCAGGGCGCCTTGGTGGCCATGCGCAAGGACGGCCGCGTCGTCGCCATGGTCGGCGGCCGCGACTACAAGACCAGCCAGTTCAACCGCGCCGACGGCGAGCGCCAGTCGGGCTCGTCGTTCAAGCTGTTCGTCTACCTGGCCGCCCTGCAGTCGGGCATGACCTCGACCAGCCCGATCCTCGACACCCCGGTGCAGGTCAGCGGCTACACGCCCCGCAACCACGAGGGCAAGTATCGCGACCGCGAGATCCCGCTGATCAGCGCCTTCGCCGCCTCGTCCAACGTCGCCGCCGTGCGCCTGGCCCATGACCTGGGCCCGGCCAAGGTGATCAAGGTCGCCCGCCAGCTTGGCGTCACCGAGAAGATCCCCGACGACCTGACCATGGCGCTGGGCACCGGCTCGATGAGCCTGACGCGGCTGACGGCGGCCTATGCTTCGGTGGCGGCCGGCGAGTATCCGGTCGTAGCCCACGGCCTGGACAGCTTCGCCAAGCCCAAGACCACCGCCTACGACCCCAAGGTGCTGGCCAATATGCGCGACCTGCTGCGCTCGGCCACCCATCGCGGCACGGGCCTGGAGGCGGCCATCCCCGGCGCCTTCGGCAAGACCGGCACCACCCAGGACTATCACGACGCCCTGTTCGTCGGTTACGTCGACGACCTGGTCGTGGGCGTGTGGGTCGGCAACGACGACAACAGCTCCATGAACGGCGTGGTCGGCGGCGGCGAGCCCGCCAAGATCTGGAAGGCTTTCATGCTGGCCGCCCTGGGTCGCCAGGTCGCCGCGCCGGTCGAGGAAGATCCGCTCGACGACCTGGGCCTGCCGCTGGAAGGCGAGATCGGCCCCGACGGCCTCCCGCTAGCCCCGCTGACGCCGACCGTCCCGGCCGAGCCCCTGGCCCCCGCGCCCAACAGCGGCGTGCCCCAGGCCCCGCCGCCGCCGGAGCCGCGCCCCTAACCTGGCCCTCGAGGGAGACCGACATGTCCGACGATCTGGTTCGCGATGAATTGTCGGCCCTCGCCGAGGCCCAGGCCGGCCCGTTCCGCGCCCGCGCCGAGGCCCGCGCCACCCGCGAAGGCCTGATCACCTTCGGGGTCGTCGTCAGCGGCGTCCTGCTGTCGGCGGCGCTGCTGGCCTGGGCCGTGCGGCGACCGGTGCGCTAGTAGCCGAGATAGGCGCGGCCCAGCCGCACAAGCTCGTCCTCGAACTCGCGGCTCTGCAGGAAGTCGGCGCCCTCCAGCACCGCCGCGCGCATGGCGCCGTGGACGGCCCGCGACAGCACGAAGGCCTGGACGCGGGTCAGCGGTCGGCCTTGAGCATCGGTGACCCCCGCCTCGGCCGCCGCGAACCGCTCCGCCAGTTCGGCATGGTCGGCGTCGGCCAGCAACGCCGAGACCGCGACCCGTCGCGCCCGCTCGCGGCCGGCGAAGGCCTGGACGAAGGACCGGATCATCGCCCGGTCGCGGGCCAGGCCTCCCGTGTCGCCCTCGGCTGCCGCCATCACCGTCTGGTGATACGCCTGCGTCTCGCGCAGGGCCAGGGCGCGCAGGATCGCCTGCTTGTCGGGGAAGTAGCGGTAGAGGGCGCCGATGCTCACGCCCGCCCGTTCGGCTACGGCGTTGGTATTGAAGCCGGCCTCGCCTGACGCTTCCAGAACCTGAGCCGCCGCTTCCAGGACGACGTCGACGGTGTCCCGGGCTCGGCTCTGGCGCGGGATTTTCCGCATGTTTTCAACGGCGCTCATGGCTGCTCTCCGTCCTTTGGAAAGTCGAGTAACAGAGCTTGGCCGCCTCCCCTAGCCTTCCGCTGGATCATACGGAGGGACGGACATGACCTGGGCGACCGAACGCCTCGACGCGCTGAAGGCGGGCGCTGCGACGCCACCGCCGATCGTACAGACCCTGAAGCTGGGGCTGATCGACGACTGGGGCGAAGGCTGGGTGAAGAAGTCCTGGCGGCCCACGCCGGAGCTGGCCACGGCCGACGGCTCGCTGTTCGGCGGCTATCTGGCGGCGCTGGCCGATCAGGTCCTCGCCTTCGCAGCGATGACCGTCGTCCCGCACGACCAGCTCTATCGGACCGTGAACCTGCAGATGAACTTCCTGAAGGTCGGCCGCGACGGGCCGCTGGCGATCGAGGCCAAGGTGGTGGCGCGGACCCGACAGCTGATCACGGCGCGGGCGGAGTTCCGGCGCGAAGACGGCGCGCTGATCGCCGATGCGACCGCCCAGCAGATCGTCATGGCGTTCGATCACTGGCGGGCGGAACAGGCGGCGGTGGAAGGGCTCAGTTAAAGGCTCCTTCTCTCTTAGAGAGAGGGATTTAGTCTCCCACCAGCTTCCCCGCCGGCGGCACGCGCACGATGAAGTGACCCTTCACGCCTTCGGGCCACTGGCGATACGGCACCACGCCCTCTTCGCTGGCGGCATAGGCCACGGCGTACGCCACGATCGCCTGCGCGGCCTCAGGCGTCGGTTCGAACCGCCCCAGCACGTAGCCGATCTTGCCCGGCGCGCGCAGGTGGATCGAGCAGTGCTGGGTGCAGTTGAACAGGCACGGCATCTCCTGGATCGCCACATCCGACCCGGCCGCCGCCTCGCGCAGGGCCGCCGCCAGCAGCGCCCCGCCGCGCACGCCGTCCGGCGTCTCGCGCTCTTCGGCCGCGACGCGGCAGGTGTTGCAGACCACGACGGCGGTCCCGTCGTCGGCGTCGCGCAGGATGCTCATGCCTCGCCCCTAGAGGCTCAGGCTCATTTCGGCAAGGACAGCCGGTAGACCAGCACCAGGTTGTCGTTGTCGCCGGTCCCGGTGTCGCCGTGCAGCGAGGCGTCGAAGTCCTGGCCATTGACGTGGCCCTTGGCCGTGGCGAAGTCATTGTCCGAGCCGACCAGCAGGAAGACGTCGCCGATCTTGTCGAAGGCCGAGCCGATGGCCATGGCCTCGATCTTCTCGGGCAGGCTGGTCGGGGTGGAGGGGCTGACCGACAGGTTGACGCCGAACTTGGCCAGTTGGACGGGGTTGAGGATGTTGATCAGCTCGGCCTGGGCGGCCGGCTTGATGTCGGCGTCCAGCGCGCCGTCCTTGGCGATCGGCTGGACGTCCTGCTCGTAGGGCGTGCCGACCAGGTTGGTCGCGCCCGCCAGGTCGACCAGCAGGATGCTCTTGTAGACCGGCGCATTGGCCGTGCCCTTGCCGCGACCGTTGCCGTCGCGCGCCAAGACCAACAGGCGGTCGTTGCTCAGCGCCAGAGCCTCGGACTGGGCGGCGGTGATGTCGGCGGGCTGGCCGTCGCCGTTTTCACGCACGGTCGGCAGCTGCAGCACGTAGTGGCCGATCGGGGCCTTGGGCAGCTTGGTCTTGGCGATGTCGTAGACCAGCACGCGGGTGTTGTTGCGGGTGGCGGCGCTGGACGACTGGTCCTGCATGGCCGCGCTCTGCAGCACCGCGATCAGCCGCGTGCCGTCCGGGCTGACGGCCAGGGCCTCCATACCCTGGTTGTTGCGGCGGCCCTGGTCCGGCGCCTTCTCGGCCCCGAAGTTCAGCTGGCCCTTCTTGATCGGCAGCAGGGCCGGAACGGTCTGGATCGCGCCGGTCAGCTTGCCGGTCTTGTCGAACAGGTAGATGCCCGCCGCGTACTCATCGGAAACGTAGAAGCTGCCGTCCGGCAGATAGACGATCGCCTCGCTGTCCAGGCTGAGCTTGCCCGCGCCCTCGCCGCTGGCCGGCGATGGATAACGCACGCCGCCGCGCTCGACGACGCCCGCGCCCGGATCCATGCCGGTGAACGGCTGGCCGGCGTCGTCCTTCAGCAGGAAGCCGCCGGTCGGGGTGATGGTCAGGCCCTTGCCGGGGACCAGCTTGATCGCGTGCTCGTGGACACGATTGGCGTAGTCGGTCGTGCTCTTGAACGGCCCGACATTGTTGGGGCCGCGATCCGGCAGGGTGCGGAGCACGCCGGTGTACGACCCGTCGGCGGCCTTCTTCCAGTTGGACAGCGCCATGCTGGAGAACGAGCCCAGGCTCTCGCCGGCGAAGTCGCGCGTCGCGGCCGGCAACCAGCCCACGGCGACCAGGCCGCGGTTCACATAGGTCTTGCCGCCGAACTGCACGATGACGTCTCCCGGGGTCTTGTCCCAGTGCTGGGTGACATAGGTCTGGGACTGAGCCGAAGCGCCCGCTGCAAAGGCCAGGGCGGCGATACCCACAATGGTTCCGGCAAGACGGCGGCGCGACATCGTGAGCTCCTCAAGTGCTTTCTAGACCTTGGGGGCGCTCTTAGGGAGCGACTGCGTAGGTTTTGTGACGATCACCGTCATCTAGACGCAGCAGAACTGTCATCAACGCATGGAATAGAGGCGGCGCATCGCAAAAACGGCGCCATAGACGGGAATCCCGCGCGGCGACCGAGATCAGGGGATATCCGAATGCTGCTCAGAACCGCCAGTGTGGTGGCTATCGCCGCCTGCCTCATGATGTCCGCTCAAGCTCACGCCGCCGACGCGCCGGCGCCCGCCGCGGACAGCACCGAACTCGACGCCGTCGTCATCGTCGGCAGCGGCCAGACCCGCTCGGTCACCACCCTGGTTCCGGCCAGCCTGGAAGTCCTGCCGCCGGGCACCAGCATCCAGAAGGCGCTGAACTTCCTGCCGGGCGTCAACGCTCAGTCGATCGACGCCCTGGGCGTCAACGAGCAGTCGCTGTCGCTGCAGGTTCGCGGCTTCAACACCACCCACCTGGGTTACTCGCTGGACGGCATGCCGTTGGGCGACGGCGCCTACAACAATTACAACGGCCTGACCATCAGCCGCGCCCTGATCTCCGAGAACCTGGGCCGCGCGGATCTCGCGACCGGCATCGCGGGCTTGTCGATCCCGTCGACCAGCAACCTGGGCGGCGCGCTGATCTACACGTCCAGCGATCCGAAGAAGGACATGGGCCTGTCGGTCAACGGCACCCTGGGCAGCGAGGACACCGCCCGCACCTTCGTCCGCTTCGACACCGGCGAGCACGGCGGCTTCTCGGCCTATCTGTCGGGCCACTACGCCCAGCAGGACCTGTTCGTGAACCAGGGCGCCTACAACAAGTCGACCGGCAAGCAGTTCAACGGCAAGGCGCAGTACCGCTTCGGCGACAACGTCATCACGGCCTTCGCCGACATCTCGCGCACCAACCAGGCCGACGACACCTACCTGTCCAAGGACATGGTCACGCGTCTGGGCTGGGACTGGGCCGGTTACGCCCCCAACTGGGACTCGTACGTCGCTCGCGCCGCCTGCTCGGTGGCCTCGCTGGCGTCCAAGTGCGTGACCTCGACCGCGCCGGAAAAGCTGGCAGACGTCACCTTCACCAACGGCCAGATCCTGCGTAACGACGAGCTCTACTACCTAGCCGGCGACTTCAAGGTCCGCGAGAACGTCACCGCGCGCCTGCAGGTCTATCGCCACACCGACGAGGGCGCGGGCAACAACTTCATCACCGGTCTGTCGAACCAGGGCACGACCTCGACCGCCGACGACCTGCCGGTCCAGATCCGCGACACCCGCTACACCATCGACCGCACGGGCGTGGTGGGCAATGTCGACTGGACGCTCGGCGCCCACCACATCCAGGCCGGCGTCTGGCTGGAAGACAACGTCTCCAGCGCCGCCCGCTACATCTGGACCAACGTCACCGGCCCGTTCAGCCTGGCCAAGTTCCTGGAAGGCCAGCCCGACACCGCCCAGTGGGTCCAGCAGACCAACTGGACCACCCAGCAGTTCTACCTGCAGGACACGGTGACCCTGCTGAACGATGATCTGAGCATCGACTTCGGCTTCAAGAGCACCCACGCCAAGTCCGACGCCCAGGCGTTGCGCGGCGTCGCCAAGGCCCCGGTGACGGCTTCGAGCCAGTTCGCCAGCGGCGTCCTGTACGCCAAGGACGACTTCCTGCCGGAAGTCGGCGCCCGCTATCGCATCGCCGAGGGCCACGAGGTCTTCGCCAGCTACGCCGAGAACATGGCCATGTTCCAGGGCGGCTTCAAGCTGGGCCCGCAGTCGGTCTCGCAGGCCGTCTGGGACGCGCAAGGCAAGTACCTGAAGCCGGAGACCTCCAAGAGCTTCGACGCCGGCTACCGCTACGTCGGCGACACCCTGCAGGTCTCGGTCGCGGCCTATGACGTGAAGTTCGAGAACCGCCTGCTGCAGTACAACCCCTGCCCGACCAACCAGCAGCAGAACCCCGGCTGCGGCAACTCCTTCCACAACGCCGGCGGCGTCACCAGCAAGGGCGCCGAGGTTGGCGTGCTGTGGCGTCCGGTGTCGTGGCTGAACTGGTACAACTCGGTCTCGTACAGCAAGTCGACCTACGACGAAGACCTGAACTGGTGCACGACCACCTGCGTGATCAAGCAGACCAAGGGCAAGCAGCAGGTCGACACGCCGAAGGAAATGCTGGCTAGCGTGCTGACGCTGAAGCAGGGCGGCTTCTCGGCCATGCTGCAGGGCAAGTACACCGGCCGTCGCTACTACACCTACACCAACGACCAGAGCTTCGGCGGCTACACGACCTTCGACCTGGGCGTCAGCTACAAGTTCGGCCCGGTCGGCTTCATGAAGGGCGCCAAGGCGTCGCTGAACGTCACCAACCTGACCAACGAGCGTCACGCCTCGAACTTCGACAGCAGCGTGTTCGCCCCGGATGACGCCGCCGGCAGCATCCTGGTGTTCCACGCGTCGGCCCCGCGCCAGGTGTTCGGCACGATCGGCTTCGAGTTCTAAGACAGACGTCTAGGGGTAGACGTCCCGAGGCTCTCCTCCGGCAACGGAGGAGAGCCTTTTACTTTGCGGCGGGCTCCATCAGCACGCGGGTGACGCCGTTGGTCCAGCCGAAGCCGTCCTGGGTGGGATACTCCCCGCCCCCGCCGGCCTTGGCCTCCTCGACGTCGTACTTCTCCAGCATCTTGCCGCTGGCCTGGTATTCGCGCTCGACCGTGGCCAGCCAGCGCTTGGCGATCTCGGCGGCCAGGGCGTCCTCGCCGTAGCGGCGCAGGCCCGAGACGGCGACCCACTGCAAGGGCGCCCAGCCGTTGGGCGTGTCCCACTGCTGGCCGGTGCGGACCGTGGTGGTGCGCAAGCCGCCGGGGGCCAGCAGCTCGTCCCAGGCCTTCTGGGCCACGACATGGGCCTTGCGCTCGTCGGCCGCGCCCACGAACAGCGGGTAGAAGGTCGCCGCGCTCAGATGGTCCAGGCGCTGGCCGGTCTTCCACTGATAGTCCAGATAGGCGCCCTTCTCCGGCGCCCACAGCCAGGTATCGATCGCGACCTTACGGGCCTTGGCGCGCTTATCGAAATCCTCGACGCAGCGCCAGTCGGCCAGGATCGAGCAGCCCTGCACGATCGCCGTCTCCAGGCCGTACATCAGGCTGTTGAGATCGACGGGGACGATCGCGGTCGTCTGGATCGTCGACAGCGACTGACCGTCCGCCATCCAGCGCGAGGAGAAGTCCCAGCCGCTCTCGGCCCCGGCCCGCAGGTCGCGGAACACGTCGGCGGCGGGGCGCGAACTCTTCAGCGCCGTCTCAAGGTCCTCACGGTAGGACTCGTCGCGCGGCGTGGCGCGGTCGTCCCAGTAGCGGTTCAGGACCGTGCCGTCGGCCAGGGCCACGACGCGACGGTGGGCCTGACCGGGCTTCAGGTCCTGCTCGCCTTCCATCCAGAAGGCGTGTTCGCGGCGCATCAAAGCCACGCGCGCCTTGTAGGCCTCGGGGTTGCGGGCGGCCGGCGACAGCCCGACCATGGCGAAGAAGAACGGCGGCTGCGAGCGGCTCAGATAGTAGGTCCGCGCGCCGTTGGGAATGTGGCCATAGGCGTCGATCAGCCCGCCGAAGTCGTCGATCATGTTGTCCACGAGATCGTCGCGACCGTCGGCCTTCAGGCCCAGCATCGTGAAGTAGCTGTCCCAGTAGTAGATCTCGCGGAAACGCCCGCCCGGCACGACGAAGGGCTTGGCCATGGCCAGCGCCGAGCCGCCCTCCACGGGGATCACCGACGGCTTGGTCAGGTGCGGCCACAAGGCGGCGATGTGGGCCTTGAGCGGCGGCCGCGCGGCGCTGGACTTCGGGGCCACTCCGGCCTCGGGGACGATGAAGTTGGCGCGCACGAAGCGCTTCAGCTCCGCGTCGCTGAACCGGGCGTGGGCGCGATAGGCCGACAGGATCTTCTCGGGCGCGCGCCGGGGAACCGCGTCGACGAAGGTCTTGCCGTCCGCGAACAGCCGCCGGGTCTGCACCTGGTGGAACAGCTCCTGATAGGTGTCCGCCGGCGTCGGGACCTTGGCCGCCAACTGGGCCTGGGCGGTCGAGGCCACGGCCAGGGCGGCCAGTGTCGCGGCGATCAGTCGGGCCATGCGGAGCCTTTCGAAAAGAAACGCGGACCGGGGGAGCCGGCCCGCGCGCAGGGAGTGGGGATACTGTTACGCGGGACTAGAAATTGTAACCCACCGACAGCCGCACCGACCGGCCCAGGATCGGGCGGGCGTTGGCGCCGCTGGTGGAACGCGGATCGCCCTCGGTCAGGCCATGGCTGTTGGTCAGATTGTCGGCGGCGACCTGGACGCTGAAGTCGCCGACGTTGAAGATCGCGCCCAGGTCGACCTTGGTGTAGCCGTTGAGCTTCTGGGTATTGGCGTTGTCGCCCCAGCGGTCGTCCACCGCGCTGACCGTGCCGTAGAAGGTGGTGGCCACCTCGCCAAACCGGACGTCGTAGCTGGGCGTGAAGCGCACCTGCCAGTTGGGCTGGCGCTGGGCGCTATTGCCCTTGTTGGCGGCGATCGAGGACTTCTTGATCTCGGTCTTCTGCAGGGTGCCGTTCAGCGCCAGCGACAGGCCGAAGTCCGAGCGCCAGCGACCGTCCAGCTCGATGCCGCGCGCCTTGTTGCCATTGGTCTCCAGCGTGCCGCCGACATCTGCGAACTTGGCCCCGTCGAAGCTGTTGGCGAAGCCCGTGGCGTACAGCTCGAACGGCCCCGAGCGCAGCTTGTAACCCAGCTCGTACTGCTTGACGCTGAGGGTGTCGGTCAGGTTTTCGCGGAAGTTGTCGAAGCTGGGGAACTTGTAGCCCTTGGAGTACCGCGCGAAGACGCCGGAGGTCTCCGAGAGGTCGTAGTTCAGGCCCGCCGTGTAGGAGAGCTTGCTCTTGCTGTAGTCGACTGTGCGGATGGCCAGGCCGTCCGGATAGCCATTGCCGTCGTCGACGACGTAGTCGGTGTCGAAGGTCTCGTGGCGCACGCCAACGTCCAGGCGCAGGGCCTCGCTGATCTTCCAGCTGTCGGCCAGGTAGAAGGCGTTGACCTTGCCGTCGCCGTTCGAGGTCAGGCCATAGGCCCAGCAGCCCGAGCCGCTGCCCGCCGTCGCCAGGTTGGCGCAACTGACGTTGGCCGCCAGGTAGTCGCCATTGGCCTTCACCTGCATCGGCTTGAAGTTGCCGATGGTCCAGAAGTCGTCCGACGAGAAGCTGGAGGCGTAGTAACCAGCCGAGATGGCGTGGTCGCCGATCGTCTTGCTGATGCTGAAGTCGTTGACGAAGGCCTCGATGTCCTTCTCGACGATCCACGCGCCCCAGTTCTGGACGTAGTCGCCCGTCCCCAGGGTCGCACCGCCGCGCAGGCGGACCGGGCCGCCGATCACCGACGCGACCGAGGCCGCCGTCACCGCCCCGCCGTCGGGCACCAGGCCGTAGGTGTCGGCGTCGCCCTTGGTGAAGCTGAAGCGGTCGCGGATGGTCCAGCCATCGCCGAACTCGTGCTCGAAGCTGCCGCCGGCCACATAGCCCTTCCAGCCGCGGCCGTGGGCCATGTCGAAGTCGCGCGTGCGGCCGTTGGCGTGGACCTGCAGGGTCTGCTGGCGCGAGAACTCGCCGATCTGGGTGTACTCGCCCTTGTCGATGCCGGGCACATTGACCGCGAACGGCAGGTACCAGGCGCCGTGGTCGTCGGTGAAGCGGGCGTAGAAATTGACCTTGCCGCGCTCAAGTCGCTTGGTCAGGTTGACCGTGAACTGCTGGCCCTTTTCGCTGTCGAACTGGGTGTCGCGGATGCCCGGCGAGCGGGTCACATAGCCGCCGGCCATGAAGTAGAGATCATTGCCCAGCTTGCCGCTGATCACCCCGTCGACGCGGCGCAGGCCGTAGTCGGAGGTCGTGGCCTTGACCAGGCCCTTGGTCTCCGGCCCGCCTTCCTTGAGCATGAAGTTGGTCGTCAGGCCCGGCTGGCCGTTCGAGAAGATCGGGTTGGGACCGCCGCGCAGGGCTTCCATCCGCGAGATCGTCTCGTCCACGCGGAAGATCGACGAGTTCTCCAGGAACGACAGGGTCGACGGCGGATAGATCGGCGAGCCCTGCAGCTGGATGGTCAGGAACTCGGCGTCGCCGGTGGCGGGAAAGCCGCGCACGAAGACGTTGGCGCCGGCCACCCCGCCCGAGGTCTCGACCCAGACACCGGGCACCAGGCTCAGCAGCTCGGCGCTGCTCTTGGGCGAGGCCTTCAGAATATCCTGGGCGTTGACGGTGGTGACCGCGAAACTGGCCGACAGCTTGTCGATGCCGGCGCCGCCGGGCGTGCCGACGACGATCACTTCCTCGACTTCGGCGGGTTCTTCGGGGCGGCTTTGTTCTACGGCGGCAGCCGTCGCGGCCGACTGGCCGGCGGCGCTGGCGCTGACCAGCAACGGCCGCTCGCGGATGGCGTAGACGCCGCTGGCGGTGGCCTGCACCACCAGGTTCGAGCCCGACAGCAGACGGCTCAGGCCCTCGTCGGCGGTATAGGCGCCCTTCAGCTTGGGCGCGCGCTTGCCGCGGGTCAGGCTCTCGTCAAAGGCCAGTTGCTTGCCCGAGGCCCGGCCGAAGGCGCGCAGGGCGCCGGCCAGGTCCTGGGCCGGAATGTCATAAGTCCTTTCTGGGGCTTGTTCGCGGGCCTGGGCCTGCACGGCGCCAGGCGCGGCAAAGGCCATCAGCACGGCCGCCGAAGCGCCCAGCAGCCAGCGTTGGTCGAAAGACTTGCTCATACGTCCCTCCCTCGCGCCGCTTGTTTTGTATATCGGCGCTTTCGGTAAGTGAGACGCCTCACTCCACCGAGGACTCACCGCCTTCGGTGAAGTTTTTTGGCTGGCGCTGGAAGGCGCGCAGAACGGTCTCGCCGCCCTGCCCGCTCACCGCGCGGACGGGCAGCACGGCGGTGACGCCGTCGATGAAAGCGCGCGTGTCGCCAGAGGTGAAGACCCCGCTGATCCGCAAGGAGGCGACGGTCGGATCGCCGATCCGGAGCTTCTCGCGGGCGTAGCGGTTCACCCGCTCGACGGCCAGCGACATGGGCTCATCCTGGAAGACCAGCTGGCCGGTTTCCCAGGCCCCGGCGCGCGCCGGATCGGTGGGCGACACGGAAGCGACCTCGGAATTGACCTGGGCGACCAGCTCGTGGTCGGGGGTCAGAGACTTCTCGGTCGGCGCGCCGTTGACCCGCAGCAGCGGCGGCGGACGGCCCTTGGCGCCCTCTCCGTCCAGCACGGCGACATGACCTTCGTAGAGCACGACCCGCATCTGGTCGGCGACGCGCTCGACGCTGAAGGTGGTGCCGGTGGCGACCACCAGCTTGCCGCCAGCCGCGACCGAGAACGGCCGCAGCGGATCCTTGGCCACCGCGAACTTGGCGCGGCCCTGGTCCAGCCACAGGCGGCGACGGTCGCCATCGTAGCGGACCTTCAGCACGGTGTCGGCGTCCAGCGAGGCGCGCGAGCCGTCGGCCAACTCGACGATGCGCCGCTCGCCCTCGGTGGTGCGATAGACATCCGGCAGGCTGGCCCGCCAAGTCAGGGCCCCGCCGAGGGCGACGGCGGCGACCACCGCGGCGGCGGCGCTCCAGATGGCCACGCGCGGGCCAGGCTTGCGGCTCCACTGCTGGCGCTGGGCGCGGCGCAGGTCGTTCAGGGCCTCGCCGCGCAGGGCGATCATGCCGGGCAGCGCGGCCTGCTGGTCCACCGCCCGCCAGGCGGCGACAGCGTCGTCGAGCAGCTCGCGATGGATCGGATCGGCGGCGAACCAGGCGTCCAGGGCGGTCTGCTCGGCCGGCGAGAGGTCGCCCTCCGACAGGCGCACACACCATTCGGCGGCGGCGTCGGCGGCGAGGTCCAGCTTGTCGTCCATTGGCCCGCTCATGGGTTCGCCCTCAGGCGTCGCGTCAAATGGCCCATGGCCTTGAGGATATGCTTCTGCACGCCGCTGGTGGTCATGCCGTAGAGGGTCGCCAGTTCAGCCTGCTTCATGCCTTCCAGACGGTACAACAGGAAGATGGCCCGCGTCCGTTCGGGCAGCTCGCGCAGGGCCCGGGAGACTTCGCCCAGGTCCTCGCGGCCCTGCAGGATGCGGGCGGGGTCGATCGGCTCCAGGTCGGCCGGATCGCCGGCCGCCATGGCGGCGCGGTAGCCGGCCCGCACCCGCTCGCGCCGATGACGGTCGCGCAGCAGGTTGGCAGCCATCTGGAAGACATAGGCGTCGGGGTTCTGCATGGCCGGGTCTTCCACCCGCGCCAGCTTGGCGAACAGCTCCTGGGTCATGTCCTCGGCGTCGCTGTGGCTGGCGGCGCGGCGCATGAAGAAGGCCATCAGCGCTGGCCTGTAGCGCCGATCCAACCCGCGAAGATCGTGTGGCGTGGCTTGCCCCACGGCTTGCACCTCATGACTGCTCTCCACAGTCATGACGCACATCGCCCCCTCACGCACACCACAGCTCGCGAAATTTTTCATCGGAAAGCGCGCGCAGGCGTTTCAGTCCCGATGCGCATCGCCACGTTCAACATCAACGGCGTCAACGGCCGACTCGCCTCGCTTCTGCGATGGCTGGAGGAAGACAAGCCCGACATCGCCTGCCTGCAGGAGCTGAAGGCACCGCAGGACCGCTTTCCGGCTGCGGCGATCCGCGCTGCCGGCTACGGCGCCGTCTGGCACGGCCAAAGCGCCTGGAATGGCGTAGCGATCCTGGCGCGCGGGATCGAACCCGTCGAGCGCCGCCGAGGGCTGGCGGGCGATCCCGGAGACACCCACAGTCGTTATATCGAGGCCGATGTCGGCGACCTGATCGTCGGCTGCCTCTACGCCCCGAACGGCAATCCCGCGCCAGGGCCCAAGTTCGACTACAAGCTGAAATGGCTGGCGCGGTTCCTGCTGCATGCCGAAGACCTGCTGGAGGGTAACCGGCCGGTGATCCTGGCCGGCGACTACAACATCATCCCGACGGACCTGGACGTCTATGTTCCCGATCGTTGGCGCGACGACGCGCTGTTCCGGTCCGAGGTGCGAACGGCCTATCGCTACATGATCGACCAAGGCTGGACCGACGCCTTGCGGACCCTGCATCCGGATGAGCGGATCTATACGTTCTGGGACTATCTGCGCCATCGGTTCGACCGGGACGCGGGGCTGCGGATCGACCACCTGATGCTCGACCCGCGCCTGGCCAAGCGGCTGGTCGCCGCCGGGGTCGACCGGCACGTGCGGGCTCGCGAGAAGCCCAGCGACCACGCGCCGGTCTGGGTGGAGCTGCGCGACTAGGCTGCCAACCGCACGATGATCCCGATCCCTAAGGCCGCGAAGGCCACGGCGACGGGGATCGTCAGGATCTGGGCGAGAGCCTCACGACCCGTGACATGGCCGGTCCAGGTGGACAGGCCCCGCTCCAGGAAGTCGGCGAGGTCGGGACGACGCTGGCCGGTCTTGGGCTCGACCTTCAGGAACACCCACGGCACGCCCAGGTACATGGCCAGATAAACGGCGCAGACACCCAGGTTGAACAACACGTCGCCGGCCCCGAGAAAGGCCCAGCCGAACGCGACCAGGATGGAGGCGTACGCGGCGACGATCATCCAGCCCACCGCCTTGGGCAGGTCGGCCGCGGCCGCCTCGCCCATCCTGGCGGCGATCGGCGCCGGGCCTTCATAGGGCTCGACATTGGTGACGAAGACGGAATACGGCGCGTGTTCCATGGCTTGCGCTCCTTTCCTTGCGCGAGACTAGGCTGCGAGCAGTTCGTCGGCTGGGCCGAAGAACTCGTAGTGGATGCGGTCGGCGGGCACCCCGGCGGCGGCCAGGCCGCTGACCAGGATCCGCAGGAAGGGCTTGGGCCCGCACAGGTAGAAGTCAGCCGTGTCGAACGGCGTCTGGGCCTGCAGCCAGGCGATCGAGACGAAGCCTTCGACGTCGTGGCTGTCGCCCAGTACGTCGCCGGCCGCCGGCTCACTGTAGAAGGTCGAGACCCGCGTCCCGCCATGGGCCGCCGCCAGAGCCTTCACATGATCGGCCATGGCGTGGACATCTCCGTTCAGCGCGCCGTGGACGAAGTGGGCCTCCAGCTCCGGATGCTCGGCGGCGATGGTCTCCAGCATGGCGACCATCGGGGTCATGCCGACGCCGCCGCTTAGCAGCACCACCGGACGCTCGGCGGGCTTGAGGTGGAAGTCGCCGGCCGGCGGGGTGGCCATCAGGACGTCGCCGACCTGGATGGCGTCGTGCAGGTGGCCCGAAGCGACCCCATGCGTCTCGCGCTTGACCGAGATGCGATAGGTCTCGCCGTTGGCGGCCTGGCTGATCGAGTAGTTGCGCTTCACGCCCTTCTGGCTCGCGGTATCGAAGGCGAAGGTCAGGAACTGGCCGGGGTTGTGGGCCACGACCTTGCCGCCGTCCTGCGGACGCAGCACGAACGAGGTGATCACCGCGCTCTCGCGGACCTTGCTCTCGACCACGAAGGCGCGCCAACCGCTCCAGCCGCCCTCCTGGGCCTCGACGCTCTGGCGGATGTCGGTCTCGCGGCCTTGCAGGATGGCGGCCAGGAACCAGTAGGCCTCGCCCCAGGCTTCGAGGATCTCGTCGGTGGCGACGTCGCCCAGGACTTCCTTGATGGCCTCCAGCAGAGCCGTGGCCACATAGGGATAGTGCTCGGGCAGGATGTGATAGCCGACGTGCTTCTGGGCCATGCGCTCCACGACAGGGCCAAGGACACCGAGGTTATCGATGTTGCGGGCATAGGCCAGGATGCCGCCGGCCAGCGCCTTCACCTGCGCGCCCGACTCCTGGTTGGCCTGGTTGAACAGGGCGCGGATGTGGTCGGTCTCGAACAAGCGCTTGTACATCGCGCCGGTGATCGTCGCGCCATGCTCCGTCAGGGCCGGAACCGTAGCCTTGACCAGGGCGATCGTCTTGCCGCTCAGCGGGGTCGTCATCGGAGGTGCTCTCGGTTATAATATGCAGACAAAATGCATCTATACCCACGCCAGAGCTGGAACAAGAAAAGATGCTCCTTAAGTACCTGTTTAGCCGCCCCGCTCGACGCGGCCCAAACGGACCTGTAAGCGACCCCTACCGATGCGCCTGACCCGCTACACCGACTATGCGATCCGCGTGCTGATGCACCTGGCCGCGCACGACGACCAGACGGTCTCGATCCAGGAGATCGCGCGCGCCTACGACATCTCCAAGGACCACCTGATGAAGGTGGTGCAGCAGCTGTCCAAGGCCGGCTTCGTGGCCGCCCAGCGCGGACGCGGCGGCGGCCTGCGGCTGGGCAAGCCGGCGTCAGAGATCCGTATCGGCGACGTGGTGCGTCAGACCGAGGACGGCTTCCAGCTGGTCGACTGCGGCAGCTGCAAGGTCGCCCCGGTCTGCGGTCTGCCCCGCACCCTGAACCAGGCCGCCGCCGCCTTCCTGGCCGTGCTGGACGCCCAGACCCTGGAGCAGATCCTGGCCGACAAGACCGGCGCGCGACGGCTGCTGGCGCTGGCCGACTAGAATTGCGCCGCTTAGTCGGCGCTCGGCGGAAGAGCGAGGGGAGCTTCTGCAGCCGGAAGAGCGGCTGCCTTAAGCGCTTTCTTCTCTGTGGCAATTGCAGCAATGGCAGCAAGCCTCTGCTTTCGCTGGTCGCGCGCAACATACCATTCTTCAAATAACATCTCGACCAGAGCGATGAGCGCCATTGCCTCCCCCGGATCTACCGGGATTATTAGGTCGATGTCTTTCTCCATATGCGCGCCGATATTGCCGACTTGACGTACGTGGTCGATTCCATCGACCGCTTCGAGCGTAACGCCCGACGCCACCTTCCCTTCGTCGACTGCGGTTCGGAGAGCCTTAATCTCTTGATCCAGCGTCGCCCGTTGAATGCCGCAGAAATCTCGAATCATGCCTTGCAAGCAGCGACGGGAAAGCGTCGCTGAAGCCTTCGGACTTAGGTCAGCTACCAGGCATGCCTCACGGTAGTCTTCTACCAAGGCCGCTGGTACACATGAAGGTTGAGGCTTCGCTTTTCCTTCCGGCAACAGACGACGCGCTTCTAAGAGTTTCACCCCTTCCGGCCGCATTCTATAGCCGTATTGCCAATCTTGACACTGTCCGACCGTCACGCTCAGCGTTAGCTGCCGACACTCAGCGTTCGAACAGACGATCGCAAACGTGTAGATTCCCAGTTCGCCAGCTGGATGGCCAGAGACGCCCAACTTATGGGTGGTGGCCTCAAATTGCCCACTACCCACCGTCTGAGCATGGCCACAATGCGGGCACTTCCAGTTGAATGACATCTCGTCCCCTGCCTCTGCTGGCACAGTCTGTAGCTAACGAGACGCTTGTCAAAGGATTGCCCTCGCAATCGAAGGCTTGAAACGTTAAACGCCTCACGCCTCCGTGCTGCACGCGCACATCAGTTCGTTCTGTTGGCTTGCTTTAGCGAGCCCCGCAGGAACCCGCATGACCATCGCAGACTTCCCCGTCACCATCTTCCACAATCCCAAGTGCGGCACCTCGCGCAATGTCGTGGCCATGGTCGAGGCCGCCGGCTACGCGCCGACCGTCGTCGAATATCTGAAGGCCGGCTGGACCCGCGAGCAGTTGCTGGATCTGTCAGCCCGCTCGGGCCTGTCGGTGCGCGAGCTGATGCGCGAGAAGGGCACGCCCGCCGAAGAGCTGGGCCTGCTGGCCGATGGCGTTGCGGACGAGACGATCCTGGCGGCGATGGTCGAGCATCCGATCCTGGTCAATCGCCCGATCGTCGTGACCCCCAAGGGCGCGGCCTTGGCCCGCCCCTCGGAGAAGGTCTACGCCCTGCTGGAGACCGCGCCGGAGACCTTCACCAAGGAAGACGGCGAGGTCGTGCGAGGCTGACTTTCGTCCGCATACGGACGCCGTCGTAAAACTGTCGTCGAACTGTGACAAAAGCCCCTGCATTGCTCCGGCACGGTCCTCCCACGTCCCCGGACCACACAGGATTTGACGACATGAACAAGCTCCTTGGCGCGGTCGCCACGCTCGCCCTGCTCGCCGTCGCCGACCAAGCCCATGCGGCTCGCGACTACGTGTGGGCCGCCGGCTCCTCGACCGTGTTCCCGTTCTCCACCCGCGTCGCCGAAAACTTCTCGAAGAAGACCGGCAAGAAGTCGCCCAAGGTCGAGAGCCTGGGCACCGGCGGCGGCATCAAGATGTTCTGCGGCGGCGCCGGCGAGAAGTTCCCCGACATCGCCAACGCCTCGCGCCCGATGAAGAAGTCCGAGTTCCAGGCCTGCCAGAAGGCCGGCGTGAAGGACATCGTCGAGATCAAGATCGGCTTCGACGGCATCGTCGTCGCGGTCGACAAGAAGGGCCCGGACTTCAACTTCAAGCTCGAGCAGCTGTACCTGGGCCTGGCCGACCAGACCCTGCGCGGCGGCCAGCTGGTGAAGCAGCCCTACAAGAACTGGAACGAGGTCGGCCCCGGCCTGCCCAAGGCCCGCATCCTGGCCTACGGCCCGCCGCCCACCTCGGGCACCCGTGACGCCTTCGTCGAACTGGCCATGGAAGGCGGCGCCGCCAAGCTGCCGACGCTGGCCAAGATGAAGACCGCCGACGAGAAGAAGTTCAAGGCCACCGTCTCGCCGATGCGCACCGACGGCGGCTGGGTCGACGCCGGCGAGAACGACAACGCCATCGTCGGCACCATCGAGAAGACCCCGAACGCCCTGGGCGTGTTCGGCTTCTCGTTCCTGGAAGAGAACGCCTCGCGCATCAAGGGCGCGGCGGTCAACGGCGTGAAGCCGACCCCGGCGGCCATCGCCAGCGGCCAGTACCCGCTGTCGCGCTCGCTGTACGTCTATGTGAAGAAGTCGCAGGTCGGCGTGACGCCGGGCCTGAAGGAGTTCGTCACCGAGTTCGTGTCGGACTCGGCCACCGGTCGTGGCGGCTACCTGCAAGGCCGTGGCCTGATCCCGCTGCCGCCCGCGCAGCACCAGGCCATGAAGGGCAAGGCGACCGCCCTGCCGGCCATGCCGATGCCGAAGGAATAAGCTCCTTACGAGCTTGAGCTTAGGAAAGGCGGTTGCTGATGCGGCCGCCTTTTCTATGCCGGCTTCTCCCACGGCGGGGCGTCGGGCGTGTACTCGTCGAAGTCCAGCCGCACGCCGGGATCATCGTCCAGGCAGTTGGCGGCGATGGCCAGGATGCGGCCGCTGTCGGGATCGCCCAGCGACGTGCCGCAGCGCTTGCAGAAGGCGCGGTTGAACTTCATCGGCGGCTTGGGCTGGTACCGGACGACCAGGTCCCTGCCCGCCAGCCAGTGGAAGGCCTCGGCCCGCACATAGACATAGGTGCTGGACCCGGCCTTGCGGCAACGCGAGCAGTGGCAGGTCCCCATCAGGGCCGGCGGCTCGAACAGCTCGAAGCGCACCCCGCCGCAGCAGCAACTTCCCTTGATCGTCAAACGCGCATCTCCTTGGACACTCAATGCCTTGAGTGTTTTGGGGAAAATGCACCTCCCCTGCCGCCAGCTTGGTGGCAGCAGGCTGTGGATAAGACTGAGGCGGGTTGTCGCGCCTTAGCGCGTGCGCGAGGTCATGCCGGCGGCTGCGGCGTCGTCGGCCACCTGCGGATCCAGGTCCTGCGGCGCGGCCTGGCGCTCGGCGCGCGGGGCGGCGGCGGTGGGGTCGGTCGCGGCGGGGGCCGAGGTTTCCATCTTGTGGGGGGCCGGTTGCGCGCCGCTGTTCGAGGCGTTCATCGCCGCGGTGGCGGCGTCGTCGGCGGCGGTGCGCGTTTCGGAGGGGCCGTCTTCATAGCCGCCGCCGCTGGAGGTCAGGAACAGGATCGTGCCGAACGTCACCAGGACGCCGACGATGAAACCCAGAATGATCCAGCCGAACGGATTACCGCGACGCTCGCTCATCTGGCCTGCTTCCCCTTGCAACGCTACCGACCTCAGCCGGCTACCATGCTCTAAACGTCCGAACTAGAGCTTGGTTACCCGTTTCGCCAAGAGGCTCGCCTGGCAGGCGAATAGCGCAACCTTAGGTGCCCGACCACTTGCGCACGGGGCCGACGTCGACATGCACGAACTTGCTCTTGGGATAGTAGCCGACGCCGCCCAGCTGCAGGCCCAGGGCCTCGGCGCGGATATCTTCGAGGGCGATATCCTCGAGATAGATGTCCATCGCCTTGCCGTCCATGTGCAGGCTGCGCTTGGCGACTTCGCCGCTGCGCTCGGCCAGCAGGCGGTTGGTCGCCGGCGAGCGATAGCCGGAGATCACCTGGAAGTGGGCCTTGGTCTGGGTCTTTTCGGCGATCTTGCCCAGGATGTCGTAGAGGCCCGGGTCGATCGGGTGGGTCTCGTCGTTGCGATAGTCGCGCAGGACGTGGTTCAGGGCCTTTACCGCGTCGGGAACGTACTCGCCGTTTTCCCAGTAGACGGCTTCCAGCTTCTCGTCGGTGTGGATGTTGCGCAGCTTCACCCAGCGCGGCTCGATGATGGCGCCGCCAATAGGACTTGCCGGGTTTACAATTGGCGTCTCGACCGGGGTCGGACGTAGCCCAACCGGCGCCGTGGGAACCGCCGGCACGCCGACTTGTTTCCCTTCCAGGATCGCGCCGATGATGTCGTCATCAGCCCGTGCGGCCAGGGGCAAAAGCCCCGTTGCGACAGCGCCCAGCCCCCACTGGAGCAGCTTACGTCGATGCATGCGTACGCCCTATCCCGACACTAAGAGCCGGGAGGACACCGCAAGAATGTTAAGAAAGCAAGCTGAGCCGGATCACAGTGCGGCGATCCGCTGCACCAGCTCGCGATCCCAGCCATACGGGTCCTGGCGGAAATTGACCTGCCCGTCGGGGGTCACATAGGCCGTCCAGTACAGCAGGAAGACCGCGATCTGTTGCGGCAACTTGGCCCGCACGGTGTCGCCCGAGGCCAGGGTCGCGTCGATCTTCTCGGGCGTCCAGGTCGCGTCGTTCTCCAGCAGGGCCTTGGCCAGCTCGGTCGGCTTCTGCAGGCGCACGCAGCCGTGGCTGGCCAGGCGGCTGAAGCTGTCGAAGCGGGCGCGGCTGGGGGTGTCGTGCAGATAGACGCCGTACGGGTTGGCGAAGTCGAACTTCAGCTTGCCCAGCGCCGCCAGCGGGCCGGCCTTCTGCTGCAGACGCGAGCCGCCGTCGCCAGTCGGGATCACGATGAAGTCATTGCGGCGCAGATAGCCCGGGCTCTTGCGCTCCTTGGGCCACAGCTCCTTGGTCGCGATTGACGACGGCACGTTCCACGGCGGGTTCAGGACGATCGAGTGGATCATCGACGACAGCATGGGAGTCTCGTCGCCGGGGCGGCCGGTGACCGCGCGCATGGTCAGGGTCGGGGTGTCATGGCTGAACACCGACAGGATGGCGGCGGCGACGTTCACCTGGATGCGCTCGGCCGGCAGGGTCTGGGGCAGCCAGCGCCAGCGCTCCATGTTGGCGACGATCTGGTCGATGCGCTGCTCGACCGGCGTGTTCAGGGCGTCCAGCGTCGCCTTGTTGACGATGCCGTTAGGATTGAGGCCGAAGCGCTTCTGCGCGCGCTGCACCGCTTGGGTCAGGGCGGCGTCGAACACCGGGGCGGCATCGACGGCGATGGTCGGGTCCTCGGCGGCCAGGCGCGCTTCCAGGGCCACGACGCGGGCGCCGGTCGCGCCTTCCTTCAGCTCCGGGCCAGCGACCAAGGGCAGCCAGCCACCCTTGGCGGCGATGTCTCGATAGGTCGCCAGGCCCCCGCGCAGGGTCTGGTAGCCGGTATAGGGCGGCGGCAGGGTGTCCAGCCACGGGCCCAAGCGGTCCTGCTGGACGGCGTTGTAGAACTCGACCGTCGGATCGTAGGGGACCGGCTTCAGTCCCCACTCGTTCATGAACTTGTCGACCGGCAGGCGACCGCTGCGCACGGCCTTGGCGTAGGCCAGGGTCAGGTTGATCAGCTGGCCTTGGGTGACCGCCTGCTCAGGCGCGAAGATCCGGGCGTCGAAGCCGTGGGTGTAGGCGTCACCCAGCACGCGGCGCAGCAGCTCGACCTGGTCGGCGCGCAGCTGCAGGGCGGAGAAGTCGGGCGCCATCGTCATCGGACGCGGCTGGACCAGCGGCACGGCCTGTTGCGGCGCCGCTTGCGGAGGACGGCCGCCGGCCAGGGCGGGACGCTGCGACTGGGCCTGTGCGGTCTCCAGGGAAAGCAGGCTCACCGCCGCCGCCAGGACGCCGCAGGTTCTCGTAAATCGCATCACTGTCGAACAGCCCGCCGCACTCGCGCGGCCTAGCCGCGTTAAGGAAACCAGATGGCCGGTACCGGCCTGTCGCGTCAACGCGAGTAGCGTGAAAGGCGAACCCTCCCCGTCCCTCGCGAAGACGTTTTTCAAGAACAGGAACCCGCAAGCCACACCGTCGGTTTCACCCGAAATGGGGAAAGCCCAACCGCACGCATCGGGGACCACTTGGACAAGAGCAAACAGAAGACCCTGGACCTGTTCCCGATCGGCAACTGCGCCGTCAGCGCGCTGATCGACAGCTGCGGCCGGTTCGTGTGGGCGTGCGC
Source organism: Caulobacter sp. GW821-FHT11E11 (assembly GCF_058808315.1). NCBI lineage: Bacteria > Pseudomonadati > Pseudomonadota > Alphaproteobacteria > Caulobacterales > Caulobacteraceae > Caulobacter > Caulobacter sp. GW821-FHT11E11. The sequence continues at coordinate 349,354 of NZ_JBXARO010000006.1, forward strand.
GCCGCGCGTCGACTCCGATCCGGTGTTCAGCGCCTTGCTGGACGACGCCGACGCCGACGGCCCGGACGCCAAGGGCCTGTGGGATATCCAGGTCGACCGCCGGGCCGAGGTCCGCCAGGGCTATATCCGCAACACGCCGATCCTGCGCACCGAGATCGCCGACGAGGACGGGGCGCGCATCGAGATCCTGGACTTCGCCCCGCGCTACCTGCAGTTCGGTCGCACCTTCCGCCCAACCGCCTTCATCCGCCTTATCCGGCCGATCGTGGGCGTGGCCCGCGTCACCCTGCGCGTGCGGCCCACCGCCGGCTGGGGCGGCAAGATCGCCGAGCACACGCGGGGCTCGCACCACATCCGCTATCTGTGCGCCGACATGACGATGCGCCTGACCACCGACGCGCCGATCTCGCACATCCTGGAGGAGCGCACGTTCCGCCTGGAGCAGCCGATCGCCATGTTCCTGGGCGCGGACGAGGGCTTCGACGCCCCCGTCGGCGCGACCTGCGAACGCATGCTGCGCGAAACGGAAGCCTACTGGAAGCACTGGGTGCGCGGCCTGGCCATCCCGCTGGACTGGCAGACGGCGGTGATCCGCGCGGCCATCACACTCAAACTCTGCATGCATGAGGAGACCGGCGCGATCGTCGCGGCCCTGACCACCTCGATCCCCGAGCACGCCGACAGCGGCCGCAACTGGGATTACCGCTACTGCTGGCTGCGCGACGCCTATTACGTGGTCCAGGCCCTCAACCGGCTGGGCGCGGTCGATATCCTGGAGAACTATCTCGGCTATCTGCGCAACATCGTCGACCGGGCGGCCGGCGGCCATATCCAGCCGCTGTTCGGGGTGGGATTCGAGGAGCTGCTGACCGAGCGCTTCGCCCCGGACCTGGCCGGCTATCGCGGCATGGGGCCGGTGCGGGTGGGCAACCAAGCCTTCGAGCACATCCAGAACGACGTCTACGGCCAGATCATCCTGTCGACAGTGCAGGCCTTCTTCGATGAGCGCCTGCTACGCCCGGCCACGGTCGAGGACTTCGAGGCCCTGGAGCCGGTGGGCGAGCAGGCCTTCAAGCTGCACGACCAGCCCGACGCCAGCCTGTGGGAATTCCGGGGCCGGGCCAATGTCCACACCTATTCCTCGGCCATGTGCTGGGCCGCGTGCGACCGCCTGGGTAACGCCGCCGAGAAGCTGGGGCTGACCGAGAAGGCCGCCTTCTGGAACGGCCGCGCCGCCCAGGTCCGCAAGACCATCGAGGAGCGCGCCTGGAACGAGGAGCTGGGCCGCTTCTCGGCCACCTTCGAGGGCGACACGCTGGACGCTTCCCTTCTGCAGCTGGTGGACCTGCGGTTCCACGCCGCCGACGACCCGCGCAACGTCGCCACCCTGGCGGCGATCGAGGATGGTCTGCGCCGCGGGGCCTACCTGCTGCGCTACGCCATTCCCGACGACTTCGGCTCACCGCAGACGGCGTTCAACATCTGCACCTTCTGGCTGATCGAGGCCCTGCATCTGTCAGGTCGCACCGACGAGGCCCGCGAACTGTTCGAGGACATGCTGTCGCGCCGCACGGGCGCGGGCCTGCTCTCGGAAGACATCGGCTTCGCGGATGGCGAACTGTGGGGCAATTATCCGCAGACCTATTCGCTGGTCGGCCTGATCAACTGCGCGGTGCTGCTGAGCCGGCCCTGGACATCTGTTCGCTAGACCTGGACTAAGGCTGGATGTTGCGGTTTCGGCAAACACTGAAATCTGTTCGTCACATCGGACAGGCAACCGCAATCGTGGGACGTAGAGAATTCGGAGAAGCTCCTTGGTGAGCCGCAAACTGGCCCTGGTCGGGTTCCTGGGGTGTGTCGCGACGAGCGCCGCCCACGCACAGGAGGCCGCCCCGCCCGTCCCCACGTCCCAAGCGCCGGTTACCAAACCAGCGGCGAAGCCCGCCGCCGCGCCTCCGGCCGCTCAGAAACCCGTCACGCCGGAAGACCTCGACACCGAGGTCGAGGCCGTCACCATCACCGCCAGCGGCAAGCCGTATGGCGCGGTGCTAGGCGACATTCCGCCGGAAGAGACCTTCAGCGCCGCCGACGTGCGCTCGTTCGGCGTCTCGTCGATGGAGGATCTGCTCACCGAGCTGGCCCCGCAGACCACCAGCGGCCTGGGCGGCGATCCCGTGACGCTGCTGAACGGTCGCCGCATCTCCGGCCAGGGCGAGATCCGCGACATCCCGACGGAAGCCATCCAGCGCGTCGAGATCCTGCCCGAGGAAGTGGCCCTAAAATACGGCTACTCGGCCGACCAGAAGGTCGTGAACATCGTCCTGCGACAGCGCTTTCGCGCCTCGACCGTGGACGCCACCGTCGGCGGATCGGCCAAGGGCGGCCAGCTGACCGAGCAGGCGAACTGGAGCCAGCTGCGCCTGAACCGCCAGGGCCGCACCAACCTGTCGATCAAGGTCCAGAACGCCGACCAGCTTCTGGAAAGCGACCGCGACCTGGTCAGCCGCACCAACAGCGGCCTCTACGACTATGTCGGCAATATCGGTCCGGCGTCGGGCGCCAACCTGAACGCCCTGAGCACCCTGGCCGGAACCCCGGTGACCGTGGCGGGCGTCCCGACCGCGGCCGGTTCGGGTGCACCGACCCTGGCGAGCTTCCTGCCGACGGCCAACCGGGCCAACAGCAGCGACATCACCGGCGACCGCACCCTGCTGCCGCGCAACACCCAGGTGTCGATCAACAGCGTCACCAACCGCTACATCCTCGACAATGTCTCGGCGACCCTGAACCTGGGCGCGACGGCGACGCAGAGCGACTCGCTGCTGGGCCCGGCGCGCGCGCGGCTGCTGATCCCGGGCGCCAGCCCCTATTCGCCGTTCGGCCAGGACGTGGCCCTCTATCGCTATCTGGGCGACCAGTCGGCGTTGGGCCAGACCTCGAAGAACCTGTCGGGCCATGCCGGCTTCACCCTGAACCGCGACACCGAGACGCTGCGCCTGTCCCTGACCGGCAACTACGATCACGCGGTCAGCAAGACGCAGACCGACCGCAGCGTCGACCTGACCAACACCCAGGCCCGCTTGACCGCGCTCGACCCGACCTTCAACCCGTTCGGACCTCTGGAAGGCCAGCGGGTCAACAGCGACCGCGCCAAGTCGACCACCGACAGCGCCGACCTGCAGTTCGTCGCCAACCGCGCCCTGGCCAAGCTGCGGGCCGGCGACCTGTCCTCGACCCTGAAGCTGGGCGTCAGCGGCTCGCGGCTGGAGGCGACCTCGATCCGTTCGGGCGTCGAGAGCAACAGCACCCAGACGCGCGGCGACGCCAGCGCCCAGGTCAGCTTCGACCTGCCCCTGGCCAGCCGTCGCAAGGGCGTGCTGGCGCAGATCGGCGACCTGTCGACCAACCTGAACCTGGCCGTGCGCCAAGTGGCCGACTACGGCAGCCTGATCACGATCGGCGGCGGCGTGAACTGGTCGCCGATCAAGCCGGTCAGCTTCATCGTCTCGGTGAACCGCCAGGAGAACGCCCCCAGCATCAGCCAGCTGGGCAATCCGCTGATCACTACGCCCAACGCCCAGGTCTTCGACTATGTGCGCGGGACCAGCGTCGACGTCACCCGCATCAGCGGCGGCAATCCCGACCTGAAGGGCGAGACCCGCAACGTCCTGCGCTTCGGCACGACCTACAAGCCCGAGAAGATCCAGGGCCTGTCCCTGACCGCCAACTACACCCGCTCGCGGATCGACAATCCGGTGGCCGGCTTCCCGGCCGCCACGGCGGCGGTCGAGGCCGCCTTCCCCGACCGCTTCACCCGCGACGCGGACGGCGTGCTGACCCGCATCGACACCCGGCCGGTTAACTTCCAGAAGCGCGAGAGCGAGCAGATCCGCTGGGGCTTCAACTTCTCGCGCCAGATCGGCAAGGCTCCGCCGCCGCCTCCCGGTGGCTGGCGCGGTCGCCAAGGCGGCGGCACGGGCGCGCAACCGCCCGGCGCCGAGCTGCTGCAGCGTTCACCGCGCACCGGCGGCGACAGCAATGACGCCCCGCGCGCGCCTCAGCCCGAGACGCCCAGCGATCCTAACACCCAGCAACAGCAGGCCGGCCAGACTCAGCCGACCGGCGAAGAGCCTCCGCGCCAGACCTTCGGCGACGGCGGCGGCCAGGGCGGCGGTCAACGCTTCGGCGGCGGCGGTGGTGGTGGCGGCGGACGCGGCTTTGGCGGCGGCGGTCGAGGCGGTGGTGGTGGCGGCAATCCGCGCGCCACGCGCCTGCAACTGGCCCTGTTCCACACCGTCCACCTGAAGGAGACGGTGACCATCGCCAGCGGCGTTCCGGTGCTGGACCTGCTGAACGGCGACGTCATCGGCTCGGGCGGCGGCCAGGCCCGCAACGAGGTCGAGGCCCAGGCGGGCATCACACGCTATGGCCTGGGCGCGCGGATGACCGCCAACTGGAAGAGCGGCACCCACGTGGCGGCCGGCGCCGGCGGCGCGAGCACCGACCTGGACTTCTCCAGCCTGGCCACCGTGAACCTCCGCCTGTTCGCCGACCTGGGCGTGCGACGAGAGCTGGTCCAGAAGCATCCGCTGCTGCGCGGCACGCGCCTGACGTTCGCGGTCAACAACCTGTTCGACCAGCAGCAGACGGTCCGCGACGCCACCGGCGTCATCCCCGTGACCTATCAGCCGGACTACCTTGACCCACGTGGCCGTGTGATCCAGTTCAGCGTCAGGAAGTTGCTTTTCTAGGAGCGCCCATCCCTTAGGCACATGCGCAAAAACCCGTGAGCTTCAGTTTATCGCGGGATCGAACCGGGCTGTCCGACGTTCTTGGCGCATGTTGCTTATTGATGAGGGGGTTCTCGCCATGACCGCGGCTCAAACGGTCTCGCGCCTGGAATCTGTCGATCTCCCGCCCCCGCCTGTCGATTTGCCGCGCCGCTGCGCGCTGTTTCTCGACCTCGACGGCACGCTCGCGCCGATCATGCCCCGCCCCGACGATGTGGGTCCCGACGCCCGCCGCGCGCGGGTGCTGGCGCGCCTGCGTCAGACGTTCGAGGACCGCGTCGCCGTGGTCAGCGGCCGCGACCTGCCGAACCTGGACTACATCCTCGGCGGTGAGATGAAGGCGATCGGCGCCGTCCACGGCCTGGTGCGCCGCACCGCCGACGGCGCGGTCATCGCGCGCGAGCCCCACCCCGGCCTGGCCGACGCCCGCCGCATCCTGGTCGAGCTGGCCCACTGCGAACGCGGCCTGCTGTTCGAGGACAAGGGCCTTAGCGTCGCCCTGCACTATCGCAACGCCCCGGCCTGCGCCGAAGCGGTGATCGAGGCCGCCGAGCGCCTGTCGCAGGCCACGGGCCTCGTTTTGCAGCTCGGCGACATGGTCGCCGAGCTACGCACGCCCGGCGCCGACAAAGGCGCGGCCGTGACCGCCTTCCTGCGCGAGGCCCCGTTCCTGGGCGCCATGCCGGTGTTCATCGGCGATGACCTGACCGACGAGGACGGCTTCGCGGCCGTCAATCGCCTGGGCGGCTTCGGCATCCTGGTCGGCCATCGCCGTCCGACCGAGGCGCGCTACTGCCTCGAAGACACCGACGCCGTCTTCCAATGGCTGGAGGGCCTCTCGGCCCCCCAAGTTGCTTTCGGGGTGCACGCATGAGCCGGCTGATCGTCGTCTCGAACCGCGTCAATCCGCCGAACCCGGCGGCAGACGGCGAAGGTTCGGTGGGCGGGCTGGCCATGGCCCTGGCCGCGGCCCTGCGGGAGTATTCCGGCATCTGGTTCGGCTGGAGCGGCAAGACCATCCCGGAATTCACCGGCCAGCTGAACATGCAGCGGATCGAGGGCGTTACGGTCGCCACCGTCGACCTCGAGGAAACCGACTACCAAGAGTACTACAACGGCTACGCCAACAAGACGCTGTGGCCGCTGTTCCACTATCGCGTCGACCTGACGGCCTATGACCGCTCGTTCGGCGAGGGCTATGACCGGGTCAACAAGCGCTTCGCCGAGACCCTGCTGCCGCTGATCGAGCCGGACGACGTGGTCTGGATCCACGACTACCACCTGATCCCGCTGGCGCGGGAACTGCGGCGGATGGGCGTGACCAATCGGATCGGCTTCTTCCTGCACATCCCCTGGCCGGCCCACCAGCTGGTCACCACCCTGCCCCGCCACCGTCAGCTGGTGGAGGCCCTGTTCGACTACGACCTGATCGGCTTCCAGACCGAGGAGTCGCTGCACGCCTTCGAGGGCTACGTGTTCTCGGAAGTGCACGGCAGCAAGAACGAGCGCGGCGAGCTGCAGGCCTTCGGGCGCAAGCTGCACGCCTCGGCCTTCCCGATCGGCGTCGACGCCCAGGATTTCGCCCAGCTGGTCAAGGGCGAGACGGCCCGCAAGACCTACGACCGGATGATGGCCCACAGCGTCTTCCGCAAGATGATCGTCGGCGTTGACCGCCTGGACTATTCCAAGGGCCTGGAAGAGCGGCTGATCGGCTTCGAGCGGTTCCTGCACGACCATCCCGACCTGGTGCGCGAGACCATGCTGCTGCAGATCGCCCCGATCTCACGCGACGAGGTCGAGGCCTATCAGGACCTGCGCGCGCGGCTGGACGGCCTGATCGGCCGGATCAACGGCGCCTATGCCGAGATGGACTCCACCCCCATCCGCTACGTGAACCGCTCCTACCGACGCGACGAGCTGGCCGGTATTTATCGCGCCGCCAAGGCCGCCCTGGTCACGCCGCTGCGCGACGGCATGAACCTGGTGGCCAAGGAGTATGTCGCGGCCCAGGACCCGGAAGATCCCGGCGTGCTGATCCTGTCGCGCTTCGCCGGCGCCGCGCGGCAGATGAAGGACGCCCTGATCGTCAATCCCAACAGCCCGGAGGAGATCTCCGACGCGCTGGAGCGGGCCCTGTCCATGGGCCTGGACGAGCGCAAACGCCGCTGGGAAGCCCTGTTCGAGAACGTCACCCGCGAGGACGTCACCGCCTGGCGCGACAACTTCGTCACGGCGCTGAGGTCGCGTCCGGGTCCGGACAATGACGACCGCGAGGAACCTGCGGCGGTTCAGAGCCTTGACGTGACGGCCAAGAAGCTTCGGGCGCAGCAGGCTGAAGCGAAGGCGATGCGGGCTTAGGCCTGGCGCTACTTCTCGCCCATCTCGTCGATCAGCTTCTTCAGCCGCGCGACCTCGTCGGCCTTCAGCGGGCGGTGCTGGGCGAAGTGGCTGATCAGCGGGGCCAGCTGGCCTTCGAACAGGCGGTCCAGCAGGCCCTGGCTCTCGGCCTGGACATAGGCCGTGCGGTCGACCAGTGGGCGGTAGCCATGCTTGCCCTCGGCGCGCTCGGACTTGATCGCCTTCTTCTTCAGCAGGCGATTGATCAGCGTCTTGACGGTGGCCTCGCCCCATTGCTGGGACGCGCCGACCTCGGCGACCAGCTCGTCGGCCGACAGCGGCTGACGGCGCCAGAGCGCTTCCATGACGTGGGCTTCGGCGGCGGTGATGTGCATGACGCTTACGTCCGTAATTCAACGGGGGACGCTATACCCGCTATTACAGGTGTCAAGCGCGGTTAAGCGTCCCTGGCCGCCGCGATCAGCCCCATCGGCGCATAGTCCTCCAATACAGGAGCCAGGCTGAGCTCGATCGGACGCTCGCCGCCGTTCTTGACCAGCAGGGTCGCGATGGTCACCGCCGGCGCGTTGGTCCGCAGCACCGCCTCGATCTGGGCCGACAGCGCGTGGCGTTCGGCCGGGCGCACCACGTCGGTCAGGCGATAGTCGATCAGTTCCTCGACCTTGAAGCCGGTCATGGCCGCGAACCGCTCGTCCAGCTCGGCGAAGGCGCCGCGCACGTTCAGGCGCGCGGCCCCCAGGTCATGCAGATTCGAGGTCGCCGTGCGGAAGGCCGAGGCCGCCTCGAAGCGACGGCGCAGGTCGCGCTCCTCGCTGCGGTTGAGCATCAGCAGGGCCACCCCGCCCGGATAAGGGAAGGCGCGCATGCTGCAGCGGCGCCCGCCGCTAGGCGCGGCGCTGGCCTCGAACTCGACGACCTCGCCGGCCTTCAGCGCCCGCAGCAGCTGTTCGCCGATCAGGGCCTGGCACGGCGCGGGAAAGAGGTCGGCCCAGGACAGCCCTTCCAGCTGAACCGCGCCCAGCCCGGCCAGCGCCTCGAAGGGGTGATTGACCGCGGCGACCTTGAGCTGTTCGTCGAAGGCCACGAACGCCTCGCTCATCGCGCCCAACAGCGCCGACAGCGCCGTCTGCGAGCGGGTTTCGGCTTCGCGCCCGCCTGTATCCTCCGACAGTCCGAAGAACAGGCCAGCCGACACCACCGCCACGCGCGGGCGTCCGTGGTGGGTGACGATGACCGGCGCCTCGAGGGCCCGATCCTGCCAATGTCCGAAGTTTCGGCTGATCTCGCCGGCGGTGACCGAGACCGGCTCGGAGTTCAGGGTCTTCATCGCAGCCTCCTGGCTGTCCGTAAAATCCGTGAAACGCCGGAAAGCTCGCCTTAAGGACGTTTGCCTGAACCATCACGCGAGCACGTTATTGTTGCATAACGCGCGCCACAACATCCGGGGCGCGCACGACCCGTGCGGCAGGGTGTCGCACTAATCGCGAAGAATCCGCGCGGCCGGGCCGTTACCAATCCCAAGGCGTGCATCTGCACACTTCTCTCCCTAAGGAGGAGGCGCGCATGAAAAGACGTGCAAAACAAAGGATGGTTCGCGGCGCCGAGAGCGGCGCTGTCGCTGTCGAGTTCGCCATCCTCGGGCCGGTGTTCCTGGTCATGCTGATCGGGATCCTGGTCTGGGGGCAGTACTTCTGGGTCGCCCATACCGTGCAGCAGCTGGCCAACGACTCGGCCCGCGCGGCCCTGGCGGGTCTGGACACCGCCGAGCGCGAGTCGCTGGCCCGCGCTGCGCTGGCCTCCGAGGTCGCCGACTATCCCAGCCTGCGCCCGGCCGCCGCGGCCGTCGTCGTCGAGAACCACAGCGACCGGCTGACGGTGTCGATCCGCTACGACACCGCTCAGGACGCCTTCCGGGCCTTCGACGGCCTGGTCCCCTCGCCGCCCAAGACCGTGCTGCGCCAGGCCTCGGTCCGCCTGGGGGGCTACTGACATGGCCCGCCGCGACTTCGCCTCGAACCCCAACTTCGCCTCGGACGAGGACGGCGGCATCGCGCTGATCAGCGCGGTCGCCATGTCCGCCCTGCTGGGGACCACCGCCCTGGTCGTCGACATGGGCTCAGTGTTCCTGCAGACCCGCAAGCTGCAAGGCACGGCCGACCTGGCCGCCCTGGCCGCCGCCCGCGACCTGGAGCACGCCGAGGCCGCCGCCCTGGCCACGGCCCGCGCCAACGGCTGGGACGGTCCGCTGACCGTCGTCGTCGAGAAGGGTCGCTACGCCAGCGACCAGGCCGTGGCCGCCAAGGCCCGCTTCCAGCCCGGCGGGACCGACCCCGACGCGGTGCGTGTGAAGATCAGCAGCCAGACCCCGCTCTATTTCGGTCACATGGTCAGCGGCCAATCCAGCCTGGCCATCAGCCGCCAGGCCACGGCGGCCCGCGCTCAGCTGGCCAGCTTCTCGATCGGCACGCGGCTGGCGGCGCTGGACGGCGGCCTGGCCAACGCCCTGCTGACCGGCCTGACCGGCTCCAAGGTCGGCCTGTCGGTGATGGACTACGACGCCCTGGCCGACGCCGATGTCGACCTGTTCGACTACATGGACGCGCTGAAGACCGAGCTGAACCTGACCGCCGCCTCGTACGACGAGGTGCTGGACGCCAAGCTGAGCACCGGCAAGGCGCTGAAGGCCCTGTCGCGGGTCCTGGGCGAGCAGGGTCAGACGCGGGCCTCGAACGCCGCCCGCACCCTGGCCCAGGCGGCGGGCGACCGCACCCCGGCCGACCTGACCCGCCTGGTCGACCCCGGTCCCTACGGCCGGCAGAGCCACGTGACCGGCGGCGGCGGGGCGGCGGTGAAGCTGGACGCCCTGGACCTGTCCAAGGCCGTGCTGGAGCTGTCGAACGGCGCCCGCCAGGTCGAACTGGACCTCGGGACGACTGTCCCCGGCGTCGCTGACCTCAAGGCCTGGCTGGCCATCGGCGAGCCGCCCAACAACGCCTCCTGGATGACGATCACCGCCAGTCGCGACGTCATCGTCCGCACCGCCCAGACCCGCCTCTACCTGGAGGCCAAGGTCGGCGGCACGGGCCTGCTGTCGGTGGCCCAGGTCAAGCTGCCGATCCTGGTCGAGGCCGCCTCGGGCGCGGCCAGGCTGAAGGCGATGTCGTGCGCGACCGACGAGGCCACGCTGGACGTCAGCCCCGGCCTGGGCTCGCTGATGATCGGCGAGATCGACACCGACAAGCTCGACGACTTCAAGACGCCGCTGGCCCCCGTTCCGGCGACGATCGCCAAGGCCCCGCTGTTCTCGGTCAGCGGCAAGGCGTCGGCATCCCTGGGCGGTCAAGTTTGGCAGACCGTACGTTTCCGCCAGGACGAGGTGCGCGGCCGGGTGGTCAAGACCGTCTCGACCAACGACCTGGCCCAGGCCACCGTCTCGAGCCTGCTGGGCAACCTGTCGCTGAAGGCCTCGATCCTGGGCCTGGGGCTGGGACTTGGCGAAAGCGCCCTGACCGGCTCGGTCGCCGCCCTGCTCACCCCCGTCGCCGCCCCGTTGGACGACGCCCTCAACAGCCTGACCGCCCTGGTCGGCGTACGCCTGGGCCAGGCCGACGTCCGCATGAACGGCCTGCGCTGCCGCGACGCCGCCCTGGTCGCCTAAACCCCAACTCTAGAAAGGAGTCACATCCATGCCCCTCGCCTATCACCAGCTCCGCCTCACCCAGACGCCGCCGTCCGAGTTCAGCCTGCTGGGCTCCAGCTTCGAGCCGCCGAACATTCGCGCCCGGCTGCATGCCATCTGCGCGCTCTATGCCTACACCCCGATCCAGGAGCGCCGGCAGGAACTGCTGGACGGGCTGGAGGCCCTGACCCTGGAGGTCGCGCACCTGATGGCGCTGGACCTGCTGGAGAACGGCTGGCGGCCCGACAAGGCGGCTTAGGCCATCGCCTTGGCCATGGCGGCCAGCAGGGTCTCCGGTTCGATCGGCTTGGGCACGGCGCCGCAGAATAGCGCGGCGTCCAGGACCGGGTCGCGGTCGGCCGAGAAGGCCAGGATCGGCGTTGGACGCTCGCCGGCCAAGGCATGGATCTGACGCGCGGCGCTGATCCCGTCCAGGCCGGGCATGCGCAGGTCCATCAGGATCAGGTCGAATCCGCCGCCGTCGGCCATGTCCACCGCCTCGCCGCCGTCGCAGGCCTCGGCCACCTCGGCGCCGAAGGCCTGCAGGATGGTGCGCAGCAGGAGCCGGTTGGCCGGATTATCGTCGGCCACCAGCACCTTGCGACCGTCGACGCAGACGCTCTGGTCCAGCGCATCGACCTCGGCGGCGTCGACCGCCACGATCGGCAGCGAGAACCAGAAGCGCGAGCCCTCGCCCGGGATGCTCTCGACGCCGATCGTCCCGCCCATGGCGTCGACCAGCCCCTTGCAGATGGCCAGGCCCAGGCCCGCCCCGCCGCTCTGGCCGCCGCCCTCGACCTGCGAGAAGCGGACGAACAGGCGCTCGACGCCCTCGGCCGAGATGCCGGGCCCGCTGTCGCGGATGCTCCAGACCAGAGAGCCTCGGTCCGGCGACGGCGCCAGGGTCACCGTGACCGCCCCGACGTCCGTGAACTTCACGGCGTTGCCGGTCAGGTTCAGCAGCACCTGGCGCACGCGGTCGGGGTCCAGCATCACCCGCCCGGGCGTGGTGGGATCGACGACCAGCTCCAGGTCCAGGCGCTTGGCGCCGGCCTGCGGGGCCAGCAGTTCCAGGGTCTCGCGGGCGCTGGCCTCCACGCCCATCGGACGCGGCCGGATCTCGACGCAGCCGTCCTCCAGCTTGGAGAAGTCCAGCAAGTCGTTGATCGTGTGCAGCAGGGCCTCGCCGGCGTTCAGGATCCGGCGGACCAGCGCCCGGCTCTCCTCGCCCACGTCGGGGCGGCGCTCGACCAGGCGCGAGAAGCCCAGCACGGCCGTCAGCGGCGTGCGCAGCTCGTGGGTCATGTTGGCCAGGAAGGCGGCCTTGGTGCGGGCGGCGGCCTCGGCCTCGCGCTGAGCCTGGGCCAGCGCCTGCTCGCGTTCATATTGCTCGGTGACGTCGCGCAGCACGCCCATCACCGCCGTGCGCTGGCCCTTGGAGTCCAGCTCGACCGTGGTCATGGCCTGCATGCGGCGCTCGGCGCCGTCGGTGCGGGTCAGGCGGAAGTCGATGAACCGGCTCTGCGCGCCCAGTGGCCGGGGCTCGCGCACCAGCGCCCGCACCCGATCGATGTCGTCGGGATGGACCATGGCCATGATCTGCTCGCCGTTCAGCACCGTGTCGCGCGGCAGGCCGTGCAGGTCGTACATCTGATCCGACCAGTCGTTGCGCCCGGTGACATAGTCGTGGCGCCAGCGGCCCAGGCCGCCCATCGCCTCGGCCATGTGGGCTCGGCGCGCCTCGGCTTCGGCCTCGTCGCGGGCCATGGCCAGCTCGACCATCAGGCCTTCGCGATCGCCGTACGCCAGCTGCTTGGCCAGGGCCGCGCCCAGGGTCTCGGCCACCAGGGTCACGGTCTCGACGTCGTCGCGGTCGAAGGCGCCCGGCGCAGCGTCGAACGCCTTCAGCACGCCCACCGCCTGGCCGTCCTGGAACAGCGGCGCGCAGACCATCGAGCGGATGCCGATCTTCTCGCAGGCGACCTGGTCGACACGCGCGTCCTGATGCGTGTCGTCGCAGTGCAGCAGCTGGCCTTCGCGCGCGGCGCGGCCCGACAGCGAGGCCTCTTTCGACAGGCGCAGACCCTGATAACGGGCATGGTCGGCGTCGATGGCGACATAGACCATCTCGTCGCCGTCCACGAGTTCGACCACCACGCCGCCCGACCCGAACACGGATCGCAGCAAGTTGACCGACATCTGCATGAATTCATCGAGATCGAAATCAGCCGCCACAAGCTTCGATTGAACGCGGCAAATTTCAAGCAGATGGCGATTACGTTTCTCGAGGTATTCGAGCAGCATTTCCCCGCGATACACCACTGAGTTGCACCCCAAACAACGCGATAGTGGAAAAGTCAGGATACAGAAGACATTTCTTCTACTGTTAACCCTATCCACAAATCTGGCGACGTTCTGCGCCCGACAATTGAAATTGTCGAGCGAACTCGACCGTGACGGGACCTCATGTCGGGTATTCGACCAGAAGCGCTCGCTCGCATGGCCTCATTGTCAATGACACCGGTTTCCACTAGAGACGTCACAACCCCCGCCAAGCGGGACCTGTGCCGAATTTCGAGGGAGGATCTACGGCGTGACCGTTTCTGAGGCCGACAGCGTGGTTTTTGCCCCCGCGGCCATCGCCCCCCAATTCGTCAAGGCGCGCCAGGATGGCGTTTCGGTCCCCGGCTATCCGGGCGGCGTGATTCCCTCAAGCATGGCCGAGGGCTATTCGGTCCAGGACATCGCCATCGACCTGTGGCCCGACGAGCTGGTCGGGTGGAAGGTGGGCCTGGTCCCGCCGCAGCACCGTGAGCGCCTGGGCGCCGAGCGTCTGGCCGGCTGCATCTTCAAGTCCAAGGTCCAGGACGCCAAGGTCGGCGCCCCGAACGAGTTCCGCGCCATCGAAGGCGGCTTCTGCGCCGTCGAGGCCGAGTTCATCATCCGCCTGGGCAAGGACGCCCCGGCCGACAAGACCGAGTGGACCGCCGAGGAAGCCGCCGAATATGTCGGCGAGCTGCTGGTCGGCGTCGAGATCGCCGGCAGCCCGCTGGCCACCATCAACGCCCTGGGCCCGACGGTCGTGTGCTCGGACTTCGGCAACAACGATGGTCAGATCATTGGTCAGGCCATTTCCAACTGGCGCGACATCGCCTGGGAGGATATGCCGGTCGAGACCATCATCAACGGCAAGTCGGTCGGTAAGGCGACCGCTGCGACGATCCCGGGCTCTCCGCTGGCCGCTCTGGCCTTCCTGCTCGGCGCCGTCGCCGCACGTGGCAAGCCGCTGAAGAAGGGTCAAATCGTCACCACCGGTGCGACCACGGGCATTCATGACGTGGCCGCCGGCGACGTCGCCCACATCGATTTCGGCCCGTTCGGAACCGTGGATTGCGTCGCCGTTCCGGCGAAATAAGAAAAGACCCAACACAACAAAGGGGGAAGGAAGGCGTCCATGGACTTTTCGAAAGCGCCCGCCCCGTCCGAGAAAATTGGACGGTATCGTTGGGTGATCGTCTCGCTGCTGTTCGCGGCGATGGTCATCAATTACGTCGATCGCCAGACGATCGGCCTCCTGAAGGCGGACCTGTCGAAGGAATTCGGCTGGAACGAAACGCACTACGCCGACCTGGTCTTCTACTTCCAGCTGGCCTACGCGATCGCGTACCTGGCCTGGGGCAGGATCATGGACAAGATCGGGGCCCGCTGGGGCTTCGGCGTGGCCTTCGCCATCTGGCAGATCGCCCACATCGCCCACGCGGCGGCGGCCGGCTTCGGCGGCTTCGTCGCGGCGCGCATGGGCCTGGGCATCGGTGAAGCCGGTGGCTTCCCGGGCGGCATCAAGGCCGTGGCCGAGTGGTTCCCCAAGAAGGAACGCGCTTTCGCCACCGGCATCTTCAACGCCGGCACCAACATCGGCGCCATCGTCACCCCGCTGGTCGTTCCGGGCATCGTGCTGGCCTTCGGTTGGCAGATGGCCTTCATCGTCACCGGCGTCGCCGGCCTGATCTGGCTGCCGATCTGGCTGCTGGTCTATCGCCGTCCGCGCGAAGCCAAGAACCTGTCGGCCGCCGAACTGGCCCACATCGAGCAGGATCCGGCCGACCCCGTCGAGAAGATCGGCTGGGCCAAGCTGCTGACCAAGAAGGAAACCTGGGCCTTCGCCCTGGGCAAGTTCCTGATCGACCCGATCTGGTGGATGTTCCTGTTCTGGCTGCCGGACTTCCTGGGCAAACGCTACGGCCTTGACCTGAAGTCGTTCGGCCCGCCGCTGATCGCCATCTACCTGCTGTCGGACGTCGGCAGCGTTGGCGGCGGCTGGCTGTCGTCCAACTTCATGAAGATGGGCTGGACCATCAACAAGGCTCGCAAGGTCACCATGCTGGTCTGCGCCCTGCTGGCCGTGCCGGTCATGTTCGCGGCCAATGTCGACAACCTGTGGCTCGCCGTGCTGATCATCGGCATCGCCACTGCGGCCCACCAGGGCTTCTCGGCCAACCTCTACACCCTGCCGTCGGACGTGTTCCCGCGCGGCGCGGTCGGTTCGGTGGTCGGCATCGGCGGCATGCTGGGCGCCTTCGGGGGCATGGCCTTCTCGAAGTACATCGGCAACGTGCTGGAGCAGATCGGCACCTACACCCCGATCTTCATCGTCGCCGGCTCGGCCTATCTGGTCGCGCTGCTGGTGATCCACCTGCTGACGCCCAAGATGGAGCCGGTGGTCATCTAGCGCGTCGGCGAAGTGTGGGCGGTTCGCCGCCCGGACGCGCGCCAAGCATAGAGACCGCCACGCTTCACGCGAACGCGATCAGGGCCGGGGAGCAATCCCCGGCCCTTTTCGTTAGAACGCGGCCATGAGCTCAGATCTGAACGTCGCCCTCATTGGGTATGGCTATGTCGGCAAGACCTTCCACGCCCCGTTGGTCGTCGCCACGCCGGGCTTTGCCCTGCACACGGTGGTGTCCAGCGATCCGGCCAAGGTGGCGGCGGACTTCCCGGACGCCCGCGTCGTTGCTGAGCTGAGCAAGGCCCTGGCCGATCCGGCCATCGACCTCGTCGTCATCGCCACGCCCAACGTCCTGCACGCGCCCCAGGCGATCGCCGCCCTCGCCGCCGGCAAGCACGTGGTGGTCGACAAGCCCTTCGCCCTCGACGCCGCCCAGGCGCGGACCATGGCCGACGCGGCCAAGGCCGCCGACAAGCTGCTGGCCGTGTTCCACAACCGCCGCTGGGACAGCGACTTCCAGACCCTGCAGCGCCTGATCGCCGAGGGCGTGCTGGGCGATGTCACGCAGTACGAGAGCCACTTCGACCGCTTCCGCCCCGAAGTGCGCGACCGCTGGCGCGAGCGGGCCGGCCCGGGCTCGGGCGCGTGGATGGATCTGGGGCCGCACCTGCTGGACCAGGCGCTGGTGCTGTTCGGCGAACCGCTGGCCATCGCCGCCGACATTGGAACCCAGCGCGCGGGCGCCGAAGCCGACGACTACTTCCACGTCACCCTGCGCTACCCCGTCCTGCGGGTGATCCTGCACGGCAGCCTGCTGACCGCCGCCTCGGACCTGCGCATGGCCGTGCACGGGACCAAGGCCAGCTTCGTCAAGCATGGCCTCGATCCGCAGGAGGCCCAGCTGAAGGCCGGCATGGTCCCCGGCGCGTCCGGCTGGGGCCGCGACAGCCGCCACGGCGTGCTGACCACGGTCGAGAACGACGTCCAGGTCCACACGGACGTCCGGCCCGAAGTCACCGGATATCGGCAGTTCTACGCCGGGGTAAGGGAGGCGATCCTGCACGGCGCCCCCTCGCCCGTGCCGGTCGAAGAGGCGCTGCGGGTCATGGAACTGCTGGAACTGGCCCAGAAGGCCAGCGACGAGCGGCGGGAGCTGCCGGTCGCTTAAGCCGGGATCCGGGCGATGACCTTGATCTCGAAGTCGAAGCCGGCCAGCCAGTTGACGCCGATCGCCGTCCAGTTCGGATAGGGCGGCGCGCCGATGACCTCGTCGCGCACGGCCAGCACGGTCTCCAGCTGGGCCTCGGGATCGGTGTGGAAGCTGGTGACATCGACCACGTCGTCCAGGGTGGCGCCGGCGGCGGCCAGCACGGCCTGCAGGTTGAAGAAGGCCAGCCGCACCTGGTCCTCGAACACCGGCTCGGGCGTGCCGTCCTCGCGGCTGCCGACCTGGCCGGAGACGAACAACAGGTCACCCGAGCGGATGGCGGGCGAGTACCGGTGCTTCTCGTACAGAGCGTGGCGGCCGGCGGGGAAGATGGCGTCGCGTTTGGACATGGGGGGTTTCCTTTCTCGGTCCCAGCGAGATAGGCGCCGCGCCAGTGCGCCACTAGGCGTTGAAATCGGCATAAGCTGATGCAAAATCACCAGTAATGACACGCCCCTCCCTAAACGACCTCGCCGCCTTCGTGGCCGTCGCCACCCACCGCAGCTTCCGGCGCGCGGCCGACGAGCTGGGCGCGGCCCCGTCGACCCTGAGCCACGCTATGCGGGCGCTGGAGGAGCGCATGGGCGTGCGGCTGCTGAACCGCACGACCCGCAGCGTCTCGCCCACCGAGGCCGGCTTCCAGCTGCTGCAAAGCCTGCAGCCGGCCCTGGCCTCGCTGGACAACGCCCTGGACAGCGTCGCGCCGTTCCGGGGCCAGGTGACCGGCACGGTCCGCATCAACGCCCCGCGCGCCGGGGCCGCCATCCTGGTCCGCGACGTCCTGCCGACCATGGCCGAGCGCTATCCGGACGTGACCGTGGACCTGGTCGTCGAGGGCCAGCTGATCGACATCGTCCAGGCCGGCTTCGACGCCGGGGTGCGGCTGGCCGGCTCGATCCCCCGCGACATGATAGCCGTGCCGATCGGCGCGCCGCTGCGGTTCGTCTGTGTCGCCTCGCCCGCCTATCTGGATCGCGCCGGAACCCCGACCACGCCCGACGAGCTGGCCAGCCACCGCTGCATCGGCCACCGCCTGCCCAGCGCCCGCCTGTATCGCTGGGAGTTCGAACGGGCCGGCCAGGCGATCAGCCTCGACGTCACCGGCCCCGTGACGCTGGATGACGAGGAGCTGATGGTCGAGGCCGCCGTCCGGGGCCTGGGCGTGGCCTATGTGATCGCCTCGACCGCCCAGGCCGCCCTCGCCGCCGGCCAGCTGCGCGAGGTGCTGGCGCCCTGGCTGCAGTTCGCCGAGCCCGCGGCGGTCTACTATCCCGGCCACCGCGCGGTGCCGCCGGCGCTGCGCGCTTTCCTGGACGTGGTTAGAGAAACCCGCCGCTAGCCGCCGTCACGGAAATCATCCTAAGGTCGCGGCATGCGCGCTTCCCTGCTCACCGCCTCCGCCGCCCTCGCCGCCGCCCTGGCCGCCTGTGGTCCCGCCCCCGCCCAACCGGGCCAAGCCGGCGGAGCGCCCGTCGAGAGCCGCGTCGCCAACGCGCCCGAGCAGAAGCCGGCCTTCGCGGGTCAGACCCGCGCGCCGGGCCTGAACTCAAACACCGTCGGCCAGTACACGACCCTGGCCAGCGGCCTGGATCACCCCTGGGGCCTGGCCTTCCTGCCGACCGGCGAGATCCTGGTCACCGAGCGCGCCGGCCGTCTGCGCATCCTCTCCAAGGACGGCAAGCTGTCCCCCGCCGTCGCCGGCCTGCCCGCCGTGTTCGCCGAGGGCCAAGGCGGCCTGCTGGGCGTCGCGATCGACCCGAACTACGCCAGCAACGGCCTGGTCTATTGGACCTTCTCGGAAGCCGACGGCAGCGTGAACGGCACCAGCGCCGCGCGCGGCAAGCTCGTCCTGGGCGCCGCGCCCAAGCTGGAGAACGTCCAGGTCATCTGGCGCCAGGCGCCGAAGATGGACAGCGCCCTGCACTTCGGCGGCCGCCTGGTCTTCGCCAAGGACGGCAAGCTCTTCATCACCACCGGCGAGCGCTCGATCGACGCGGGTCGCGCCCAAGCCCAGAAGCTGGACGCCACCCTGGGCAAGGTCGTGCGCATCAACGCCGACGGCTCGATCCCCTCCGACAACCCCTTCGTCGGTAAGGAGGGCGCCAAGCCCGAGATCTGGTCGTACGGTCACCGCAACCTGCAGGCCGCCGCCCTCGATCCCAGCGGCAAGCTGTGGACCGTCGAGCACGGCGCCAAGGGCGGCGACGAGCTGAACCACCCCGAGGCCGGCAAGAACTACGGCTGGGCCACCATCACCTATGGCGAGGAATATTCCGGCAAGCCGATCGGCGACGGCATCACCCAGAAGGATGGCCTGGAGCAGCCGGTCTATTATTGGGACCCCGTCATCGCCCCCTCGGGCATGAGCTTCTATGAAGCCAGCCTGTTCCCGGCCTTGAAGGGCAGCGTGCTGATCGGCTCGCTGAAGGAACAGCATGTCGACCGCCTGGTCCTGAAGGACGGCAAGGTCGTCGGCGAGGAGCGCCTGTTCACCGACATCGGCGGCCGCGTCCGCGACGTCGTCACCGGCCCCGACGGCGCGATCTATGTCGTCACTGACGAGGACGACGGCAAGCTGATCAAGATCACCCCGAAAGGCTGATGCAGAAGCATACGAGCCGTCGGTCCCCGCATCCCTGGATCGACACGGTCTGGCAGACGGTCTGTCTCAGCGACGGCCTGTATTCGGCCACGCCCGACGGCTCGTGGGACCTGATCCGCAGCATCGCTCCGGACGGCCAATCCTTCGTGTTCCTGAGCGGCCAGGCCACCGAGCCGGTCGAGGTGCCTTACAAGAACGGCGAGAGCTCGGTCGTCCTGTCCTTCGCCGCCCACGTCTATCTGGCGGCGGACGATACGCCCCGTGTCGGTCCAGAGATCCGCGTCCTGCCGGTGCGGGACGCGGTCTTCGAGCTGGATGGCGTGGAGTTCCCGCTGCCCACCTTCGAGAACGTCGAGCTCCTGGTCGACGCCATGATCGCGGCGGGCTTGCTGCGCTCCAACGACCTGGTGGCCCGGGCCTTCGGCGAGACCCCCAAGGCCGCCTCGCCGCGCTCGGTGCAGCAGCACTTCAAGCAGACCACCGGCATCACCCAGAAGAGCTTCCAGCAGATCCGCCGCGCCCAGGAAGCGGTGCGGCGGCTGAAGGCGGGCGAGGCCTCGGCGGGTGTGGCGGCTGATCTGGGCTACACGGATCAGCCGCACATGATCAAATCGATCAAGAAGATCATGGGCGCCCTGCCCTCGAACCTCGACGCCGTTCACAAGCTCTGACGGAAGGCCTTGAGGTCCGCCACGAAGGCTTGGGGATCCTCCCAGGCCGCGAAGTGGCCCGCCGTCTCCAGGTCGGTGAACCGCACGACATTGCCGCCCGTCTGGCGATCGGCCCATTCGCGCGGCAGGCGCACGCCGCCGGGGATCGGCGCCTCGGTCGCCACAGCCACCGGAACCTTGGTGTTCGCACCCTTGATGGTCGGCGCGTTCATGGCGTTCTGGCTGTAGATCCGGAACGACGACGCCGCCGTCTCGGTCAGCCAGTAGATCATGATGTTGGTCAGCAGTTCGTCGCGGCCGAACTTGGCGTCCACAGCGTCGCCCAGGCCCATGCCGCACATGAAACTCATGATCCAGGCGGCCAGCCCGACCGGCGAGTCGTTGACCGCGAAGGCCAGACTCTGCGGCTTGGTGGCCTGCACCAAGTTGAACGCGCCGTGGGTGAAGAACCACTGCTGGATGGCCCCCGCATAGGCCTGCTCGGCCCCGCTCAACACGGAGAAGTCGGTGGTGTGGTCCGGATAGCCGACGTCGGTGACATGGATGCCGATGACCTTGTCCGCATGGCGCTGGGTCAGCGACATGGCGATCACCGAGCCCAGGTCGCCGCCGGCGACCATGAAGCGCTCGTGGCCCAGCACCTGGCCCATCAGCTTCACGAAAAGGTCGGCGGTCTGGTCGGCCGGCTGGGCCACGCGGCCCGAAAAGCCCGTGCCCGGGATCGACGGCACGACCACGTGGAAGTCCTCCGACAGGGCGTCGATCACCTTGTGATAGCGATAGAAGCTGTCGGGCCAGCCGTGCAGCAACAGCAGCGCCGGGGCGTCCTTCTTCTTCGACGGCTGATGGACGAAGTGCAGCTCGATCCCATCGATCGCCACCCTGTAGTTCGGCAGGGCGTTCAGCTTCGCCTCGGCCGCGCGCCAGTCGTACCGGTTCAGCCAATAGTCGGTCAGCGACTTCATGTAGCCCAGGCTGGTCCCGAACATCCACGCGGAGTCGGCGGGCTCGTCCGGCCAGCGGGTGTGTTGCAGGCGCGACTTCAGGTCGGCCAGTTGCGCGTCCGGGATGGCGATCTTGAGGGGCGTCGGGGTCATGGCGGGGCGGTCCTTTGCGCGAGCGGGTTGGCTGACGAGGCCGCCCAGCAGGGCCGTCGCGAGGAGCGTCTTTCCGAAGTCGCGGCGGTTCATGGCGGGCGTCCTGTCTTCGTTTCAGTGAAGTCAGGCTACCGACCGGCCTCGGGCGCTAATTGTAGAAATGCGAAAACCCTCGCCCGTCGCCGAACTCTGCTATCAATCCCGCATGCAACGCAGGCGAAGCATCCTCATCGTTGGCGGCGGGACGGCCGGGTGGCTGACGGCCGCCTATCTGGCCAAGGCCCTGCGCGTGGACGAGCGGGCGCACCTGGAGATCACTCTCCTGGAGTCGCCCGACATCGGCATCATCGGCGTCGGCGAGGCCACCTTCCCCACGATCCGCAACACCCTGCGGTTCCTCGGCATCGACGAGGCGCGGTTCATCCGCGAGACCTCGGCCACGTTCAAGCAGGGCATCCGCTTCGTCGACTGGGCGCGCGCGCCGGAAGCCGGCCAGCATCACGCCTTCTTCCACCCGTTCGAGGCGCCGTTCTCGACCGACGGGGCCAGCCTGGCGCCCTACTGGTTGCTGCAGAGCGAGGCCACCCGCGCGCCCTTCGCCGAGGCCGTGACCATCCAGGCCCGCGTCGCCGACGCCCAGCGCGCGCCCAAGCGCCCGCACGAGAGCGACTTCGCCGGGCCGCTGAACTACGCCTACCACTTCGACGCCGCCAAGCTGGCGGCGGTGCTGGCGGAGCGCGCCCAGGAACTGGGCGTACGCCACCTGAAGGGCAACCTGACCGAGGCCGTGCTGGACGAGACCGGCGCGATTGACCACATCGTCAGCCCCGAGCACGGCGACCTCACCGCCGACCTCTATATCGACTGCACCGGCTTCCGCGCCGAGCTGATCGGCAAGGCCCTGGGCGCGCCGTTCAAGTCGGTGAAGCCGATCCTGTTCACCGACCGCGCCATGGCCTGCCGCGCGCCCTACGCCGCACCCGACGCGCCGATCCAGAGCTACACCGTCGCCACCGCCCACGAGGCCGGCTGGATCTGGGACATCGCCCTGGCCCACGGTCGCGGCGTCGGCTGCGTCTATTCCAGCGACCACATCGACGACGACCGCGCCGAGACGCTCCTCCGCGACTACCTGGGCGGCGCCGAGATCGAGACCCGCAAGATCAGCTTCGACGCCGGCTATCGCGAGAAGCAGTGGATCAAGAACTGCGTGTCCGTGGGCCTTTCGGCCGGCTTCCTGGAGCCGCTGGAGTCCACCGGCGTGGTGCTGATCGAAGCCGCCGTGGCGATGATCGCCGAGCTCTTCCCGCACTCGGGCCCGGTCAGCGCCCCCGCCCGCCGCTTCAACGAGCTGATGACGGCGCGCTACGACAACATCATCGTCTTTCTGAAGCTGCACTATTGCCTCAGCCAGCGGCCCGAGCGGTTCTGGCGCGAGAACGCCAACCCGACGACCATCCCCGAGCGGCTGGTCGACCTGCTGGAACAGTGGCGTCACCGCCCGCCGGCCCGCTTCGACTTCATCCTCGACCTCGAGACCTTCGCCTTCTTCAACTACCAGTACATTCTGTACGGCATGGGCTTCAAAACCGACCTGACCGACGGCGCGGGCGAGTTCCCGGATGTCGCGGCGGCCGCCAAGCTGTTCGCCAAGATCCGAGGCTTCGCCGACCGCGCGACCCAGGACCTGCCCAGCCACCGCGACCTGATCGCCCAGATCAACAAGTTCGGGTTCGATCGGGCGCTAGAGGGGGTCTAGGGGCCTCGATCACCCTGCGAACGCGGGACCCGTGGAGGGCGTCCAGCGGGCTGAGCCGGACGCCAGGACCTCCGCGATCAGCGCGGCATAGGCGTCATCGGTCAGGCTGAGGTCGTAGGCCAGAGCGCGATCGCCCGGCCGGACCGGGGCCTCGACCTGGGCCAGCAGCGCCGCCGCCAGCGCGTCGGGATCCTGGCCATCGAACAGCAGGCCGTAACGGCCCTCCTCCAGCACCTGGGCCGCGTCGCCGGCGATCCTGGACGCCACTGCCGGCGCGCCCGCCGCCAGGGCCTCGAGCAGGGCCAGCGACGACGTCTCCCAGCGGGACGGCAGGGCGAACACCGCCGCGCGGCGCAGCCAGGCGAAGACGTTGTCGGTCTCGCCCGCGAGCAGGAAATCCTCCCCCAGCCCGGCGGCCTGCGCCAAGCCCGTCAGTCGCGCCTGCTCGGCCGGGGCGCCGCCGCCGATGATCGCCAGCCGCAGGCGTCGCGTCTGGCGAGCCCGGCCCATGGCCTCGATCAACAGGTCGAAGTTCTTCTGCGGCCGCAGCCGACCGATGCCGACCACGACCGGGACCTGGTCCTCAAGCCAGGGATGCGGCGCCGGCGCCTGGGCGAGCCGGGCGGCCAGGGCGTTGTCGACGCCGTTCGGCAGCTCGACCGCGCGGCCCGAGGCGATGGCCTCGGCGAACAGCGGCAGGCGGCGCAGCGCGCGGCCGACTACGACGATCCGGGCGGCGTCCAGGGTCAGAAGCTTCATCCAGGCCAGGCGCGTACGGCTCTTGAGGCCGTCGTCGCGGGCCACCTCGTTGCTGATGCAATAGATGCGGGCGATGTGGCGCAGGCCCTGGCAGGCCAGGAACGGCGTCCAGTGGCCCATATTGCCCACCGACATCAGCGCGCCCGCGGGCTGGCGCGACAGCCAGGCCCGAAGCCGCAAGGCCGCCACGCCCCGTCCCAGCGCGCCTTCCCGGAGCGCCAGCACCTTCAGCGCGAACGGCCCGCGCGCGGCTTCCTCGGCGAAAAAGCCCTCGCCGTAGCCCACGACCAGGGTGGTGGGATGGTCCTGGGCGAGCCGCTTGGCGAAGTCGATGGCGTTGCGCACCACGCCGCTGGACCGCAGGTCGTGGACGTAGAGATAGACGTGACGCATGGCGGGCTCCGGTGCGAATGACCAGCGCTACCGCCGTACTGTAACAATCCGATGCTGGGTCGGACGCCCCAAAGAAAGGGCCCGCCGAAGCGGGCCCAGGGGAAGTGTTTCGTTTGCGCGGGCTCTAGGCCTTCGCGGCGTCCGGGACCGCGCCCAGCTCGCCGCTTTCGCGGGCCTTCTTGCCGTAGACGACCTCGAACAGCGGGCTGGCCATCACCGTGGTGACGATCGCCATCAGCACCAGCATCGAGAACAGGGTCGGGCCGATGATGCCCTTCTGCAGGCCGATATTGATGATGATCAGCTCCATCAGGCCACGCGAGTTCATCAGGGCGCCGATGCCCATGGCGGTCGCATGGTTCTCGCCGGTCAAGCGGGCGGCGACGTAGCAGGCGCCCCACTTGGCCAGGATCGAGCAGGCCAGGACCCCCAGGGCGATCAGCAGCAGGGTCGGCGAGTTGACCATGTCCATCCGGGTGTTGAGGCCCGAATAGGTGAAGAACATCGGCAGCAGCAGCACGACCGCGATCGGCTCGACCTTCTTCTTCAGCTCCTCGACCAGCAGGCCGCGCGGCATGACCACGCCCAGGATGAAGCCGCCGAAGATGGCGTGGATGCCCACGGCGTCCATCAGGAAGGCCGACGTACAGAAGGCCAGGATGACCAGGGCCAGGGTCGAGGTGGTCATCTCGCCATCGCGCTCGACCATGCGGCCCAGCGGCGCCAGGATCTTGGGACCCATGGTGACGACGAACAGCACCCACAGCAGGCCGCCGCCGATGGCCAGGCCCGCCACGCCGGGGCCGCCGCCGAAGGTGGCCAGCACCAGGGCCAGCACGCACCACGACACTGCGTCGTCAAAGGCGCCGGCGGTCAGGGACAGCGTGCCCAGCGAGGTCTTGGCCAGGCCGCGCTCGTTGATGATCCGGGCCAGCATCGGGAAGGCGGTCAGGGCGATGCAGGCGCCCATGAACAGGGTGGCGTTGGCCTGGCTGATGCCGGCCGCGAACAGGCCCGGCACCTTCAGCAGGAAGGGCGTGATGGCGGCGGCGATCAGGAACGGCGCGGCGATGCCGGCGAACGAGACGCTCATGGCGCTCTTGGCCTTGGCCTTGAAGTGGCCCGCCTGGAAGCTGGTGCCGACCATGAACATGTAGAGGCCCACGCCCAGCTGAGCGCCGACATACAGGATGTTCTTGGTTTCCTTTGGGAAGATGGCGGCCTGGAGGTCGGGGGCCAGCAGGCCCAGCAGCGACGGGCCAAGCACCACGCCGGCGATCATCTCACCCACGACCTGGGGCTGCTTCAGCAGCTTCTGGCCCAGCCAGCCGACGACGCGGCAGGCCAGCACGATCACGGCCAGCTGCAGGAAGAAGTGAACGGAAAAGTCGGTCGGTGAGAAGCTGTTGGGCGCGGCCTTGATGGCCGGTCCGTGCTTGTTGAGCAGGTCCGCCGCCGTGGCGATGGTCTGCGAGAGTAGGTCTGACACTGTCTTAGCCCCCTAATAGATGTCGTCTGGCTTTGCGCCTTGCCCCCATGCCGCGCAGGAATCCCGCTGGAGCGCAATGTGGCGCACCCATTTTTGACAGCCTTGTCAGTCGATTGTTTTCGTTGGCCAAATTTCTGTTGCCGGAACGACACGACGTAGTAACGTACCTACAAGACAGCCTTGTCAATGTGAGCAGGTCGGTACGTCTTGAAGGTCATCACGAGCCGCGAATTCAACCAGGATGTCAGCCAGGCCAAGCGCGCGGCGAGAATCGAGCCGGTGTTCGTCACCGACCGTGGCCGGCCCACCCACGTGCTGATGAGCGTCGAAGATTACCGCCGGCTGACCGGCCAGACCGAGACCATCGTCGACCTGCTGGCCATGCCCGGCCTGCCCGCGTTGGAGCTGCCGCGCTCGACCGAGACCTGGGATCGCCAAGGGCGCTACAAGGGCGACGACTGATGCATCTGCTCGACACCGACGTCGTCTTCGAACTGCGCAACGCCAAGGCTGGCGCGACCGATCCGGGCCTGGCCGCCTGGGCGGCGCGAGCCACGCGCTCGAGCCTGTTCATCTCGGCCCTGACCCTGCTGGAGCTGGAAGGCGCCGTGGCCCGCACGGAGCGCAAGGACAAGGCCAAGGCGGCCGCGCTGCGCGACTGGCTGGACAACCGCGCCGCCCCCGCCTTCGAAGGCCGTATCCTGGCGGTCGACGCCGCCGTGGTCCGTCGGCGAGGCCACCTGCCCCTGACCGACGGCCGCGACGCGCTGCTGGCCGCCACGGCGCTGGAGCACGGCCTGACCCTGGCCACGCGCGAAGTCGCCGCCTTCGCCAAGGTTCCGCGCCTGAAGGTGTTCAATCCCTGGGGCTACAAGCCCGAGGCGCTGGACGACGAGGAAGACTGGGGCCAGGCCGCCAAGGCCGGCACGCAATGGCTGCGCAACATCTTCGTGCGCGGCTAAGGCCTACTGGATCCCGCTGACTTCGGCGGAAGCGACCGCCAGCGGCGGCGCGGCGGGGCCAAACGGCACGGCGGCGCCAACGGGCGGCAGTCCCGGATCGCGCGGCGGAACCGGCGGCGGCGCGGGGTTGGCGGCGACCTGCACCGGCGCGGGCGGCGGGACCGCCGAGGCCGCCACGAACACCGGCTTGGGCGCGGCCTTGGCCGAGACGTAGACGACGCGGTTCCCCTTGCAGGTGCCGGCGTTGTAGAGGCCCTTCAGATAGCCGCGGCGGACGAAGCCAGCCTTGATGGCGTCACGCACCTGCTGGTCGTGGCGCTCGGCCCCAGTCAGGCGGCGCACCCAGCCGCGCATCGGAATGACGTCGGTGATCGTGCTGGCCACCACGCCCAGGACCGGGCGGGACATGCCGTCATTCTTGTTGTCGTCCTTGGGGTCGTCGTAGTCGTCGCCCAGAACGGCGTCGAGGCTGTCGATCTCGGCCTTCAGCGGCGCGCAGCCGGTCTTGGGCGGGGCGTAGGGGTCGATGGTGGCCTTGGTCAGCAGGTCGGGGATCTGCGAGCGCACGACGTTGATGTCACGCAGCGGCGCGACCATGGCCGAGCCCAGGTTGTCGCCATTGGCCTCGGCGGAAGTCTTCGGGATCTTCGGAGAGTCTTTCTCCTGCTTGCCCGCCAGCGCCGCGTCGGCCGCCCCCAGGCCCAGGCACAGCGCCAGGACGGCCACGCCGCAGCGGCGCGACGCGCCGATCACGGTGGGCTTTTGAACTGGCGACGACATCTGCGTGAACTCGCACGGTTGATCCATGCAGGTTCAACCCGGGAATCGCCCCGGCCGTTCCCTAGATCCGGGGCAGCCCGTCCATGATCGCCGTCAGGGCCAGGACGGTCTGGGCCTCCATCGCGCTGTGGCCCGCATCGGTGCGCACATAAGTCGCCGGCGGCAGGCCCGCCGCCTCCAGCGCCTCGACCAGGCGCGAGGCCTGGGTCAGCGGGCAGACCTGGTCGAAGCGGCCATGGACGATGTGCACAGGCACGCCCTTCAACGCGCTCACGCCGTCGGTGATCTCGTCGGGCTTGAGGAACAGGTGGTTGGCGAAGAAGTGGGCCTCGATCTGGGCGAAGCACAGGGCGAATTCGGCCTCGCCGAACTTGCCCGCGTCCTCGTCGGCCGGGATCATGTTCGAGATCGTGCCTTCCCAGACCGACCAGGCCAGGGCCGCCTTCAGCTGCAGGTCACGCTGGGCGTCGTTGGCCGGGACCATGTCGAAGATCGCCTTGTAGGCGCCCATCATGTCGCCGCGCTGCTCGGCAGGGATCACCTCCACGAAGGCCTTCCACTCGTCGGGATAGGCGATATAGGCGCCCGGCTCGGTCAGGGCGTAGGGCTGCTCGGCGAAGGTCGAGGCGTTGCCCTGGTACATGTAGAGCAGGTCCTCCTTCCGCCCCAGGAAGATGCCGCGCAGGATCAGCGAGGCGACCTTCTCCGGGTTCCGGATGGCGTAGACCAGGGCCAGGGTGCTGCCCCAGCTGCCGCCGAAGACGTGCATCTTGCCGGTGATGCCCAAGGCGTCGCGCAGGGCGTTGATGTCGGCGACCAGGTGATCGGTGGTGTTGTGGGCCAGGGCCTTCTCGGGACCGTCGGCCGCCACGGTGGGCCGGCTCAGCCCGCAGCCGCGCTGGTCGAACAGGATCACGCGATAGCGATCAGGATCGAAGAACCGCGACATCACCGGCGCGCAGGCGCCGCCCGGACCGCCGTGCAGGAACATCACCGGCTCGCCGTCGGCGCGGCCGTATTCCTCCCAGTGCAGCTCGTGGTCGGGCGCGGTGTCGACCCGCAGCCAGCCGGTGCTCAGGGGTTGGCCCTGGTCGTAGGTCCACTCGGTGGTGACCTTGCTGGTCGTCCGCAGCCGCGAGAAATCCATGACTCTAGTCCCTGTCGAAGCACTTGCCGGCAGTTTCGCGCCACGCCACGCCAGACTCCAGAAGAAACAGGGTTCGCCGAGCGTTGCGGCGACCATGAAGGCGTGTTGATCTGCGCCCTCGCCCCAAGGTGGAGCCCGCCATGATCATCCCCTTCGTCGCCGTCGTCGCGCTAGCAGGCCCTCCCGCCGGCGGCATCCCGCACGTGCGGTCGGTCTCTCCCAAGGTCGGGGCCGAGGTCGCGGCGGGCAAGATCCAGATCAAGGTCACCTTCGACCAGCCGATGCGCGCCAGCTGGTCGTTCGTGATGCGCGACCCGGCCAGCTATCCCGACTGCGCCAAGACCCCGGTCCAGTCGAAGGACGGACGGACCTTCACGCTGGACTGCACGGTCGAGG
Organism: Caulobacter sp. GW821-FHT11E11; assembly: GCF_058808315.1. Taxonomy (NCBI): domain Bacteria; kingdom Pseudomonadati; phylum Pseudomonadota; class Alphaproteobacteria; order Caulobacterales; family Caulobacteraceae; genus Caulobacter; species Caulobacter sp. GW821-FHT11E11. The sequence continues at coordinate 378,169 of NZ_JBXARO010000006.1, forward strand.
CCGGGAAGGACTACTGGATCGGCTTCAACAACGACCGGTTCAAGAACTTCCAGTCGCTGGATGGGGTGGCGGCGGCGCCGGCGATGCTGCAGTTCTCCGCGCACTAAGCTCGTCGGGGGACGGGTGTTGAATCCCTCTCTCTTAGAGAGAGGGAGGGGCCCGCGCCGTCAGGCGTGGGAGGGTGAGAGGTTAGGCGAAGCCGGTGGCCGATTTGATCAAGCAGCTGAACCTCCTCAGTTTATTCGGCTGAGAGTGTAACCTCTCACCCTCCCATGCTGCGCATTGGCCCCTCTCTCTCTCTAAGAGAGAGGGAGATGTAGGCGACGAGCGTTCACCGCTCCCCGTCCCCGCCTCCAAAACCCGCCCTATCCTGCCCTCACCTCGAAGCACTGGGGAGGGCGCGCGGCCAGCGACCTTCGCGGCTTCGGGGGGCGGTCGAGCGGTGGAGGTCCGAGGGGGATACTCGGACGGTCCGGGGACCTGGTTCGCTGACCAGGCCCGCCCGCCGCCGGCGTGGTCGAAGGCAAAGGGGCGTGTCTGGCGTAAGCCCGTCCTCTTCGACTGTCGGAGCACGTTGGGAACGGCGCACTTCGAGTCTCGCTAAGGCCTCAACAGGGCCACCCGGCGGGACGCTGGCGGAAAACGATCGCGCGGAGCGTCGGACTTCGTCGAAACGGTAACAACACAACAAAACTCCGGACGCTGTCCGGCGCTCCGCATCCCTCCCCATCCTCGCGGTCTTCGCCGCGAGCCGATTTGTCATGCCTGGAGGTCTAGATGCCCCACCCCCGTATTCCGCGCGCCAAGCCTCGCTCCGACGACACGCGCGCCCGGCGCCGCCACCTCCGTGAATGCCTCTGGCTCCACGACCGGCTCAAAGAGGAGTTCGCCTACATCGCCGGGCTGATCGAAGAGAAGCGCCAGCAGGCCGCCCAAGAAAAAGCCCCCGATCTTGCGACCGGGGGCTCATCTTCATCCGAAGACCGGAACGCTTAGCGGATGACCCGCGCGCCCTTGCCCTTCATCACGGCCTCGACTTCCGCCTGGCGCACCATCGAGGTGTCGCCCGGGGTGGTCATGGCCAGGGCGCCGTGAGCCGCGCCGTACTCGACGGCGGCTTGCGGACCCTTGCCTTCCATGAAGCCGAAGGCCAGGCCCGAGGCGAAGCCGTCGCCGCCGCCGACGCGGTCATAGATCTCGAGGTTCTCACGCATCATCGAGGCGTAGAACTCGCCGCCGGCGTACAGGATCGCCGACCAGTCGTTGACCGAGGCGGTCTTGGCGTTGCGCAGGGTGGTCGCGGCGACCTTGAAGTTCGGGAACTGCTTCACGGCAGTTTCGATCATCTTCTTGAAGTTGGCCGGGTCGATCGAGCTGATGTGCTCGTCCAGGCCTTCGACTTCAAAGCCCAGGCAGGCGGTGAAGTCTTCTTCGTTGCCGATCATCACGTCGACATACTGGGCGATGTGACGGTTGACCTTCTGAGCGCCTTCCTTGCCGCCCTGCGACTTCCACAGCGAGGCGCGGTAGTTCAGGTCGTAGGAGATCACGGTGCCGTACTTGCGGGCCACTTCCACGGCTTCGATCACGGCTTCGGCCGTGTTCGAGGCCAGGGCCGCGAAGATGCCGCCGGTGTGGAACCAGCGCACGCCTTCTTCGCCGAACAGCTTTTCCCAGTTCACTTCACCGGGGCGGATCTGCGAGGCGGCCGAGTGACCACGGTCCGAGCAACCCAGGGCCGGACGAACGCCGAAGCCCTTTTCGGTGAAGTTCAGGCCGACGCGGGTGTTGCGGCCCAGGCCGTCGAAGTCGCGCCAGATGACGTGCGAGGTGTCGACGCCACCCTGCATCATCAGGTCCTCGACCAGCCAGCCCAGGTCGTTGACCGGCAGAGCCGTCACGGCCGTCGAGCGCTTGCCCCAGCACTTCTTGAAGGCGCGGGCGACGTTGTATTCGCCGCCGCCTTCCCAGACGTTGAACTGGCGCGCGTTGCGAACCCGGCCGAAGCCCGGGTCGAAACGCAGCATCACTTCACCGAAGGACGCGCAGTCCCACTTGGTTTCCGAAGCCGGACGGATGTTGAGGATATTGTCGGTCATTTAGGCCTTCCCACGAACCTTCTTGATCAGGTCCACCGTCTCGCGGACCTTGGCGGTGATGCCGGCGTAGTCGCCCGCGTCGAGCAGTTCCTGCGTGATCAGCTTGGAGCCCATGCCGGCGGCGACGATGCCCGCGCCGAACCACTTCTTGACCGAGGCTTCGTCCGGATCGACGCCGCCCGTCGGCATGATGCGGGTCCAGGGCATCGGGCCCAGCACCGCCTTGACGAAATCGGGACCGCCGACCGACGAACCCGGGAACACCTTGACGATCTCGCAGCCCAGCTCTTCGGCGTACGAGATTTCCGAGGCCGAACCGCAGCCCGGCGAATACGGGATCTTGCGACGGTTGCAGACCTTGGCGACGTCGGCGTTCAGGATCGGGCCGACGACGAACTTGGCGCCGTTGGCGATGTAGATGCCGGCGGTCGGGGCGTCGACGATCGAGCCCACGCCCATGATCACGCGCGGGTCGGCCGAGGCGAAGTGACGGGTCACTTCGTAGAAGACGTGGCTGGCGAAGTCGCCGCGGTTGGTGAATTCGATGCAGGGCGCGCCGCCGTCGGCGCAGGCCTGGATCACCTTCTTACAGACCTCGACGTCGGGGTGATAGAAAACCGGGATGACACCCTGGTCCATCAGGGCGGTCAGCACCGCCATACGGTCTTTTACCATCGTAGACTCCTTCCCGAAGGATCGATCTTGCGCGGACCGCCGCGAGGGCCGCCGCGCACGCAATATTTCGCCGGTATTGGCTCAGGGCGTTCCCTTAGACCGCGTTGCGCGCCGGCGCCATACCGGGCTTGCCGCAACGTCAAACTAAGGGGGCGTGGGGCGCGGATCCGGCGGCCGATCCCGGCCGCGTTGCGCGAAGTCTCCTGGTGGTCGCTTCCTTCCCCGAACCTTTTTCCGTCGGTTCCCCTCGCCCGCGTCGAACGCAAAATTGAGGGCGTCGGATTTCGCCGACGCCCCAAAAGTTTGCGCAGGAGCGAGCTCAAAGAGCCGCAAAACGAGACGGCCAACCACGACGCTGAACCGAAACGTATGACACCGGTTACCAAAAGTGGCCAAGCCACTTCGCCACCGGTGTCATGAGCAGATAATCAGAAACCGCCGGGGAGCGCAAGCGTCGTGAGACTGGGATTTTCGCGCTGGCAAACGTTTGAAACAAATCGGGTTTGCGGAGTTGAGCGAACATTGCTCGCTCAACTCCGATTTGCCCTGAACGGTCAGCCCGTGTTGCGCAGGCCGGCCGCGATGCCCGCCACGGTCAGCTGGATGGCCAGGCGAAGCTCTTCGTCCTGGTCCCCTGCCCGGCGGCGTGACAGCAGTTCCAGCTGCAGGTGGTTCAGCGGATCGACCGAACGGCCGGCCAGGGCCACCGACTCGGCCAGGTCCGGCTGGTTGTCGAGCAGGGCCGAGCCGCCCCGGATGGCCAGGGCCAGGCTGGTCGCCGCCTCGTGCTCGCGCTGGATCGTGGCGAAGATCCGCTCGGCGTCGGCCTTGTCGGGCGACAGGGCCATGTACCGCGCGGCGATGCCCATGTGGCTCTGGGCCAGGGCCAGCTCCATGTTGGACAGCAGCGAGGCGAAGAAGTCGAAATTGCCGGCCAGGTCCTGCAGTTGCTCGACCGACAGCTTGGCCCGCTCGACGCCCGAGGCGAAGCCGTACCAGCCGGGCAGCATGAAGCGGGCCTGCGACCAGCTGAACACCCATGGGATGGCCCGCAGGTCCTCGATCTTGCGGCTGGCGGTGCGGCTGGCCGGACGGCTGCCGATGTTCAAGCCCACGATCTCGCTGATCGGGGTGGCCGACCAGAAGAAGTCCTCGAACGCCGGATCGTCGTACACCAGGGCGCGGAAGCCGTGGAACGAGGCCTCGGCCAGGGCGGTCATCGCGGCCTCGACCTTGGAGTCGGGCCGGTGGGCGGGCCGGTCGCTGGAGATCAGCACGGCGGCGGCCAGGCCATCCAGGTTGCGGCGGGCGGTGGGCTGGTCGCCGAAGCGGCGGGCGATCATCTCGCCCTGCTCGGTCATGCGGATGCGGCCTTGGACGGTGCCGGCCGGCTGGGCCAGCACGGCCTCGGCGGCCGGTCCCCCGCCCCGCCCGACGCTGCCGCCACGGCCGTGGAACAGCTGCAGGCCCACGCCCATGCGGTCGGCCTCGAACGCCAGGGCCGAGGCGCCACGCGCCACGCCGCGACGGCTGGCGACGTACCCGCCGTCCTTGTTGGAGTCCGAATAGCCGAGCATGATTTCCTGCACCGGCCGGTCGCCCAGGATGGTGCGGCTCAGCGGCAGCTCCAGCCATTGGCGCAGGACGGCCGGGCCGTTCTCAAGGTCGCCGATGGTCTCGAACAGCGGGGCCACCTTGACCGAGGCGCGCGGCGCGGCGCCGCCCCAGACCATGCCGACCTGCTTGAGCAGCACCAGCGGCTCGAGGATGTCCGACAGGGTCGCGGCCTTGGAAATGATGTAAGCGCCGATGCAGCCGTGGCCGTAGTCGCGAACCGCCTGGGCGGCGGCTTCCATCGTGGCCAGCTCCTTGGTCGTCTCCTCGCCATAGGCGGTGAAGGGCGAGACCAGGGGACGCTGGTGCGACAGCTCCTCGATCAGCAGCTTGCAGCGGGCGTCCTCGTCCAGCTTCAGGTACTGGACGCCAGAGCCGGCGCGCTGGAACAGCTCGTCGACGGTGCGCTCGTGGACATCGGCGTTCTGGCGCAGGTCCAGGCTCATCAGGTGGAAGCCGCAGGCCTTGGCCACCTCGACCAGGGTGCGCAAGCTCGACCCGACCAGGCGCTCGCCGCCGTTGCGCTCCAGGCTGTCGATAATCACGCCCAGGTCGGCGACGAAGGCGTCCGGATGACCATAGGGCTCGACGTCGGTCGGGCCGTTGGCGAACGTCACCGGCTGGCCGGTCAGCTTCTGCGAGACGGCCGTCAGGCGGTCGAAGATCAGCTCCAAGGCCAGGCGATAGGGCTCGTCCAGGCGGTGGACCGACGGGTCCTTCGTCTGGCTGGCCAGGGCCAGCAGCTCCTGCGACACCGGCGCATAGGCGGTCGAGACCGCCAGGTTGGACCACAGCTTGCGGACTTCGCCGGCGTACCAGTCGAGGATGACGCGGGACTGGCTGGCGAAGGCCAGCTTCAGGGTCTCGCCATTGACGCCGGGGTGGCCGTCGCGGTCGCCGCCCAGCCACGAGCCCATCTTCAGCAGCGGCGCCAGATGCCCGTGCGAGCCGATCTTGGCGGTCCAGTCGCCGTAAAGGTCAATGATCGCCGGCAAGATCGAGGTGCGGACGATCGACAGCGCGTTGCGGATCTCGTCCTTCACCGTGATCCGCTCGGGGCGGTAAAGACGCGTCCGCCACATCAGGGCGATCTCGCGGAACAGGCCCTCGCGGATCTCGGCTTCCAGATCCGGCGGCAGATGGTGGCGACGCAGGGCCATCAGGCGCGAGATCTCGGTCTCGCGGTCGACCATGCTCCGGCGACGGACTTCCGTCGGGTGGGCCGTCAGCACCGGCACGACGTTCATGGCCGCGAAGATCTTGGCCAGCTCCTCGTCGGTCTTGCCTCGGCCCTTCAACACCTGGACGGCGTCGATCAGGGTGCGGGGGCGCTCGTCGCCCGGCTGGGCGTCGGCCTCGGCATGACGACGGCGGCCAGCGACGTCCTCGCCGATATTGGCCAGCAGCGAGTGGCTGGCGAAGGCCCGGGCCAGGAATACGGCCTGGTCGGTCGAGAGGTCGGCGAACAGGTGGTCCAGCACCGGCGCGTCGCCGGTGGCCTCGTCCTCGCGAGACGCCGCTTTGCGCGCCTTGGCCACCAGGGCGGCGGCCTCCTCGCCTTCCAGATAGGTGATCGCCTCGATGAGCAGGTCACTCAGCAGATTGGCGTTCTGGCGGACGTGGCGGCTGGTCGGACGGTCGACGTCGATCGACAGGGCCGGGTTGCGCATGGGCGGACTCCAGGGACCGCCAAGGCGGCGGCGATCCCGTACTGGAATGGATCTAGAAACGCGTCGGGCGCCGCAGGTGCTAACGCTGCGGCGCCCTCTAGCGCGGTTCATGGGGCGGGGAAAGTCGCCCGGCACGATGGTTGCGCTACCATCGTATTTTTGAACGAATTTGTTTCGCTAGCGCGCCAGCCAGCCGCCATCCACGGGCAGAGTAATCCCTTGGACGTAGTCCGCAGCCGACGAGGCCAGGAACACGGCGGCGCCACCGATGTCTTCCGGACGGCCCCAGCGGCCGGCCGGGATGCGCGCCAGGATCGAGGCGTTGCGGTCAGCGTCGGCGCGCAGGGCCTCGGTGTTATTGGTGTCGAAATAGCCGGGGGCGATCGCGTTGACGTTGATGCCCTTGGTCGCCCACTCGTTGGCCAGAATCTTGGTCAGACCGGCCAGGCCCGACTTGGCGGCCGTATACGACGGCACGCGGATGCCGCCCTGGAACGACAGCAGGCTGGCGATGTTGATCACCTTGCCGCCGCCCTGCTTGATCGCCTGCTTGGCGAAGGCTTGCGTGAGGAAAAAGACGACCTTCAGATTGGTGTCCATCACCGCGTCCCAGTCGGCTTCCGAGAACTCGATCGAGTCGGCGCGGCGAATGATGCCGGCGTTATTGACCAGGATGTCGACCTGGCCGAACGCGGCGACGGTCTCGTCGACCACGCGCTGGACGGGCTCGGTCGAGCCGAAGTCGGCCTTGATCGACAGGAACTTGCGGCCCAGGGCCTCGACGGCCTTCTGGGTTTCGGTCGGCTCGCTGCGGCCCGCGGCGGCGATGTCCGCGCCGGCTTGGGCGAGCGCGATGGCGATGCCCTGGCCAATGCCGGTGTTGGCGCCGGTGACGAGCGCGACCTTGCCTTCGAGGCTGAACGGATTGGCCATGTCGAGTTCCTGTCTGAGAATGCTGTCATCCCGGCGAAAGCCGGGACCGCCGGAAGCGCAAGCGCCTTGGGCGGTCCCGGGTCTACGCTGCGCTCCGCCCGGGATGACAGGTCAGAGCGCGGTGGCCTAAGGCCCCTACTTCAGCTGGCAGATGTCCAGCACGTTCATGTCGGTGTAGTCGAGGTTCTCGCCGCCCATCGCCCAGATGAAGGTGTAGTTGGCGGTGCCCGAACCCATGTGGATCGACCACGGCGGGCTCATCACGGCTTCCTCGTTGGCGATCACGATGTGACGCATCTCGTCCGGCTCGCCCATGTAGTGGAACACGCGATCGTTCTCGCCCAGGCCGAAGTAGAAATAGGCTTCCGAACGACGGTCGTGCAGGTGGGGCGGCATGGTGTTCCAGACGCTGCCCGGCTTCAGCACGGTCATGCCCAGCAGCAGCTGAGCCGATTTGCAGGTGGTCGGGACGATGTACTGGTAGATCGTGCGCTCGTTGCTGGTTTCCAGCGCGCCGCGCTCCAGGGCGACGGCGTCGGCGAAGGCCAGCTTCTTGGTTTCGAACGACGCGTGGGCCGGCAGGCTGACCAGGTAGAAGCGGGCAGCGGCGCCGTCGATGCCTTCGAAGGTCACGTCCTTGGCGCCCATGGTGACGTACAGGCCGTCACGCGGAACGATCTCGTAGACGACGCCGTCAACGGTGATCTTGCCGGTGGTCTCACCGACATTGATCACCCCCAGCTCGCGGCGCTCCAGGAAGGGGTGGCCGGCGGCCGAGGCGGGCTCGGTCTGGTCGGGCAGCTTGATGGCCGAGGTGGCCACCACGCCGCCGACGACGAAGCGTTCGGCGTGGTTGTAGGTCAGGACGATCTGGCCGTCCTGGAACAGGCCCTGCATCAGGTAGCGATCGCGCAGGTCGTCATTGCTGACCGCGAACATCATGTCCGGATGGGTGGCGTGATAGGTCTTGGCGAACATGGGGAAGTCTCCGGAAGGGTGTTCTTATTCGGCGGCGGCGCGCAGCGCGGTCGTGGGACGAGCCCAGTCAGGACGCTGCTCGAGCTTGTAGGCCTTCTTAGGCAGGTTGTACGTCAGATCGACGATCAGCTCCTCGGCCTCGACCAGGTCCATCCGATGCTCGGCGACCATGCGGGCGAGGAACGAGGAGTCGACGCGACGGGCCACGTCGTGACGGGCCGGGATCGACAGGAAGGCGCGAGTGTCGTCGTTGAAGCCGACGGTGTTGTAGAAGCCGGCGGTCTCGGTGACCTGCTCGCGGAAGCGCATCATGCCTTCCGGGCTGTCGTGGAACCACCAGGACGGACCCAGCTTCAGCACCGGATAGTGGCCGGCCAGCGGGGCCAGTTCGCGGCTGTAGACGGTCTCGTCCAGGGTGAACAGGATCACCGACAGGCGCGGATCGTTGCCCAGGCGGGTCAGCAGCGGCTTCAGCGCCGAGACGTACTCGGTGCGCATCGGGATGTCGGCGCCCTTGTCGCGACCGTGGGTCTCGAGCAGGCCGACATTGTGATTGCGGTGCGAGCCGGGGTGGATCTGCATCACCAGGCCGTCGTCCAGGCTCATCTTGGCCATTTCGGTCAGCATCTGGGCGCGGAACAGTTCGGCCTTCTCAGGCGTGACATCGCCCTTCACCAGGCTTTGGAACAGGGCTTCGGCCTCGACGTCCGACAAGTCGGCGGTGGCGGCGGTCGGATGGCCGTGATCCGACGAGGTGGCGCCGGCCTCGATGAAGGCTTGGCGGCGCAGACGGTGCGCTTCGAGATAGGACTTCCAGCTGTAGACGTCCTTGCCGGACACGTCGGCGAAGCGTTCGAAGGCGCGCGGGCTGCGCTCATCCTCGAAGTCGATGACGGCGTCGGGGCGGTAAGCGGTGATGACGTGGCCGCCCCACCCGCTTTCGCGGATGGCTTGGTGGTGCTTCAGGACCTCATGCGGGCCTTCGGTCGTCGCCAGGGTCTCGATGTTGAAACGATCGAACAGAGCGCGCGGGCGGAACGCGTCCGAGGCCAGGGCCTCGTTGATGCGGTCGAAATAGTCGTCGGCGTTCGAGGTTTCGAGGAACTCGGTGAAGCCGAACACCTTGCTGAACACGTGGTTCAGCCAGATCCACGACGGCGTGCCGCGGAAAAGGTGGAAGTTCGAGGCAAACAGCTTCCAGGCCGCGCGCGGATCGGTCTCCGGCACGCCGGCCTTGGACCGCACCTTCAGCGCGTCGAGCGAGACGCCCTGGCTGTAGAGCATGCGGTACAGATAGTGGTCCGGCGCCAGCAGCAGGTCGGTGGCGTCCTGGAAAGGCTCGTTGGTCGCAAACCAAGACGGATCGGTGTGACCGTGCGGGCTGATGATCGGCAGGTCCTTGACCAGGCCGTACAGGCCGCGCGCATACGAACGCGTCGTCGCGTCCGACGGGAAAAGCCGATCTTCGTGGAAATTCAGAGGCCTGGGCATGGCTGTGCGTCTGCTCCCTTTGTGACCGGCGGCTTCACGGGTGGCCGCTGCTGCGGCCCGCTTGGTAACCGGTGTCATGATCCGATGCAACCCGAAGGGGCCGCGAATACTCTAGCTGGGAACCGGTCCCGAGGACTCGCGGACCACCAGGCTCGGTTCGGTCTTGGTGACGTCACGCGGCTCCCGCCGCTCGACGCCGATCAGCTTCTCGGCGGCCATCTTGCCGATCTCGCGGGTCGGCGTGTGCACCGTGGTCAGCGGCGGCCAGACCGCCTGGGCGATCTGGAAGTCGTCGAAGCCGACGACCGTGACGTCCTTCGGCACCGTCAGGCCGGCCTTGCGCGCCGACTGCAGGACGCCGGCCGCCATTTCGTCGTTGCCGCAGAAGATCGCGGTCGGACGCGGCGTGCGCGCCAGCAGCTCGTCGCCGCAGGCCACGCCGGACTCGAAGGTATAGGCGCCCTGGACGATGTCCTTCTCGGCCAGCTTCAGGCCAGCCTCGGCCAGACCGTCCTCGAAGCCCCCTCGCCGCTCGTGCGACGAACGGAAGGTGTCGGGACCCGAGATGAAGGCGATGTTCTTGTGGCCCAGCTCGATGATGTGGCGCGCGGCCTGGCCAGCGCCCATCCGGTCATGACCGACGATCATGTGCTCGGGCTTGTCCAGCTCGACCGAGGCGATACGGATGTACGCACAGCCGATCTCGTTCAGCAGCTTGGCGACCCGCTCGTCTTCCGACACCGACGGCGGCAGCACTACGCCATAGAGCTTCTGGCGCTCCACGAACGAGCGGATGTCGGTCAGGAAGGTCGGGCTGGCGCGGTTACAAGGATGGACGACCAGCTCGAAGCCCGAGCCGCGCATGCCGTCCAGCAGGCCCAGCTGCATATTCACGACATACTGCGGGTTGGGGTTGTCGTAGATCATGCCGATCAGGAACGAGCGGCGGAACGCCAGGCCTCGGGCCTGGGGGTCAGGGGCATAACCCCACTCGGCGATCACCGCCTCGATCCGTTCGCGCGTCTCGTCGCGGACGAACGGCGACTGGTTGATCACACGGGAGACGGTCTTCTTCGAAACTCCCGCCAGTCTCGCGATGTCGTTGATCGTGGCGCGGCGGCGACCGCCCTCCACGCTCTCACTGTCTTCGGCCGGGGGCGAGGAAGGCGTCTTAGAAGAGTTCACGGCGTTTCCAGCAGCCTAAGTCATTTTCTTTTGTCATACTCTAGCGGCGTAAGCATCGCCAACCTAGGACGAAACGTCTGCTTGCGACCCGGCTGACACCGGTTACCATGTCATTGAACGTCCAAATTGGCGACACACCTTCCGGCGACGACGATCCAAGATGACCGAAACGACCCTGGCCCAGCGCGAATCGATCCACCCGGTGGACCCCCGTGACCACGTGGCCACCGCCCTGCGCGACCTCGTCGCCGGCGAGATCCTGGACCTGCACGGCCAGCCCATCGTGGCGCGGGCCGACATCCCCAAGGGCCACAAGATCGCTATCCAGGCTGCCAGCGCTGGCAGCGACGTCCTGAAGTACGGCTGGCCGATCGGCCGGGCCGTCGTCGACATCGCCGTGGGCGACCACGTCCACGTCCACAACGTCCATACCCGCCTGGAAGGCGTCGAGGGCTACAGCTTCACGCCGACCGCGCCAGAGCCCCACGTCGAGCTCCCTGCCCGCACCTTCGACGGCTATCGCCGCAAGAACGGCCGGGCGGGCACCCGCAACGAGATCTGGGTGCTCTGCACCGTGGGCTGCGTCGCCAACACCGCCCGCCGCATCGCCGAGAAGGCCAACCAGCGTTTCGCCGGCCGCATCGACGGGGTCTTCGCCTTTCCGCATCCGTTCGGCTGCTCGCAGCTGGGCGACGACCTGAACCATACCCGCAAGCTGATCGCCGCCCTGGCCAGCCATCCCAATGCCGGCGGCGTGCTGCTGCTGGGCCTGGGCTGCGAGAACAACCAGCTGAAGGCTCTGCTGGACAGCGCGCCGGAGATCGACCGCGACCGCCTGCGCAGCTTCACCACCCAGATGGTCGAGGACGAGCTGGAAGACGGCTTGGCCGCCGTCGAGGCTCTGGTCGAACTGGCCGAGCAGGACAAGCGCGAGCCGATCCCGGTTTCGGAACTGGTCGTGGGCCTCAAGTGCGGCGGTTCGGATGGCTTCTCTGGTGTCACGGCCAACCCGCTGGTCGGCCGCATCGCCGACAAGGTCGCCGACGCCGGCGGCACCCCGGTGCTCACCGAAATCCCCGAGGTCTTCGGAGCGGAAAACGTGCTGCTGCAGCGCGCCGCCAGCCGCGAGATCTTCGACCAGGCCGTTGCGGTGATCGACGACTTCAAGCGCTACTTCATCGACAACAACCAGCCGATCTACGAGAACCCCTCGCCCGGCAACATCGCTGGCGGCATCACCACGCTCGAGGAAAAGTCCCTCGGCGCGGTGCAGAAGGGCGGCCGAGCCCAGTTGGTCGAGGTGCTGCGCTACGGCGAGAAAGTCGGTCCGCACGGCCTGACCTTCCTGGAAGCGCCCGGCAATGACGCGGTGTCGTCGACGGCGCTGACCGCCGCCGGCGCGACGGTGATCCTGTTCACCACCGGCCGCGGCACGCCGCTGGGCTTCCCCGCCCCGACCCTGAAGATCGCCTCGAACTCAGGCCTGGCACAGCGCAAGCCGGGCTGGATCGACTTCGACGCCGGCCAGGTGCTGGAGGGCGTCTCGATGGACGAGGCCGCCGATCGCCTGATGGACCTCGTCGTTGACACCGCCTCGGGCAAGGCCACCAAGGCCGAGCTGAACGGCGAGCGCGAGATCGCCATCTGGAAGTCGGGTGTAACGCTCTAGAGCGTCACTTGGGCTCTGCGATCTCCCGCAGGCTCATCCGCTTGTAGATATCGATCAGGGCCCCGCCCTCTTCCGGCCCCACGGCGATGGCCAGGCGCACCGCCGCCTCGCCAAGCTCCCAGATCAGGAAGGCGCGGCGTTCGATGACCTCGGACGCCGTATCCGGGTGCACCTTGCGCATGGCGTCAGCCAGCAGCGCGCCCTGCACGCGGCTTTCGGCCAGTTGCAGGTCGGCCAGGTGCTTGTCCGCCTGGGTGCCCGACCAGATGTCGCGCATCACCGGCTCGGCCATGACGACATCCAGATAGACATCGACCAGCCCGTCGAAGGCGGTCAGCAGGCCCGGCAGGTCGGCGACCTCGGCCAGGGTCTCAGCGATATAGCCCCGGCACTGTATGGCGTAGCGCTCGAACAGGCTGCGGACCAGGGCGCTCTTGTCGGGGAAGTACTGGTACAGCGACCCGATCGAGATCCCGGCCAGGGCCGCCACCTCGCTCATCTTCACCTGATCGCTGCCCCTCTTCGAGATCAGCTCGCAGGCGACGGACTGGATGCGCTCCAGCCGCTCGCGGCTGCGCGCCTGGCTGGGCGTACGGCGGGCGGCGGTGGGATCGGCTTCGGACATGAACGCACCAAAGGAGGTTGACGATAAAAATGTGAGGACTTATCGCTTTTATCAAATACGAGACTTCCTCACATTAACAGGAGAGACGACCATGGCAACCACCAGCACCGCCCCGATCCTCGTCCTGGGCGCCACCGGCAAGACCGGCGCCCGTGTCGCCCAGCGCCTGCGCGACCAGGGCCATGCCGTCCGCGCCGGCTCACGCCAGGCCGATCCGGCCTTCGACTGGGAGAACGACGCCACCTGGCCGGCGGCGCTGGCGGGCGTCGAGGCGGTCTATGTGACCTACCAACCGGACCTGGCCGCGCCGGGCGCCCTGCCGGTGGTGAAGCGCTTCTTTGCCGAGGCCGCCAAGGCCGGCGTGCGCAAGATCGTGCTGCTGTCGGGCCGCGGCGAGCCCGAGGCCATCGAGGCCGAGGAAGCCCTGCAGGCCACCCGCCTGGACTGGACCATCATCCGCGCCAGCTGGTTCCATCAGAACTTCAGCGAGGCCTTCTTCCTGGACGCCATCAAGGGCGGGATCCTGGTCCTGCCCGAGGGCCTGGCCCCAGAGCCCTTCGTCGACGTCGAGGATATCGCCGACATCGCGACGCAGGCCCTGCTCGACCCGCGCCACAGCCGTAAGCTCTACGAGGTCACCGGCCCCCGCGCCCTGACCTTCGGCGAGGCGATCGACGAGATCGGCCGGGTCATCGGCCGCGACATCACCCTGATCACCGTGCCGCTGGACGCCTATCGCCAGGGCCTGCTGGAAGTCCTGCCGCCCGAGCTGGTCGACCTGATCATCTACCTGTTCACGACGGTGCTGGACGGCCGCAACACGCCCATCGCCCATGGGGTCGAACGCGCCCTGGGACGCCAGCCCGGCGACTTCTCGGCCTATGTCGCGCGCACCGCCACGACCGGCGCCTGGACCTGAATCCTAAGGTCAGGCCAATTCTGTTGCCACCGGTGGCAGCCTGCCGCAAATAAGGGTTCCGTTAGGAGAGTCTCCCGCGTGGGAGCTCTCCTTCCCGACCCGATTTCGAACCCAGGCGTGCTCCCTTGACGGCTACTTCCGCGACCTCCCCCGCCCTGCGTCTGAGCCCGACCAGCTATCCGGGCGCGATCCCCGGCACGGTCCTGCCGACCTATGATCGCGACAAGGTCGAGATCGGCGTCGTCCACTTCGGTCCCGGCGCCTTCCACCGCGCCCACCAGGCGTTCTATTTCGACCAACTGCTGGCCAAGGACTCGCGTTGGGGCATCTGCGCCGTCTCGCTGAAGAGCCCTGGCGTCCGCGACGCCCTGCAGCCGCAGGACGGTCTCTACACCCTGGCCCAGCTGGACGCCGAGACCACCTTCCGCGTCATCGGCTCGATCCGCGAAGTCCTGGTCGCGCCTGAGGATCCGCCGTCGGTCTTCGCCCGCCTGGCCGCCCCGACCACCCGCATCGTCACCCTGACCGTCACCGAGAAGGGCTACACCCTGTCGGCCGAGGGCGGGCTGGACGAGAAGCATCCCGACATCGTCCACGACCTGGCTAACCCGCGCGAGCCCAAGAGCGCCGTCGGCTACATCGTCGAAGGCCTGCGCCGCCGCTTCGCCGCCGGTCTCGCCCCCTACGCCGTCGTGGCCTGTGACAACCTCGCCGACAACGGTTGGCGCCTGAAGGCCGCGGTCGTGGCCTTCGCGGGCAAGGTCGACGCCGATCTCGCCGCCTGGATCGACGCTGAGGGCAGCTTCCCGCGCACCATGGTCGACAGCATCACCCCAGCCACCGACGACGCCCTGCGCGCCCGTGTCCAGGCCGCCACCGGCCTGGAGGACGCCTGGCCGATCCAGCGCGAGGCCTTCACCCAGTGGGTGGTCGAGGACGTCCTGCCGGCCGATGGCCCGGACTTGGGCAGTGTCGGCGTCATCCTGACCGACGACGTACGCGGCTTCGAGCGCGCCAAGCTGCGCCTGCTGAACGGCGTGCACTCGACCCTGGCCTATGCCGGCATCCTGCGTGGGCATGAGACCGTGTTCGAGGCGGTCAGCGACCCGGTGCTGGAAGCCCTGGCCCGCGACCTGATGGCCAAGGACATCATCCCGACGCTGACGGCTCCGCGGGGTCTCCACCTGGCCGAATATGCCGAGGCCATCCTGGCTCGTTTCCGCAACCCGGAGATCCGCCATTACCTGTCGCAGATCGCCTGGGACGGCACCCAGAAGCTGCCCTTCCGCATCCTGGGCACGCTCACGGAAACCCTGGACGCTGGCCGTTCGATCGAGCGCCTGGCGATCCCGCTGGCGGCCTGGATGCGGTTCGTGGCTCTGCGCGCCAAGACGGGCGAAGCCATCACCGATCCACTGCACGACAAGCTGACCGAGATTGGCGTCGGCGTCACCGGCGACGCCAAGACCGATGTCGCGGCCTTCCTGGCGCTGGACAGCGTGTTCCCGACGAAGCTGACGAGCAATCCGACGTTCGTGGAAGCGATCGAGAAGGCCTACGCCGACCTTGCTTAGTATGCCGACATCCTGCCGGATGTCGGAGGGCCTAACGCGTCACACCCTTAGCGGTCAGCACCGGCACGACGGTGCTGACCAAAATCTCCAGATCAAAGACGAACGAGCGCCGGGCCAGATACTCGGCGTCCAGCGCAACCTTGTCCGGGATGGCCAGTTCGTCGCGGCCGTTGATCTGCGCCCAGCCGGTGACGCCGGGGCGCAGCACGTCGACCCCCGCCACTTGGCGCGCCGCGATCAGGTCGTCTTGATTGAACAGCGCTGGACGCGGCCCGACCAGGCTCATATGGCCGACCAGCACGCTCCACAGCTGCGGCAGCTCGTCGAGGCTGAGCTTACGCATGAACGGCCCGACCGGCGTCAGCCATTGGTCGGGGTTGTCCAGCAGGTGCGTGGCGACCTCGGGCGTGTCGATCCGCATGGTCCGGAACTTGGGCATGGGAAAGAGGCTTGAGCCCCTCCCTACCCGCTGCGACCAGTAAAGGCCCGGCCCCGGCGAGGTCAGGCGCACCAGCCCCCACAGCACGGCGAGCGGCAGCGCCAGGACGATCAGGCCGATCGCCGCCGCCAGGAAGTCGAAGGCGCGTTTCACTTGAGCGGCCTAGCGCAAATCGCCGCTGGCTGCGTCGAGCAGCAAATAAGCCCGGCCGGCGTCCGACGACAGCAGGGCCGCCAGCAGGAAGCCCTCGCGATCCTGACCGGCCGCTTCCTCGATCATGCCGGAATAGCGGCCCAAGAAGCGTTCGGTGTTGCTCTTCAGCGTCGAGTCCGAGAACAGGCGGCGGACCAGGCGACGGATGGCGGCGGGGGCCAGGCGCTTGACTACCTCGCGGGCGCCGACGGCGTCGCGGGTCTGCAGGGCGGCGGCGATCTCGTCGATGCGGCCGCGCGGCAGCAGGGCGTGCGGATCGATACCCATCGCCGTGATCTCGGCGGCCAGCTTCTCACCCAGGCCGGAGTCGCCCGGCGTGCTGTTCTCGATGCCGGCCAGCAGGTTGCGCCAGCTCCAGCCGCCCTCGCCGTCCGGTTCGGAGGCGGGCTGCGGCGTCTGCTTGCGCGTGGAGGCCTGCTCGAACACCGAGCGGAACTCCTCGTCGGTGGCCGTCGGCGTCAGGCGCAGGCGGCGGCGGTCGGTCGGCGGTTCGTCCTCGTCGTCGAACTCGGCCATGGGCAGCGGTTCGGGCGGCTGGACGACCGGCGGCGGCGCGGCGCGGGTGCGGATCGGCGGCGCGGTCGTCGGGGCCGCGCGGGCGGCGACGGTCGAGGCGCTGGACGCGGTGACGGCGCCGGCCGCCTCGCTGAGCATCTCGTAGTTGCGGCGCACGCGCTCCTGGAAGGCCTGGTCGATCGCGGCCGTTTCCTCGGCCGTGCGACGGATGGCGTTCATCAGTTGCTCGACGCCCTGCTCGATCGAGACACGAACCTCGCCGGCCTTCTGCAAGGCCTCGGCCGGCAGGTCGGCGGTGCGTTTGCCGATCTCGGCCAGCATCGCTTCCAACTCGTCCAGCGTGCCGCGCGCGGCCTGGACGGAGTCGGCCAGCTTCTGCGAGGTGCGGGCCCCGGCCTGCTCCACCATCTGGGCCGAGTGCTCGATGATGTCGCGCGCCTCTTCCATGCGGGATTCGAAGACGGCGTCGGCTTTCTGGCCGGCGGCGAAGGCGATCTCGTTCAGCTGGTCGACGCGGCTGCGGGCAGCCTCCACGCGGGCCTCGACGCTCTCGCTGGCCTTCAGCGCGGCCTCGGCCATGGCTTCCATGGCGGCCTTGAGTTCGTCTTCCAGCAAGGTCCGCTGCTGCTCGGCGGCGTCGCCGATCGTTTCCAGCGTCTTCTTGGCGTTGTCGGCGAAGGCTTCGCGCTGGACCGTGGCGCTCTCGCCCATCTCGCGGAACTGGTCGGAGGCCGAGCTGATCAGGCCGCGCAGGATTTCCGCGCCCATGGCGGCGGTGTCCGACAGCTCGGTGGCGCCGACGCGGGTGTAGGCGACGAACTCGGTGAGCTGGGCGGTGCGGGTCTCGGCCTCGGCGGCGAAGTCTTCCTGTTCCGAGCGCAGGGCCTGGCTGATCTCGACCAGGGCGGCGCGCTGGGCGCCCAGGCTCTTCTCGACGGAAGCGACCTGGTCGCCGACGCCGGTTCCGGCGGTTTCCAGGCGGGCGATCTGACGCGAAAGGTCCTCGGCCCCGACGCGGGCGGCGTCGGAGGCTTCGGCGGCGGCCGCAGCCAGATCGGCGGCGCGAGCCGCCAGCGCGGCCTCGGCTTCACGCAGTTGGGTCTCGGCCAGGTCGGAGGCCTCGGCCACCATGCGGGCCTGGCTGCCGATCGCGTCGACCACCGCGGTGGAGCGGGCGTCCAGCGACTGCGACAGGGTCTCCATCGCGGTGCGTTCGTGGCTGAGGCCTTGGGCCAGCTGGTTGGCCATCTTGGCCGACTCGCCGGCGGCCTCGGCCAGGCGCGCGGTCTCTTCAGCCAGGGCCTGGCGCAGCGAGATGATGTGCTCGCGCGCCCGTTCGGCGGCATTGGCGGCGTCCTCGACACCCTGACGCATGGCCTCGGCGGCGCTGGACGCGCCCACGGCGGCCAGGGCGGCCGGGGTGACGATGCGATCGGTCAGAGTGCGGGTGCGCTTCAGCTCGTCCGAGATGGCCGTGGCCTGACGCAGCAGATAGGCGCCCAGCAGGGTCAGCAGGGCCGGCCCTATGGCCAGGCCCGCGAAGACCATCAGCGCGAAGCCCTCCACCTTGAAGGCCGGCACGCCACGAGCGAAGCCCAGGGCGAAAGCGATGGGCGCAAGAGCCCATAGGGCGGCGATGGCGGTGGCGATCGTCCAGAACAGCACGCCCGACATGCGACGCGGCGCGGGCTCGGCCGTCAGCGGCGTGGGCGTTTCGGACACCGGACCGCGCAGGTCCAGCGACGCCTCGCGGCGCTCGCTCTTGGCCGGCGCGGCGCGTTCGCTCTCGACGATCGGCGCAGGGGGTTGAGCGCCAAACGCCAGCGACGTCGCCGGCTTCAGCTCGGGCTCGGCGAAGCTGGTCGCGGGCTCGGGCGCCGGTTCACGGCGACGGCGCGAGCGTATGGCCGATGGCGGCGGAACGGCCAGATCGTCGTGCAGAGTCTCTTGCAGGCTCAGGGGTTCGGCGGTCGGAATCTCCGCCTCGGGCTCGGCAAACGACGTCGCCTCAGGGAACTCCGGAGGCAGCTCAGGCGGGAGCTCAGGCGCAATCTTGGTTTCCTCGGGAGGGGAGTCCGTCGGCGTCGCGGAGAAATCGAGCGGTTGGCGCTTCTTAGGCTTCATACACAGCCAAGGTCCCAGAACGTCGGAGAGGGGGCGCAGAGACAACCTTCGCGCGCCGAACCCCTCCTTCGCGTGTCACATGAACCTAACGGCGAAAAGCCCTGACGGAAAGCGGCTTTGCTTGTGGTTGAAGGGGTTGCGGCGTCTGGAAGCGCCTTAAGCGTCGCGCGAGGGGCCCGCGGGGGCGCTGACGGCGATCGGCATCGGCTTGATGGCCATGCCGCGCGGCGAGCGCGCGACGGTCTTGTGCTGCGCCTGGTTCTTTGCATGCGGGCAGGCCTGCTCGACCACCACGCCAAACTGGCACAGCGCGAAAGACGATATCCAAACGATCGCCACGGCCAACATTTCGGTCAGGAAGCCCATCGCCCCACCTATCGAAACCGATAGCGCCGTTATGCGAGAGTCATGTCGCGAGGGCGAGTGAACTTTTGGTCATGAACCCCTTGAGCTTTCCGAATGCGGCGCCACGCCACCTGACAGCGCCCCCAGATTTCCGGCGGTTGTCCCCGAACACGGTCGGGCCTAGGTCCCAACCTACATTCGGCGCCCTTCTCGACGAGAGGAACCCGGACATTTTCCCTTTGCGGATCTTCGCCTTGGCCCTTACCCAATTCGCACCCGCCGCGTACCCGCCGGAACCGATGACCCCAGATCTTCTAAAAGCTGAGATCTCGCCGGCCCGTCTGACGCACCTCCAGCGCCTGGAGGCCGAGAGCATTCACATCCTGCGCGAGGTGGCGGCCGAGTGCGAACGCCCGGTCATGCTGTACTCGATCGGCAAGGACAGCGCGGTGATGCTGCACCTGGCCGCCAAGGCCTTCTATCCCAGCAAGCCGCCCTTCCCGCTGCTGCACGTCGACACGACCTGGAAGTTCCGGGACATGTACGCCCTGCGCGACAAGGTGGCGTCCGAGCTGGGCTTCGACCTGATCGTCCACAAGAACCCCGACGCCGAGGCGCGCGGCATCAATCCGTTCGACCACGGCAGCGCGCTGCACACCGACCTCTGGAAGACGGAAGGCCTGAAGCAGGCCCTGTCGAAGTACGGCTTCGACGCGGCCTTCGGCGGCGCCCGCCGCGACGAGGAGAAGAGCCGGGCCAAGGAGCGGGTGTTCTCGTTCCGCTCGTCCGAGCACCGCTGGGACCCGAAGAACCAGCGCCCCGAGCTGTGGAACCTCTACAACACCCGCAAGCACCCGGGCGAAAGCCTGCGTGTCTTCCCAATCTCCAATTGGACCGAGCTGGACGTCTGGCAATACATCCACCTGGAGAACATCCCGATCGTGCCGCTGTACTTCGCGGCCGAGCGGCCGGTGGTCGAGCGCGACGGCGCGCTGATCATGGTCGACGACGATCGTTTCCGCCTGCGTGAGGGCGAGGTTCCGCAGACCAAGAGCGTGCGTTTCCGCACGCTGGGCTGCTACCCGCTGACGGGCGCGGTCGAGAGCGAGGCGGCCACCCTTCCCCAGGTCATCCAGGAGATGCTGCTGACCACGACGTCGGAGCGCCAGGGCCGGGTCATCGACCACGACCAGTCCGCCTCGATGGAGAAGAAGAAGCAGGAAGGCTATTTCTGATGGCGCACCAGTCCGCCCTGATCGCCCAGGACATCGAAGCCTATCTGCACCAGCACCAGCACAAGTCGCTGCTGCGCTTCATCACCTGCGGCAGTGTCGACGACGGCAAGTCCACCCTGATCGGTCGCCTGCTGTACGACAGCAAGATGATCTTCGAAGACCAGCTGGCGGCCCTCGAAGCCGATAGCAAAAAGGTCGGCACTCAAGGCGGGGCGATCGACTTTGCTTTGCTGGTCGACGGCCTGGCCGCCGAGCGCGAGCAAGGCATCACCATCGACGTCGCCTATCGCTTCTTCTCGACCGAGAAGCGCAAGTTCATCGTCGCCGACACCCCCGGCCATGAGCAGTACACGCGCAACATGGTCACCGGCGCCTCGACCGCCGACGCGGCCGTGATCCTGATCGACGCACGCAAGGGCGTGCTAACCCAGACGCGCCGCCACAGCTATCTCGTCTCGCTACTGGGCATCCGCCACGTGGTGCTGGCGGTGAACAAGATGGACCTGGTCGGCTGGGATCAGTCCGTCTTCGACGCCATCGTCGCCGACTATCGCGCCTTCGCCGAGCAGATCGGCCTGACGGTCTTCACGCCCATACCCATCTCGGGCCTGGGCGGCGACAACATGGCCAGCCGCAGCGAGCACACGCCTTGGTTCGATGGCCCGATCCTGATGGACTGGCTGGAAGGCGTCGAGGTCGAGGACGACCTGCAGGCCAAGCCGTTCCGCATGCCGGTGCAGTGGGTCAATCGCCCTAACCTGGACTTCCGAGGCTTCTCTGGCCTGGTCGCCTCGGGCTCGATCAAGCCGGGCGACCGCATCCGCGCCCTGCCCTCGGGCCGCGAGAGCCGCGTGGCCCGCATCGTCACCCTGCCGGGCGACCTCGACCAGGCCGTCGCCGGCCAGTCGGTGACCCTGACCCTGGAAGACGAGATCGACATCTCGCGCGGCGACGTCATCGCCTCGGCCGACGCCCCGGCGCCGGTCGCCAACCAGTTCGAGGCCACGCTCGTCTGGATGGACGACGAGCCCTTGCCCCCGGGCCGCACCTATCTCTTGAAGCTGGGCGCCCGCACGGTCAGCGCCAGCGTCACCGACATCAAGCACCGGGTGAACGTCAACACGCTGGAGCACACGGCCGCCAAGCGGCTGGAGCTGAACGAGATCGGGATCTGCAACCTCTCGCTCGACCAGACCATCCCGTTCGAGGCCTACGCCGACAACCGCCAGATGGGCGGCTTCATCCTGGTCGACCGCCTGTCCAACCGCACCGTCGGCGCGGGCATGATCAACTTCGCCCTGCGCCGGGCCGACAACATCCACTGGCAGCACACCGACGTGACGAAGTCGTCGCGTTCGGCGCTGAAGAGCCAGCGCGGTCAGGTGGTCTGGCTGACGGGCCTGTCGGGCGCGGGCAAGTCGACCATCGCCAACCTGGTCGAGAAGCGCCTGCACGCCCTGGGCCGCCACACCTATCTGCTGGACGGCGACAATGTCCGTCACGGCCTGAACAAGGACCTCGGCTTCACCGAGGAGGACCGCGTCGAGAACATCCGCCGGGTGGCCGAGGTCGCCAAGCTGATGGTCGACGCCGGCCTGATCGTGCTGACCGCCTTCATCTCGCCGTTCCGGGCCGAGCGGCAGCTGGCGCGCGACCTGCTGGAGCAGGGCGAGTTCATCGAGGTCTTCGTCGACACGCCCCTGGCCGTAGCCGAGGCCCGCGACGTGAAGGGTCTCTACAAGAAGGCCCGCTCGGGTCAGCTGAAGAACTTCACCGGCGTCGACAGCCCGTATGAGGCGCCGGAAGCGGCCGAACTGCGGATCGACACCACCGCGATTGATCCCGTGGAAGCGGCCGAGAAGATCGTCGCCTGGCTGGAAGGCCGGGAGATCGACTACACGATCTGATGTCTTGAGCGGCGCGATAGCAATATCGCGCCGCCCAGGCCCAGCAGGGCCATGAAAGCGGTGGCGAGGTAGCCTTTCGCGCCCAAGGCGTCGAACAGCGGCCCGGACGCCAGGGTCGCGATGCCGAGCGTGAAGCCCGACGACAGGGCCGAATTGATCGCCTGGGCGGGCGACGCCGCCGATGCAGGGGCCAGCTTTTCGATCAGCCTCAGCGAGGCCAGGAAGCTGGCCGCGAAGGTCATGGCGTGCAGCATCTGCAGCGGGAACAGCGCCCACAGCGGCGGCTCGAACGCGTAGCAGGTCCAGCGCAAGACAGCCGCGCTGGCCCCCAGGATCAGGAACCGCTCCGGTCCCCAGCGGCGGCGCAGCGGCTCCAGGAACCACATGAATCCGACCTCGGCCGCGACACCCACGCCCCAAAGGATGCCGATCATCGGCTCGCTGATCCCCTGCTTCCTCCAGAGGATGGCCGAGAAGCCGTAGTAGAAGGCGTGCGCGCCCTGGATCAGGCCCGCCGTGACCACCGCCAGCACGAAGGTGCGGTTGCTCAGGAGATCGCTGAGCCCCTTCCAGCGTTCCGACCGATCGGGCTTGGCGCCCTCGGCGTGAACCCGCTCGGGCGGCACGGCCAGGGCCGCCGCCACCGCGCCGACGAAGCAGGCCGCGGCGATCCAGATGGCGATAATGGTCGGCGCGGCGAAGGTCAGGATCGCGCCCATCGCCAGGTTGGCGGCGATGAAAGCCGAAGAGCCGGTGCCGCGTGGGATGCCGTAGTTGAAGTTCTCCAGCCGCGCTCGGCGCAGGGTGATCACGTCGATCAGCGGCGAGACGGTCGACAGCAGGGTCTGACCGATGAACCAGGCCAGGATGAACCACCACAGGTTCGGGGCGGCCAGCAGGCCCGCATAACCCAGTCCCGCCCCGACCAGCAGCAGAATCATCGGCGTGCGCCGCAAGGTGAAGCCGTCGGCCCACACCGCCAGCGAGGCGCCGGTGAAGGGCTTGAGCAGCAGCGGCACGGCCAGGATCAGGCCGATCTCACCACCGCTCATGCCCCGCGAGCGCAGATAGGTGCCGATATACGGCAGGCTGACGCCTGAGCTCAGATAGATCGCGGCGTAGAACAGGCAGAGGCGGACAAGCGTCGGGAGCCCCGGCTCCTTCGTCTTGTCCGCCTCCGGGAGCATGTTACTCGGCGCCGCCGAAGCGGGCCGTCCATTCGGCGATCTGCTCGTCCTCGATCTTCTTGAACAGGACGTCCGGCACGGTCACCTTCGTGCCGACCGCCAGCTTGTCGAGCTCGGCCTTGGCGTCGTTCGACGGCCACTGGGCCGGGAACTCCAGGCCGAACGCGTCACCGATCGTCTCGGCCGCGAACGGAACGAACGGCGCCGAGAGCTTGGCGTACAGCGCCACCAGGTTCAAAGCCGTGCGGACGATGACGGCGGCGCGGTCACGATCGGTCTTGATCGCGGTCCACGGCGCGGCTTCCTGCAGGTACTCGTTGCCGACCACCCACAGGGCCCGCAGCGCCTGAGCGCTCTTGCGGATCTCGATGGCGTCCATCTGTTCGGCCAGATCGGCCAGGCGCGCCGAGACGTCGGCGAACAGCTTCTCTTCCAGCGGACCGGGCTCGCCGCCCTCAGGCACCACGCCCTCGAACTTGCTCTCGTTGAACTTCAGGATGCGGTTGACGAAGTTGCCCAGCACGTCGGCCAGGTCGCGGTTCACGGCGCTGGCGAACTGCTCCCAGGTGAAGGCCGTGTCGCTGCTCTCCGGCGAATTGGCGGTCAGGTACCAGCGCCACAGGTCGGGCGGCAGGATCTCCAGCGCCGCATCCATGAACACGCCGCGCTTGGACGAGGTCGAGAACTTGCCGCCGTACCAGTTCAGCCAGTTGAAGGCCTTGAGCATGTCGACGCTCTTCCACGGCTCTTCCGAACCGAGAATGGTGGCCGGGAAGCTGACCGTGTGGAACGCGACGTTGTCCTTGCCCATGAACTGGACGTAGCGGACGTCTTCCGCGCCCTCGTCGGTGCGCCACCAACGCTTCCAGTCACGATCGGGCGAGCCCTCGGCCCACTCTTGCGTGGCCGCAATGTACTCGATCGGGGCGTCGAACCAGACGTAGAAGACCTTGTCCTCGAAGCCCGGGCGCGGCACGCCGTCCTTGGCCACCGGGATGCCCCAGGCGAGATCCCGGGTGATGCCGCGGTCGATCAACCCCTCGTCCAGGTGCTTGTAGGCGATCGAGCGGGCCAGTTGCGGCCAGTCGCCGTGGCTGTCGACCCAGGCCCGGATCTTGTCCTGCATCTTGGTCTGCAGCAGGTACAGGTGGCGGGTGTCGCGCACCTCGATGTTCCGCGAGCCCGAGATCACCGAATAGGGATCCTTCAGGTCGGTCGGGTCCAGCAGATTGCCGCAGTTGTCGCACTGGTCGCCGCGCGCCTTCTCAAAGCCGCAGTGCGGGCAGGTCCCCTCGACATAGCGGTCGGGCAGGAAGCGCTTGTCGTCGACCGAATAGACCATCTGGTCGACGCGCTCCTCGATCAGGCCGTGGTCCTCCAGGGCCTGGCAGAAGTGCTGGGTCAGGCGATGGTTCTGCGGCGACGACGAGCGGCCGAAATGGTCCCACGACAGGCCGAAGGCGCGGCCGACGTCGTGCTGGAGGACATGCTGCTCGGCGCAGTAGGTGGCGACGTCCTGGTTGGCGGCGGCGGCGGCCAGCTCAGCGGGCGTGCCATGCTCGTCGGTGGCGCAGATGTACAGCGTCTCGTGCCCTTGAGCCCGCTTGAAGCGCGCATAGACGTCCGCCGGCAGCATCGACCCCGCCAGGTTGCCCAGGTGCTTGATGCCGTTGATGTACGGCAGAGCCGAGGTGATCAGGATGCGAGCCATGCGGGCGCGGCCTTTCGGGGGGAGTCACGGGAAGCTTAGAAGGGTCCGCATATAGAAGGGTCGGGCGGCGAGGGAAAGGTTTGCGCCGCACAAGCCCCCTCCACCGGCGTTCCGCCGGTCCCCCTCCCCCAAGAGGGGAGGAGAGATAAGTCCAGAATGCGCAGCTTCCCTCTCCGCCCCGCTTGGGGGGGGCGGACAGACCTGCGTCAGCAGGTCAGGCGGGGGCCTGTGCTGAGCCCGCCGCCCTTAGAGCGGAATGTTGTCGTGCTTCTTCCAGGGGTTGGACAG
This sequence comes from Caulobacter sp. GW821-FHT11E11, assembly GCF_058808315.1. Classification (NCBI taxonomy): domain Bacteria; kingdom Pseudomonadati; phylum Pseudomonadota; class Alphaproteobacteria; order Caulobacterales; family Caulobacteraceae; genus Caulobacter; species Caulobacter sp. GW821-FHT11E11. Next base: position 403,566 of record NZ_JBXARO010000006.1, read on the forward strand.
TTCCTTCCCCTTCAGGCTCTTCAGCCCCCGCACGATCCGTCGGCGCGTGCCGTGCGGCATGATCACGTCGTCCACATAGCCGCGTTGGGCCGCCACGAACGGGTTGGCGAAGCGGTCCTTGTACTCGGCCTCGCGGATGGCCAGGGCCTCAGGGTCCTTGGCCTCCTGGCGGAAGATGATCTCGACCGCCCCCTTAGCGCCCATCACCGCAATCTCGGCGGTCGGCCATGCGTAGTTCAGGTCGCCGCGCAGGTGCTTGGAGCTCATCACGTCATAGGCGCCGCCATAGGCCTTGCGCGTGATGACCGTGATCTTCGGCACCGTCGCCTCGGCATAGGCGAACAAGAGCTTGGCGCCGTGCTTGATCAAGCCGCCGTACTCCTGCTTGGTCCCCGGCATGAAGCCCGGGACGTCCACGAGCGTGATGATCGGGATGTTGAAGGCGTCGCAGAAGCGCACGAAGCGGGCGGCCTTGCGCGAGCTGTCGATGTCCAGCACCCCGGCCAGCACCTGCGGCTGGTTGGCGACGATGCCGACCGTCTCGCCGTCCATGCGGGCAAAGCCGCAGACGATGTTCTTGGCCCATTCGCTGCTGATCTCGAAGAAGTCGGCCTCGTCGACCATCTTCAGGATCAGTTCCTTGATGTCGTAGGGCTTGGTCGGATCGGCCGGCACCAGGGTGTCGAGGCTGGCCTCCTCGCGATAGGGCTCGTCGAAGCTCTCGCGCTCGGGCGCGGGCTCGCGGTTGGACGACGGCAGGAAGTCGACCAGGCGGCGCACCTGGGTCAGGGCTTCCAGGTCGTTCTCGAACGCCCCCTCGGCGACGCCGGACTTGGCGGCGTGGACCCGGGCCCCGCCTAGTTCCTCGGCGGTGACGACCTCGTTGGTGACGGTCTTCACGACGTCCGGACCAGTCACGAACATGTAGCTCGTGTCCTTGACCATGAAGATGAAGTCGGTGATCGCCGGCGAATAGACGTCGCCGCCGGCGCACGGGCCCATGATCACGCTGATCTGCGGAATGACGCCGCTGGCCAGGGTGTTTTCGAGGAAGATGTCGGCATAGCCGGCCAGGCTGTCGACGCCCTCCTGGATGCGGGCGCCGCCGGCGTCGAACAGGCCGATGATCGGCGCGCCGACCTTCATGGCCTGGCGCTGGACCTTGATGATCTTCTGGGCGTGGGCGTTCGACAGGCTGCCGCCAAACACCGTGAAGTCCTTGGAGAAGACGTAGACGACCTTGCCGTTGATCGTGCCCCAGCCGGTGACGACGCCGTCGCCGGGGATCTTCTGGTTTTCCATGCCGAAGTCGGCGCAGCGGTGCTCGACGAACATGTCGAACTCCTCGAACGAGCCCTCGTCCAGCAGCAGGTCGATGCGCTCGCGGGCGGTCAGCTTGCCCTTGGCGTGCTGGGCGGCGACGCGCGCCTCGCCGCCGCCGGCCTTGGCCTGCTCGCGACGACGGTCGAGTTCCTCGAGAATGTGCTGCACGCGCGTACTCCCCTGCCCGGATCGTTCTTCTGGCGGTTCATCCACCTTATGGAGCCAGCCCTAGCGACGCCAGAGCGGCTAGGCAAGGCGGACCTTGCGGCAGCGCAGCAACGCTTCAGGTCGCCTCATTTAGTTGGTGCGGGGGCCGAACAGGATGACGGCCGCGCCGGCCAGGCAGATGGCCCCGCCGATCAGGTCCCAGCGGTCGGGCCGGGCGTTCTCGACCAGCCGCATCCAGGCGATAGAAGCGACGATATAGACCCCGCCATAGGCGGCGAAGGCCCGGCCGGCGACGCTGGCGTCGATGCGGGTCAGCAGCAGCGCGAAGACGATCAGCGACAGCGTCCCCACCCCGGCCCACCACGGCGTCTTGCCCAGCCGCAACCAGGTCCAGAAGGCGAAGCACCCGCCGATCTCGGCCAGCGCCGCCAGGCCGTAGATGACGCCGGTCTTGAGCACTACCGCAGCGCCGCGAACCAGCGGTCGATCATGTCGGCCTCTACGGCCAGGAACTCCGCGCGGGCTATGGCTTCGGCGTCCTGCCCCCACTGCTCGGCCTGGAACACCTCCTCCAGCCGCGACAGGTCCAGCGCCTTGCGACCGGTCAGGCGGCCGGCGCGCACGGCCAGGGCCAGCACGGTCGAGCCGTAGAGGCCTGAGGCGAAAGCCACGCCCGCCAGGGCGAAGTCGTCCAGGGTCAGGGCCAGGGCCTCGACCGCCGCCAGGGTGGCCGGCGGCTGCGGCTGGTGGATGATCCCGGCTACGGGCGTGAAGGCGAAACCGAACTCGGCCTTGGCCCAGTCCAGGATGGCCCCCCACTCGCGGTCCTGGCGCTCGACCAGCGGCGTCGGATGCTCGGCGCGGTAGCACAGGTGGTCGGAAGCGGCGTAGGCGGTGACCTCGCGGGCCACCTCGGCGCGGGTCTCGCCAATGCGGTCGATGGCGGTGAAGGCCAGGCGCGTGGCCGGCATCAGGCTGTTGTCGATATATTCGACCTGGGCTTCCCACTCGCCGGCGATGGTGTCGGCGAGAGCCTTGGTCGGCGCGACCAGCGGCTTGCGAGCCGGCGACTTGGGCGTTCGGCCATCCAGCTGGATCGCATAGCCACCGTCCACAGGCGTCGCGGCGGCGGCCTTGTAGAAGCGCTTGGGTTTCAGCAGCAGCTCGGACTTGTCGGACACGGTAGATCTCATTTCTCGGGCCGCTCGCGACGGAACGGCGGCAGTCCCGCGTTGAATGGGCAAGATCGCGAGTTCGCGCAAGGGAGAGCGCCGCTTGAGCTTACCGTCCAAGGACATGATGGCCGCCATCGCCGTCACCCGCTTCGGGCTCGGCGCCCGGCCGGGCGAGATCGATGCCGCCAAGGCCGATCCGCAAGGCTTCCTGACCGCCCAGATCCGCCGTGACGGCGCCGACCTCCCGCAAGACGACGGCGAGAGCGCTTCGGCCCGCTTCGAGCAGATGCGCGACTACCAGGAACAGAAGAAGATGGAGCGCCAGCGCAAGGACGGCGAGACGCCTGTCGCCGCCGCTCCGATGGCCAAGGAGGCCCGGCGGGACCTGCGCGACAAGGTCAATGACGACTTCCTGGCCCGCGCGCGCCTGGGGGCCAGCACACCGGCCGGCTTCCGCGAGCGCTGGGCGCTGTTCTGGGCCAACCACTTCACGGTCTCGTCGACCAAGCAGATCACCTCGGTGCTGATCGGCCCGTTCGAGCGCGAGGCGATCCGGCCCTATGTGTTCGGAAGCTTCGAGAATTTGCTGGTGGCGTCTTCGACCCATCCGGCCATGCTGACCTATCTGGACCAGGCCCAATCGATCGGGCCCAACAGCCGCGCGGCCGGACGGCGGGGCGGCAAGGCCGGACTGAACGAGAACCTGGCGCGCGAGATCCTGGAGCTGCACACGGTCGGCGTCGATGCGGGCTACACGCAGGTCGACGTCACCGAGTTCGCCCGCGCCCTGACCGGCTTCTCGGTCGGCCGCGACACCGAGGACCGCGCCGGCCAGTTCGTGTTCCGCGAAAACGCCCACGAACCCGGCGCCCGCACCATCCTGGCGCGTTCCTACGGCCAGCCGGACATCAAGCAGGGCTTGGCGGTGCTGAAGGACCTGGCCGCCGATCCGCGCACCGCCCGCCACGTCTGTGGCAAGGTCGCCCGCCACTTCGTCTCGGACACGCCGCCGCCCGCCCTGACGGCGCGGCTTGAGAAGCGTTGGATCGACACCGGCGGCGACCTGGCGGCCGTCGCCAAGGCCCTGGTCGAGAGCCCCGAGGCCTGGGACCCGACGCCGGCCAAGTTCAAGACGCCCTACGAATACACGCTGTCGACCTGGCGGCTGATCGGCGCCGAGCCGTCGGCGATCGAGCGCCTGGCGCCGATCCTGACCGGCCTAGGCCAGAAGCCGTTCTCCGCCCCCTCCCCCAAGGGCTGGGCCGAGGACGCCCAGACCTGGGCCTCGCCCGACGGCCTGATCAAGCGGATGCAGTGGGCGCAGGGCTTCGCGTCCGTCGTCGCTGACCGCACCGATCCCAACGCGCTGGCGGTCTCGGCCTTGGGCGAGCGCCTGACCCGGCCCGTCGCCAAGGCCGTGTCGCGGGCCGAGACCCGCCGCGAAGCCTTCGCCCTCCTCGTGATGAGCCCGGAGTTCCAACGCCGATGACTGCTCACCTGAACCGCCGGGCCCTGCTGGGCCTGGGCATTTCCGTCAGCTTCCTGGGAAGCCAGGCCTTCGCGGCCTCCGAGGGCGATCTCGCCAAGAAGAAGCTGGTCGTCGTCATCTGTCGCGGCGGCATGGACGGCCTGTCGGTCTCGCCGCCGGTGGGGGATGCGAACTACGCCGCCCTGCGCGGCTCGATCGCTCTGAAGCCCGATCAGGTGCTGAAGCTGGACGAAACCTTCGGCCTGCACCCGGCGCTGAAGACCGTCCACGCCCTGGCCCAACAAGGCCAGGCCCGCATCGCGCCGGCCATCGCCAGCCCCGACCGCGCCCGCTCGCACTTCGAGGCCCAGGATGTGCTGGAGACCGGCGCCGCCCATGTCTACGGAACCGAGACAGGCTGGCTGAACCGCACGCTGGAAGCCCTCGCCCCCGCCCGCAAGGTCGAGGGACTGTCTGTCGGGACCACCGCCCCGCTGATCCTGCGCGGCAAGGTCCAGGCGGCCAGTTGGTCGCCCGGCAAGGGCGTCGACGAGACCGCTCGCCTGCCGACCTTGCTGCAGGACCTCTATCGCAACGATCCGATGCTGGGCCCGGCCTTCGCGCGCGGCCTTGAGACCGAGACCATGGCCCAGCAGGCCATGACCGCCCTAGCCGCCACGCCCGCCATGAACGTCGCGGCGGCCTCGACGCCGAGCATGATGCAGCCCGCCAGCATGTCGCCGACCATGGCCAATGACCGCCAGAACCGCGCCGGCAGCGAGGCCGCGCGCAAGCTGGGCTCGACCCTGGGCGGCTTCATGACTCAGGCCGGCGGTCCGCAGATCGCCGCCATCTCGTTGGACGGCTTCGACACCCACGCCGGCCAGCTGGGCCAGATCGCCACGCGCCTCACTTACATGGACGCGGTGCTGGATGGCCTGCACACGGGACTGGGCGCAGAGTGGAAGAACACCGTGGTCATCGCGGTGACCGAGTTCGGCCGCACCGCCCGCGTCAACGGCACCGGCGGCACCGACCACGGCACGGCCTCGACGGGCCTGATCCTGGGCGGCGCCCTCAAGCGCGGCGGCATCGTCGGCGACTGGCCGGGCCTGGCCGACAACGCGCTGTTCGAGAACCGCGACACCGCCCCGACCCTCGACATGCGCGGCCTGTTCAAGGGCGTGCTGGCCGATCACATCGGCGTCGACCGCGCGGTGCTGGAGAACAAGGTGTTCCCCGACAGCGCGGCCGCAAAGCCTGTGAGCGGTCTCGTCTAGCCCTATCGACGAATCTTGGAGCTTCGCCGGCCGAACGGCTCGGCGTCCGCCTCGTCTTCCGAGAAGCCGAACTTGCGGAAGCCTTCCTTCATCTCGGGGCTGAGCGGGGCCTCGACGTGCAGCATGCCGGCCGACGGGTGCGGCAGCAGGATCGAGCGGGCGTGCAGTTGCAGCTTCAGCCCTTCCGACAGCGGGTCGGACTTCTCGTCGCCGTACTTGGGGTCGCCCAGGATCGGGTGGCCCATCGCCTTCATGTGGGCGCGCAGCTGGTGCGTGCGACCGGTGTGCGGACGCAGCGCCATCCAGGTGACGCGCGGACCGGCGCGGCTGATGGTGACGAATTCGGTCTCGGCCGGCTGGGCGTCCGGATCCTTCGGCTGAGCGGGCACCACCAGTTCGCGGTCGCCAACCCCGCGCTTGGCCAGGTGCAGCTCCATCACGCCCTCCGTCGGGTGCGGGTTGCCGGCGACGATGGCCCAGTAGGTCTTCTGCGCCTTGCGCTTGGCGAAGGCGCCCGACAGGCGCGCCGCGGCGGCCGGGGTCTTGCCCAGCAGCAGCACGCCCGAGGTGTCGCGGTCCAGGCGGTGGACCAGGCGCGGACGGTCGACGCCCTCGCCCCAGGCGCTGAGCAGCTTGTCGACGTGCTTGGTGGTCTTGGTGCCGCCCTGCACGGCCAGGCCGGCGGGCTTGTTCAAGGCCAGGACTTCCTCGTCCTCGTACAGCACCAAAGACTTGGCGTAGGCGATGTCGCGCGGCGACAGCTTGGCCTTGTCGGTCGGATCGGGCGCGTCGGGCAGCGGCGGCACGCGGATCTGGCTGCCGGCCGCCAGCTTGGTGTCGGCCTTGGCGCGCGAACCGTCGACCCGGACCTGGCCCGAGCGGAACAGCTTGTTGAGCTGGATGTGGTTCAGGTGCGGCCAGCGCCGCTTGAACCAGCGATCGAGGCGGACCCCGTCCTCGCCAGCGTCGACGTACAGGGTGCGGACTTCCTTGGTGCTCATGCGAAAACCTTGCGGGCGACCAGAAGGCCCGCGAACAGGGCGGCGATCGATAGCAGGACGCTCGCGGCCGTATAGGAGAAAGCCTGGCCATACGCGCGCTTCTGGATCATCAGCGCGGTTTCCAGGGAGAAGGACGAAAAGGTCGTGAAGCCGCCCAGGACGCCAACGCCCAGCAGCACGCGCCACTGTTCCTGGGTCCCGTTGCCGCGATGGGCCAGCCATGAGGCCAGGCAGCCCATCAGGAAGCCGCCCACGACATTGACGGTGAAGGTGCCGTACGGCCAGCCGGGCCCCATGACGCGCATGGCGCCGACGCCGACCAGGTAGCGCGCGACCGAGCCGACGGCTCCGCCGGCGGCCACGAGGAGCAGCTTGTTCATGAACGCCTTATGCGCCGAGCGGGCGTGAACGCCAAGCACCCACCGGAGTTCCCTTGTTTTTCCCCGGTTTCTTTCAGGGTAAACGTAGTTGTAAACCTTCTTTCAAAACCCTGGGTTAAGCGCGAGACCGGCACTCTGGGCGTGTCTTAAACAGCGCCAGACCCATGCCCTTCGACACCCCCCCTCCTTCAGACGCGAACGAACGCGTGGCCTTGCCGGGCCCGGTGCTTCAGCGCCTGACGGGCAATGACCTGGTGTCGCGCGGCTCCGTCAACGTCATCAGCATCAAGGCCATCCGCCAGTGGGCTGGCGAATGGTGGAGCCAGAAGCGTGGCGACGTCTGGACCTATGTCGAGCTGAAGCTGAACGAGCACCTGGATCGCCAGGACATGCGCGCCCGCATCTCCGACAGCGAATTCCTGATCGCCATGAACAACGATCAGGGCCTGGCCGCCCAGGCGACCAGCGTCAAGATCCTCGAGGACGTGCTGGTCCACCTGCTGGGCGCCGCCTCGCCGATGGACCTGGGCATCCGCTCGGTGATCGGGATCGACAACGGCCAGGCCGTCTGCAAGCCGATCGACGCCTCGGTCGTCCTGGCCGCCCGTGCTCGCCGCGACAGCGCCCGTTCGCCGGTGCGCGTGGCCGTGGACCCGGCCGACGAGTCCCGCCGCACCCCCGTGGCCTTCACCACCGCCGGCGGCGCGGCCCTGCGGGTCGACTTCACGCTGGAACACGTGGTCAGCCTGCGCCGCAATGTCACCACCGCCGTGCGTATCGAGCCGATGGTCACGCACCTGGCCAGCGGTCGCCAGGCCCATGCCCGCGCCCTGACCAAGCTGTCGGATCGCGACGTCGCCTTCATCGACGAGACGACGCTGAAATATGCGGCGGTCTTCGCCCGTTCGGCCCAAGGCCCCAACACGCCCGAACTGATCCTGCCGGCCTCGTTCCGCACCCTGGGCACCCAGCGCGGCCGCGACCTGCTGACCGGTACGGCCGGTCTGTCGCTGGCCCTACTGCGCGGCGGCGTCCAGATCGAACTGGTCGACGTCACCCGCGGTACGCCCGCCGGTCGCCTGCTGGAAGTGGTCGGCCTGCTGCGTGCTCTGACCCGCGGCGTCATCGCCCGCGTGCCGCCGGACAAGGAAGCCTTGCGCGTGCTGCGCGACGCCCGCGTGGCCGGCCTGACCCTGGACGCCTCGGACCTGTCGGGCGAAGCGGGCAAGATCGCGATGGACATCATGGCCTTCGGTCGTGACGCCCGTGGCCTGGCGCCGATGACCATCCTGCAGGGCCTGCCGCAGGAAGGCTATTTCGCCGCCGCCGACACGGCCGGCCTGACCCACGCCTCGCTGCGCGCCAACTATCCGCTGGCCAGGCAGGCGGCGGCTTAAGCCTTAGGTCTGCTGACGGCCGTAGCCGACGTTCTTGACCACATCCCGCGCGTCATAGGCGTCGCGATCGCGAGGGACCGCGCCCTTGCCGAACACCACCTCGATCGAGCGCGAGAACGCCGGGCCAGGGCCAAGGTCGAAGCTGGTGCCCAGGCCGATGCCGACGCTTGAGCGACGGCCGAAGCTCGCCGAGCCGCCTCCGACCGACATCCGGGGCCCGCGATTGTAGCCGCTGGACGAGGTAGAACGGTCCGCGACCCGGAACCAGTCATAGCCGTCGCGGATCGCCAGTTCGGCGGCCCGCAGCAGGGCGTAGTCGGCGATCTGGGCCTCGGACGCGCCGGGGCCGCCCTGGAAGGTGACGCGATAACGGCCCGCCTCCAGGCGATATTCGGAGTAGCCGACGTCGGTCGGCGCACCGGCCTGGGCGCGATAGACGGTCGGCGCGGTAGCGCAGGCGGCCAGCAACAGGCCCGACAGGGCGGCGGCGATCAGGGGTTTAGCGATCTTCATGGCTCTAGCCTCTTCAGACCTGATCAACGGCCTCGGAACCTGGCTGTTCCGGAAGCGGTAGATCCAGCGCCTCCAGCATCGCCTTGAAATCCGCCGGAAGCGGGGCCGTGACCTTGCGCTCGCCGCCCAGCGGATGCGGGAAGGTCAGGCGCACGGCGTGCAGCATCAGGCGCGGCACGGCCGCGCCGCCCAGCATCAGCGCCCCGCCATAACGGCTGTCGCCGGCCAACGGGCGGCCGATCGAGGCCATATGAACCCGCAGCTGGTGCATGCGGCCAGTATCCGGCGACAGCTCGACCAGCGCGGCCACGCCGTTGCTGGCCAGGGTGCGATAGCGGCTGCGGGCGGTCTCGGCGTCCGGATGGTCGGGCTCACAGACCCGCATATAGGCCTCGCGGCCGATCGACTCCCGGCGTAGCGGGCTGTCGATCATGCCGCCCTTGGGCTCCGGCGCGCCCGGCGCAACAATGGCCAGGTAGCTCTTACGGAAACGCTTGGCCATCATGGCCTCGCCCAGGAAGGCCGCGCCCGGCTTGGTCTTGGCCGTCAGGATCACGCCCGAGGTGTCGCGGTCCAGGCGGTGGATCAGACGCGGCCGCGCCTTGCCCGGTTTGGCGAACGCCCACAGCAGGTCGTCCAGCGTATGGGCCTTGATCCGGCCGCCCTGGCTGGAGAGGCCCGCCGGCTTGTCCAGTACGATGATCGCCTCGTCCTCGTAGAGAACCCACGACTTGGCGGCCTCGACCTCCTCCGGCGTGAGGTTGATCGGGCACTCGATGGCCTTGGGCTTGGCGACACCAGGCGGACGGCGGAATTTCGGACTGCTCATTTGCCGTCCTTACGCACCTTGCCCCAGGCTTCCAAGCGCTCACGCACTTTCGCCTCGGCGCCGATCGGCTTGGGCTCGTAGAAGCGCCGGCGCTCCATGCCGTCCGGGAAGTAGTTCTGGCCCGAGACGCCGCCCTCGACATCGTGGTCGTAGGCGTAGCCGTCGCCATAGCCCAGCGACTTCATCAGCTTGGTCGGGGCGTTGAGGATGTGCGACGGCGGCATCAGGCTGCCGGTCTCCTTGGCGGCGCGGCGGGCGGCCTTGTATGCGTTGTAGACAGCGTTCGACTTGGGCGCCGACGCCATGTGGACCACGGCCTGGGCCAGGGCCAGCTCACCCTCGGGCGATCCCAGGAAGTCGTAGGCGTCCTTGGCCGCCGTAGTCAGCAGCAGGCTCAGCGGGTCGGCCGCGCCGATGTCCTCGGAAGCCATGCGCACCAGGCGACGGGCGATGAACAGCGGGTCCTCGCCGCCCTCCAGCATCCGCGCCAGCCAGTACAGCGCCGCGTCCGGATCGCTGCCGCGCACCGACTTATGCAGGGCCGAGATCAGGTTGTAGTGCTCCTCGCGGTCCTTGTCGTAGGCCGGGCGGCGCTTCTGCAGGAACTGGCCCAGCTGCGTCGGGTTCAGCGGGCTGTCGGTCCCGATCGAAAACAGGGTCTCGGCCAGGGTCAGCAGGTAACGGCCGTCGCCGTCGGCCATGGCCACCAGGGTCGACCGCGCCTCGGCGTCGATCGGCAGCGGGCGGTTCTCGGCGACCTCGGCGCGTTGCAGCAACTGGTCCAGCGACTCCTCGCCCAGGCGTTTCAGCACGAAGACCTGGCAGCGCGACAGCAAAGCGCCATTCAGCTCGAACGAGGGGTTCTCGGTCGTGGCGCCGACCAGGGTGACGATCCCTTCCTCCACGAACGGCAGGAAACCGTCCTGCTGGGCGCGGTTGAAGCGATGGATCTCGTCGACGAACAGCAGGGTGCTCTGGCCAGCGGCGCGACGCACGCGGGCCTGTTCGAAGGCCTTCTTCAGGTCCGCGACGCCTGAGAACACCGCCGAGATCTGGTGGAACTCGTAGCCGCCCGCCTTGGCCAACAGGCGGGCGATCGTGGTCTTGCCGGTGCCGGGCGGCCCCCAAAGGATCATCGAGGCCAGGCGATGGGCGGCGGCCATGCGGCCGATGGGGCCTTCGGGACCCAGCAGATGCTGCTGGCCCACCACCTCGTCGAGGCTCTGGGGCCGCAGGCGGTCGGCCAGCGGCGCGGGCGCGTGGGGAGTCAGACCGGCGGCCTGAAAGAGATCGGACATGAGTCCGTTCTAGCAGGCCGCCGGAGCCAAGTCCCTAGAACTGCGCCTGGATCAGCTGGCCGCCCCGCTCGATGGTGACGTTCCAGCGGGCTGGCTTGGTCGCCGCAGCCGTCACCAGATCGGCGACGGTGTTGATCGTCTTGCCGTTCACGGTGCGGACGAAGTCGCCTGGGCGCATCCAGTTCTGGGCGTAGCCGGGCGCGATCTTGGTCACCAGCGCACCCTTGCCCGCGAATGGGTCGACGCCCAGGTCCTGGGCCGTCGCCGGCGACAGGTTCAGCACCGTGGCGCCATTGAACGGGTTGTTGCCGGTGATGGCGCGCTCGTCACGGGCTGGGCTCTCGGGCGCGGCCTCGGCGCGGACCGTGACGGTCTGCTCGCGTTCGCCCCGCTGGATCACCATCGGCACGCGGTCGCCGACCTTGTGGGCCCCGATCGCGAAGGCGCCGCCGCCCTCGTCGTTCACCGGCCGGCCGTCGATCGACAGGATGACGTCGCCTTCCTTCAGGCCGGCGCGATCGGCCGACGCGCCAGGATAGACCTGGGCGATCAGCACGCCGCGCGGGACGGTCATGCCCAGGCTGCGGGCGATATCGCCGGTGACCGGCTGGCCCTTCACGCCCAGCCATGGCCGCACGACGCTGTGGGCGCCGCCCAGGGCCGCGCCGACCACCTGACGGACCACGGCGGCGGGGATGGCGAAGCCGACGCCCGAGGACGAGCCCGAGCGCGAGATGATGAAGGTGTTGATGCCGACCAGGTCGCCGTCCATGTCGACCAGCGGGCCGCCGGAATTGCCCGGATTGATGGCCGCGTCGGTCTGGATGTAGCTGCCGAAGTCGGCCGCGCCGACATCGGTGCGGGCCAGGGCCGAGACGATGCCGTTGGTCACCGTTTGGCCGACGCCGAACGGGTTGCCCATGGCCAGGACCAGGTCGCCGACTTCCAGCTGTTCCTGGTCGTCGATGGCCATGACGGGCAGCTTCTCGCCCTTGGTGTCGATCTTGAGCACGGCCAGGTCGGCGCGCGGATCGTCCAGCAGCACGGTGGCCGGGAACTCGCGGCGGTCGGCCAGCTGGACGGTGATGTCGCCCTTGCCCTCGACGATGCCTTCGATGTTGTGGTGGTTGGTGATGATCACCCCGTCGGCGCGGACGATCGCGCCCGAGCCCAGCGAGCCCTGCACCTGCTCGCGCGGCGCGCCGCCGCCCGAGAAGAAGTCCCAGAACGGATCGACGCGCTGGCGCACCACCCTGCGGCTGGCGACATTGACCACGGCCGGGGCGGCCCGCTTCACGACCGGCGAGAACGACATCTTCATCGTCGCCGCGTCGGCCGGGACGCGCTTGGTCGGCGCCGGCATGTCGGGAATCTGCTGAGCCTGGGTCTGGCCGGTCGGGTTGGAACAGGCGGCCAGCAACACGGCGACAGGCAGCAGGGCGCGAAGGATGGTCTTCAAGTAGGGCTCCTAACGTTCCTCGCGACCTCAGCCGAGCTTTCGGGCGAGTCTAAGGCGTTCAGGCGGTTTGCGGTTCCGGCTTGGGCTCGACTTGGGGCAGCGGACGCGCCTTGGCGTAGGCCAGGACCGTCGAGGCCAGCATCAGGACCGCCGCGATCAGCACCGGCAGGCCTGGCAGATGCAGGGTCGCGTCGTGGCGGATGGCGAAGGCGAACGGCAGCAGGAACAGCGGCGGACCGATGATCGAGGCGATGCCCATCATGGCCGAGTTGGCGCCCTGTAGCTGGCCCTGCTCGTTGGGCAGCACCCGGCGGGTCATCAGGCCCTGCAGGCCCGGCTGGATCAGGCCGGTCAGCGCGAACAGCGGCAGGCCGCACAGATAGAGTAAGCCCGTCGGGGCCAGGGCGTAGATCATGAAGCCGGCGAAGCCCGAGAACAGGCCGATCAGCAGCGCCCCGCGCTCGCCCACCGCCTTGACCACCCGGCCGACGATCAGGGCCTGGACCAGGATGCCGGAGATGCCGCTGGCCATCAGCGTTAGGCCGATGGTGTCCGGGCTCCAGCCATAGCGGAAGCCCATGTACAGCACGAAGACGCTGGGCAGGACATTGTGGGCCAGCTGGAACAGGAAACCCACGCCCGCCAGGCCCAGCAGGCCAGGATGCTTTTGCAGCAGGTGCAGCGAACCGACCGGATTGGCCTTCTTCCAGTCGAAGCGCGGCTGGCGGCGCTCGGGCGGCAGGGACTCGGGCAGGACGAAGAAGCCGTACAGCCAGTTGCACAGCGCCAGGGCCGCGCAGACCAGGAACGGCGCGCGATGGTCGAACTGCCACAACCAGCCGCCCAGGGCCGGGCCGAAGGTGAAGCCGACGCCGAACGCCGCGCCCATCAGGCCAAACCCCTTGGCGCGGTTCTCGGGCGTGGTCACGTCGGCGACATAGGCGCTGGCGGTGGAGAAGCTGGCCGCCGTCATGCCATTGAAGATCCGCCCGACGAACAGCCACCACAGGCTGGGCGCGAAGGCCATGAACAGGAAGTCCACGCCCAGGCCGAAGATCGAGGTCAGGATCACCGGCCGGCGACCCCAGCGGTCGGACATCAGGCCCAGGATCGGCGAGCAGAAGAACTGCATCACGCCCCAGGTGGTGGCGAACAGCACCGTCCAGTCGGCGGCCACGGCGGTGTCGCCGCCGCCGAACGACTTCACCAGGTTGGGAAGGACGGGGATCATCACGCCCAGGGACAGCACGTCCAGGGTCGCGGTGACGAAGATGAAGCCCAGGGCGGCCTGTCTTTTGACGCCCGTGATCGGTTGGTTCATTGCTCGCCCTCCCCGGCGGTCCCTAGGTGGACGCTGTTGGCGCGAGCCGCAAGCCCCGCCAGGAGCCCCCTCCACCATTCGCCGTGACGCTGCAGGAAGACGGCGTTCGGGAAGGTGTGACGGGCCACGTTCTGCGCCGGCACCGTGTCCCAGCCGCGATGCTCGACGGTGACGCGGGTGCCGTCATCCACGGCGTCGAAGCGGACCTCGACCTCGGTGTCCATGCCGGGTTCGAAGCTGGCCTGCCGCCAGCCGAACACCAGCCGCGCGCCGCGCTCCCAGACGCTGACCTTGCCGACCTCGAACACCTTGCCCGAGGCCAGGCGCTCGACCAGCCTGCCATCCTCAAACGCCATGACGCCCGGCGAGCGCGGGGTGAACGAGAACAGGGTGTTGGGCCGCCACCACAGGGCGATGTCATCGGTGAAGGCGTCGAACACCACCTCGGGCGCGGCGGCGATACGCAAGGCGACCAGGATCTTGGAACTCACTTGGTCTTACTCTCCACATGCGCCTTCAGGGCCGACAGCTGGTCGACCCAGTGGTCCTCGGCCGCCTCCAGCCAGGCCTTCAGCTGGGCCATCGGCTCCGGCCGCAAGCGGTAGACGCGAACCCGGGCGTCGAATTCCGGATGGCTCTCCTCGACCAGGCCGGACTGGCGCAGGGCGCGCAGATGGCGGCTCATGGCGGGCGGCGTCAGGCCTAGGCTCTCGGCGAGCTCGCCGGCCCGGCGCGGTCGCTCGCGCAGCAGGTCGACCGCCCGCCGCCGGTGCGGGTCGGCCAGCGCGGCCAGGGTTCGGTCCAGCGCCTCGCTCACAGCAGCTTCTTCGGCGCGACGTTGCGCCAGGCGTCCATCAGGGCGCCACGCGCGGTGGCCTCGTCGCAGGCGGCCAGGCGCAGGCGCGTCGCCCCGCCCTTGCCCCAGCCGCCGGGCACCGGGACGAAGACGTCCGGCTCGGCCTCGACGCGCATCTCCTGCTGTTCCGACGTCAGCTTGACCATCGCCCAGTCGGCGTCCGGGTTGCCTAGGGTCGCGAATATCCTGCCGCACCGGAAGTCGGCCGTGCCCATGTGCGAGCTCTCGATCGCCTGCGGCATCGACAGGGCCAGGCGGCGGAAGTCGTCCGGAGTGATCATCCCGCCCCGACCGCGATCTTCAGGCCGCTGCGCTTTTCCATCTCGTCGGTCGAGACGACCTCGACATCGGCCGATACCGTCCAGATGTGGCCCTCGGGATCGCGGCAGCGATAGGTGCGCGCGCCGTAGAACTGGGTCTCCGGCAGCGCCAGGATCTCGGCCCCGGCCGCCTTGGCGCGCTCGCAATGACCATCGACGTCGGCGGCGATGTAGATGTGAACCGACTGGGTGTTCTTGGTTCCAACCGAAGCGGGGCTGGCGTGGTTCTCGCTCCACTCGTTGCCGATCATGATGCGATGGCCGGCATATTCCATTTGCGAGTGGGCCAGGTTGCCCTCGGCGTCCTCGATCAGCAGGGAGAGGTCGAAACCGAACGCCTTCTCTAGGAAGGCGATGGCGGCCTTGGGGTCGCGGTAGACGAGGGCCGAGACCAGGCCAGGGCGAGAGTCGGACATGGCGGAGATCCTTCCAATGAACGACAATATTTAACGCATATCGAAACTATCTAGGCAAGTAGCCGCGCGACAGTCAGCGGCGTGATGCCGAAGAAGCGGCTCATGGCGCGGTTCAGGTGCGACTGGTCGGCGAAGCCCGCCTCGGCGGCGGCGATGGCCAGCCCCTCCCCGGCCCGCAGGCGCAGCAGGGCCGTCTCCAGTCGCAGCCACAGCCGCCAGTGGGCCAACGGCGCGCCCAGTTCGGTCTGGGCCAAGGCGCGCAAGCGCGGCGCCGAGAGACCCGCTCGCGCGGCGAGGTCCGCCAGGCTGAGTTCGCCGTCCAGCGCGTGCAGGGCCAGCTTCAGGCGGGGATCGATCGCGGTGGCCTCGCCCAGGGCCGCTTCAGCGTTCAGCGTCTCGACGAAGTCGCCATTGGTCAGCCGCGGCGTCCATTCCGCGGGCGCGGGTGCTACGGCGGACCAACCGGCGACGTCCCAGCGCCGCGCCAAACGACCCAACGGTCTCGGATAGACCGCTCGGATCGGACCACCCAGCAGCCGATGGCGCACGCCCGGCGGGATAAGGACGACAGACGCCTCGACAACGCCCTGCTCGGCTTCGACCCGCGCCGGCCCGTCCAGCCCCACCACGACCTGGGCGCAGAGGTGGCCGTGGGTCCGCGAGTCGCCGCTCGCGCCCTCGAAGCACCACCAGTCTCGGCCAATCCAGATCTTCCCGGACCATCCGGCGTTTCCGGCCACGCAAGACCTCCAAGCGTTCGGTCCAAGACCCCCTCCCGCGATCCGCCATGTTGGCGGCGAGGAGGATCTCGATGACCGAACAAGCCCACTACGTCCCCGCCCTGGGACGCCCCGAACTAACACGCGCCTATGATCTCGTCCTGGCGCTCGTGAGCCGCGAGGGGCGTTGGCGCAAGGCGCTGCTGTCGGCCCTGGCCCCGCGCGACGGCGAGCTGATCGTCGACATCGGCTGCGGCACCGGCTCGCAGGCCATCGCCATCAAGCGCGCGCGGCCGGGCGTGCGGATGGTCGGGATCGATCCGGATCCGACCGTGCTGGCCATCGCCCGCGCCAAGGCCCAGCGGGCCGGGGTCGATATCGAGTGGCGCCAGGGCCTGGGCGACCACGCCGAGGCCCTGGTCGGACGCGAGGTCGCCGACGCGGTGATCTCCAGTCTGGTGCTGCACCAGTGCGACGTGCCGGTGAAGGCCGCGATCCTGCAGGCCATGGCGCGGACGGTGCGCCCCGGCGGCCGGGTGCTGATCGCCGACTACGGCCGCCAGCGCGGGCTGATGCGACTGCTGTTCCGCTTCGTCCAGGCCGTGGACGGCTTCGAGCGCACCGAGTTCAACGCCGTCGGCGCCCTGCCCGGCCTGATGCGATCCAGCGGCCTGTCGGCGGTGTCCGAACGCGACCGCATCGCCACGCCCAGCGGCTCGATCTCGATCTACGAGACGCGAGCAGGCTAGCGCAGCGCCTGACCCACGATCTTCAGCGAGCCGTCGACCTTTTCGGGCTTCACGCCGGTCACCTTGGCCAGCAGCGGATAGACGTCGACATTGTCGAAGGCCGGCAGCACGACGCCGGACTTGAACGACGGGCCGTGGGCCACGAACACCGCGCGCATGTTGGGATCATAAGGGTCGAAGCCGTGCGCGCCGCCATCCTTGCCATCCCACTTGCCGGGCTTCTTCCGGGCCTCGAGGGTGGTGGTGTACCAGCCGGTCTCCGACAGGCAGACGATAGCCGGCACGCGCGGGTTGCGGCCGTAGTGGTAGCGGGCCGGGATCTTGGCCTTCTTCCAGCAGGTCATGTGCGGAAGCGGCGTCTTAAGGAACGCCGCCTCGACCGCCTTGGCCTGGCCGGGCTCGGGCGAGAAGCTGGTCACCGCGCCCTTGGTCACCAAGTGGATCTTGGAGAGGTCGATCAGGTCATCCAGCACCACGCGGTTAGCGGACGGCAGCGGGGCCATGCCATGGTCGGCGACGATGACGATGTCGGTGTTCTCGAACCGGCCCCGCGCCTTCAGCCCCTCGACCAAGCGGCCGATGTTGCGGTCCAGCTCGGCCACGGCCGCCAGCAGCTCCGGCGAGTTGGGACCGTAATGGTGGCCCTCGGTGTCGGCGGCGTCGAAATAGAGGGTGGTGAAGGCCAGGGGCGGACCGTCGCCGCTGTCCATCCAGGCGAAGACCTGGTCGACGCGGGCGTCATAGGCCAGGTCGTGGTCATACTTCATCCAGTGAGTGGGCCGGACACCGGCGATCGCGACCTCCGAGCCCGGCCAGAACATCGCGGCGGCCTTCTTGCCTTGGCGCTCGACCGACCACCAGAACGGCTTGGCCTGGTTCCACCAGCGCACGTCGCTGGCCGTCTCGGCGTTCATCGTGAACTTGGGGCCGCCGATGACGGCGTCCTCCATCTCGTTGCCCACGACGCCGTTGCGGTCCGGACGCTTGCCGGTCACCAGGGTGTAGTGGTTCGGATAGGTCAGGGTCGGGAACGAGGGCCGCATCGCCCCGCGCGCGCCGTCGTCGGCCAGGGCCTTCAGGTTCGGAGTCACGCCGCGATCCAGATAGTCGGCGCGGAAGCCGTCCATCGACACCAGGATCGTCAGGTGCGGCGCCTTCTCGCGCGCCTGGGCCATGCCGGCCGATAGAGCCAGGCCAGCGGCGAGGGCCAGGGACAGGAAGCGGCGGACCAGCATGGACGCACTCATGAAACCGAAATCTCGCCCCTGATCGACGTCCCACGTTGCAGCCATATGACAACCCGTGTTCGCCGGCCGCATGACCGGCTCTTAACTTGGCGCACGCCCCCCGGGTCGCCATAGTCCCCCCGTCGAGCCGACTCATCGGCGCACGGGAATCCCGCATGTCGATCGCCCTGGAGGCCGACCGCCTCACCAAGACCTACGGGGCGGTGCGCGCCCTCGACGACTTTTCTCTGGCCATTCCCGCCGGCGGCGTGTTCGGGGTCCTGGGCCCCAACGGCGCCGGTAAGAGCACCCTCTTCCGCATCGCTCTGGGCCTGGTGCGTCCCACCAGCGGCGCGGTGCGCCTGTCGGGCGCCGCGCCCGGCGACATCACCGCCCTGCGCAAGATCGGGGCGATGATCGAGACGCCGCGTTATCCGGCCTACCTCACCGGCCGCGACACCCTGAAGATGCTGGCCCTGGAGAGCGGGGCCAAAGGCGTCGACATCGACGGCTGGCTGGAGCGCGTCGGCATCGCCCACGCCGCCGACCGCTCGACCTCGGGCTACTCGGTCGGCATGAAGCAGCGCCTGGGCCTGGCCGCGGCCTTCTTCACCAAGCCCGAGCTGGTGATCCTGGACGAGCCGACCAGCGGCATGGACCCGGCCGGCATCCAGGAGATCCGCGCCCTGATCGTCGACCTGGCCCAGCGCGAGGGCGTCACGGTCATCCTGGCCAGCCACCAGCTGGACGAGGTGCGCCGCGTTTGCGACCGGGTGGCCATCCTGTCCAAGGGCAAGGTCGTGGCCGAAGGGGCCGTGGCCGAGCTGACCGCCGGCGAGGCCCGCCTGCGCATCACGACCGCCTCGCCCATCGCCCAGGTCCTGGCCGTTCTGGGCGCCAAGGGCGTCGCCGACGGCGCCGACGCGGCCCTGGCCGACATCCGCCGCGACGAGGCCCCCGCCCTGATCCGCAGCCTGGTCGAGGCCGGGGTCGAGATCACCGAGGCCCGCTGGCGCGACGCCGACCTCGAAGGCGTCTACCTCAGGACTCTCGAGACGGCCCAGCCTTCCAGCGAAGGAGCGCTCTGATGCTCACCGACGCCATCGCCGCCGAACGCTTCCGTCTGCTGCGCGACCGCTCGGCCCTGTTCTGGGGCTTCTGTTTCGCGCCCATCGTGGGCTTCATCCTCAGCGTCGGGGGCGACCTCTTCCTGCGCTTCATGATCAAGAAGCCGATGCCGGGCCTGGGGATCGGCCTGGTCGACCAGGTGATCAAGGCGCTGTCCAGCGGCGCGGCCACCTTCGACGCGCTGTTCCTGATGATCGGCGCGGCGGCCGTGCTGGCCGGCGACTATCGCTGGGAGACGTGGCGCCTCCTGACCCCGCGCAACACCCGACAGAACCTGCTCTTGGCCAAGCTGCTTGTCGTGGGCGAGGCGATCTTCTGGAGCCTCGTTTTGACCGCCGTCCTGTCGGTGATCGCGGCCGTGCTCGGCGCGGCGATCAACGGCAAGACCTTCGCCGCCTCGATGTTCGGGGCCAATGGCTTCGACGTGCTGGGCGTGCTGGCCATCACCTGGCTGGAGGCCATGACCCTGGCGGCCCTGGCCGCGCTGGTCGGCGTGATCTCGCGCTCGACCATGGGCGTGGTCATCGTCTGCCTGGGCGCGCGGTTCATCCAGACCATCCTGGCCAGCACCCTGCGCCTGATGGAACAGGGCCAGCCCAGCTGGAAGCTGCTGGCCATGCCGGTGTTCGACGCCGACCTGCTGCGCGCCAGCCTGCTGGATCCCAACCAGCTCGGCGCCGCCAGCGGCTCGGCTGGCGCGGCCCTGGCGGCTTTGGTCGTTTGGACCATAGCCCTGGCCGCGGCGGCGGTGTTCCTGTTCCGCCGCCAAGACCTGACCAAGGAGTAAGCCTAGCGTGAAGACCCAGAAGCAACGGATGCTGGCCGGCGAGCTCTATGTCGTCGATGCCGAACTGCAGGCCGACCAGCGCGCGGCCCAGACCTGGATGGACCGCTATAACGCCTCGGGCCTGGACGAGCGCCCGCTCCTGCTGGCCCAGGGCCTGGGCGCGGTGGGCGCGGACGTCGCCATCCGCGCGCCGTTCTTCGTCGACTACGGCTACAACATCCGTCTCGGCGACCGCGTGTTCATGAACTTCAACTGCGTGATCCTGGACGTTGCCGAGGTCACGATTGGCGCGGCCACGGCCATCGGTCCGGGCGTGCAGATCCTGACTGCCGACCATCCGCGCGATCCGGTGGAGCGCCGCACGGGCCAGGAGTCCGGCAAGCCCATCCATATCGGCGAGAACGTCTGGATCGGCGGCGGCGCGATCATCCTGCCCGGCGTGACGATCGGCGACGACGCGGTGATCGGGGCCGGCGCGGTGGTCACCCGTGACGTGGCGCCGGGCGCGACGGTGGTCGGCAATCCGGCGCGGCCGGTGAAGCCGAAGAGCTAGCCTCTTCGCTTGGCCGCATGAAATCGTCTCCCCTCCTCGCCGCCGTCGTGCTCGCCTGCGGGCTGGGCGTCACGTCAGCCCAAGCTCAGGTCTTCTCCTGCAAGACTGATGCGCGCGACGTCGCGATGACGGTGCTCAAGGACACCTCGCCGTCCTTCGACGCCGACCAGGCCGCGGCCAATGCGGCGATCGCGACCGCCGCGACGTTGAAGGCGGACGCCCTGGCGGGTCGCGACGTCCCGGCGCCCTATAGCCGCGCGACGCCCTACGCCAGGTCGGCGCTCGAAGCGACGTCGGCCGAGGTCGCCGAGCTTTTGCGGCGCGCCGCGAACGATGTGTTGAGGCGCTCTCAGTTCGACATCGCCTTCACGCGTACGCTCTGGGCTGCCGGGCTCTCTGAACCGGCCTTCGGTTACGCCTTCCGGATCGTGTCCCTGGAGAGTTGCGGCGCCGACGAGGCCAATACCGCCTGGCTGAAGGCGCGACTGAAGACCCACGGGTGGTTCACGATCCCGGACTATGGCAAGGACGCCGACAGCGCCGCCTTCCTGATCGTCCAGCACGCCGACCAAGACCCGGCCTTCCAGGCCGAGGTCCTGGCGCAACTGGAAACACTGGCCCTCGAAGGCAAGACCCGGCCGCTCAGCTACGCCATGCTCTACGACCGCGTGGCGATCGGCGAGAGACGCCCCCAGCGATACGGCAGCCAGGGCGAATGTACCGGCGGCGTCTGGACCCCGTTCAAGACCGAGGATCCGGCCAATCTGGACCAGCGTCGCGCGGCCATGGGCCTGAAACCGCTCGCCGAATACGTGGCGGGGATCTCCGCGCGAGCCTGCAAGCCAGCAGGCTGATCGCTCGGCGCAGATCGATGCCTTGACCAATTGGACTACAGACGTAATCTCAAATCCCAGTCATGGAGGCGAGATCTTGATTTCAGTGCTTGAGGCGGTGTTCGCGAGTGCGGCGACACCCCAGAAGTGTCTCTTCATCGCCCTGGCCGCGGCCATGCTCTTTGCGCCGCTGCTGGCGTTTCAAGGGCGCCAATGGCGTCGCGTCCTGGCCGAGCTACGCCTGGCGGGCCCTCTGCTGGGTGTGATGATGGGCGGCATGAACAGCTTCCACATGGCGCGCACCATCCTGAAGCTGCCCTACGATCTCACCGCCAAGCAGATCGCGCCCGGGATCCTGGAGGTCTCGACCTTTGTGGTCATGGGGACCCTGGTCGGGCTCATCGCCCAGGCCTGCCTGATCGCGGTCGACGCTTCGCCACCGCGCGCGCGATAGCCGCCAACGAAAAAGGCCCCGGATCTCTCCGGGGCCTTCGCGTCAGCTTGCGCTGAAAATCTTAGTCTTCGGCTTCGTTCGTGTAGACCGGACCCGAGTCCTTGCCCTTTTCCGAGACGTCGCGGTCGACGAACTCGATGACGGCCAGCGGGGCGTTGTCGCCGTAGCGGAAGCCGGCCTTCAGGACGCGGATGTAGCCACCCTGACGGTCCTTGTAGCGCGGGCCGAGGACCGCGAAGAGCTTGCCGACTTGTTCGACGTCGCGAACCGAGCTGATGGCCTGACGACGCGCATGCAGGTCGCCGCGCTTGGCCAGGGTGACCAGCTTTTCGACGATCGGACGCAGTTCCTTGGCCTTCGGCAGGGTGGTGACGATCTGCTCGTGCTTGATCAGCGAGGCCGACATGTTCGCGAACATGGCGATGCGGTGAGCCGAAGTACGGCCGAGTTTACGGTGAGCCTTACCGTGACGCATTTTCTATCTCCTGGGCGAGAAGCCCGAGCGGCGCAAAACGTGTGAGCGCCTGATTGTCACCAATCCTGGTCCGTCCCGACCGGGTCAGAGCGAAGCGCCGGGGCCCTCCACCGCGTCAGCGGCTTCAAAAGGCCCAGGCCGCCTCTTGCGAAGCGGCCCGGATTTAGCGCGATAGGCTAGAAGTCTTAGATTTGGTCTTCGAACTTCTTGGCCAGGTCTTCGATGTTCTCCGGCGGCCAGTTCGGCACGTCCATGCCGAGGTGCAGGCCCATGCCGGCGAGAACTTCCTTGATCTCGTTCAGCGACTTGCGGCCGAAGTTCGGGGTGCGGAGCATCTCGGCTTCGGTCTTCTGGATCAGGTCGCCGATGTAGACGATGTTGTCGTTCTTCAGGCAGTTGGCCGAACGGACCGACAGTTCCAGCTCGTCGACCTTCTTCAGCAGGGCCGGGTTGAACGGCAGTTCCGGCTTGGACTCGTCGGCCGACTTGGCCTTCGGTTCCTCGAAGGTGATGAAGATCTGCAGTTGGTCTTGCAGGATCCGGGCGGCGTAAGCCACGGCGTCCACCGGAGTGACGGCGCCGTTAGTTTCGACTTCCAGAACCAGCTTGTCATAGTCCAGCGACTGGCCTTGACGGGTCGGCTCGACACGGTAGGCGACGCGCTTGACCGGCGAGTACAGGGCGTCGACGGCGATGAGGCCGATCGGCGCGTCTTCCGGACGGTTGCGGTCGGCCGGGACGTAGCCCTTGCCGTTGTTGACCGTGAATTCCATGCGCACCGAAGCGCCGTCGTCCAGCGTGCAGAGCACGTGGTCGGGGTTCAGGATTTCGATGTCGGCCGGGGTTTCGATCTGACCAGCGGTCACCGGGCCGGGGCCCGTGGCGCGCAGGGTCATGCGCTTCGGGCCTTCGGCATGCATCCGAACGGCCAGTTGCTTGATATTCAGAACGATGTCGACGACGTCTTCGCGGACGCCTTCGAGCGAGGAGAACTCGTGCACAACGCCATCGATCTGGATGGCGGTGACAGCTGCGCCTTGCAGCGACGAGAGGAGAACGCGACGCAGGGCGTTGCCGAGCGTCACACCGAAACCGCGCTCGAGCGGCTCGGCGACGATCCGGGCCTTGCGGGTCGCATCGGCGCCGGTTTCGATTTGCGGCTTCTCAGGACGGATCAGCTCGTTCCAGTTTCTTTCGATCACGTGGTCGGGTCCCTTGAACGCGGCTCGCCGGCCGCGTTTTGCGCAGCCGGCGAAGGAGATTAGTGGTCTAAAAAGTACTAGACGCGACGACGCTTGGGCGGACGGCAGCCGTTGTGCGGGATCGGCGTGACGTCGCGGATGGTCGTGATGGTCATGCCCGCGGCTTGCAGCGCGCGCAGAGCCGATTCACGGCCCGAACCCGGACCCGACACGTTGACCTCGAGGGTCTTCACGCCGTGCTCAGCAGCCTTCTTACCCGCGTCTTCCGCAGCCATTTGAGCGGCGTACGGGGTCGACTTGCGCGAGCCCTTGAAGCCCATCATGCCGGCCGAGGACCACGAGATCGTGTTGCCCTGGGCGTCGGTGATGGTGATCATGGTGTTGTTGAACGAGGCGTTCACGTGCGCCACGCCCGAGGTGATGTTCTTGCGTTCGCGCTTTTTAACGCGACCCGGTTCCTTGGCCATCGTCAGGCTACCTTATTTCTTCTTGCCGGCGATCGGCTTGGCCGGACCCTTGCGGGTACGAGCGTTCGTGTGGGTGCGCTGACCGCGGACCGGCAGGCCCTTACGGTGACGCAGACCGCGATAGCAGGCCAGGTCCATCAGACGCTTGATGTTCATCGAGTTCTCACGGCGCAGATCGCCCTCGACGGTATAGTCGCGGTCGATCGTCTCGCGGATCTGCAGGACTTCGGCGTCGGTCAGTTGATTGACCCGACGCGCATCCTCGATGCCCACCTTGGTGATGATCTCACGGGCCGACCGTTGGCCGATGCCGTGAATGTACTGAAGCGCGATCAGAACGCGCTTGTTCGTCGGAATGTTGACGCCTGCGATACGGGCCACGTCTAATGTTCTCCTAGTCACGCACTAAAGACGCGAACGGCGCGCCCGGCTCGGTCTGGAGACCAAAACCGGCGCGCACGGATCGCGCCCTTTCGCGGAAGCGCCCCGTTATAGGGATCGTTTCGCTTCCGTCAACAACTGAATCCACCAGACATCCAGTGAATCAGGGCTTCTTTAAGCGACGACGCTCAAGGCGTTGTCGATGGAACTGGCGACGGCTTCGACCGAACCCATTCCGTCCAGTTCCGTGAGCTTCCCCTGCCCTTCATAGTAAGGCAGCAGCGGCGCGGTCTGGGCATTGTACTGAGCCAGACGATTCACGAAGACTTCGGGATTGTCGTCTGGCCGGCCCTGCTCTTCGAATCGCTTCTTGATCCGTTCAATCAGGGCTGGCTCGTCTACCTTGAGTCGGAGAACAGAGTCGATCTTCTGTCCACGGGCCGCCAACATCTTATCCAAAGCTTCAGCCTGGGCGACGGTGCGCGGGAAACCGTCGAAGATCGCGCCGCCGGCCGCTTCGGCCTCGGGCAAACGGTCTTCGATCAAGGCGATGACAATCTCGTCGGTCACCAGCTCGCCACGGTCCAGCACGCCCTTGACGCGTTGGCCGAGCTCCGAGCCGGAGGCAATGGCGGCGCGCAGCATGTCGCCGGTCGACAGCTGGACCATGCCACGTTCGGTGACCAGGCGCTTGGCCTGGGTCCCCTTCCCCGCTGCCGGCGGACCGAACAGGATCAAGTTCATTTAAGCCCCTTCGCGCGTCTGCCGAGTCTACGCCCGACTGATCTCCCGAAGCAGACCTAGAGCCCCGGGAAAGAAAACGGAAGCCGGTTTTGTGACAAACCGGCTTCCGACGCTTCCAATTAAATTGAAGTCCGGCTTAGCGGTTACGACCGCCGCGCAGCTTCGACTTCTTGATCAGGCCCTCGTACTGGTGGGCCAGCAGGTGCGACTGGATCTGGGCGACGGTGTCCATGGTCACCGTCACGACGATCAGGATCGAGGTGCCGCCCAGGGCGAACTGGTTCGACTTGATCGCCATCATCACCAGCTCCGGCGCGACGCAGACGGCGGTGATGTAGGCCGCACCGATCACGGTCAGGCGGGTCAGCACGTAGTCCAGGTACTCGGCGGTGCGCTTGCCCGGACGGATGCCCGGCAGGAAGCCGCCGTACTTGCGCAGGTTCTCGGCCGTCTCCTCGGGGTTGAACACGACCGAGGTGTAGAAGAACGAGAAGAAGATGATCAGCAGGGCGTAGAAGATCAGGAACGCCGGGTGGCCGTGCTGCAGCGCGCCGACCACGCCGGGCAGCCAAGACAGGTACTCCGGCAGGGTCGCGGTCGACATGAACTGCATGGCGGTCGTCGGCAGAAGCAGCAGCGACGAGGCGAAGATCGGCGGGATGACGCCCGAGGTGTTGATCTTCAGCGGCATGAACGAGCTTTCGCCGCCGATCATGCGATTGCCCTGCTGGCGCTTGGGATAGTGGACCAGCAGGCGGCGCTGCGAGCGCTCCATGAAGACGATGGCCAGGATGGCGCCGACGGCGCCGACCAGGATCAGGAACAGCGGGGTGTAGTTGCCCGAGGTCTGGGCCTGCACGAACAGCTGGCCCAGGGTCATGGGCAGGTGGGCCACGATGCCGGCGAAGATGATCAAGCTGACGCCATTGCCGACGCCGCGGCTGGTGATCTGCTCGCCCAGCCACATCAGGAACAGGGTGCCGCCCGTCAGGGCCACGACCGTCGAGGCCACGAAGAAGGCCGGGCCGATGCCGCCGGCGACCACGCCAGGCTGGGCCTGCAGGCCGATGGCGATCGAGGCCGACTGCACGACGGCCAGAACCACGGCCAGGTAGCGGGTATACTGGTTGAGGGTCTTGCGACCCGCCTCCCCGCCTTCCTTCTTCAGCTTCTCCCACGGCGGATAAACCGTGCCCATCAGCTGCACGATGATCGAGGCGCTGATGTAGGGCATCACGTTCAGCGAGAAGATGGCCATGCGCTGCACGGCGCCGCCCGAGAACGTGTTGAACATGCCGAGGATGCCCTCGGCGTTACCGCTGAACAGGCGCTCGAAAGCGGCCGCGTCGATACCGGGGATCGGGACGTAGGTGCCAAGACGGTAGACGACCAGAGCGATGATCGTGAACCAGATACGCTTGTGAAGTTCGGTCGCCTTTTGGAACGACGCGAAATTCATGTTGGCTGCGAGTTGTTCGGCGGCCGAGGCCATTCAGATCCCCACGACTCAGGAGCGCGATTGCCGGAAGTGGATACCGCGTTCGGCGGCGACCACGCTCTGAAATTTGGTTTCTCGGATCAGGCTGATCCGAGGAGAGCGCCACAAATAGGTGAGGCCCGCCGTGTTGTCACGGCGAGCCCCCTAATTCTGTCATCCCGGTCGAAACAAAGTCCCGGCGGAGCGCCAGGCGCTCACCGGGATGACATAGGTCTTAGGCTTCGGCGGTTTCCGCCTTGGCCTTCTTGGTCACGGTGACCGAACCACCAGCGGCCTCGACGGCCTTGATGGCGGCGTCGGTGGCCGAGTAGACGGTCAGCTTCAGGGCGGTCTTGATCTCGCCCTTGCCCAGCAGCTTCACGCCGTCCAGTTCGCGACGGATGACGCCGGCGGCGACCAGGTCAGCAGGAGCCAGCTCGGCGCCGGCCTTGAACTTGCCAGCAGCGACGGCTTGTTCCAGGCGCCACAGGTTCACTTCAGCGAACTCCAGGCGGAAGGGGTTGTTGAAGCCGCGCTTAGGCATACGCATGTGCAGCGGCATTTGACCGCCTTCGAAGCCGGCGATGGCGACGCCCGAGCGCGCCTTCTGGCCCTTCACACCGCGACCGGCGGTCTTGCCCTTGCCCGAACCCGGACCACGGCCAACGCGCATGCGGTTCTTGGTCGAGCCTTCCTGCGGGGCCAGTTCGTTCAGCTTAGTCATATGTGCCTCTCCTTGGAGATCTGCGCCCAGCCAGCGGCTGGACTCGGCTTTTGAAAATCAGAGCGCGCTTAAAACCCTAAATCGCCAAAGAACTCAATCAAGAAGTGAGATTGGGACGAAATGAGATTCCAAACGAAAACCACCCCGGCTTTCACCGGGGTGGCGTATTTCGTCGTCGTGTAGCGGACTACTCGACGATTTCCAGCAGGTGCGCGACCTTGCGGATCATGCCGCGGACCGACGGGGTGTCTTCCAGCGTGGACGTACGGCCCAGCTTGTTGAGACCCAGACCGGCGAGCGTGGCGCGCTGGTCCTTTTCACGACGGATCGGGCTGCCCGTTTGGCGGACCGTGACTTGCTTAGCTTCAGCCATGACTTAGCCCTCGATGGCTTCCGGCGACGAAGCGCCGTCGGCGCGACGGCCGAGGATGTCGCCAACCTTCTTGCCGCGCTTGGCGGCGATCTGGCGGGGCGACGACTGGACCTTCAGGGCCTCGAACGTGGCGCGAACCATGTTGTACGGGTTCGAGGAACCCGTCGACTTGGCCACGACGTCCTGGACGCCCAGGGTTTCGAGAACCGCGCGCATCGGACCGCCGGCGATGACGCCGGTGCCGGGAGGCGCCGCGCGCATCATCACCTTGCCGGCGCCCCAACGGCCAGCGCCGTCGTGGTGCAGGGTGCGGGATTCACGCAGCGGGACGCGGATCATCGTCTTCTTGGCTTCTTCGGTCGCCTTGCGGATGGCTTCCGGCACTTCACGCGCCTTGCCATGACCGAAGCCGACGCGGCCCTTTTGGTCGCCAACGACCATCAGAGCAGCGAAGCTGAAGCGACGGCCACCCTTCACGGTGGCGGCGACGCGGTTGATGTGGACGAGCTTTTCGACGATGTCGCTGTCGACCCGCTCTTCGGGGGCGTTGCGGTCGCGACGGTCACGGCGTTGACCGCCTTCACCGCGCTGTTGTTCACCACGAGCCATTTCTGTTCCCTTAGAAGTTCAGGCCGGCTTCGCGCGCGGCGTCGGCCAGGGCTTTCACCCGGCCGTGGAAGATGTAGCCACCACGATCGAAGACGACGTCTTTGACGCCCTTTTCGATGGCGCGCTCGGCGACGAGCTTGCCGACAGCGGCAGCGGCATCCTTGTCCGCGCCCTTGCCTTCGGCTTCCAGAGTGGAAGCCGACGCCAGGGTCACGCCGCGTTCATCATCGATGATCTGGGCGTAGATGTTCTTGGACGAGCGGAAGACCGACAGGCGCGGACGCCCGTTAGCGAGGCTCTTGAGACGGGTACGCGTGCGTTGCGCACGCTTTGCCGCGGATTCACGAGGAGAGAGCGCCATGGCTTACTTCTTCTTGCCTTCCTTGCGGCGAACCTTCTCGCCAGCATAACGCACACCCTTGCCTTTGTACGGCTCGGGCGGACGAATGCGGCGGATCTTCGCGGCAATCTCACCGACCACCTGCTTATCAATGCCGGCGATCTTGATTTCGGTCTGCTTCGGCACAGCGAAGGTGACGCCGGCCGGAGCCTCAACGTCCACATCGTGGCTGAAGCCGAGCTGGAGGCTCAGGGCGGTGCCCTTCAGGGCCGCGCGGTAACCAACGCCGACCAGTTCGAGGCTTTCCTCGAACCCGGCGGTGACACCGTGCACCATGTTGGCGACCAGCGTGCGGGACAGGCCCCACATGCCCTTGGCGCGCTTCGTGTCGACGCGCGGAGTCAGAAGGAGCTCAGCACCCTCTTGCTTGACTTCGACTTCGTCGGCGATGGTCCACGACAACTGACCCTTGGGGCCCTTCACCGTGACCGTCTGACCTTCGAGCGTCAGGGTGACGCCCGAGGGGATTGCGACGGCTTTCTTACCGATACGTGACATGCTCTTTCCCTCCCGCGCCTAGTAGACGCGGCAGAGGACTTCGCCGCCGACATTAGCGTCGCGTGCAGCGGTGTCCGACATGACGCCCTTCGGCGTCGAAAGGATCGAGATGCCCAGGCCGTTCTTGATCGGCTTCAGGTCCTTGATCGAAGAATAGACGCGACGGCCAGGCTTGGACACGCGGCTAATCTCGGCGATCACGGGCTCACCGTCGAAGTACTTGAGCTCGATCTCGAATTCGGGGAACGCACCGGGCTTCTCGATCAGCGAGTAGCCACGGATGTAGCCTTCGTCGGCCAGCACGTCGAGGACGCGGGCGCGCAGCTTGGAAGCCGGCGTCGAGACCTTGTTGCGCTTGCGCGTGGCGGCGTTCTTGATGCGAGCGATCAGGTCGCTCAGGGGATCGTTCATCGACATCTGATCGTCCTTACCAGCTCGACTTGACGAGGCCGGGGATCTGACCCTGCGAACCCAGTTCGCGGAGCGCAATCCGGCTCATCTTCAGCTTGCGGTAGTAGGCGCGCGGACGGCCCGTGACTTCGCAGCGATTGCGGATGCGGATCGCGGCGCTGTTACGCGGCAGCTTGGCGAGCTTGAGGCGAGCGTCGAAACGCTCCTCGAGCGGCAGGCTTTCGTCGTTGGCGATCGCCTTCAGCGACGCGCGCTTCTCGGCGAACTTCTTGACGAGGGCCTTGACGGCCTCGTTGCGGTTGACGGCGCTTTTCTTTGCCATGGTTCTTTTCCCTGCCCGCTCTTAATTCGTGAACGGGAACTGGAATTCCTTCAGGAGAGCCTTGGCTTCCTGATCGGTATTCGCAGTGGTGCAGACGATGATGTCCATGCCCCAGATCTGTTCGATCTGGTCATAGTTGATTTCCGGGAACACCAGGTGCTCCTTCAGGCCCATGGCGTAGTTGCCACGGCCGTCGAAGCTCTTGCCGTTCAGGCCGCGGAAGTCCTTCACGCGCGGCAGCGCGATCGTGACCAGGCGGTCCAGGAACTCGTACATCCGGTCCTTGCGCAGGGTGACCTTACCACCGACCACCATGCCTTCGCGCAGCTTGAAGCCGGCGATCGACTTGCGGGCCTTGGTGGCGACGGGCTTTTGGCCGGCGATCGCCTGCAGGTCCTTCAGAGCGGTCTGGGCCTTCTTGGAGTCGGCCACGGCCTCGCCGATACCCATGTTCAGGACGATCTTGTCCAGCTTGGGGATCTGCATCTCGTTGGTGTAGCCGAACTGCTCCTTCATCGCGGCGCGGATGCGCTCGCGATAAACGGTCTTCAGCCGGGGCTCGTAAGCTTGATCAGCCATTGATCACCTCGCCGGTCGTCTTGGCGACGCGCACCTTCTTGTCGCCTTCGATCTTGAAGCCGACGCGGGTGGGCTTGCCCTTGGAGTCCACGATGGCGACGTTCGAGACGTGCAGCGCGGCTTCCTTTTGCTTGATGCCGCCTTGCGGGTCGGCTTGCGTGGCCTTGGTGTGACGCGAAACCATGTTCACGCCCTCCACGACAACGCGGTTGTCCTTGGGAAGGACTTGGGTCACAGCGCCTTGCTTGCCCTTGTCCTTGCCGGCCAGAACGACGACGCGGTCGCCCTTCTTGATCTTAGCGGCCATTACAGCACCTCCGGAGCGAGGGAGATGATCTTCATGTGGTTCTTGGCGCGCAGTTCACGAGGAACCGGGCCGAAGATCCGCGTGCCGACCGGCTCGCTAGCTTTGTTCACGATAACCGCGGCGTTCTTATCGAAGCGGATGACCGAGCCATCCTTGCGCTTCAGATTTTGATTCACGCGAACGACGACGGCGCGAAGCACGTCACCCTTCTTTACGCGGCCACGCGGGATGGCTTCCTTCACGGAGACGACGATGACGTCGCCCACGCTGGCGTAGCGACGGCCTGCGCCGCCCAACACCTTGATGCACATGACCCGGCGAGCGCCAGAATTGTCAGCGACTTCCAGGTTAGTTTGCATCTGGATCATGGTCTAAACCTTCCAGATTAAGCGGAAGCCTTGGGAAGTGCTTCCCAGGTCTTCAGCTTGGACTTCGGAGCGCATTCGACGATGCGAATTGCTTCGCCGGCCTTGTACGCGTTGGATTCGTCGTGCGCGTGGTACTTCTTCGACTGACGCACGATCTTCTTCAGGATCGGGTGAACGATGGTACGTTCAACCTTCACCACGACGGTCTTATCGCCCTTGTCGGAGACGACGACCCCTTCGAGGATACGCTTGGGCATATCGTTCTCCTTAAGCCGCGGCCTTGGCGCGCAGCACGGTCTTGATCCGCGCGATATCCTTGCGGATCTCGTTGACGCGGTGGGTCTTCTCGACCTGGCCCGTGGCAGCCTGGAAGCGCAGATTGAACTGCTCTTTCTTCAGGCTGATCAGGGTGTCGGCCAGCTGGTCGGGGGTCAGGCCCCGGATGTCAGCAATCTTCATGATCAAGCCTCCACGGCCACGCCCGCATCGATGCGGGTGACAACACGGGTGCGGATCGGCAGCTTGGCGGCGCCCAGGCGGAGAGCTTCACGCGCGACATCGTCCGGCACGCCGTCGATTTCGAACATGATGCGGCCCGGAGCCACGCGAGCGGCCCAGTAATCCACGGCGCCCTTACCCTTACCCATCCGGACTTCAGCCGGCTTGCCGGTGACCGGCACGTCCGGGAAGATACGGATCCAGACGCGGCCTTGACGCTTCATCTGGCGAGTAATGGCGCGACGGGCGGCTTCGATCTGACGGGCCGTGATGCGCTCCGGCTCGACGGCCTTCAGGCCGTACGAACCGAAGTTCAGCAGGGTGCCGCCCTTCGAAGTGCCGTGGATGCGGCCCTTGAACTGCTTGCGGAATTTGGTCTTTTTCGGAGACAGCATGGCGATCTAATCCTTAGGCGCGATCGCGACGGTCACGACGGTCGCCCCGGTCGGGACGGTCGCCGCGCTCACGGCCACCACCTTCGCCGGCAGGACCGGACTCGGTGGCGAGACGCTTGTCGAGCGCCATCGGATCATGCTCCAGCACCTCGCCCTTGAAGATCCAGGTCTTCACGCCGATGATGCCGTAGGTGGTCTTGGCTTCAGCGAAGCCAAAGTCGATGTCGGCGCGCAGCGTGTGCAGCGGCACGCGACCTTCGCGATACCACTCCATACGAGCGATTTCAGCGCCGCCCAGGCGACCCGAGACGTTGATCCGGATGCCCTTGGCGCCGAGACGCACGGCCGACTGGATCGAACGCTTCATGGCGCGACGGAAGGCGATACGACGCTCGAGTTGTTGAGCGATCGACTCGGCCACCAGTTGAGCGTCGGTTTCCGGCTTGCGGATCTCGACGATGTTCAGGTGAACTTCGCCTTCGGTCTTGATCGACAGGTCCTTGCGGAGCTTGTCGATGTCAGCGCCCTTCTTGCCGATGATGACGCCCGGACGAGCGGCATAGATCGTGATGCGGCACTTCTTGTGCGGACGCTCGATGATGATGCGCGAGACACCGGCTTGGTACAGGCGCTTCTTCAGGGCGGCGCGGATCGCGAGATCCTGGTGCAGCATCTTGCCGTACTGGGCGCCGTCGGCGAACCAACGGCTGTCCCAGGTGCGGTTTACGCCGAGCCGCAGCCCGACCGGATTGACTTTCTGACCCATTAGGCGGCCTCACCCAGTTCGCGGACCACGATCGTGATCTCGGAGAACGGCTTCTCGACGCGCGTCGCGCGACCGCGAGCGCGGGGCGAGAAACGCTTCATGATCAGGTTCTTGCCCACATAGGCCTCGGCGACGACCAGCGAGTCGATGTCGAGGTTGTGGTTGTTCTCGGCGTTCGAAATCGCCGAGTACAGCGCCTTGCGGACGTCCTGGGCGATGCGCTTGTGGCTGAACTCGAGCTCGTTGAGAGCGCGTTGGACGTTCAGGCCACGGATGGACTGAGCGACCAGGTTCAGCTTGCGCGGGCTGGTGCGCAGAGTGCGCACCTTGCACATCGCTTCGGCGGCCGGCAGGCGGCGTTCTTGCTTCTGCTTGGCCATGATTACTTCCTCTTGGCCTTCTTGTCGGCAGCGTGGCCCGGGAAGCTGCGCGTGGGCGCAAATTCACCGAACTTCATGCCGACCATGTCTTCCGACACGGAGACCGGGATGTGCTTGTGGCCGTTGTGGACGCCGAACACCAGGCCGACGAACTGCGGCATGATGGTCGAACGACGCGACCAGGTCTTGATGACGTCCTTGCGGCCCGACGACAGTGCGGCGTCGGCCTTCTTCAGGAGGTACCCGTCGACAAACGGGCCTTTCCAGACGGAGCGGGTCATGGCTTAGCGGCCCTTCTTCGCTTTGTGGCGCGAACGGATGATGAACTTGTCCGTCGCCTTGTTGACGCGGGTCTTGGCGCCCTTGGTCGGCTTACCAGCCGGGGTCACCGGATGGCGGCCGCCCGAGGTACGGCCTTCACCACCACCGTGGGGGTGGTCGACCGGGTTCATGGCGACGCCGCGGACGTGCGGGCGACGACCCATATGACGCGAACGACCGGCCTTGCCGAGGTTCTGGTTCATATGGTCGGGGTTCGAAACGGCGCCGACGGTGGCCATGCACGTATCGAGGACCATGCGCAGCTCGCCCGAGTTCAGGCGGATCTGGGCGTAGCCGGCGTCACGACCGACCAGCTGGGCGTAGGCGCCAGCCGAACGGGCGATCTGACCGCCCTTGGCGGGCTTCAGCTCGATGTTGTGGATGATCGTACCGATCGGCAGCGTGCGCAGCGGCGAGGCGTTGCCCGGCTTCACGTCGACCTTGTCGGCGGTGACGACTTCGTCGCCAACCTTCAGGCGTTGCGGGGCCAGGATGTAGGCCAGCTCGCCGTCGGCCTGATACTTGATCAGGGCGATGAAGGCGGTGCGGTTCGGATCGTACTCAAGACGAACGACCGAAGCCGTGCCTTGCTTACGACGCTTGAAGTCGACCAGACGGTACAGGCGCTTGGCGCCGCCGCCGCGGAAACGGACCGCGATACGGCCATTGCCGCCGCGACCGCCCGACTTCGTCAGACCTTCAACGAGCTTCTTCTCGGGCTTGCCCTTGTGAAGTTCGCTGCGGTCGATCAGCACCAGGCCGCGTTGGCCGGGGCTGGTCGGATTAAAGTGCTTCAAGGCCATCTGATTAGAGCCCCGTCGTGATGTCGATCGACTGGCCGTCGGCCAGGGTCACGATCGCTTTTTTGACGTCGTTGCGACGCCCGACGATGCCACGGAAGCGCTTGGTCTTGCCCTTGGTCACGATGGTGTTGACCTTCGTGACTTTGACTTTGAACAGCTCTTCGACAGCGGCGGCGATTTCGTCCTTGGTCGCGTCGTTGGCCACCTTGAAGACAACCTTGTTCTGCTCCGAGAGCAGGGTCGTCTTTTCAGTGATCACCGGCGACAGGATCGTGTCGTAGTGGCGAGCGGTGGCGGCCATTAGGCGGCTTCCTTCTCAGCGAAACGAGCCGAGATCGCTTCCACCGCATCCTTGGTCAGGACGAGGGTTTGGCGACGCAGCACGTCGTAGACGTTCAGGCCGGCGTTCGGCAGGACATCCACGTTCGGGATGTTGCGGGCGGCGAGCTTGAAGTTCGCGTCCACTTCCGGGCCGGCGATGACCAGGGCGTTCTTCAGGCCGATCTTGTCGAAGGTGGCGCGCAGGGCGGCCGTCTTCGCTTCGGTCAGAACGACGCTGTCCAGGACGACCAGCGAGCCGGCCTTGGCCTTCGAGGACAGGGCATGGCGCAGAGCCAGGGCCCGGATCTTCTTCGGCAGGTCGAACGCGTGGCTACGGACGACAGGGCCGTGGGCCTTGGCGCCGCCGACGAACTGAGCCGCACGGCGCGAGCCGTGACGAGCGCCGCCGGTGCCCTTTTGCTTGTACATCTTCTTGCTCGTACGAGAGACCTCGTTACGAACTTGAATCTTGTGGTTGCCCGAGCGGCGCTTGGCCAGCTGCCAGGTCACGACGCGCTGAAGGATGTCGCCGCGGATTTCGTCGATGCCGAAGATGGCGTCGTCGAGATCCACAGAACCGGCCTTCGCGCCGTCAAGCTTGATGACGTCGAGTTTCATTAGCCTTCGCCCTCTTCGGTCGTCGCCGCGGGGGCTTCCTCAGCGGGGGTTTCAGCGGCTGCCGGAGCAGCCTCGCCAGCCTTGCGGAAGGCGCCCGGACGCGGAGCGTCGGCGGGGATGGCCTTCTTCACGGCGTCGCGAACCTTCACGTAGCTGCCTTCGTGGCCCGGGACGGCGCCCTTGACCAGGATCAGGCCGCGCTCGACGTCCACCTTCCAAACGGTGACGTTCAGCGTGGTGACGGTTTCTTGACCCAGGTGACCAGCCATCTTCTTGCCCGGGAACGTACGACCCGGGTCCTGGCGGTTACCGGTCGAACCGTGCGAGCGGTGCGAGACCGAGACACCGTGGGTGGCGCGGAGACCACCGAAGTTCCAGCGCTTCATGGCGCCGGCGAAGCCCTTACCGACGGTCACGCCTTGGATGTCGACCTTCTGGCCGGCAACAAAGTGGTCGGCCGTCAGTTCGGCGCCGACTTCGATCAGGGCGTTCTCTTCGACGCGGAATTCGGCGACGACGCGCTTCGGCTCGACGGCCGCCTTCGCGAAGTGACCGCGCATGGCGTTCGAGGTGTTCTTGGCCTTCTTGGCGCCGGCGCCGAGCTGGAGGGCGGTGTAGCCATCCTTCTCAACGGTGCGCTGGCCCGTGACTTGGCAACCGTCGAGCGACAGGACGGTGACCGGCACGTGCTGACCAGCTTCGTCGAAGAAGCGGGTCATGCCCAGCTTCTTGGCGAGGATGCCGGTGCGTTGGGTGGGGAGAGTCATGGATCGGCCCTCCTTACAGCTTGATTTCGACGTCAACGCCGGCCGACAGGTCGAGCTTCATCAGCGCGTCCACGGTCTGCGGAGTCGGGTCAACGATGTCGAGAACGCGCTTGTGCGTACGGATCTCGAACTGCTCGCGCGACTTCTTGTCGACGTGCGGCGAACGGTTGACGGTGAATTTTTCGATAAGCGTGGGCAGGGGGATGGGGCCCC
The DNA here is from genome assembly GCF_058808315.1 of Caulobacter sp. GW821-FHT11E11. Classification (NCBI taxonomy): domain Bacteria; kingdom Pseudomonadati; phylum Pseudomonadota; class Alphaproteobacteria; order Caulobacterales; family Caulobacteraceae; genus Caulobacter; species Caulobacter sp. GW821-FHT11E11. Next base: position 439,638 of record NZ_JBXARO010000006.1, read on the forward strand.
GCACCGTCGCACCCGTGCGCTTGGCCGTATTGACGATCTCGCGCGTGGAATGATCCAACACGCGGTGATCGAAGGCCTTGAGCCGGATGCGGATGTTCTGACGATCCATATCGCTCGGTTTCCTAGTGGGCTGCGCCCGCGTCTCGAACCATTTCAAAGACCAACTCGAACCCCCAGAAGGGAGCTCGTACGCAGCGTCCGCAAAACAAATATCCCTGGCAGTCGCCTGCCGGGGGTGATGACCAGATATTGCGCCTTGTAGGGCGCTATTTCCGGGCGTCTCGCGAACCGCGTTTGAGCCCTAGAGCTCACAGCCGGTCCAACAGAGGCGCGCTTGTACGTTCCGGAATCGGTTTCGTCAAGCGCTCTGTCCGGTTCGTCTCGTCCGAAAGGACTCGAGTCGTCGGGCGGGTTCTGAATAGGCGCCCTGCCCCGCCCGCGCAAGGGCCTCGAAAACATAACACCGGTCCGCTTTTAACGCTTTCAGCGACCTGAGTAGCAAGAACGTGCGCCCGCTCGCGCGTAGGCGAAACGACCACCTCCGCAAGTGTCACAAAAATGCATTATTCGGCCCACAAGCGCCGCCGGTGGCCTTGAGGCGGAGTCCGAACCTCCATAGATGCCGCTCCTCCCCGGCGGACTGGGCGGCCCCTCCCCCCAACAACGACCGCCTAGCCAGCCAGAGGAGCCACTGTGTGTAAGGGGATAGACCCAATGAATACCAAGCTCTTCGCTACCGCCGCCCTGATCGCCGCCGCCGTCTCGGCTCCGGCCTTCGCTCAAAACCTCGGCTCGGTCGGCGCCGCCGTGAACTACACCGACCTGAACACCCGCTTCGGCGGCAATGACGGCACCTCGGTCGTCATCGACGGCTCGGTCGCCATCCCGCTGCAAGGCGCGTGGACCGTGACCGCCAACGGCGACGTCTCGATCTCGGACAACGACCTGTCGGACGAAACCGTCGCCTCGGGCGCCGTGCACCTGACCACCAAGCTGGGCGACACCGTCCGCGTCGGCGGCTTCACCGCCCTGTCGCGTCCGTCGAACGACACCCTGTGGGCCGTCGGCGCCGAAGCCCAGAAGTACCTGAACAACGTCACGCTGACGGGCCTGGTCGCCTACGGCCAATCGAACGACCTGGACGCCGACCTGTACACCGTCCGCGGTGAAGCCCGTTACTTCGTGTCGGACAACTTCCGTCTGAACGCCGGCGCTGGCTGGTCGCGCATCGACACCAACATCAATGCCGACCTGTGGGACGTGAATGCCGGCGGCGAATACAAGTTCGCCAACACCGGCTGGTCGACCTTCGCCAAGTACACCCATGCGGAATCGAAGGACCTGGCCAAGCTGAACTCGGACGCCGTCAAGTTCGGCTTCCGCTACACCTTCGGCGGCAGCCTGAAGGATCGTGACCGCGCCGGCGCCGACCTGGCCACGGCCGGCGATCTGTTCGGCTTCGGCGTCCGCTAAGGACACCGCACACCGTGCATGAAGAAGGCCCCGGGAGCGATCCCGGGGCCTTCGCTATATTATATAGAGTGTGGTGAGGCCGCTTATTGGCCGATGATGACGTCGCCCGAGCCGGCCACGTGCTTCTTCACCGGGCCGTTGACCTTGGCGATGCGCACGTCGCCCGAACCGGCCACCGAGACGTCGACCGAGTCGGCTTCGCCGTTGAAGCGGACATCGCCCGAGCCCATCACGTTGACGTCCACGAAGCGGCTGCGGCCGCCGGCGACCGTGATGTTGCCCGAACCGGCGATGTTGCCTTCCAGCTTGCCGGCGATGCTGGCGGTCGAGACGTTGCCCGAGCCGGCGATATTGACCTCGAGGTCACCGGCGATGGCCTGGGTGCTCACGTCGCCCGAACCAGCCAGATTGATGTCGGCCGAGGCGGCCGAGCCGGTCTTGGCGTCGCCAGAGCCGGCTTGAGCGACCTTCAGCTCGCCCTTGGTGTTGGCCACGGTCCAGTCGCCGCAGCCGGCATTGGCCAGGTCGACGCTGTTGGAGCGGCCGATGTCGCCGAACACCGCGCCGCCGGCCTTGACCTTGACGTCCATCGGCACGCGGACGGCGATCTGCGGGAAGTTCTCGTAAGACACCTCGCCCACGCCGCGCACCCGCACCCAGACCTTGCCGTCACGGCTGTTGCAGCCGTTGATCCGGTTCATGCGCAGATTGCCGTCGACGACCACCTCGTCGCCGTCCTTGCGGACTTCCAGCGGCAGGCTGGCATTGGTAGTCAGGAACTCGACCTTCACGTCGGTGCGGTTCTCGGGGATCACCACGACGCGGGCGACGGCGTCCTTGATCTTGATGGAGGGCGCGGCTTGCGCGACGCCAGCGGTGGAAACAGCGGCGGCCAGTACGGCCAGGGTAGCGAGAGCGCGCATCGGTCATTCCCCTCGGATGCGTTGAATTCGATGAGGGGAAGCTAGCGAGGGTTTGTCACCGCTTCGACTTAATTCGAGGTCATGACCCCGAAGTCATCTAACGCCGGTCTGCTAGTCGACCATCAGGGCGGCCAGGCCAAGGCCCAGGCCGAGCCCTAGCCCGACCCCAGCGCCCAGCTTGGGGTGGCGGCGGTTCATGGCGGCCATGAAGCTGGCCCCGCCCCGCAGCTGCCCCACCAGGCTGGGCTCGCAGGCGACGATACGGTCGAAGCGGCGCGCCAGGCGCGAGGCGCCGATGATCCGCATGCGACGGCCGCGCGGACCCATGCGACGCTCGATCAGGCCCTCGTGGACCACCTCGGCTGGGTCGGCGTAGTCGTGCTTGTAGGCGTCGGCGTCGACGCCGAAGTCCACGCGGGTGATCCCGCGCGCCGCCGCGGCCTCCATCGTGTCCAGCGTCATCAGCCCGCCCGGCGAGTACTTGGCGTAGGCCGGGTCATAGATCGGGAACCACAGGTGATGGCGCGCGCCCGAGGTCAGGCCCAGCTCGGCGGCGACCAGCTTGTCGCCGGCCTTCAGCACCGCCAGCCGCAAACCGAAGTCCGGCGCGTCGACCTGCGCCAGCCGCCGGATCAGGTCGACCGTCCAGCCGCAGGCGAAGACATCATACTGGTGGGTGCGGATGATCTGGACCCGCTTGTGGTCGATCACATAGTCGACCTGCTCCTGGGTCGGGCGCTCGAACGAGAACGACAGCGGACCGTGGTCGCGCTCCAGGGCGCGGCGACGCCGGCGCTTGTCCTTCAGGAACCGCGCGTCGCGGCCGGCCAGATAGGCGTCAAAGCCCCGCGAAAGATCGGCGACCATGGCGCGGCGCGTCGACAGGCCTGACAGGTCCGCCTGCCCCGCCCCGACCAGGCCGGTGAAGCGCGCGCGGTGCACGCCCTCTAGGCGCGGCAGCAGGTTGGCGATGTCGAGACCGGGCTCGGCGATCAAGCCGTGGAAGTCGCTGAGCGGCGCGGCCAGCGGCTGCAACAGCCCGCCGCGTTGCTGGAATGGCAGGAAGCCTCGGATCGCCCCGCCCTCGCGGACGACGGCGACATGCCCGCCAGGCGCGATCTCGGCGGCGATCTGGACGAAACGAGGATCGAAATAGGGGCTGGCCAACGCGGAGTCGGCAGCGCGAAAGGCGCGCCAGAGCTCAAGCTCGGCCGCTCCCAGCTGCGAGACCTCTACGGCCTCGACGACGACATCCTCGCGCACGACGCAACCCCACTCCCGTCCGGGTTGGAGGCATTAAGCCTAAAGGCTCCTAACAATCGCTTTAGTTGCGAAGTGTGTCTGCGCCCCACGGCGCTTGGTGTTTGCGCAGGCGGACGGGGGCGGACTTGTAGGCCGGCGTGCCCGAGCGCTGGTCGTGATCGTCCAACGACACCACGACATTGGTCTCGGGATAGTAGGCCGCCAGGCACCCCGGCGGGATCTCGCGCGCCACGACGGTGAAGGCCCGCACGATCCGCTCGCCGGTCTCGTCGAAGGCCGCGCCCAGGTCGACCAGGTCGCCTTGCGCCAGGCCCAGCCGCGCCATGTCGTCGGGATTGGCGAAGATCACGTCGCGCCGGCCGAACACCCCGCGATAGCGGTCGTCATAGCCGTAGATCGTGGTGTTGTACTGGTCGTGGCTGCGCAGGGTGGTCAGGATCATCACGTCCGGATCGTCGCGGCGCGGATCGCCGCCCTTGGGATCGTGGACCATGAAGTTGGCCTTGCCCGTCGCCGTCTTCCACACCCGGTTCGACGGCCCGACCGGCAAGCGGAAGCCGCCAGGGATGCGAACCTTGTCATTGTAGTCGTCGAACGCCCCCGGGAAGACCCGGGCGATCAGGTCGCGGACCGCATCATAGTCGTCGGCCAGGCCCGGCCAGTCGACCAGCGGATCTTCGCCGAACGTCGCCGTCGCGATCCCGCAGACAATGGCCGGCTCGGACATCAGGTGCTCGGAGGCCGGCGGGTTGAGCCCGCGCGAGGCGTGGACCATCGACATCGAGTCCTCGACCGTCACCGACTGGCGCACCCCGGCCCGGACATCCAGCTCGGTGCGGCCCAGGCACGGCAGCAGGATCGCTTCCTTGCCGATCAAGAGGTGGGTGCGATTGGGCTTGGTGGCGACGTGGACGGCCAGGTCCAGCTTGCGCATGGCCGCGAAGGTCCGCACCGGGTCGGGCGCGGCGACGGCGAAGTTGCCGCCCAGGCCGATGAAGACCTTGCTCTCGCCCCGCTCAATGGCCTCGATCGACTCGACGACCGTGTGGCCGTGCTCGCGCGGCGGCTCGAAGCCGAAGACGTCTTTCAGGGAGTCCAGCATCGCCGCCGACGGCTTTTCCCAGATGCCGACCGTACGATTGCCCTGGACGTTGGAGTGGCCGCGCAGCGGACAGATCCCCGCCCCCGGCCGCCCGATATTGCCCTTCAGCAGCAGCAGATTGACCAGCTGCTGCACCGTGCCCGAGCTGTCGCGGTGCTGGGTCAGGCCCATGCCGTAGCAGAGGATCGTCGCCTTGGCCTTGGCGTAGATCGCCGCCGCCTCTTCGATCCGAGCGCGCGGCAAGCCGCTGCCGGCCTCGATCGTCGCCCAGTCCTGGGCCTCGACCGAAGCGACCAGCGCTTCGTAGCCGGCCGTGTGATCCAGTATAAAGTCATGATCCAGGACGCCACCGTCGCGGGCCTCCATGGCCAGCAGCGCCTTCATCATCCCCTGCATCAGCAAGGCGTCGCCGCCGATCTTCAGCTGGAAATAGGCCGAGGCGATCGGGGTGGAGCCGAGCGTCGCCATCTCGACCGGGTCCTGGGGCGAGGCGAACTTCTCCAGCGACCGTTCCTTCAGCGGGTTGAAGGCCAGGATCGTCGCGCCGCGCCGGCTGGCGTCGCGCAGGGTGGTCATCATCCGCGGATGGTTGGTTCCGGGATTGTGGCCAAAGCACAGGATCAGGTCGGCGTGGTCGAAGTCCTCCAGGGTCACCGAACCCTTGCCCAGGCCGATCGAGTCCGGCAGGCCCACGCTGGTCGGCTCGTGGCACATGTTCGAGCAGTCGGGGAAATTGTTGGTCCCGAACCGCCGCGCCATCAGCTGGTAGAGGAACGCCGCCTCGTTGCTGGCGCGGCCCGAGGCATAGAACTCGGCCTCGTTCGGATCGCCTAGCGCCTTGAGGCCCTGCGCCGTGCGGGCGAAGGCTGCCTCCCAGGTGATCGGCTTGTAGCGGTCGTCGGCCGGGTCATAGGCCATCGGCTCGGTCAGTCGGCCCAGGTCCTCGATCGCGTGGTCGGTCCAGGTCAGCAGCTCGGTGACCGTGTGCTGGGCGAAGACCTCTGGCGTCGCGCGCTTGGACGTCGCCTCCCAGGCCACGGCCTTGGCGCCGTTCTCGCAAAACTCGAACGAACTGGTGTGCTTGGGATCGGGCCAGGCGCAGCCGGGGCAGTCGAAGCCCTCGGGCTGGTTGGCTCGCATCAGGGTCTTGCCGCCCTCGACGATCGTCTCCTGATCGGCAAGCGCCCCGGCCACCGCCTTCAGCGCGCCCCAGCCGCCGGCCGGCATATGGTACGGGCGGACGCCCTCGACCTTCTTATCGGACATCAGGCCGGCTCCAACGCGGACTCAATAAGACGCTCACCGCCGGCGAACACCGCATGGCCGTCGGCTCGGGCCAGGGCCACCAGGGTCAGGTTCGCTTCCTGCGCCTTCACGATGGCCAGCTCGGTCGGGGCCGAGACCGCGACCAGGATCGGGCAGCCGATCCGCGCGACCTTCTCGACCATCTCGAACGAGCAGCGGCTGGTGACGACCACAAAGCCCGCCGCCGCATCGGTCCCGGCGCGAGCCATGGCCCCGGCCAGCTTGTCCAGCGCGTTGTGACGGCCGACATCCTCGCGGACCAGGAAAAGCGCGCCGTCGACGTCGAAGAAGGCGGCGGCATGGGTGGCGCGGGTCAGGCGGCCCAGGGCCTGCTGCTCTTCCAGCGCCGCCAGGGCGCGCGGGATCAATTCGTGCCGGATGGCGACGCCCTGCCCCAGCACCGGCAGCGGCCGCACGGCGTCGGCCAGGCGCTGCACGCCGCACAGACCGCAGCTGGAGCGGCCTTCCAGGTTGCGCGGCCGGGCCTTCTTGATCAGCGCGCCGGGCGCCAGGCGGACATCGACCAGGATCCCCTGCTCTTCTTCCTTGGTCGTGATCTCCAGCACGTCGGCCGCCCTGGCGATGGCCTCGGTGACCACGAAGCCCAGGGCCAGTTCCTCCAGATGCTCGGGCGTGGCCATCAGCACCGTGTGCGGACGACCATCGAACGACAGGCCGACGGCGGTCTCTTGCGGCAGCGGCCGCTCGAGGGCCTGGACGGGCGCGCCGGCGCGCCATTGCACTGCCGGACGACGGGTGGCGGAGGAACGCGACATGGCGCGAAGCCTACTCCGTGGGCGCCGAGCGGTACAGCCGATGACGTCGCGACGGGTTTGTTCAAAAGCTTCATCGTTCGAGGCGTGACCGAACGCCGATCCTGGAGCAAACATACGCCCATGGCAGGCACCACCTTCGACACCCGACGCGCCCAGATGTTCCCCCGGCTGGAACCGGCCGAGATCGACCGCTTGCGTCGGTTCGGCCAGGTGATCCACGCCGAGAGCGGCGCGGCCCTGGCCACGGCCGGCGTCGCCTCGCCCGGCCTGTTCGTGATCCTGGCCGGCCGCGTGGCCATCAGCCGCCGCGACGCCCATGACGAAAGCCAGCCGATCGTCGAGCACGCCGCCGGCCAGTTCGTGGGCGAGATCGCCCAGCTGTCGGGCCGCCCCTCGCTTGTCGACGTCACCGCCATCACCGGCGTCGAGGCCCTGCTGATCGCCCCCGAACGCCTGCGCGCCGTGCTGGTCGCCGAGGCCGAGCTGGGCGAGCGGATCATGCGCGCCCTGATCCTGCGCCGGGTCAGCCTGATCGAGACCGGCGCCGGTGGCCCCATCATCATCGGCCGCGAGAGCGACGGCCAGGTCATCCGCCTGTCGGGCTTCCTGGCCCGCAACGGCCACCCCTACCAGAACCTCGATCCCGACCAGATGGACTGCGCCAAGGTGCTGATCCAGCGCTTCCAGGTCGACGAGAGCGAACTGCCGATCGTGCTGTGCCCGAACGGCGAGATCCTGCGCCAGCCGACCAATCATCAGCTGGGCCGCTGCATCGGCCTGGTCGGGCCGATCGACGCCGACAAGCTCTACGACGTCGCCGTGGTCGGCGCGGGCCCGGCCGGCCTGTCCACCGCCGTCTATGCCGCGTCCGAAGGCCTGTCGGTGCTGGTGCTGGACACCCGCGCCTTCGGCGGCCAGGCCGGGGCCTCGGCGCGGATCGAGAACTATCTGGGCTTCCCCACGGGGATCACCGGCATGGCCCTGATGGGCCGCGCCTATGGCCAGGCCCAGAAGTTCGGAGCCGAGCTGGCCATCCCCGACGAGGTCGCCTCGCTGGTCTGCGAAGACGACGGCAAGCATCGGTATCGCCTCAGCCTCGCCAGCGGCGAGACCGCCCAGGCTCGCTCCATCGTCATCGCCAGCGGCGCCCGCTATCGCCGGCTCGAGGTCGAGAACCTCGACCGCTTCGAAGGCGCCTGCGTCCACTACTGGGCCTCGCCGCTGGAGGCCAAGCTGTGCGCCGGCCAGGAGGTCGCCCTGGTGGGCGCCGGCAACTCGGCGGGCCAGGCGGCCGTCTACCTGGCCAGCCAGGTCAAGAAGGTCTGGATGATCGTGCGCGGCGAAAGCCTGGCGGCGACCATGTCGCGCTACCTGATCGACCGCATCGAGAGCACGCCCAACATCGAGGTCGTCGTCAAAAGCGCGGTCGTCGACCTGGAAGGCGAAGAGGGCAAGCTGTCGGCCATCCGCTGGCGCGGCGCGGGCGGCGTCGAGACCGTCCAGGACATCAGCCACCTCTTCCTGTTCATCGGCGCCCAGCCCAACACGTCCTGGCTGACGCACTGCCATGTCGAGCTGGACAATCACGGCTTCGTCCGCACCGGCGCCGACCTCTCGCCCGGCCATCCGCTGCTGCAGACCAGCCGCAAGGGCGTGTTCGCGATCGGCGACGTCCGGGCCGGCTCGATCAAGCGCGTCGGCGCCGCCATCGGCGAAGGCGCCCAGGCCGTCGCCGCCATCCACGCCTATCTGGCCGACGCGTAAAAAGGAGTCCGACGATGACCTGCATGCACGGCGACTCCATCCGCGTGGTCACGCCCAGCGCCAAGGGCTGCGAGGAATGCCTGAAGGCCGGCGGCTGGTGGGTGCACCTGCGCCTGTGCCGGACCTGCGGCCATGTCGGCTGCTGCGACGACAGCCCCAGCAAACACGCCACCAAGCACTTCCACGCGACCAAGCACCCGATCATCGAAGGCTATGATCCGCCCGAAGGCTGGGGCTGGTGCTTCGTCGACGAGGAGTTCGTCGAGCTGCCGGACCAGACCGAGCAGGTCGGGCCGATCCCGAGGTTCGTCAACGGCTGACGCACCCTTGAATTGAGTTGCTAAGCTTGGTCCTTCCGGCGATCGTCGTTCCCTGAAGAATAAAGGGACGTCTCCATGAAGCTGAAGATCCTGCTGGCCGGCGCGGCGAGCTTGCTGCTGACGTCCCCGGCGATCGCGGCCGGTCCAGCCTGCGCCACGCCCGACTTCGCCAAGCAGGCCAAGGCCCTGATCGACGAACGGGTCAAGGACGGCCGCTTCAGCGGCGCGGTGTTGGTGGCCAGGGACGGCGTTCCGATGCTCCGCGAAGGCTTCGGCGCGGCCAATCGCGAGTGGGACATCCCCAACACGCCCGACACCAAGTTCCGGCTGGGCTCGATCACCAAGCAGTTCACCGCCACGGCGATCCTGCAACTCGTCGACGCTGGTCAGCTGAGCGTCGAGGATCCGATCTCGAAGTTTTACGCCGAAGCCCCGGCGGCCTGGTCGAAGGTCACGATCAAGCATCTGCTGACCCACACCTCGGGGATCCCCAGCTACACCGCCATTCCGGGCTACTTCGTCAACGACGCCAAGCTACGGCAGACGCCTGAGGCGATCATCCGGCTCACGCGCGACAAGCCGCTGGAGTTCGAGCCGGGCAGCAAGTTCGCCTACGACAACACCGGCTACATTCTCCTGGGCTACGTCATCGAGAAGGTGTCGGGTCAGCCCTATGCCGACTATGTCGCGCATAACATCTTTAAGCCCCTGGGCATGAAGAACACTGGCTACGACGTCGCCAGCCAGATCCTGCCCAAACGCGCCTCGGGCTATCAGCCCGGCAAGGACGGCTGGCAGAACGCCGACTATCTGGACATGAGCGTGCCGTATGCCGCCGGCTCGCTCTATTCCACCGTCGATGATCTGCTGATCTGGGATCGCGCCCTGGCGACCGGCAAGATCCTGACCGACGCCTCGCGCAAGGCGATGTGGACCGACTACGGCAACCACTACGGCTTCGGCTGGGCCATCGGCGAACAGTCCGGCCACGAGCGGATCATGCACGGCGGCAGCGTCAACGGCTTCTCGACGGCCATCAATCTTTACCCAAAGGACGGGTTGGTCACGGTGGTGCTCAGCAACTTCATGGCCGCACCGTCCGACACCATCGCCGGCACTCTGGCGGGCCTATGCCTCGGGACCTGGCAGCCGCCTAAGGCCATCGCCGTGCCGGCCGCCGTTCTGGATCGTTATGTCGGATCCTATCAGCTGACCCCGATGATGATCCTGAGGGTGTTTCGCGAAGGCGACCACCTAGTCACCCAGGCCACCGGCCAGCCGCCGGTTCCGATCATCGCCACCGGCCCGAACGCCTTCTACGCGCCGGGCCCAGACGCCAAGCTGGTCTTCAAGCAGATGGGGGATGCCGCGGCCACCGGCGTCGTCCTCACACAGCGCGAGCGGGATCGGGAAGCGCCTCGGATCGCGGACAAGCCCTAGACAGCAAAAGGCCCCGGAGATTGCTCTCCGGGGCCTTCGCTTAGTTCAGTTCAGCGTGTGCTGAAGAAGGTCGATTACTCGACGATCTTGGCC
>NZ_JBXARO010000007.1:0-400239 GCF_058808315.1 Caulobacter sp. GW821-FHT11E11
TCTTGCCATGGTCAACGTGACCGATGGTGCCGATGTTGCAGTGCGGCTTATTACGTTCGAACTTTTCCTTGGCCATCGTCTCTACCTTCGCGCCGGCGGTGTTATTGGGGGTAACTCATATGGGGAGCTGGAGCGGGTAGCGGGAATCGAACCCGCATCCTCAGCTTGGAAGGCTGCTGCACTACCATTGTGCTATACCCGCCCAATACCCGGTGGGGGCTAGCGGGGTCGCGATCGGCTCCCGGTCTTTCGGCTCTGGGACCATCCTGGGTTCAGGACGCCCTGTCTCCAGAACTCGTCGCGTGCATGGTGGGGGAAGCAGGACTCGAACCTGCGAAGGCGTACGCCAGGGGATTTACAGTCCCCCCCCTTTGCCACTCGGGACATTCCCCCAAGCACGCGACGGAGTTCCGAAGCCGGCGGCCTTTACCCGGTTCAATGCGCAACAGCAAGCCGTTGAACTTCGAACTGGAACAAAAGCTTCTTTGGACGGTGACGGACGATGCTAAGAGCAGCGCCGGCCGGCCGAGAAACCCTTGGGGCCCCAAATCGGAGCGCGTCTTATAGTGTCCTCTCATTCCGAACGCAACGACCGGAAACGTCCTTCTGCACCCGGACGCGATTTTCGTTCCAAGCCCCGGAAAGAAAACAACTTTTCTCGCGGTCAAGGTGACGCCAAGGACTGGATTTGGGGGACTCACGCCGTTGAAGCGGCGCTTTCGAACCCCCGCCGGCCCGCTCCGAAGCGCCTTCTGGCGACCCCTGACCGCGCCAAGCGACTCAGCCCCGATCTCCAGAAACTTTCCTGCCTGCAGGTGATGGAAGGCCAGGAGATCGCCAAGCAGCTGCCGCAGGGCGCCGTGCACCAGGGCCTGGCGCTGAAGATCGACGAGCCCGAGGCCATGAGCCTCTTCGAGATGGGCACGCCGGCGAAGGGCCTGCTGGTCATGCTGGACCAGATCACCGACCCGCAGAACATCGGCGCCATCTTCCGCTCGGCCGCCGCGTTCGGCGCGACCGGCGTCATCCTGCAGGACCGCCATGCGCCGATCCTGTCGGGCGTGCTGGCCAAGACCGCCGTCGGGGCCATCGACAAGGTGCCCTACGCCCGCGTGGTCAATCTGTCCCGGGCGCTCGAGGAATTGGCCGATCTGGGCTGGCGCGCCGTCGCCCTGGCTGGCGAGGCCGAAGAAAGCCTCGAAACCGTCTTGGACGGACAGGCGACCGTACTTGTTCTGGGTTCGGAGGGTGAAGGTGTCCGCCGCCTGGTCGCAGAGCATTGTGATGCTTTGGGAAAGATCCCGATGCCGGGCGGTTTCGAGAGCCTGAATGTCTCCGCCGCGGCCGCGATCGCCCTTTATGAAGCCTCGAAAGTTCGCGCCACGGAAGAAACCGGTTCGTGAATCCTCTTTAACCGTTTTGATTTCGTCGCAAGCTCGTGCTCTTCTCGCGAACAGTGGTCCGCGAGCGCCTGCTCGCGGAGAATTTCGACATGGGATCGGGGGACCCGATGTTTGTACGTAATGTACGCTTGGCCGCCCTGGCCACTTCGGCGGCCGGTGTGCTGCTGTTGGCCGGGTGCAGCGCTGGCGACCAGGCGAACACGCCGCCGCCGCGTAGCGATTATCAGGCCGATGCGAGTACGCCGGACCTGATGGGCGCCGCGCCGGCTCCGGACGCTAGCCAGGCCCAGGACGGTCTGCTGGGCGGTCCGGCCGCCGCCACGGGCGACACTAGCGTGACGTCGCGTCCGCTGCCGCCGCCCGAGCGCAATACGCATCTGAAGACCTGGCGCCGTCCGGACGGCACGCTGGTCACGGCCATGCGCCCGATCGCCAATCCGAAGGGCTCCAGCCGCCACGAGCAGCGTCCGGTCGCCAAGCCGCACCGCGTTTACGCCACCATCCCGGCGACGCCGAAGCCCGCGCCGGTCGCCAAGGCCCCGGTCGCCAAGCCCGTCGTGACCGCCAAGCCGGTGATCGTGGCCAAGCCGGTCGCGCCGAAGACGGTGGCTCCGGCCCCCGCGCCGGTGCAGGCCGCCAAGCCGGTCCTGCCGGCCAAGCCGCTGGACAAGCCGCCTGTCGTCGCCGTCACGCCGGCGCCCGCCAAGCCGGCGACCAAGCTCGAGAAGCTGCAGGCCGCCGTCGCGCCCGCCGCCACCAACGGCGCCGTCCTGGCCGCCGGCGAGAGCCTGGGCAAGAACCAGCCCGGCCAGGTGACCCTGTCGCTGCCGGCCACGCTGGGCGACCTGATCAAGCAGGAAGCCGCCAAGCTGGGCCTGACCAAGGCCGCCAAGAAGACCAGCGCCTACGCCGAACTCTCGGGCGAAGGTTATGAAGTCACCCCGAACGGCCGCCAGACGGCCGTGGTCAAGCCGGGCGAGCCGACCACCTTCGCGTGGCAGGTCAAGCCGGGTCCGGAAGCTAAGGGCCAGCTGAAGTCGGACTTCGGCGTCGAACTGAACGGCGCCAAGGAGCCGCAAGGCTTCGCCCTGGGCACGATCAGCAAGCGCGTCGCCGCCCTGCCGGAAAAGATCAAGAAGGGCTTTGGCGATCTGGACCTGGGCGTCCTGAACGGCAACATCTCGCTGCCGGGCCTGGGCGCCGTGTCCATGAAGACCGCCCTGGGCGTGGCCCTGGTGCTGCTGGCCCTGATCATCCTGGTCGGCGTCTCGCGCAGCGCTTCGGCTTCGCGCCGCCGCGCCGAGCGTCAGCGCAAGTACCGCACCCTGACCGACTATGGCCGCAACGAGATGGAATTCGAGGACGCCAAGCCGGCCTCGGCCCACGTCTCTTACGTGAACCCGTTCGTGGCCGCCGCCGGTGGCGCGGCCGTGGGCGCGGTCGCCGCTTCGGCCATGTCGCATCATGACGATCATGGCCACGGCCATGACGATCACGGTCATGGGCACGGTCACCACGACGCCCATGCCGCGCCGGCCGACCACGGTCACGGCCATGACGATCACCACGCTCCGGCCGACCATGGCCACGACCTGCACGCTCACGCTCATCCCGAGCCGCACGCGCCGGCCGAGCATGTCTCGTATGCCAACCCGTTCATGGCTAACACGTCGGGCCATGACGACCACGGCCACGGGGCTCACGCCGCGGCCGACCATGGTCACGGCCATGACGAGCACCACGCTCCGGCCGACCACGGCCATGGCGATCACGGTCACGCCGCCCCCGGGCACGACGACCATCACGGCGACCACGGCCATGCGGCTCATGACCCGCACCATGCCAAGGAACCCGAGCACGCCCACTAAGGCGTAGCGCCCGAAAAGCGGACGCCCCGGATCCCTGATCCGGGGCGTCTTTGCTTTTGCGCCGGACCCAGCGTTTTGCGCCTTGCATCACCGCGCGCGTCACCGCATTGAGGACGCATGTTCGAAGCTCTGACGGCCCAACTGGGCGGCCTGCAAGGTCCGCTGACGGCCCTGCTCCAAGTCCTGATGATCGACCTGGTCCTCGCCGGCGATAACGCCGTGGCCGTGGGCCTGGCCGCCGGCGGCCTGCCGCCCAAGGACCGCAAGAAGGTCATTCTGTACGGCCTGGGTGCCGCCGTCGTGCTGCGCATCAGCTTTGCCTTGATCACCACTTGGCTGCTGGGCGTCATCGGCCTGCTGCTGGCCGGCGGCTTTCTGCTGCTGTGGGTTTGCTGGAAGATGTGGCGCGAGATGCGCGAGCAGGCCGCTCACGCCGAGGCCATGGCCGCCATCGACGGCGACGACAGCACCGAGCCGGCCGTCCGCCAGGCCAAGACCTTCAAGCAGGCCTTCATCCAGGTGCTGATCGCCGACGTCTCGATGTCGCTGGACAATGTGCTGGCCGTGGCCGGCGCGGCCCGCGAGCATCCCGGCATCCTGATCTTCGGCCTGCTGCTGTCGATCATCCTGATGGGCGTGGCCGCCAGCGCCATCGCCAACCTGCTGCACAAGCACCGCTGGATCGGCTTCGTCGGCCTGGCCATCGTGCTGTATGTCGCCCTGCACATGATCTGGCAGGGCCACCGCAGCGTGGTCATGGACCTGCACCAGACCAGCGCCTACAACGCCGCCGCCCCGGGCCCGCTGGACATCAGCCCCGACGAGCTGGCCAAGCACAACAAGCACAAATAGCCGGGGCCTAGCGTCCCGACCTGCTTTGCAACCAGCGCGTTTAGCGCGCTGGTAGGGGCGGCAGATCCAGTCGCCGTAGCTCAGCCATCTTGGCGTAGAGCCGCAGGATCGCGTGGTGACGCGTGGTGTCTCCCCGCGTCTCGACCGCCTCGTGCAACCCGATCAAAGCCTTGCGCAAGGCCGCATTGACCCGGTCCAGCGCCGAGAAGGTCAGACCTTCCGTCGACGGAAGACCCGCGACATCCAGCCCATAGTCGGCCGCGGCCTCGTCCAGCACGGCGCGGATCGCCAGGTTCTCGGCCACGCGCGCGGCCACGCCGCGCTCGGTCTCCTGGGCGGCCAGCAGCGACAGGATGGCGACGATGGCGACCTTGCCGGCCATGAACTCGCCCTGCTGCTCGGGCGGGCCAGGATCCATCATGCACAGGAAGTTGCCGACCAGGACGTCGGGCAGGCTGGGCGTCATGACAGGTCCTCCAGGCGCAGCAGCATGGTGGCCAGGATCTCGTCGTGACGGCGCGCGGTGTACCAGCCAGAGACCGCCAGGATCGGCTCCTTGAAGCCGCCGTCGCGATATTCCTTAGCCGCCGAGGTCCAGATCGCCTGGCCCTTCACGGCCGAAAACAGCGACCACCAGGAGAGCGCGGCCTCGTCGACCGGCAGGCCGCTGGTCTTCGACCAGATCGAGAGCGCCTCAGCGCGCGGGATCATGCCGGCGACATTGGCGGCGTCGAAGTGACCCCACAACGGATCGATCGCCCAGGCCAGGTCCTCCAGCGGATCGCCCAGATGGACCATCTCCCAGTCCAGGATCGCCAGGATCTTGCCTGCCCCGTCATGCAGGAAGTTGCCGGTGCGATAGTCGCCATGCACCACCCGCACGGCGCTAGCGGGTGGCGGCGGCTTGCGGCGCAGGGCCCGGATGGCGGCGCGGACGATCGGCTGCGGATGCTGCTCGTCGGCCTCGATGACGTCGGACCATTGGCCAAGGGCCACGCGCCAGCAGTCTTCCCGCGCTGGCGCCGGCGCGGCCTTGGCCAGCGGCAGGCCAGCCGGGTCGGCGGCGGCGATGGTCCCGAGGATCTCGAAGAACCGCTCTCCGATCGCCCGCGCGTGGTCGCCATACGGCAGCACCGTAAACGGCGAGGCCGCCGCCCCGCCCTCGACCCGCTCCATGACGAAGAACGGCCGCTCCAGCTCTGCCCCCTGCGCGTCCATGGCCACCGGGCGCGGCGCGGGCAGCTTGTCGTGGAAGCTCTCCAGCGCCAGGTATTCCAGGTTCCGGTCCGTCTCGATCAGGCTGCCGGTAGGATCGCGGCGCAGGATCAACGGCCGGGTCTCGCCGCCGACCTTGGCGGCGAAGCGATAGGTCTCGCGGCTGGCCCCGCCGGGAATGCGCGAGAGGTCGGCGACCGTGACCGGCTGCCCCCAGGTGCGGGTGAGATACGCCTCCAGGCGCTCGGCCAGGCTCACGGGGCCATGTCCAGGATCGAGGCGAAGCCGGACGGCGCGTGGGGTCCAATCGCCAGCTGCTCGAAGACGCCCCTGCCCTTTCGCGTGCGACCCGCGCCGTCGACATAGGTCACGTCGCTCAGGGCCTGGACGTGCAGCAGATGCGGCATCTTGCGGTCCATGTCGGCGGTGACGAAGTCCTCGCGTTCGACCTTCAATGCGCCGTGGTTCAGGCCGTGGCCCCAGACCGGGTGGTTGTAGCCCAGGCCCAGCATGAAGAACTCGGTCTTGGGCTCGACCGTCACCGAGCCGTCGGCGCCCAAGTCCAGGGTCGCGGCGGCGGCGTGGCGCGTGCCGCTCTTCCAGTCGATAGCGCAGGCCGACTCCGCGAAGCCGCCGAAGTCCTCCTCGCGGCCGCCGTCCCCCAGCCAGACCGCGCGCCGGTTCCAGGCCCGGCCCAGCTCGTCGTCATTGGTGTGGAAGAAGAGACTCCCGTCCTCGAAATTGCACGGCGCCCACAGCCAGAAGAACTGCGGCAAGGCCGGCGGGGCCAGCTCCTGCGGATCGCGCGCGCCGACCGGCCTTACGCCCCACGACCGGTCACGGGTGCCGACGAAGCCGTCGACGCTGGTGCGTACGCCGTCGACCTCGATCCAGCCCGCGTAGCGGCCGTTCTGGGTCAGGCGGGTGTAGTCCAGCAGAGTGCGCGGGCCGTTGCGGCGGATGAAGCGCGGCTCCTCGATCGGGAAGGCGCGGCCTTCGAAGACGATCTCGGCTGTGATGTCGTGCTCCGGCGCGGCGACGGTCAGCTTCAGGCGCTGCAGCGGCGTCTCGACCGCGATGCTGATCGGCCCGACGCTCAGGTCCATCCGCTCCATCTTCAGCCAACGGCTGGCGTGGAGGTTCACCTGGCGGCCGCCCTGCATCACGCAAAAGGCCGCGTCGGCGATGTTGAGATGCGGGTAGACGCCGAACGCTGCGGCGAAGAACAGGTCGCTGCCGTCACCTACTGGCGCGTAGCCGTTGAAGAAGTAGCGATCGTAGAAGTTCCGATCCGTCCCGGCATAGGCCACGGGTTCGGGCGTCTGATGGATCGGGTAATCGTCGCCCCAGGTGAGCGCCATGCCGTCCTCCCCTGATCGATGCGGCGCTCTGCTGCGTAAGGAAGCGGCGTCGCTTTACGTCCAGGTGAACGACGTTAAGGTCGCGCTCTGCGATTGCAACGGTGACGGAACGTAAAGCGGATGAAGGCCTGGACACCCCGGATCTGGACGGGCCTGGCGGCGGTCAGCGGCCTGCTGGCCGTGGTGTTCGGCGCGTTCGCCGCACACGGCATGTCGCAGCCCAAGCCGGTCGAGTGGCTGCACACCGGCTCGCAGTATCAGATGGTCCACGCCCTGGCCGTGTTTGCCGCCTACGCCCTACATCGCGCGGGCGTCAAGAGCATGGGACTGGTCGCGGCGCTGTTCCTGGCCGGGACCGTGCTGTTCTCGGGCTCGCTCTACGCCATGGCCCTGGGCGGGCCTCGCATCCTGGGCGCGGTCACGCCGATCGGCGGCCTGGCGTTCATGATCGGCTGGGTCGTCCTGGCCTGGCGAGCCTTCACCCAGCCTCAGGCCTGAAGCTTCTTCCCACCCGGCAGGGCCAGGAAGAAGATCGACAGCGCCGAGCCGACCAGGCAGGCGAACATCACCCCGGCCACCGGACGCGGGCTACCGTCGTGCAGCAGGCCGCCGGCCCACGACGCCAGCGCGCCCGCCCCGAACGACGCCGAGCCCATCAGGGCCGAAATCGACCCGGCCCGGCGCGGGTCGACGCTGAGCGCGCCCGCCATCGTGTTGCCGCCCATCAGGCCGTACATCGACAGGGCGACGAACAGCAGCGGCAGCACCGTCCACTGACCGCCCCAGCCGGTGAAGGCCGCCAGACTCAGCAGGAAGGCCGCGACGATCGAGGCGATGCTGGCCTTGCTCAGCACCTGGTCCGGAAGGTTTCTGCGGAGCAGAAGCCGGTTGACCTGGCTGGCGCCGATGATGCCGACGGCGTTGAAGGCGAAGATCACATTGAAGACCAGCGGCGAGTGGCCATAGGTCCCCATGATCAGGTCCGGCGCGCCCGAGATGTAGGTGAACAGCACCGCGCCGTTCAGCGCGCCGGCCAGGGCGTAGCCCATCAGCCGACGCATGCCGAACAGGGCGACATAGGCCCTTAGCGGGTTCTCGCCCCGCGCCTGGGCCTCGGTCTCGGCCGAGCGGGACTCGGCCAAGCTGATCGTCACCCAGAGGCCGATCAGGAGGCCAAAGCCGACCAGGACCCAGAAGACGCCGCGCCAACCGGCCAAGAACTGCACGACGCCGCCGAACTGCGGGGCCAAGACGGGCGCCAGGCCCATGATCAGGGTCATCAGCGACAGCACGCGGGCGGTGTCGGCATGGCTGAAACGGTCACGCACCACGGCGCGGGCGATCACCGCGCCCGCGCAGCCGCCCAGGGCCTGGACGAAGCGGGCGGCGATCAGGATCTCGATGCTGGGGACCAGGGCGCAGACCGCCGAGGCGACGATGAACACCCCGATCCCGACCAGCATCGGCAGTCGGCGGCCAAAGCGGTCAGAGGCCGGGCCGTAGATGATCTGGCCGATCGCCATACCGGCGAAGAAGGCCGCCAGGGTCGTCTGGGTCTGCTCGGGACCGGCATGCAGGCTGCGACCAATCGCCGGCAGGCTAGACAGATACATGTCGATCGACATTGGCGCGAAGGCCGTCAGCGCGCCCAGAAGCAGGACGAGACGCCACGGAACGGCGGCGGGCGGCTGGGCAGTGTCGATCATGCGGCCTTTTACGCCCGTTCGGCCGCGGGGAAACCTCAAACCTCCCGTAGAGGAACCTACAAATGGCGCTTGCCCGCCTGACGGGAGCCCTTCAAGTTATCGCCAATCATATAAAGCGGCGGGAGGACGAGCGGTCATGACAGTCAAGAATCCAGGCCTGCCCGAGCCCCAGTACGCTGACGTCAACGGCATCCGCATGGCCTATTACGAGGCCGGTCCGCGCGTAGGCGCGCCCATCGTCTTCTGCCACGGCTTTCCGGAACTGGCCTTCTCGTGGCGTCACCAGATCGCCGCCCTGGCCGCCGCCGGCCGCTGGGTGATCGCACCCGACCAGAGGGGCTATGGCCTCACCCCGGGCCCCGAGGACATCAAGGCCTATGACATGGAGCACCTGACCGGCGACCTGGTCGGGCTGCTGGATCACCTGGGCGTCGAGAAGGCCGTCTTCGTCGGCCACGACTGGGGCGGCATCGTCGTCTGGCAGATGCCGCTGCTGCATCCGGACCGGGTGGCGGGCGTCATCGGCCTGAACACCCCCTTCACCCCGCGCCTGCCGCTGGATCCGATCGAGATGTTCCGCAACGCCTATGGCGAGGACATGTACATCGTCCACTTCCAGAAGCCCGGCGAGGCCGACGCGCGACTGGGCGCGGATCCGGAGCGGACCATCCGCTTCTTCATGCGCAAGCCGAAGGGCAGCCAGGACGAGTTCCTGGGCCGTCCCGCCGAGCGCCGCAGCCTTGCCCTGCAGGACGCCCTGCTCCACTACGACCCGGCAACCGACGACAACCAGTTCCTTCAGCCCGACGAGCTGGCCTTCTTCGTCGACGCCTTCACGCGCACCGGCTTCACCGGCGGCATCAACTGGTATCGCAATTTCACCCGTAACTGGCAGAAGGCCGAAAGCCTGCCGCGCCGGATCGACGGCATCCCCTGCCTGATGATCATGGCTGAGCTGGACGTCGTCCTGCCGCCGGCCATGGCCGACCGCATGGGCGACCAGATCGCGGATCTCGAGAAGGTGCTGATCGAGGGCAGCGGCCACTGGACCCAGCAGGAAAAGCCCGCCGAGGTCAACGCGGCGATCCTGGACTGGCTGGACCGGAAGTTCCCGGCCTAGTTCCGGCCTAGTTCCGGGACGCCAGCATCAGCTCGGCGCGCCGGCGCATGGCGGCGGCCAGCTGCAGCATGGCCAGGGCCGAAACCGGGTCGCGCTCGCCCGCCCGCATCGAATAGACGCTGGCCATGGCGTACAGCGCCTCGGCCTTGTCGACGCCCTCGGCCCCGAACATCTCACCGATCTGACGGTCGAGTTCGGCCAGCTGCGCGGGATTGAGCATCTCGAGCAGTTCGTCGTCTGAATAGTCTTCAGGGGTCAGCTGAGTCATGGGCGGCAACATACAGAACCGGACGAAAGGCGCGAGCCCATCCCAATCCTCCGTTCACAGGCGGATGGGAAACACGTTAGGGTTAGTCTCATGGATCGTAACGCTTCCGCCGCTGTCATGGGTTCCATCGGTCGTCGCGGCCTCTTCCGTGAGGTCGAGCCGTTCTCATTCGGCTGGCTGCCGACCGGCGGCCCGCACGAGATCTATTACGAGGAATGCGGCAATCCGCGGGGCAAGCCTTGCGTGATCCTGCACGGCGGCCCGGGCGGCGCGGTCAATCCGACCATGCGGCGGTTCTTCGACCCGACCAAGTGGCGCATGACCCTGTTCGACCAGCGCGGCTGCGGCCGCTCGCGTCCGAACGCCAGCCTGGACGACAACACCACCTGGAGCCTGATCGAGGACATCGAGCGCCTGCGCGAGCATCTGGGCATCGAGAAGTGGACCGTGTTCGGCGGCTCGTGGGGCTCGACCCTGGCCCTGGCCTACGCCATCAAGCATCCCGACCGCGTCTCGGGCCTGGTGCTGCGCGGCATCTTCCTGCTGACCGAGCGCGAGCTGCGCTGGTTCTACCAGGAAGGCGCCTCGATGCTGTTCCCGGACGCCTGGGAACGGTTCCTGGCCCCGATCCCGGAGGACGAGCGCGGCGACCTGATGGCTGCCTATCACCGTCGTCTTGTGGCCCCCGACCGCCGCGTGCAGCTGGAAGCCGCCGCCGCCTGGAGCCAGTGGGAAGGCGACACCATCTCCCTTCGTGGTCCCGAAGCGCGGCCACCGAAATTCAATGAAGAGGACTTCGCGATCGCCTTCGCACGGATCGAGTGCCACTTCTTCACGAACAAGGGCTTCTTCGAGCAGGACGGCTGGATCCTGAAGAACATCGACAAGATCCGCCACATCCCCGGCTGGATCGTCCAAGGCCGCTTTGACGTCGTCACCCCGCTGGACAGCGCCTGGAAGCTGCACAAGGCCTGGCCCGAAGCCCGCTTCGACATCATCTGGGACGCCGGCCACGCCTCGACCGAGCCGGGCGTCATCGACGGCCTGGTGCGGGCGACGGAAGCGGCGCTGGTCAGCTAGACTGAGGAACCGAAAACCTCGTCCTTCGACAGGCTCAGGATGAGGTTTTCTACTGAACCGCCACAAAAGTAGTCCTCATCCTGAGCCTGTCGAAGGACGAGGACGGCCCCGGGGCCTTAGACCAGCGAACCCTTGCCGCTGGTCACTTCGGTGTAGCGGTGCACGCGCACGGACTGCACGAGGCCAAAGCCGACCATGACCGTCAGCATGACGGTGCCGCCGTACGACAGCATCGGCATCGGCACGCCCACGACCGGGGCCAGGCCCATGACCATGGCTCCGTTGATCAGCACATACAGCGAGAAGGTCGCCGTCACGCCTGCCGCCGACAGGCGTCCGAAATGGCTGTGGCTGATCGAGGCGATGCGCAGGGCCATGAAGATCACCGCGCCGTACAGGAACAGCACGCCGAAGCAGCCGACGAAGCCGAACTCCTCGGCCAGGGTGGCGAAGATGAAGTCGGTCTGCTTTTCGGGCAGGAAGTTCAGTTGGCTTTGCGAGCCGAGGCCAAAGCCCTTGCCCAGCAGACCGCCCGAGCCCAGGGCGATCTTGGACTGCAGGATGTGATAGCCGTCGCCCGAGGGATCCTTCTCGGGGTTCATGAAGGTCAGGATGCGGTTGCGCTGATAGTCGTGCAGCCCGAACATGATGAAGGGCGGAACGGCCACCGCGGCCAGGGCGCCCAGCGCGGCCATGATCCGCCAGGACAGGCCCGCCAGCACCATGATCGCGCCGCCGGTCGCGCCCAGCAGGATGGCGGTGCCCAGGTCGGGCTGCTTGGCAACCAGCAGGAACGGCACGCCGATCATCGCCGCCGGGATCAGCAGCCACCACGACAGCCTGGCCCGGTCGGCCGAAAGGCCGTGATAGAAGCGCGCCAGGGCCAGCACCAAGCCGATCTTCATCACCTCGGACGGCTGGAAACGGAGTGGCCCAATCTGCAGCCAGCGCTGAGCGCCCAGCGAGATGTCGCCGACCAGGTCCACGGCGACCAGCAGCAGCACCCCGACCACGTAGATCGGATAGGCCGCGTTGAACCACCAGCGCAGGTCGCACATGGCCAGCACGATCATGATGATGAAATAGACGCCGAACCGCAGCAGGTGGCGGTCGGCCCAGGGTTCCCACGAGGCCCCGGCGATCGAGAACAGCATCAGCCCGCCCGTCCCCGCGATCAGGGCCAGGACGAGGCAGAAGGTCCAGTCGACCTCCATGAACTTGATGATCGGGCGATCGCGTTCGCCCGGCCGGGTCAGGCCGCCGCTCAGGGTCATTGGGGGCCTCCCTGCGGTGTAGTGGGGGGAATAGCGTCCGGCGCGGGCGGCGGCGTCTCGACCGGATCGTCCGGCGCGGCGCCTTCCACGATATCCTCCGGGACCAGCTCGGGCAGCGGCGTCGGGTTCTCGATGCGGGCGCGGATCTCGGGATCCTTCAGCAGCGCCACGCGCATGACCTCGCGGGCGCGCGGGGCGCCGGCGACGGCGCCGCCCAGGCCACCGTGCTCGATGATGACCGCCACCGCATAGCGCGGTGCGTCATAGGGGGCGAAGGCCACGAACAGGTTGTGGTCCCGCAGTCGCCAGCTGGTGGCGTAGCCCTTGCGGTTCTTGACCCCGTCATAGCTGCGCACCTGGGCGGTGCCGGTCTTGCCGGCCATCTGCACGTCGCCCAGACCCAGCTGGCTCTGGCGATAGGCGGTGCCGCGCACATCGTTGGCCACGGCCGCCATGCCGCCGCGCACATATTCCAGATGCTCCTGCGTGAACGGCAGGTCGGGCACGGCCGCGCCGCTGGGCTGCTCGACGCCGCCCACCGACTTGATCAAGCGCGGGTTCAGGGCCTTCTTGCCGTTGGCCAGGCGCGCGGTCATCACCGCCAGCTGCAGGGCGTTGACGGTCAGAGCCCCCTGCCCGATCCCGTAGCTGGGGGTCTCGCCCGGAAACCAGATCTGGTTGGCCGGATTCTTCTTGAAGGCCCGCTTCTTCCAGGCCCGGTCGGGGACATTGCCCTTCTTCTGGCCGGGAATGCCGATATCGAACAGCTGGCCAAAGCCCATGGCGCGCGCCGCGTTGGCGATGGCGTCGGGGCCGATCTTCAGCGAGGTCTGGTAGAAATAGACGTCGCAGGAGTTCTTGATCGCGTCGTGAAGGTTCTGCGAGCCGTGGCCCTTCGCCTCCCAGCATCGCCAGGTCCGGCCGCCATAGTACCAGCTGCCGCCGCAATGGATGCGGACCTCCGGGTCGATGCCGGCGGTCAGGGCCGCCAGGCCCACGGTCGGCTTGAAGGTCGAGCCCGGCGGGAAGACGCCGGTCAGCGACTTGTCGAGCATCGGCTTGCGCTCGTACTCGGCCAGGGCCTTGTACTCGGGACCCGACAGACCGCGCACGAAGCGGTTTGCGTCGAAGCTGGGAGCCGAGGCCATGGCCAGCAGGTCGCCGTTGCGGATGTCGATCACGACGATGGCGCCGCTTTCGTCGCCCATCACCTCGAGGGCGCGGTTCTGGATATCGGCGTCCAGGGTCAGGCGCACCTCGGCGCCCGGCGTCGGCGGGATGTCGCCGGCCGGATCCAGGCGCACGACGCGGCCTTGGGCGTCGACCTCGGTCTTGGTGGCACCGGCGCGACCGCGCAACGCCTTGTCGAAGGCCTTCTCGACGCCCTGCTTGCCGATCCGGAAGCCCGGGTGGTGCAGCAGTTCCTGGTCCTGGGAGGGGTCGTCCTTGGCCGCCGTCAGGTCGCGGTCCGAGACCTTGGCGACGTAACCGATCACGTGGGCGAAGGCGCCGCCGAACGGATAGACCCGCACCTCGCCCATGTCGGCGGTGACGCTGGGCAGTTCCGGGGCGCGGATGTTGATGCGCGAGAACTCCTCCCAGGAGAGGTCCTCCATCACCACGACGGGAGCCTTGCGCGGGGCGCGGGCCAGTTCCTTCAGCACGCGGTTGCGGCGCGCCTCGTCGATCGGCGCTAGCTTGGCCAGGTCGGTCAGGACGGCCTCGGCGTCCAGGCCCTTGTCCTTGTTGATCATCAGCCGGAAGTTCGGCCGGTTGGACGCCAGCGACACGCCGTTGCGGTCCAGGATCAGGCCGCGCGGCGGCGGTACCAGGCGGTAGTTGAACTGGTTGCCGGCCGAAAGCTTCTGGTAGCGCTGCGCCTCGACCAACTGCAGCTGGGCCAGGCGCCCGCCCAGGGCCAGGAGGCCCAGGCCCGTGAAACCACCCAGCAGGAACGCGCGTCGGTGGAAGACCCCCTGACGCTCGTTGACCTCGAAGAAGAAGATTGACGGTTCGCTCATGGCCTCACCGGAACCGCACGTCGGCGTCCTCGAAGCGATCGACCAGGCGGTGGGCGAACGGGAACAGCAGCGCCGTGACCAGGAACTGCCAGAAGACGGCCAGCAGGCTGGGCATGGCCAGGCTGTCCAGCATCGTGAACAGGAAGCCGCCGGTCATGGCCACGGCCGTCACGCCGGCGAACCAGGCCCACATCATCGGGCGGCTCTGGCCGGTCATGGCGTTGCGCAGGATCAGGACCATGGCGTAGGCGACCAGCAGCGACAGGCCCCACAGACCCGTCGGCCCGCCCCAGAAGATGTCCAGGAACAGGCCCAGGATCAGCAGGGCGAACGGCGCCAGGATCGACGGCCGGATCATGGCCCAGGCGAAGGCCGGGACCATGGCGAACACCGGCTCGGGCAGTTGCAGGCCCCAGATGCGGATCGGCGCGGCGAACAGCACCGTGGCCAGCATGCACATCAGCATCGGCACGCCCAGCCAGCGGCCCGGATTGAGGGCGCGGCCGCCGCTCATGCTCATCGGGGCGCTCCCGTCGGCGCGGGCGCCGGCGAGGTCGTCGCGGCGGCGGCCGGCTTGGGTTGCGCGGGCTTCGGCGCGGCGGGCTTGGGCGCGGTCGCGACCGGCGGCTTGGGCTGAGCGGTCGTGGCGGCCGGAGGCGTGGTGGTCGTCGGGGTGACCGGCTTCGGCGCAGGCGGCGCCGACAGGATCGAGGTCTGCGGATCCTCGGTCGTCACGGGCGGCAGGGTCTTGGCCTGCAGCTCCTTCTCGTTGGCCAGCTGGGCGAAGTCCTTGAACAGCAGGATGCGGATGAAGTCGATCGACGACTGGTCGGCGAACAGCACCACGCGCCAGCGGCCGTCCAGGCCCTTCACGGCCGCGCCCACCGGCAGGCCGCGCGGCACCACGCCGCCGTCGCCCGAGGTCACCACGCGGTCACCCTGCTGGATCGGATCGACGCCGCGCAGATATTCCAGCTTTGGATTGGGACCGCCGTCGCCGGTCAGGATGGCGCGGGCGTTGGTGCGGTCGATCATCACCGGCGTGCGCGAGGCGATGTCGGTGAGCAGCAGCACGCGGCTCACCCCGCGCGAGACGCCGACGATGCGACCGACCAGGCCGCGCTCGTTCAGCACCGGATTGCCGACCACGATGCCCTTCTCAGAGCCGGCGTCGGCCAGGCGGGTGTTGGCGAAGGGACCGCGACTGTCGCTCACTACGCGGGCGGCGGCCATCGGGATCGGCGGATCGGTGCGCAGGCCCATCAACGACTTGAAGCGCTCGTTCTGGTCCTGCAGGGCCAGGGCCCGGTCACGCCACTGGCGCATCTCGGCCAGCTCGGTCTTCAGGCGGCGGTTCTCTTCGGCGATGAAGAAGTAGCTGCGGACATAGTCCAGGCCCAGGCCCGTCCAGCGGCCAGGCGCGGCGATGGCGCCGCTGACCGGGCGCGCCACGGTGTCCACCGTCTGGCGGGTGACACCGTAGGCCTGCTCCTGGAGCGTTTCGCGGCGGTCGGCCAACAGGAAAGCGACGGCGATGACGGCCGCCACGATCAGGGCCACCGCCGCCGTCCAGGTAAGCGGCACTTTCAGGTCGCCGAGGGGACCTTCGCGAAAGGGCACGTACTTGTATCTCCCGGCGCCCCCCGAGGCGCCACTAGAGCAATATTAGCTTACGCCAGCGTGGATTCCAGGACGCCCTTCATCCACTTGGGATGTTCGAGAACCTTGCCGCAGCCCAGGGCCACGCACGACAGCGGATCGTCGGCCACCGTCACGGGCAGGCCGGTGTGGTCGCGGATCTCGGCGTCCAGGCCGCGCAGCAGCGCGCCGCCGCCGGTCAGCATGATGCCCTTGTCGGCGATGTCGCTGGCCAGTTCCGGCGGCGTGGCTTCCAGGGCTACCTTCACGGCTTCGACGATCTGCCCCACCGGTTCGGCCAGGGCGTCGGCGGCCTGCTTTTCGCTGATGCGGACTTCGCGCGGCACGCCCTGCATCAGGTCGCGGCCCTTGACGTCGATCGACAGGCCTTCGCCGTCGGCCGGGGCGCGGGCGGTGCCGATTTCCTTCTTGATGCGTTCGGCGGTCGTTTCGCCGATCAGCAGGTTATGGTGGCGACGCATGTAGCTGATGATCGCCTCGTCCATCTTGTCGCCGCCGACGCGGACCGAGCGCGAATAGACGATGCCCGACAGCGACAGCACGGCCACCTCGGTGGTGCCGCCGCCGATGTCGACGACCATCGAGCCGGTCGGCTCGTGGATGGGCAGGCCGGCGCCGATCGCGGCGGCCATCGGCTCGTCGATCAGGCCGACGCGACGGGCCGAGGCGTTCAAGCAGCTGTCGTTGATGGCGCGACGCTCAACGGCGGTGGCGCCCGACGGCACGCACACGATCACCTTGGGGTTCACGAAGCCCTTGCGGTTGTGAACCTTGCGGATGAAGTACTTGATCATCTCTTCGGCGACTTCGAAGTCGGCGATGACGCCGTCGCGCATCGGGCGGATGGCTTCCATGTGGCCCGGGGTGCGGCCCAGCATCTGCTTGGCCTCTATGCCCACGGCGTGGACGATCTTGCGACCGCCGACATTACGCAACGCCACCACCGACGGTTCATTCAGAACGATCCCCTTGCCCTTCATGTAGATGAGGGTGTTGGCCGTTCCGAGGTCGATGGCGATGTCGTTCGAGATCACGCCGAAGAGGGAAGAGAACATTGAAAACCCTGACTGAGGGGTATGAGGGGCGTAACGGGCGGGCAGATTGGTAGTCAGATCGGAGAAGCAGGGCCTTTTCCGTCCCGGGGACAGGGTCGGCGGAGAAGAAATGGCTCCTACTTCAATTCAATGCGAGGACAACATGATTCCCGCATTTAGGGGATTTCGCCCCAGCCCGCACGCCTTGTCGCCCGACGGGTGCGCCGCCTCCTGGCCGCGCCGTCGCCGAGACGACCGAAAGGCGCGCCGACGCCGCCCGTTTGCCCTGCGAAAGCGTTGATTTCAAGGTCTATTCGCGGGGTCTTCTAAGGCTTTTGCGGCCTAGCTGGCCAAGCACCCCAAAGTGGCGAAATCTAGCCGAGCGCGGCCATGACGACGCCGACCGCCGTTATCGCGCCCGCGGCCATCTGGAAGACGCTCAGACGCTCCTTGAACAGACGGCGTCCGGCGATGGCCGCGACGGGCATTTCGACCACCCCGACCGCCCTCACCGGCCCTACCGGCGACAAGGCCATGGCCGTGAACCACAGGCCCGAGGCCGCCGCGCCGCAGAAGCCCGCCCCCAGCGACTGCTTCCAGGCGGACACCACCGCCTTCAGGGCGTCCGGGTTGCGCCAGGCCAAATAGCTGGTCAGAGCGACGGTCTGGATGGCCTGGACGACCAGCACGGTCGTGAAGGCCGCCGCCGGGGGATGCACCGGGTCCAGGGCCAGGGCCGCCTGCCGGAAGCAATTGGCGCACAGGGCGAAGGCCGCGCCCGAGGCCAGGCCGGCCAGCACCGCGCCCCTGCGGATCACCACCTCGCCGCGCGGCCAGGAGAGTGCGGCGAGGCCTAAGGTCGCGATCAACCCGCCGGCCCAGGCCATCGGGCCTACATGGTCCTGGAACACTAGGGCCCCGAACACCAGGGCGAACGGCAGGCCGCTCTGCTGCAGGGCCGTGCCAAGAGCGAAGGACGAGCGGTGCATCGCCGTCAGCATCGCGGCGGTCGCGCCGATCTGGAACGCCGCGCCGGCGACGCAGGCGACCCAGAACCTGGCCTGCGGGTGGAAATCGAGCCCCGGCGTCAGCAAGACAGCGATCAGGGCGAAGACGGCCGCGAACGGCAGACCGAACAGGAAGCGGACCAGGGTCGCGCCCCAGGGACCCGCCCCGCCCATGACAGAGCGCTGAGCGGCGTTGCGGGCCACCTGGAAGACCGTGGCGGCGATGGTGATGGGGATCCAGATCATGGCTCAGCGCCTCGCCGCGACGATCAGGCCCGACGCCCAGGCCAGGCGCGTCACGATCAGGTCGGGATGAGTGTCCAACCGTTCGACCAGGGCGTCGACCCGCGCCTGGTGGCCTTCCGGCCAGTTCGGCTGGGGCAGCATGTCGTCGATGACGTACAGCCCGCCCCGCTTCAGCAGCGCCAGGGTCTCGTCTAGGGCCTCATACTTGCCGGGCCAGGCGTCGGCGAAGATCAGGTCCAGGCTACCCGGCTGCTGGCTGCGGACGTAGTCCAGGCCATCGGCCAGGACGAAGCGCAGGCGCTCGTCCTTCAGCTGCTCGCGGGCCACGTCCTGAACGACCGGGTCGACATCGACGCTGACCAGCCGAGCGCCGGCGTCCATGCCGTCCAGCAGCCAGGCGGCGGCCAGGCCCGTGCCGGTGCCCAGCTCGAGCAGCCGCCCGCCGGGCTTGGAGGCGGCCAAGAGGCGCAGCAGCGCGCCGGTATTGGCCTCGGAAGGCATGTCGAAGCCGAGCGCGGCCGTGCGCGCCTGGATCGTCGCCCAGGCGGCGGGCGCGGTGTGGGCATTGTCACCGAACATCTCGTCGTTCCTTACGCGGCCCTTACGCGGAGGGGCCTGTTTCCGAATGGAGCCTTTGCGGGCGTTGGACGCACAAACACGGGGTCGGCCCGCTTTGCGGACCAGTCAGAAGAAGGCTTACCGACCATGTCGCCCCACCCGCCCAGGAAAACTCCTCTTAGGCAGGCCGCCCAGTTCCTGCTGGGCGTGCCCACCGAGGGGATCAATCCCGCCCTCGACCGCATGCTGGACCTGGCCGAAGCCACACCGCTGAGCTTCGTGGCCGTCGCCGGACCCGGCGCGGGCGAAGCCATGTGCCAGCTGTGGCGTCGCGGCTATCAGCGCGTCGAGGCCGCCCGCCGGGCCACCTGTGGCGCGGCCGACGAGCGCAGCGACCTGCTGCTGGTCATCGATTGTCAGACCCTGTCCGACGCGCGCGCCGTCATCGCCGCGACCTACACCATGCTGCGTCCCGGCGGCACGCTGGTGGTCGACGCCAGCGCCCTGCTGGACGAGACGCCCCGCCGCGCGCTGTCCGACAGCCTGCGTGAGCTCGGCATGGACGTGCAGCCCCAGGCGCACCTGGGCGCCGAGATCCTGGCCACGCGGCCGTACAGCAATCGTCGCGCGGCCTAGAGGCTCGCGACGCGCTTCCGAATAGGGAGCTTGTGGGGAACCCGGCCTGGCGCATGCCCGGCCGGGTTTTCCAGTTTAGAAGCCGCTGGCGATCGCGGCTTCCGGCCGGCTCTTCTCCTTGCGGGCGAAGAGGTTGTTCAGCGCGTTGACATAGGCCTTGGCCGAGGCGGTGAGCGTGTCGGTGTCGGCGGCCGCGCCGGTGGCGATGCGGCCGTCCTCTTCCAGACGCACCGAGACCTGGGCCTGGGCGTCCGTGCCTTCGGTCACCGCGTGCACCTGGAACAGGCGCAGGGCGGCGCTGTGCGGCACGATCTTGTGGATGGCGTTGAACACCGCGTCGACCGGACCGTCACCGGTCGCTTCGGCCGTGCTCGACACGCCGTCGACGTCCAGGGTCAGCTCGGCCGACTGGCCTTCGGTGCCGGCCACCACGCGCAGGTGCGAGACGCGGATCTTCTCCGAGCCACGCGCCAGGGCGTCGTCGACCAGGGCGATGATGTCGTCGTCGTAGACGTGCTTCTTGCGGTCGGCCAGATCCTTGAAGCGGCCGAAGGCTTCCTTCAGCGCGTTCTCGCCCAGCTCGTAGCCCAGGTCCTTCAGCTTGGCGCGGAAGGCGTGGCTGCCCGAGTGCTTGCCCATGACCAGGCTTGACGGGGCCTGACCCACCGACTCCGGCGTCATGATCTCGTAGGTCTCGCGGTTCTTGAGCATGCCGTCCTGGTGGATGCCGCTCTCGTGCGCGAAGGCGTTCTTGCCGACGATGGCCTTGTTGTACTGCACCGGGAAGCCGGTGATGGCCGAGACGTAGCGGCTGGCGCGGGTGATGTGCGTCGTGTCGATGCCGGTCTGGTAGGGCAGACGGTCGCCGCGCACCTTCAGGGCCATGACGATCTCTTCCAGCGCGGCGTTGCCGGCGCGCTCGCCCAGACCGTTCACGGCGCACTCGACTTGGCGCGCCCCGCCCTGCACGCCGGCCAGGCTGTTGGCGACGGCCAGGCCCAGGTCGTTGTGGCAGTGGGTCGAGAAGATCACCCGATCGGCGCCCTCGACGTTGTTGACCATCCAGTGGAACAGATCGGCATATTCCGACGGATAGGTATAGCCGACGGTGTCGGGCAGATTGATCGTCGTGGCGCCGGCCTTGATGGCGGTCTCGATAGCGCGGCGCAGGAACTGGCGGTCGCTGCGGGTGGCGTCCTCGGCCGACCATTCGACGTCGTCGCGCAGGTTGCGGGCGTGGGTCACCGAGCGGGCGATGATGTCGATGACGGCGTCCGGCTCCATCTGCAGCTTGTGCTTCATGTGCAGGTCGGACGTGGCGATGACCACGTGGATGCGGCCGCGCTGCGTGGGCTTCAGGGCCTCGGCGCAGCGGTCGATATCGACCTGGTGGGCGCGGCACAGGCCGGCGATGGTCGAGTTCTTGACGATCTTGGCCACTTCACGGACGGCCTCGAAGTCGCCGTTCGAGGCGATCGGGAAGCCGGCCTCGATGATGTCGACCCCCATCTCCTCGAGGATCTTGGCCAGTTCCAGCTTTTCTTCCAGCGACATCGAGGCGCCGGGCGACTGCTCGCCATCGCGCATGGTCGTGTCGAAAATGACGACGTTGTCGCGCTTGTCGGAAGCGCTGTTTGCTACGGAAGTCATGGAGATACTCGTCGAATGGGGTGTCTGCGTGCGGGCTGCGGGTTCAACTGTCCCCTGTGCGCCCGGCCACGACGATGCGCGGCCCCTAGAGCGCCCAGGGGCTGGTAAGCAGAAGCGGAAGCAGCTTGCGCGCGACGGTCATGGCGCACTTTCTACACAGCAGCCCAGAATCGAGCAAGCAATTTGCGCCGGCGGAGCAATCGGCCGCAGCCAGCGCAATTATTTTCCACGCGTCGGTTAATTCGGACGCGTAACGATCGGAAAATCCGTCGGGAAGGCGTCGAACCATCCCGTCATCCGGCCCATCGCCGCGCGATCGCCCTCAAGCTTGACCTCCCCGCTCAGGATTTTGGGAAGCAGTGACGTCCCCCGGAACAGTGACTCCAGGAACACCGGCCGGGCCACCGTCAGGGTTGCGTCGGCCTTCTCGCCGCCCGTCGAGGGCTGGGCCACCAGGACGCCGTTGCGCACCTCGACCAAGAAGCGCTCGTTCCGGTCCGGGAAGGCGAACACGATCCGCAGCTTAGCGTCGCCAGCCTTGTCGGCGTTCAGGCGGATGGCCAGGACGTCGAAGATCATCTGGCTGTCCAGGGCGGTGATCATGTCCAGCGGGGCCATGGAGGCTGGCAGCTTGCGCACTCCGCCCCGCAGTTCGTCGGCGCCGGTCAGGTAGATGTTGCGCCACAGGCTGTTCTCGGTCTGGTAACCCATCTGCGTGTAGGCGGCGGCCAGCAGGGTCTTGGCCTCCTTGTCAGCGTCGTCGGCCATGACCGCGTGGTTCAGCAGGGACCCGGCCCAGGCATAGTCGCCCTTCCCCGCCGCCTCCTTGGCCATCGCCTTGACCTTGGCCGCCCCGCCCATGGCCGCGACGTAGCGCTTACCCGCATCGGCCGGCGGCGTGGGAACCAGGTGGGCCGGGTTGGCGTCGTACCAGCCCATGTAGCGCTGATAGACCGCCCGGCTGTTGAAGCTCATCGAGCCGTAGTAGCCGCGATTGAACCAGTCCTTGGCCAGGGCTGGCGGCAGTTGGATCTTCGCGGCGATCTCGTCGCCGGTCAGGCCCAGGTTCATCATCCGCACCGTCTGGTCGTGCAGGTACTTATAGGCGTCGCGATGATCGGCCAGGAAGTCGCGCACCACCGCCCCACCGAAGCGCGGCCAGCCGTGGCTGGTGATCATGGTGTCGGAGACGTCACCGAACAGCCGCAGGGACTCGGTCAGGTCGTCGGCCCAGGCCTTGCTGTCGCGGACCAGCGCCCCGCGTGGGGTGAGGATATTGTGCATCGAGACATTGGCGTTCTCGGCCATATCGAGAATGCGCAGGTCCGGGAAATAGAGGTTCATCTCGGCCGGGGCCTCGGTCGAGGGCGTGTACTGGAAGCGGACCTTCACGCCATCCAGGGTCAGCTCCTGGCCCGTGTGGTCGACGATCACCGTCGGCGGGATCAGGGTGATCGAGCCCCGCGCAATGGTCTGGCCGATGCCGGAGGTGATCTGCCCCTCCACGCCCGGCGGCAGCATGATGCCGAACTGGTACTGGGCCCGGCGGCTCATGGCGTTGCCGGCCAGGATGTTCTCGGCGGCGACCTCCTCCATGAAGCCCTTGGGCGCGACGATGGCCACCCGGCCGGCCTTGACGTCGACTTCGTCCACCACGCCCCGCACGCCGCCGAAGTGGTCGCTGTGGCTATGGGTGTAGACCACCGCCGTGACGGGCAGCTTGCCCAGCTTGTCGTTGACCAGGTCCAGGGCGGCCCTGGCCGTCTCCTTCATGGTCAGCGGGTCGATGACGATCCAGCCGGTGTCGCCGCGCACGAAGGTGATGTTGGAGATGTCGAAGCCGCGCACTTGATAGACGCGGTCGGAGACCTGGAAGAGGCCGTGCTTGGACAAGAGCTGCGCCTGCCGCCACAGGCTGGGGTTCACGGTCGCCGGCGGCGCGCCCTTGAGAAAGTCGTAGGCCGCCAGGTTCCAGGCCGGCTGGCCGTCGTCGCGCTTGATCAGCGGATCGGCGCGCGTGCCCAGGAAGCCCTTGTCGGCAAAGTCGAAGTCCTGGCGGTCCTCGACGGGCAGGGTCGCCGCGAAGGCCTTCTGGCGCTCGACGGTGATCGCGCTGGCCGGGTCCCCTGCTCGCGCCGCGCCCGCCGCCATAACCAAAGCCAAGACGCTGACGGCCAACATGCCCTTGCGCATCATCCCTCCGCTATTTGAAACTTTATAGTTTCATTCTACATAGCACTGATGAGCGAGGTCGCGAAAGTTTCCGTTCCGAGAGGCCGTCCCGGCCAGCCCAAGCCACGCGTCGACAAGGCCGCGCGGGGCCTGGTCGTGCTGGAAACCGCCGTCGAAGTGTTCGCCGAGAAGGGCCTGCAGGTCGCCACCATGCAGGACGTCGCCGACCGCATGGGCGTGGCCAAGATCCTGATCTATCGGCTCTATCCCTCGCGCCAGAGCCTGATCGACGCCCTGTTCGGCGAGATGCTGGCCCGGATCGAGGCCGACGCCGGCCGGCCCTGGGGCGGCTATGGCTCCAGTATCGCGCGGCTGGTGGCCTTGTCGCGGGGCAACCCCAAGCTGGCGCTCCTACTCCTGCGCGACGCGAGGGGCGCGCCGGAAGCCCTGGTCTGGCGAGAGGCCCTGGAAGCGCTGCTCACCAAGCTGATCGAGCCGTTCGTGGCGCCCACGCCCGGCGCCTCGGAGACGCAGAAGGCCACCTGCAAGCACGCGGCCCGCACCTTCATGCCGTTCGTGATCGAGGCCTGGGCGGCCGGGGTCGAGGAAACCGACGGCATGGATGACGAGACCCGCACGCGCTGGTTCGGCGAGATCGTCCGGGCGTGGCGCGAAGCGACCTACGCCGCGGCGGGCCTTAGCCCTCCGCCTCTTCCGCCGCCTCACGCTTCTTGAGCCAGGCGCGGCTGACCAGGCCCATGGCCAGCCAGATGACGATGGCCAGGGCGATCATGACGATGTGCTGCTTGCCGCCGCCCTTCATCGCCTGGACGATCGAATTGCCGGCGAAGGCGGTCAGGGCGATCTTCGGGATGATCCCGATGGCGGTGCCGGCCGCGAAATGGCGCAGGCGCATCGGCGTGACGCCGGCGGCCATGTTGACGACGATGAACGGCGCCGAAGGCACCAGGCGCACGATCAGGCTGGCCATGAAGCCATTCTTGCCGATCATCCGCATGAACTTGTTGACGCCCTCGCCCGCGAAGTCGCGCAGGATCTTCGCGCCATAGGCCCGGCCCAGCCAGAACCCGACCAGGGACGAGACCAGGGTGCCGATCCAGCTGTAGGCGAAACCCGTCCACGGTCCGAAGGCCACCACCGCCGCGGCGATCAGCACGAACTGCGGCACGCCCAGGAAGGCCATCACCGCGAAGGCCGCCACGGCCGCCGGCAGGGCCCATGGCCCGCTGGCCGCGCCCAGCCAGTGCTCGACCGCCGCCTCGCCGTTCACGCCCAGCAGCTGAGCGCCGAACAGGAAGACCACGCCCACGCCTCCGAACAGCACGAACGAGACCGCCACCGTGCGCCAGGCGCGGGCGTCCATGTTGGTGACGAAGTCGAGTATGCGGCGGATCACGGCCCCTCCTCGCGCAGGCGCCGGCTAGGGTCAAGCGGCGCCGCTGAAACGGCGGGCGGACAGGCGCTGCAGAAAGAGGCGTTTTTCCGGCGGGCGCCGCGAAACGCGATCCGGGGACACATGATTCGCCCATCACGACATTTCGGTTGCGTGAGCTTCACATGACAGCGTTACTTATCCACAGGCTGCAAGGGCAGAAAACCTTGGCCTGGTAAGGAGTTTGATCGTGAAGACCCTGGCTGTGATCTCCCGCAAGGGCGGCGCCGGCAAGACGACGCTTTCGGTCAACCTGGCCATCACGGCCCACCTGGCCGGCCTTAGGACCATGCTGGCCGACATCGACCCCCAGCGCTCGGCCTCGGACTCCCTGCGCGCCCGCACGGGCGACGGTCCGGTCCTGTCCGAGATCAACGCCGGCAAGCTGTTCTCGACCCAGGTCCAGGCCCAGCACAGCAATTACGACGCCCTGGTCATCGACACCCCGGCTGCGCCCGAGGCCGACGGCCTGCAGGCGATCAACTGCGCCGACCTGTGCATCCTGGTCTGCCGGCCGACCTTCCTGGACATCGCCTCGGTCGTCCGCTCGGCCGAAGCCGTCCGCCGCCTGGGCAAGAAGGGCTTGATCGTCCTCAGCCAGGCCCCGTCGCGCCGCAACGGCGTCGAGCCGCCCGCCGTGCTGAAGGCCGCCGAAGCTCTGCGCTTCACCGGCATGCCTTTGGCCCCCATCGGCCTGCGCGCTCGCACCGCTTTCCAGCAGTCGGTCGCCCATGGGCGTTCGGTGTGCGAATGGGAGCCGGGCAGCGCTGCCGCCGAGGAAATCTCGCGCCTGTGGGACCTGATCGCCCCGATGCTGCTGGGCCAGGAAGACATCCAGGCCCGCGCCGTCTAACTAGGCCGGATGAAGATTCTGGCCGTCTCCGGCAGCCTGCGCGCCGCCTCGTACAACACCGCCCTGCTTCACGCCGCCCGCGAGCTGGCGCCCGATGAGATGCAGATCGAGGTGTTCGGCCTAGGTGACCTGCCGTTCTTCAACCAGGACGTCGAGGAGCAGGGCGATCCCGCGCCCGTCGCCGCCTGGAAGGACGCCGTGCGCGCCGCCGACGGCCTGCTGATCGCCTGCCCCGAATATAATGGCGGCCTGACGGCGGTGCTGAAGAACGCCATCGACTGGGCCTCGCGCGGCAAGCCCGCCCCGCTGGATGGCAAGCTGGCCTGCGCGCTGGGCGCCAGCCCCGGGATCACCGGCACGGTCCGCGCCCAGGACGCCCTGCGGCTGAACCTCAAGCGCACCGGCGCGGATCTCGCCCCGCTCAGCGACATCCTGGTGGGCCAGGCCCACACCAAGTTCGAGAACGGGACCCTGACCGACGAGCGCACCCGCCAGGCGATCGCGCGTCACCTGGCGAGCTTCGCGGCGGCAGTCCGGGCCCGGTCCTGAGCTGGAGGGCCTAGTCGCCCGCCAGCTTCTTCAGGTCGTAGTCCGGTCCAAAGTCCAGCACGAACACCGGACCCAGCAGGACCGTCTGCTTGGCCGAGCCCAGGTGCAGCGACACGCTGCCGCCGCCGGCCGGGATGTCGATCAAGGCCTTGCCCGGCACGGTGTACATCTTCCATTCGCCGCCGACCTTGAGCCCGCCCTGCAGCGCCGCGTCGTACGGCGCGGCCGCCTGCTGGACGCGCACGGCCGAGATGTCGGCCGTCGCGGGACCGCCGTCGACGCTCTCGGCCTTAGCCCAGAACGCCACCAGCAGCACGTCGCCCTTGGTGACCTTGCCCGTGATGCCCTGCGAAGCGCCGACGCCCCAAGGCTGGTCGCTGGCCGCCTGGACCTCGACCTTCATGGCCCCACCGCCGGCGATGGTCTTGTCCTTGATGGGGCTGCTCTTCTGGCCCGCGCCGTAGATCGCCCAGTTAGCCGACGGCTTGTTGATCGCCTTCTGCAGGATGTCGCCGTCGCCGGACTGGGCGAAGCCCGACGAGGCCGCCCCCATCGCCAGCGCCACGATGGCCAGGGCGATGTACAGAATCTTGGTCTTCATGGTGGTTTCCCTCCCCCTTTTGGCCGTCATCGCGGCCTTGCGTTTCCCCCGAGGACCGCCTCCGTTCGCCGGAAGTCGACCCTACAAATGGTAGCGGTATCTTCGACTCTCGCCGCACGCAAGAACGCGCGTCCCCGAAAGCGTCGCCAAAATGTCTTGAAGCGTCGCTGAAAGCGCCTTGCTGCGTTGCGCCACGGCGAACGGGCGCGTAAACACCGCCGCAATCCTGAAACGGTCCCTCCAACAGACCAAGCCACCCCAGGGGAGTACTAAGATGTCGCTCGAGTCCGCCGCACTGCGGCGCATCGCACCGTCGGCCACCATCGCCATCAGCGCCAAGGCGCGCGCGCTGAAAGCCGCCGGTCGTGACGTGATCGCCCTTTCCGCGGGCGAACCGGACTTCGATACGCCGGACAATATCAAGAATGCCGCGATCGACGCGATCAAGGCCGGCCACACCAAGTACACCGACCCCGACGGCATGCCCGCGCTGAAGCAGGCGATCTGCGACAAGTTCAAGCGCGAGAACGGCCTGGAGTACAAGCCGAGCCAGGTCCACGTCGCCCCGGGCGGCAAGCCGGTGATCTACAACGCCCTGGTCGCCACGCTGAACCCGGGCGACGAAGTGATCATCCCCGCGCCGTACTGGGTGTCGTATCCCGACATGACCCTGCTGGCCGGCGGCACGCCCGTCTCGGTCGAGACCACCGCCGAGAGCGGCTTCAAGATCACGCCGGAAGCCCTGGAAGCGGCGATCACGCCCAAGTCCAAGTGGCTGATCATCAACAGCCCGTCCAACCCCTCGGGCGGCGCCTATACCCGCGCCGAGCTGCAAGCCATCGCCGATGTGCTGCTGCGCCACCCGCAGGTCTGGGTGCTGACCGACGACATGTACGAGCACCTGGTGTTCGACGACTTCGAGTTCACCACCATCGCCCAGGTCGAGCCCAAGCTCTATGACCGCACCCTGACGATGAACGGCGTCTCGAAGGGCTATTCGATGACCGGCTGGCGCATCGGTTATGCCGCGGGTCCCGAAGCGCTGATCAAGGCCATGGGCAAGATGATCAGCCAGACGACCTCCAACCCCTGCTCGATCTCGCAGTGGGCGGCTCTGGAAGCCCTCAACGGCACGCAGGACTTCATCAAGCCGAACGCCAAGCTGTTCCAGGAGCGCCGCGACCTGGTCGTGTCGATGCTGAACCAGGCCCAGGGCCTGCAGTGCCCGACCCCGGAAGGCGCCTTCTACGTCTACCCCTCGTGCGCCGGCCTGATCGGCAAGACCGCCCCCTCGGGCAAGGTCATCGCGAGCGACGAAGACTTCGCCGGCGAACTGCTGGAAGCCGAGGGCGTGGCCGTCGTGCACGGCGCGGCCTTCGGTCTGTCTCCGTTCTTCCGCATCAGCTACGCCACCGCCAACGACGTGCTGGAAGACGCCTGCCAACGCATCCAGCGTTTCTGCGCCAGCGTGAAATAGTCACTATCGGCCCCGCCGGTCTGCTCTCGGGTGGATCGGCGGAGCGATTTTATGCCGTTCATACCGTGGCGCCGAAACCCGAAGCGCCATAAGCACGCTAAGGGATAGCTGTCGCGCTTGGCGGCCACATGGAGGTCGCCGAAATGGCCCGAACGCCGAACTACTCCTTCGAACGTCAGGAACGCGAGCGCCAGAAAGCTCGCAAGGCCGCCGAAAAGGCTGCCGAAAAAGCCGCCGCCAAGGCCGCGCAAGCGGGCGAGACCCCTCCCCGCGACCAAGACGGCAATTGAAAGAACGTTCGTGATCACTTCGACTAACTACAACCACGAGACCGTCGCGCTCGACGGCGAGCATTTCTCCGGCTGCGAATTCCGTGGTTGCCGCCTCGTCTATTCCGGCGGCGAAGCTCCGATCTTCGACAACTGCCGCTTTGAAAACTGCGAGTGGAAGTTCGACGACGCCGCCGAACGGACCCTGGCCCACCTGAAGCTGGTCTGGAACAACGGCGGCAAGGCTCCGGTCCAGGCGCTGATCAAGGAAATCACCGGCGGTGGGCGCTAAGCGCCTAGCCTTCCGGGCGCACCTCGAACAATCGTTTGACGCCTTGTCTCGGCTTGCCCGAGAGTGTCGCCAAGAACGATAGAGGGAGGCGCGCCGTGAGATTGTCCGAGCCCAGGATCCGTCCGCTCGATCCCGCTGAGTGGACGCCCGAACAGGCCGAGGTCCTGGCGCCCCTGGGCGGCGGCGGGGTCATCCCGGCCGGACCGGTGCTGAACATCTTCCGCACCATGGCCCACGCGCCCAAGGCGCTGAAGGCGTTCCTGGGCTGGGGCAATTACGTCCTCTCCAAGAAGAACGACTTGCCGCCGCGCGAGCGCGAGATCGTCATCCTGCGCACCGGCTTTCTGTGCCGCAGCGGCTACGAATGGACCCAGCACGCCGAGATCGGTCGCCGCTGCGGCCTGACCGACGACGAGATCGAGCGCCTGAAGACCGGCCCCGCCGCCGGCTGGAGTCCTGCAGACACCGCCCTGATCCAAGCCACCGACGAACTGCACCACGACCACTTCATCTCGACGTCGACCTGGGAGGCGTTGCGCACGCACTTCAGCGAGAAGCAGGCGATGGACGTGGTCTTCACCGCCGGCCAGTACACCCAGGTCTCGATGCTGCTGAACACCTTCGGGGTGCAGCTGGACGCAGGCCAGACGCTCGATCCTGACCTGAAGGCCTTCTGACCATGCGCCTGGAAGGCAAACGCGCCATCGTCGTGGGGGCGGGCCAGACGCCGGGCGAAACCATCGGCAACGGCCGCGCCATCGCCCTGCTGTTCGCCCGCGAAGGGGCCAGCGTTCTCTGCGTCGACCGCCACCTGGACCGCGCCGAGGAAACCGTCTCCCTGATCGCCGCCGAGGGTGGAACAGCCCATGCCCTGGCCGCCGACATCCGCAAGGCCGACGCGGGCGACGCCATCGTGGCGGCGGCGCAGGCCCAGCTCGGCGGCCTGGACATCCTGGTCAACAATGTCGGCATCGGCGGCGGCGGTGACGGTCCGGCTCATCGCCTGACCGAGGACGCCTTCGAGCGCATCCTCGACGTCAATCTGAAGGGTCTGTGGCGCGTGACCCGCGCCGCCCTCCCCGTGCTGCGCGAGCAGGGGTCGGGCGCGATCGTCAACATCTCGTCCCTGGCCGGGATCGCTGGCGGCGGCCAACTGGCCTACGAGGTTTCCAAGGCTGGTGTAAACCGCCTGACCGCCAGCGTCGCCCAGGCCAATGCCGGCAAGGGCGTGCGCTGCAACGCCGTGGCTCCCGGACTGATGGATACGCCGATGGCCGTCGCCGGCATCGCCGAGATGACCGGCCAGAGCATCGAAGAGGTCCGCGCCAGCCGCAGCGGCCGGGTGCCGCTGGGCGGCGCCATGGGCACAGCCTGGGACACCGCCTATGCGGCGCTGTACCTGGCCAGCGACGAGGCCCGCTTCGTTACGGGCGTCGTGCTGCCGGTCGACGGCGGGATGTCGACCAGGATCGGCTAGTCGTTGATCCAGTCGGTGAGGCCCTCGCGGACATGGACCTCGCGCAGCGCAGGACGCCGGCGGATGGTGTCCAGGTAGCGCTTCAGATTCGGCCAGGCCGTGGCGGGCTTGGGCATGTTGCGGGTCCAGCGGCACAGGATGGTCGCCAGCAGGTCGACCGTCGTGAAGTGGTCGCCGACCAGGTAGTCGTGATCGGCCAGCCGCGCGTCCATCCGCGCCAGACCAGCCTCGATCCGCTCACGGGCGGCCGTCTGCACCGCCTCCTGCGCTTCCCCGCCCGCCGGTTCGTGCGGATAGAACCAGGCGCGGAAGTTGGGCTGGAAGCTATTGGCCAGCCACAGGGTCCAGCTCAGATATTCGGCCCGCGCAACAGACCCGAGCGGTGGGGCGAAGCCGGCCTCCGGGTGGCGTTCGGCCAGCAGGGTCGCGATGCCGGCCATCTGGGTGACCGGTGCGCCGTCGATGATCAGGGTCGGCACCACGCCGTCGGGATTGAGCGCCAGATAGTCCGGCGTCTTGTGCTCGGCCTTGTCGAAGTCGAGCAGGCGGGCCTCGAACGGGACGTCCAACTCCAGCAGCATCCAGTGGATGGCCGTACCGGCCGTGCTGGGCGAACCATAGAGCGTGTACATGCTTGGACCCTCCGCGCTGATGGGCGCGGATAGGCGGCTGCTTCTGCGGGCCGGTCAAGCAAAAGGCCCCCGTTCTCGCGAACGGAGGCCCTTCGAGATCAACAGCCGATCAGGCTCAGTGCTTCTCGCGCCACTGGGCCTTGGCGTCGTCCTTGGTCAGGGCCAGGTGGACCTTGTCGTCGTCGATATATTCCACCCACGACAGCGGGATCAGGTGGTGCTTGAAGCCGCCGCCCAGATCCAGCTTGGCCAGCTCGATCTCGCCGCCGGCGATGTGGTCCACCCGACCGACATGGCCGCCGTCCGAGCCGACTACTTCGTGATGTTCCTTGATCTGCGAGAGGTCGATCATCCGTCGTCTCCTGGGTTAAGCGGGACCGCCGAGGTCCCTCGGGAGATCAAACGGCCACCCCTGCTGCCAAGTTTCGGCTTGCGTCGCGATACAAGTCTTGTTCTTGTTAAGTTCTCATTCATCGAGGCCGTCATGCTGACCCTGTTCCACGCCCCGCGCTCGCGCTCGACCCGCTTTCTGTGGCTGCTGGAAGAGCTGGGCGCGGACTATGAGGTGAAGACGGTCGACATCTATCGCAGCTTCGGCAACACCGGCGCGCGTGACACGGCCAATCCGCACCCGCACGGTCAGGTGCCGGCCCTGCTGGACGAGGGCGTGCTGATCACCGAGTCCGCGGCCATCGCCCTCTACCTGACCGACAAGTTCCCGGCCGCCGGCATCGGCCCCACGATCGGCGATCCCCAGCGCGGTCCGTACCTGTCCTGGCTGGCCTACTATGCCGGGGTGCTGGAGCCCTCGGTCGTCAATCTGTGGAAGCAGCGCCAGGACGACGAGGACAAGAAGACCTACCAGACCCTGGACGATCGCCTGCGCACCACGTTGGAAAGCTCGCCCTGGCTGCTGGGCGACCACTTCTCGGCGGCCGACATCCTGTTTATCAGTCTCCTGCAGTTCGCCCGCCAGATGCTGCCGCCGCACGCGGTCTATGACGACTGGCTGGCGCGCGCCAACACCCGCCCCGCCCTGGCGCGGGCCCTCGCCAAGGACGACGCATGAGCCTTCGCCGCGCCCTTCCGCTGATCCTCGGCCTGGCCCTGGCCGCGCCCGCATTGGCCGATCCCGCGATCGGCAAGCGCGTCGACGCTGTCCTGGCCGACGATGCGGTGACCCTGACCGAGGCCGGCAAGACGGTGCTGGTCTATCGCACCAAGCCGCTGGATCCGGCGGCCGAGCCAGGGCGCGCCAACTATGTCGGCGCGCTCTACGCCCCCGACGGCACGGCCCTGACCGAGGACAAGCCCGGCGACCACCCGCACCAGCGCGGCGTCTGGTGGGCCTGGATGAAGGTGCAAACCGACGGCAAGACGGTCGCCGACGGCTGGTACATGAAGGGCCTGACCTACTTCGTCCGCTCGAAGTCCTTCCTCGGCGACGCCGAGGGCGGCGGGACCCTCACGGTCGATGTCGACTGGATGGTCAATTCGGGTCCGGAGCTGGCCTATGTGGCCCGCGAGACCACCAAGGTCACGGTGCGGCCGCTGAAGGCCGGCGCTCGCCGCGTGGAGTTCGACACCACGATCACGTCTCGCGTGGATGCTTTAGGCCTGGGCGGCAGCGAGGACGATCGTGGCTTCGGGGGCTTCTCGATCCGGCTGGTCGATCCCGAGCACCTGACCTTCTCGTCGGGCGGCAAGATGATCGTTCCCAACGGCTCGGCGATCACGGCCGGAGCCAATATGGGCTTTGCCTGGACCGACGCCGCCTCGCCCGCCTGGGCCGTGGGCCTGGCCTGCAAGGCGAACGGCCAGGCGGTGACGCGCTGGATGCTGTATAATGACCGCTCGATGCAGAACTGCGTCTTCCCCGGCCGCGCGCCGCTGGTCCTGAAGAAGGACGAGGCGCTGCGTCTGCAGGAGACGCTGGTCATCCGTCCCGTCGCGAAGAAGAAGCCCTGATTTCATGGCCGACATCGTCAATCTGAACCAGGCTCGCAAGGCCAAGGCCAAGGCCGACGACAAGGCCCGCGCTTCCGAGAACCGCGCCAAGTTCGGCCGCACCAAGGGCGAGAAGACCCTGGACGCGGCCCGCGCCGACAAGCTCAAGCGCGACCTCGACGGCGCCAAGCGCGAGGACTGAGCGCCTGGCTGGCTTGAAGAAACGCTCGGTGAACCTGGCCGGCCACGCGACCTCGCTGGCCCTGGAGCCGGAGTTCTGGGCCGTGCTGGAACGCGCCGCGACCGGCGAGGCGTTGAGCCTGGCCGGCCTGATCCAGAAGATCGACCTGGAACGGGGGGAGCGGCCGCTGGCTTCGGCGTGCCGGGTGTTCGCGCTGGCGCGGGCTAGCGCCTAGCGAAACCTCGTCCTTCGACAAGCTCAGGATGAGGTTTCTATTGGTACGGCATCAACAATAGTCCTCATCCTGAGCTTGTCGAAGGACGAGGACGGCCCTACCGCTGCTGCTCCACGGCCGGCCGCCGCTGGGTCGGGATCGGCATGGGCTGCGGGTTCGGCGCTTTGCGCAAGGCTGACGGGATGTCGCTGAGGCGCTGGCGCAGGTCGACCTGGTCGCCGGCCATCACGCCCAGCTTCCAGGCGCCCCAGACCGACAGCACCAAGACCGCCACCACCAGCAGCGCGGCCATGAAGCCGCCGCCACTGTCACCGCGATGGGCCTGTCCGTTATGAGCGAGGGTCTTAGCCATGATCAGCCCGGCGCTTTCGGCGCTTCCGGCAGCTTCGGCGCGTCGGGCAGCTTGGGCGCCGAGGCCGAGATGTTCACGTCGACCTTCTTCTTCTGGGTGAAGCCGCCGGACATCATGAAGAAGGCGAGCACGGCTACGACCACGACAAGCCCGCC
Source organism: Caulobacter sp. GW821-FHT11E11 (assembly GCF_058808315.1). NCBI lineage: Bacteria > Pseudomonadati > Pseudomonadota > Alphaproteobacteria > Caulobacterales > Caulobacteraceae > Caulobacter > Caulobacter sp. GW821-FHT11E11. The sequence goes on from NZ_JBXARO010000007.1 coordinate 33,604, forward strand.
CACGATGAACGCCAAGCCACTGTTGCCACCGCCACTGCTGGTACCTTCGGCCATGAGAGTCTCCGCGCCTGTTCGGCTGAGGTTGATGTTGGCGGATCAACGGTACGCGACGCGGGAGGTTCCGCTTCGAGGTCTGTAGGGACTTAAGTCGCGCGCACTTTGTGCTACATATGTTCCATGTATCCCGATGATGACTCGCGTGGGGCCCTTGGCGGATTCCCGGGCGACCTCCCCTCTCCGCGCATCTCCGACCTGGCCCGGCCTCAGCCGCCGGTAAGCGGTCATGCCATGCCCAACTACCTGGACGGCCTGAACCCCGAACAGCGCGAGGCGGTCGAGACGACCGAAGGTCCGTTGCTGGTCTTGGCCGGGGCCGGCACCGGCAAGACCCGCGTGCTGACCACCCGCCTGGCCCACATCCTGGCCACCGGCAAGGCGCGGCCGTGGGAGATGCTGGCCGTCACCTTCACCAACAAGGCCGCGCGCGAGATGCGCGAGCGGATCACCCACATCATCGGCCCGGAGGCCGAGGGCCTGCGCTGGCTGGGCACCTTCCACTCGGTGGCCGCCCAGATCCTGCGCCGCCACGCCGAGCTGGTAGGCCTGAAGTCGAACTACACGATCATCGACACCGACGATAACGAGCGGCTGCTCAAGCAGCTGATCGAGGCGGAGAACATCGACGCCAAGCGCTGGACCCCACGGATCCTGTCTCAGATCATCGACAACTGGAAGAACCGCGGCTGGACGCCCGACCGCGTCCCGACCAGCGAGGCCGGCGAGTTCGCCAACGGCAAGGGCATCACCCTATACCGTCAGTACCAGGAGCGCCTGCGCATCCTGAACGCCTGCGACTTCGGCGACCTGCTGCTGCACAATATCAGCCTGTTCACCGGCCATCCCGACGTGCTGGACGAGTTTCAGCGCCGCTTCAAATACGTGATGGTCGACGAGTACCAGGACACCAACGTCGCCCAATATCTGTGGCTGCGGCTGCTGGCCCAGGGCCGCCAGAACGTCTGCTGCGTCGGCGATGACGACCAGTCGATCTATGGCTGGCGCGGGGCCGAGGTCGACAACATCCTGCGCTTCGAGCGCGACTTCGCCGGGGCCAAGGTCGTGCGGCTGGAGTGCAACTATCGCTCGACCGAGCACATCCTGGCGGCGGCGTCCGGCCTGATCACCGCCAACAAGGGCCGCCTGGGCAAGACCCTGTGGACCCCCGCCAAGGGCGGCGAGAAGGTCAAGGTCAGCGGCGTCTGGGACGGCGAGGCCGAGAGCCGGATGATCGCCGACGAGATCGAGCGAGCCAAGAAGGCCGGCCGCAAATACAACCAGATGGCCATCCTGGTGCGCGCCTCGTTCCAGATGCGCGCCTTCGAAGAACGCTTCGTGATGCTGCAGATCCCCTACAAGGTGGTCGGCGGTCCGCGCTTCTTCGAACGGGCGGAAATCCGCGACGCCCACGCCTATCTGCGCCTGATCCAGTCGCCCGACGACGATCTGGCCTTCGAGCGCATCGTCAACACGCCCAAGCGCGGCATCGGCGACACCAGCGTGCAGAAGCTGCTGCAGATCGCCCGGCTCAGCGGCGTCTCGACCGTCGAGGCCGCCCGCCAGATCATCGCCAGCGACGAACTGCCGGCCCGCACGCGCACGGCGCTCAGCAACTTCATCCGCGACCTGGACCGCTGGCGCTCGCTGATCGGCAATGTCCACCATCAGCGCCTGCTGGAAACGGTGCTGGAGGAGAGCGGCTATACCGACGCCCTGCGCCTGGACAAGGGTCCGACCAGCCAGACGCGACTGGAGAACCTGAAGGAACTGGTCCAGTCGATGGGCGCCTTCGAGACGCTGGAAGCCTATCTGGAGCACGTCTCGCTGGTCATGGACCTGGACCGCGAGGCCACCGGCGACGCCGTCTGGATCATGACCCTGCACTCGGCCAAGGGCCTGGAGTTCCCGCTGGTCTTCCTGCCCGGCTGGGAGGAAGGCGTGTTCCCCAGCCAGCGCAGCATGGACGACAAGGGCGAAAAGGGCCTCGAGGAAGAGCGCCGCCTGGCTTACGTCGGCATCACCCGCGCCCGCGAGGAGGCCCGGATCAGCTTCGTGGCCAACCGGCAGGTCTATGGCCGCTGGACCTCGCAACTGCCCAGCCGCTTCGTCGACGAACTGCCCCTGGCCCACGTCGATGCGGCGTCCGAGACCGGCTATTACGGCGGCGGCCCGGGCATGCAGCAGACGGCCGCCTCGCGCTGGGACGACCCCGGCACCAGCGCCTTCCAGGCCGGCAGCTACGACAGCCCCGGCTGGAAACGCGCCCAGGAGCGCACGGCGGGCTTCGGCGAACGCAATCCTGCCTGGCGGGGCCCTCAAGGCGTCCGCGCCGGTTCGTCCGCCCGCTCGGCTCCGATCGAAGGCGAAGGCCGCCTGGTCGCCGTCTCGGCCCCGACCAACAGCGCCTACTCCCGCGGCGACCGCGTGTTTCACGTCAAGTTCGGCTACGGCCAGGTGACGGGGATCGAGGGGAACAAGCTGACCGTGGCCTTCGACAAGGCGGGCGAGAAGAAGGTCATCGACAGTTTCGTCGAGAAGGCTTGATCTCTCCCTTCCCCCTTGATGGGGGAAGGGTTGGGGATGGGGGTGACCTGCTGAACTGGCGGCGGCGCACTGCATCTGACGCTGTGATCACCCCCACCCCTGCCCCTCCCCCATCAAGGGGGAGGGAACGTGTTTCATCGACCTCGCGCCGAATGGCTGCGAGTTGGTGGGGAGGCGACGGAGCGGCCGGGCGAACCCGGAGACCGTGAGTGGTTGTGTGTTTCGGCTCGCTGACCGCTCCGCCAGGCTGTTCTTGTCCGTGAGGATGGGAGGCGTGAGCGTCTTTCAGCTCGGGTCCCCACTAGCCCCCGGACGGGCGCGGACCAAGTCGATCGGCTACATCCGTCTCGACCCCGACGATCCACGATAGGCGGCTTATACGATCACCGCCCTGTCGCTCCGCTGATGGCTTTGCCCCCAGAGACTGCCCGTTCGCCAACCGATCCGCCTAAAGAGTACGGATGGAGCGACTTTCGAGTCTCCAGGAACCGCCAGCGGCCCCGCTCAACCTAGCCCCGTCGCCGTTTTGGGCCGGATCCAAACGCCCTCCCCCGCGACGGGGATGGCTATGATTGTGCGGCGGTTCTGAACGCGGATCATTCAGGGGCGCGTAAAATCGACAAGCGCTTGATTTCGTTGCGTTCGATCTCGCGAATTCCGAGGATAGAGCCGGCTTAATCCCCGCGCCCCGATGCCGCAGGGGTTGAACGCGACAAACGGCTAACCATATGGTACTCAGGAAGCAGCCAAACGCTTCAGCCCAAGACGGCTGAACCTTCAGGCGCTCCTATCGCCCGCCGTCCTCGACGGCCCGGGCGGACACTCTCCACCCTTTATGAATATCGGGTCCGGCGACACGCCCGACCCCTATCTGGAACTTTATGAAAACCACTGTTACCCGTGAGGTCGCCGCCCAGCGCGCGCCCCGCAAGACCGCTACCCTTCACACCATCACGCCTTCGACGCGTCCCACCCAGTCCGACTGGGTCTGGCCCGGCCTGACCCGCGCCCAACTGCGCGACATCGTCATCGAGCAGATCGGCTAGCCAGCCAGGTCTCCCAGGCCCCGACCGCCACCAGCGTCAGGGTCGACAGGATCGACAGGACCAGCGGGCTGACGTGGCTCGCCACCGGGATCAAGGCGGCCAGCAAGGCCAGGCCGACGAGCCGCGTGCGCGACCACTGCTTGAACACCGCCAGCTTGAAGACCAGCACGCCGAGCAAGAACAGCGCCGGTCCGCCGATGACGGCGGCGGCGACCTTGGGATCGGCGTGCCCCACCGGATGGTGGATCACCCACTCGTCGCCCACGGCCGCCACGATGATCCCGGCGATCGGGATCAGGTGGCTGTAGGTATAGGCCAGGCGGGCGATCGCCCCGGGGTCCTCGGACTCGGCGATCGCCTCGCTGGCCGCTTCGGCGGTGAACGAGAAATAGATCCACCACATGGCGATGCTGCCGACCAGGGAACTGGCGAAGGCGGCGACCGTCTCGATCGTCCAGGGAATGCCGACCACGGTCGCCCCGGTGACGATGATCGACTCGCCCAGGGCGATGATCGTGAACAGCGCCGTGCGCTCGGCCAGGTGGCCGCCCTCGACGACCCAGTCGCTGGTGGCCGAGCGGCCCAGGCCCGGCGTCCAGAACCCCACCAGCGCCGACAGATAGTCGATGCCGATGGCCACGAGCCAGGCGATCACCCGCGCCTCGCCGTCCAGCAGGCCGCCGGCGATCCAGAACGCGGCCGACAGCGTCACCCAGGACAGGATGCGCGCGACGTTCATCCGGTGCGCCGGCTCGCGCCAGATGCTGATCAGGAAGAACAGGCTGCGACCGACCTGGATGAAGGCGTAGGCGCAGGCGAAGACCAGCCCGCCCTTGCCGAAGGCGTCGGGGATGGCGGCCGACAGCACCAGGCCCGCCCCCATCAGCAGGAACATCATCAGCCGCACCGGCACCCGCTCGGGATCCAGCCAATTGGTGATCCACGAGGTGCAGACCCACGCCCACCACACCGCCGCCAGCAGCATGGCCGCGTGCAGCACGCCGAGGCCTGTCGGATGGGCCAGGACGGCATGCGAAAGCTGGGTGACCGCGAACACGAAGACGAGGTCGAAGAACAGCTCCACATAGGTGACGCGGGCGTGTTGGTGCTCGTGGCGTTCGCGCAGCAGCGGGCGGGTCTTGGTCATGCGGGCTCCCTCTGTGGCCAGACTAAGGCGAGTCTCGCGAACCTTTTTGGCCTCTCGCGCGCTATGCCGACATGGACCAGCGGCTTGAACAGATCCTGCGCCACCTGAAGGCTTTCGCGGTCACCCGCCCGGTGGCCTATGGCGCTCCGGCCTGCGCCGTCGTCGGCATCCTGGCCGGCCTGGCCATGAAGACCGGGCCACAGGACGCCGGCTACATCGCCGAGATGGAACCGACGCGCGGCGTCTACGAGACGATGGCAGAGCCGACCGCGTGGCCGGCTGGCAAGATCCCCGACTATGTGGTCGGCACCGACTTCCTGAAGATGAGCCAGCCGCCGCCCGTGCAGATGGTCTCGTACGAAGAGCCGGTCTATACGCCGCCGCCGGCGATGGACGTCCCGCCCTATGTGCCGGCTCAGCATGGCCCGGCGACGCCGCCGCCCGATGCGGAGAGCACGCACCGCTGGGCCTCGCAGCGCGGCGATATCCTGGATGTCTCCCTGCCCGAGGACCGACGGCCGCAGCAGCCGATCCCGACGGTCCTGGCCGAGGCGGCCGACGTCGCCGCCACCGGCATGACCTCGCGCTGAAGGCTCGCTTTTTCGCGCCTTTGCCGCTAACGGAGCGGCATGACCGACTACACGCCCCAACAGATCGTCGCCCGCGGGACTCGCGCCGAAGCCGAGACCGCCGCCGACGCCATCGACAACCATCCGGGCCTGGAAGGCGCGACCTACTCGATCCTGGAAGAGGACGAGGACAAGAATGTCTGGCGCATCGACGCCTTCCCGACGACGCAGGAAGAAGACGACGGCGTCATGGCCCTGCTGGGCGAATACGACCTGAAGGTCAATCGCGACACCCTGGCCGACGCCGACTGGCTGGCCATGGCGCTGTCGGGCCTGCCGCCGGTGCGCGCCGGCCGCTTCTTCGTCTACGGCATGCACGATCGCGGCCGCCTGCCGGCCAGCACCGTCAACCTGCGCATCGAGGCCGGCGCGGCCTTCGGCACCGGTCACCACGGCACCACCGTGGGCTGCCTGCAGGCCTATGACCGCCTGCTGAAGGCTCGCCGGTTCAACAAGGTGCTGGACGTCGGCGCCGGCACGGGCCTGCTGGCCATCGCCGCCGCCCGCACGGGCACGAAGCTGGCCGTCGGCACCGACATCGACAAGCCGTCCGTCCGGATCGCCAAGGAAAACGCGCTGGTCAACAAGGCCAACGCGCGCTTCGTCCACGCCTCGGGCCTATCGAACAAGCTGGTCGCCCAGAATGCGCCCTACGACCTGGTGTTCGCCAACATCCTGGCCCGTCCGCTGATCAGCCTGGTCCAGGACATCAAGCACGCCCTGGTTCCAGGCGGCACCGTCATCCTGTCGGGCCTGCTGCGCACCCAGGAGCGGATGGTCAAGGCCGCCTACCTGTCGCGCGGCTTCAAGGTGGTCACCCGCATCCACCGCGACGCCTGGGCGACGCTGGTTCTGCAGCGCCCGTAGGAACTTACCTGATCGGGGTCACGTTTCTCCAGCCACAGACACCTGGCTGGAGGAGCCGCCCCGATGACCTACACCGACCCCAACATCCCGCCGCCGGAACGCCCTATTGAGCGTCACGTCGAGATCCGCGAGCGCAGCAGCGGCGGCGCCGGCTGGCTGATCGCCGGCATGATCGCCATCGTCGCCGTGGTCGCCGTCGGCTTCCTGATGATGCGTCCTACGACCAACGATCCCAACCAGCTGCAGGCCGCCCAGGAGCAGGGTCGCCAGGCCGGACTGGTCGAAGGCGCCCAGGGCGCGGCCCAGAACGCCCAGTTGGCCGCCGAGAACGCCGCCCGCGAAGCCCGCACCACGGCTGACCAGGCGCGCGCCGACACCGCGCAAGCCGCCCGCAGCGCCGCCCAGTCGGCCCAGGACGCCGCCGACCGCGTCGCCTCCAGCCCCAACGACCAGGCCGCCTCGCCGGACAACCCGCCGGCGCAACCGCCCCAGTAATCTTGAAATAATCCACCCTTTCCAGGGCCGGGTCGGGGGATTACATCCGAGGCATGCGCCAGACCTTCGATGAATCCACCGACCCGTCCTTTGGTCCCAAGCACGTCCCGCTGATCCGCGCCGCCATGGCCGCGCAGGGCCTGGACGGCTTCCTCGTGCCGCACGAGGACGAGCACCAGAACGAATACCTGCCCGCCGCCAACGACCGCCTGGCCTGGGCCAGCGGCTTCACCGGCTCGGCCGGAGCCGGCGTGATCCTGAAGGACCGCGCCGCCGTCTTCGTCGACGGCCGCTACACGCTGCAGGTCCGCGACCAGGTCGACCAGGGCGTCTTCGAGATCCGCGACCTCGTCGAGGGTGGCGTGCCCGCCTATCTCGAGACCGCCGAAAAGGGCGCGGTGATCGGCTACGACGCCCGCCTGCACAGCCCCGCCGCCCTGGACGGCCTGAAGGCCGCCGCCCACCGGGCCGGCGCGGTGCTCAAGCCCGTCGCCGCCAACCCGGTCGACCAGGCCTGGGGCGAAGCGCGCCCGGCCCAGCCGATGGCCCCGATCGTCCCGCACCACGTCGAATATGCCGGCGAGGAGTCGAGCTCCAAGCGCGCCCGCGTCGGCGCGTCGGTGGCCGCCTTCGGCGCAGACGCCACGGTGATCACCGCCCCGGCCTCGATCGCCTGGCTGTTCAACATCCGCGGAGGCGACGTCATCCGCTCGCCCCTGCCGCTGTCGCAGGCGATCCTGAACGCCGACGGCACGGCCCGCCTGTTCATCGAGCCGGCCAAGGTCACCGAAGCCCTGCCCGCGTGGCTCGGCAACCAGGTCTCGCTGGAGACGCCGGACAAGCTGGCCGAGGCGCTGGGCGACCTGTCGGGCAAGAGCGTCGTGGTCGACCCGACCCAGTCCTCGGCCTGGTACTTCGACATGCTGGCCGCCGCCGGCGCCAAGGTCGTACGGGCCATGGACCCCTGCACCCTGCCGCGCGCCTGCAAGAACGACATCGAGCTGGACGGCACGCGCGAGGCGCACAAGCGCGACGGCGCGGCCCTGACCCGCTTTCTCCATTGGCTGGCCACCGAGGGCCAGGTCAATCCGCCGGACGAGAAGGAGGCCGTCGCCAAGCTGGAAGGCTTCCGCGAAGCCACCGGCCGACTGAAGGACCTCAGCTTCGACACCATCGGCGCGGCCAACGGCCATGGCGCCCTGCCCCACTATCGCCCGACCGAGCGCAGCAACGAGCGCGCCGCCATGGGCTCGCTGCTGCTGGTCGACAGCGGTGGCCAGTATCTGGACGGCACCACCGACGTTACTCGCACGGTCGCCATCGGCGAGCCGTCGGCCGAGATGGTCAACCGCAACACCCTGGTGCTGAAGGGCCACCTGGCCATCGCCCGCCTGCGCTTCCCGGCCGGCACCACCGGCTCGGCCATCGACGCCCTGGCGCGGATGGCCCTGTGGGCCCACGGCCTGGACTACGACCACGGCACCGGCCACGGCGTCGGCGTCTATCTGGGCGTCCACGAGGGCCCGCAGCGGATCTCCAAGGCCCCGAACGTCATCGCCCTGCAGCCCGGCATGATCGTCTCGAACGAGCCCGGCTACTACAAGGACGGCGAATACGGCATCCGGATCGAGAACCTGGAAGTCGTCATGCCGGCCGAGGACGTCACCGGCGGCGACCGCCCGATGCACCGCTTCGAGGCCCTGACCCTGGCGCCCATCGACCGCCGCCTGATCGACAAGACCCTGCTCACGGCCGAGGAAATCGCCCAGTTCGACGCCTACCACGCCCGCGTGCTGGCGGAGATCGGACCTCGGGTCGAACCCGAGATCCGCGCCTGGATGGAAGAGGTCTGCGCGCCGCTCTAAGGCTCAGGTCGGCGCCTTGACCGCATGCAGGGCCATCTCGGCGGCGAATTCCGCGTCGCTGACCGGCTGCTGGGCCACCAGCAGGCTGCAGTCGACATTGTCGATGATGTACGCGCCCGACTTGCCGTTCCACCAGCGCTCCAGGAAACTCCGGCGTCGGTGGCCCAGCACGACCAGATCGGCGCCGACCTCCTTCACGAAGTTGCTGATGACCGGAGCCGGATCGCCTCGGTAGAGGTGGCCGGTGGCGTTCAGCCCGACGCTCCGCAGCTTGCCCACGCCCTCGTCGACCAGTTGCTGGCTGGCGGCGGCGATCTGCTCGGCCGCGCCGGGCTGCACGCCCTCGGCCATGGCCACGGCGGCGTTGTCGCCCAGAACGCAGAGCAGCCAGACCCTGGCCTCGCAGCGCAGAGCCAACAGCGCCCCCTCGCGGAGGGCGCTGCGCGCCTCATGGCTGCCGTCAAAGGCCAGGACGATCTTCTGATACATGCGCACCTCCCCCAAGGTTTGGGAGAAGGCTACGGGACGCCGGCCCCGGAGTCGACGCGCCCTATTTCAGGCGCGTCCACTTCTGGGTCTTGCACAGCGGCGCGACGATGCAGCCCTTCAGCTTCAGCTCGTTGGCGCTGAGCAGCTCGATCGTGCCCGAATAGGTGCCGCCGTCCTCGGGGTTGTAGACCTTGCCCCCGGTCCACTTGGTCGGGCCGCCGGTGAAGTCGTACAGCATCTGCAGGTTCTTCAGCGGACGGCCGCGCTGGGCCTCGTCCTTGTTCTTGACGTCCTTGCGGGTCGGGTCGGTCTTGATGTGGTCCGAGGTCACCAGCTTGCCGCACAGGCTGTTGCCGCAGCGGGCGATCTCGACCTGGCCGCCATTGCCGGGCGTGGACCACAGGCCGGTGACGTCGGCGGCGAAGGCCGAGCCCGACACAAGCGTCAGAGCGGCGGCGATCATGGCGGTGCGGATCATCTGTTTCTCCCTAATGCGCGTTTTCCAACGCGCGTTTAGGTCCCTCGTTGCGCGATAAGCCCAGTCAGGACAAGGCCGAAGGCAAAAACGAGGCGGGATTTCGAGTTGCGGCGATGCGCCTCAGCCAGCGAAGGCCGGCCGGCGATGCCGCGGCGCCCCACGCGGCGGCGTGTAGCCGTCGTGGGCCAGCCGACCCGGCGTCAGGCCGAGACGCCCCGGCAGGTCGCGCACCTGGGTGACGCCGTGCAATCCCATGGCCGCCAGGGCCACCTGCCCACAGGCATAGGCGTCGGCGGCCGCGTCGTGGTGGGCGAACTCAACGCCCAGGTGGCCGCAGACCACGTTCAGCTTGTGCGACGGCAGCTCCGGCCAGACGCCCCGCGCCACTTGCACCGTACACAGATAGTCGAAGCTCGGCGTCCGCACGTCGTAGTGCTCGCAGGTGCGGCGGATCACGCTGACATCGAACGAGGCGTTGTGGGCGAGAACCAGCGCGCCATCCAGCTCGGGGCGCAGGCGCTCCAGCACGTCCGGCCACTCCTCGGCGTCCTCGACATGCTCGGGCCCGATGCCGTGGAAGGCGATATTGAACCGCGCGAAGCGATTGCCTGGCGGACGGATGTAGTGGTGCTCGATCCGCGCCACCTGGCCGTCCTCGATCCAGGCCAAGCCGATGGAGCAAGGGCTGGACCGCTGCTCGTTGGCGGTCTCGAAGTCGAGCGCGATGACCTTCATTTGGCGACCATCTCCAGCCACTCGTCTTCGGTCATCACCTGGATGCCCAGTTCGGTGGCCGTCTTCAGCTTGGAGCCCGCGCCGGGGCCGGCGACGACGAGGTCGGTCTTCTTCGACACCGACGAGGCGACCTTGGCGCCCAGCCCTTCGGCCTGAGCCTTGGCCTCGTCGCGGGTCATCTTCTCCAGCGAACCGGTGAAGACGATGGTCTTGCCAGCCACGGCGGTGTCGGTCTTGGGCTTGGCGACCGGCTGGATGTCCAGCTGCTCCACCAGATTGGCGACCTTCTGGCGGTTGTGCTCCTCGGCGAAGAACCGGGCCAGGGACTGGGCGGCCACCGGACCGACGCCATCGACGGCGGCGAGGTGCAGATAGTCGTCGCCCGGCGCGCCCGAGGCGGCCTCGACCAGGCCTTGGGCGAAGGCGTCCCAGGTCCCGTAGCGCTGGGCCAGGGCCGCCTTGGCGGGCTTGGTCAGCTTGGGCACCGCGTGGCCGATCTTGATCTCCAGGTCGGCGGCCTCCGGCCACGGATCGGCCAACAGCCCGCCCTTCCCCGCCTCGATCAGCAGGTCCAGCGCCTTGGGGCCGACGCCCTGGGCGGTGGAAAGCTCCAGATAGGTCTCGCCCGGCAGCCCCTTGGCGGCGGCCTCGGCGGCGGCTTGCAGGTCCTCGAAGCGGTCGAAGTTGCGGGCCAGCACGGTCGAGGTCGTCTCGCCAATGTCGCGCGCGCCCAGGCCGTAGATCATCCGGTCCATGCCGATCGTGCGGCGCGCGTCGATGCCCTTGACCAGATTGGCGATCGAGGTCTCGCCATAGCCGTCGCGCTCGCGCAGGGCGGCCAGCTTCTCCTCGTCCTTGGCCAGGCGGAAGATGTCGGCCGGTTCCGTGATCCAGCCCTCGTCGAAGAAGGCCTGCAGCTGCTTCTCACCCAGGCCCTCGATGTCGAAGGCGCGCCGGGACACGAAGTGGCGCAGGTGCTCGACCCGCTGGAACGGACAGGCGAACTCGCCGGTGCAGCGGCGCACCACCGACTCCTGGCCCGAAGCGTTGACCTCTCGGGTCAGCGCCGTCTTCAGCGGGCATTCGCAGACGTGGGGGAATTCGTAAGGCGCCGGCGCCGGGTCGGGACGCGCCGCGATGTCGACCTCGACGATCTGCGGGATCACGTCGCCGGCGCGCTGCAGGACGACCGTGTCGCCGATGCGGACATCCAGGCGGGCGATCTCGTCGCCATTATGAAGCGTGGCGTTGGTCACCGAGACGCCGCCGACGGTGACCGGCTTAAGGCGCGCGACCGGGGTATGGGCGCCGGTGCGGCCAACCTGGATGTCGATGGCTTCCAGGATGGTTCGGGCGCGCTGAGCCGGGAACTTGCGGGCGATGGCCCAGCGCGGCGAGCGCGAGACGAAGCCCAGGCGGCGCTGCTGCTCCAGGTCGTCAACCTTGTAGACGACGCCGTCGATGTCGAAGTCCAGGGTCGGACGCAGAGTCTCGAACGCGGCATAGACGTCCAGTAGGCCCTGGGCGTTCTCGACCCGCTTGGCCGGCGGGGCCGTGGTCACGAAGCCCCATTCGGCCAGCTTCTCCAGCGCGCCCCACTGGCTGTCGGCGAACGGCGCGGAGACCAGGCCCCAGGCATAGCCGAAGAACCGCAGCGGCCGCTGAGCGCTGATCTTCGGATCGATCTGACGCAGCGAGCCGGCGGCGAAGTTGCGCGGGTTGGCGTAGGTGCGCTGGCCGGCTTCCTCGGCGGCGGCGTTGAAGGCGGCGAAGGCGGCTAGTTCGACATAGACCTCGCCGCGCACCTCGATCACGTCGGGCCAGCCCGAGCCCTTCAGGCGGTGCGGGATGTCGGCGATGGTGCGCAGGTTGGCGGTGACGTCCTCGCCTACCCGGCCATCGCCCCGCGTCGCGCCCTGGACCAGCACGCCCTTCTCGTAGCGCAGCGAGGCCGACAGGCCGTCGATCTTGGGCTCGGCGGTGTAGGCCACGGTGTCCGATGGCGACAGCCGCAGGAACCGCCGGATCCGGGCGTCGAACTCGGTCGCCTCGTCGTTGGAGAAGGCGTTGTCCAGGCTCAGCATCGGCACGCCATGCTCGACCGGCGAGAACTGCTCGGCCCGCGCCGCGCCGACCCGCATGGACGGGGAGTTGTCGCGGATCAGGTGCGGGAAGCGGGTCTCGATGTCGAGGTTGCGGCGCTTGAGGGCGTCGTAGTCGCCGTCGCTGATCGTGGGCGCGTCCTGCTGGTGATAGGCCAGGTCGTGGGCCGTCAGGTCGTCGGCCAGGCGCTCCAGTTCCTCGACGGCCTGGGCTTCGGTGAGGTCGGCGACGGGGATCTGAGACACGGGCGGCGAATCCAAGGCGGGAAGTGCGGGCAGGTTAGCAACGTGGCGCGATGCTTGCGACCGGAGGCTTGAAGGAGCCTTCGATGTTCAAAGCCGGCACAAACACCGCCCTGCCCGTCCTGTCGCGGGACGGTCCGCTGGACGCCCTGCGCTTCCTCGCGGCGCTGTTCATCGTGCTCTACCACGTGGCCGAGCGGGCCCCGGTGTCGCTGTTCAGCCTGAGCCCCGCCTTCGGGCGCGGTTATCTGGCCACCGACTTCTTCCTGATGCTGTCGGGTTATGTGCTGGCCCGGACCTATGGTCCGCGCGTGCTGGGCGCCGAGGTGGATACGCTAGGCTTCCTGAAGCGTCGCGTGCAGCGGATTTGGCCGTCGCACCTGGTGATGCTGGCCGCCTTCGTCGCCTTCTTCGTCAGCACGTCGGCGATCGGCCTGGCCCCGCAGAACCCGCAGTGGTTCCAGTGGGACCAACTGCTGCCGCAGATCTTCCTGGTCCAGGCCTGGTTCGTGCCAGGGACCTCGGGCTGGAACATGCCGACCTGGACCCTGTCGGCGCTGATCGTCGCCTACGCCCTGTTCCCGATGGTCTGGCGCAAGGTCGCCGCCACCCAGCGTCCGCTGCAGCTGCTGGCCATGGGCGTCTGCGCCTGGATCGCCATCGACTTCACCGCCCTGATGATCTTCGACGTGCCCAGCTACCAGCTGCCGTTGCGCTTTGGCCTGATCCGCGGTGTGCCACTGTTCATGATCGGCCTGCTGGTCGCTCGCCTGCCGGTCACCACCCTGGCCCGCCGCCAGGCCCTGCCGCTGGCCCTCGCGACCCTGGCCATCGTCATCGGCATCCAGGGCCTGGGGAACTTCGACCACTTCAGCCTAGCCCTGCTGGCTTTCCTGATCTACGCCGCCGGCGCTTCGAAGCCGCGTGCGTGGGCTTGGGCGGGTTAGGCCGGCAAACTGAGCTTCTCGCTGTTCCTGACCAATTCGCTGACGGCGGCCGTGTGGTTCGGCGTGGTGCGGATGGTCGAGAGCAAGCTCAGCCTGCCCGTTGCCGCGACCTGGGCGCTGTGGGCGATGGCCATTCCGGCGACGATCGTCGTGGCCTGGATGTTCGAGCGGATGGTGGATGCGCCGCTGCAGGTTTGGATCAAGGGGCGTTCCCAACAACCGCTCATCCCCGCGAAAGCGGGGAGCCAAGCGGCCTCTCCGCTGGCTGCACGGTTCGGGACTAACGCCTGACTCGGCTTGGGTCCCCGCTTTCGCGGGGATGAGCGGAGTGTGGGTTCAGGCGATTAACGCCCGCGCCGCCGCCCGCGCGGCCTCGGTGACCTCCGCCCCTGACAGCATCCGGGCGATCTCTTCCTCGCGCTGAGCCGGGGTGAGCGGTTCGACCTTGGTTCGGATCGAGGTGTCGTCGCCGGACTTGGAGATCCGCCAGTGGGCGTCGCCACGCGCCGCCACCTGGGCCGAGTGGGTCACGACCAGCACCTGGGCATTGGCCGCCAGGCGCTTCAACCGCAGGCCCACCGCATCGGCCACGGCCCCGCCGACGCCCTGGTCGACTTCGTCAAAGATCATCAGCGGCTGCGGACCGCCGCTACGGGTCGCCAGCGCCGCCTTCAGCGCCAGAGCAAAACGCGCCAGTTCGCCGCCCGAGGCGATGGTTTCCATCGGGCCGAACGGCGCGCCGGGATTGGTCGAAATCTCGAAGGCGATGCGGTCCAGGCCCGTTGGGCCGGCGCGGTCCTCGGGCAGAGGCTCGACCGCGACCCGGAACTTGGCCTTTTCCAGCTTCAGCGGCGTCAGCTCGGCCTCGACGGCCTTGGCGAGGGCGTCGCCGGCGGCGCGGCGTTCGGCCGACAGGGCTTCGGTGGCGTAGAGATAGGCCTCGCGGGCCTCGGCGGCCTCGGCGTCGGCGACCCTCAGGGCGTCTTCCGAGGTTTCGATGGCCTGCAGGCGGGCCGCGAACTCGGCGCGCTTGGCCGGCAGGTCCTCGACCAGGACATTGAGCTTGCGGGCCATGCCGCGCAGGGCGAACAGCCGCTCCTCGGCCTTTTCCAGGCGGTCGGGCTCGAACTCGAAGCTTTCGGCGACATTGTCGATCGCGGCCGTGGCCTCCTGCGCCTCGACGATGGCGCGGTCGACGGCCTCGCAGGCGGCCGACAGGCGGGTCATGGCCGTGCCCTCGGCTGGCGCGCCGGCCTGCAGGGCGCGGTCGCGGGCGCGTTCCAGGGCGCGATAGGCCTGGGCCAGCTTGCCCGTGAAGTTGTCGCCGCCCAGGGCGTCCTGGGCCGAGGCGATGTCGGCCATGGCCTTCTCGGCCGAGCTGAGCAGCGCCCGCTCATCGGCCAGGCTCTGTTCCTCGCCCTCACGGGGGTCCAGGCGGTCCAGCTCGGACAGGCGGAGGGTCAGTTCCTCGGTCTCGGCGGCCGCGCGGCCGGCCAGGTCCCGCAGGTCGTCGGCCTTCTGCCGAGCGGCGCGCCAGCCGCTCCAGGCCGCACCGACGGCGCCGACCGACACACCACCGAACGCGTCCAGCAGGCCGCGATGGGTCTTGGGATCTAAGAGGCCGACGGTCTCGTGCTGGCCGTGAACCTCGAGCAGCAGGGCGCCGAGGTCCTTGAGCACGCCGACGCTGGTGGCCTGATCGTTGACGAAGGCACGACTGCGACCGTCCGGCGACAGCTGGCGACGCAGGACCAGATCCTCGTCGCGGCCGTAGTCCAGGCCCTTCTCGTCGAGATAGGCAAAGGCCGGATGGTCGGCCGCCAGGGCGAACATGGCGGTGGCCGAGGCGTGGCCGGCGGCCCCTCGGCGCACCAGGCCAGCGTCGGCGCGCGCGCCGGTGGCCAGGCCCAGGGCGTCCAGGATGATCGACTTGCCGGCGCCGGTCTCGCCGGTCAACGCGGTCAGGCCCTCGCCGATGGCCAGGTCCAGGCTCTCGATGAGCACGACGTCACGGATGGAGAGGCCGATCAGCATGAAACGCAAGATCGCCGGGAATCAGAGTTTTTCAAAGCGCAAAGACAGAACAAAACAGGATCAGGCCGTTTCCGACGTCCGATCCTGTCGTCGTTACATGCCCAGAACGCCCATCAGGCCCTTCTTGGCCTTCTTTTCACCGGGAGGCGCCAGGGTCGTGCCCTTGTCGCGCGTCAGCACGCGTTCCAGCGCATTGCGCTTGGTGCCGGCCTTCAGCGGCTCGACGGCGGGACGCAGGCCGTTGTCGTTCAGCAGCTTGTAGGCATCGGCGTACCAGCGATCGCCCGGGAAGTTGTAGCCCAGGATCGCGCCGTTGCGCTTGGCTTCGTCCAGCAGGCCCAGGGTCATGTAGCCCTCGACCAGACGGAACAGCGCTTCAGGCGTGTGCGAGGTCGTCTGGTGACGCTCGAGCACGGTCTTGAAGCGACCGATGGCGGCCAGGGTCTGGCCGTTCTTCAGGTAATAGCGACCGATCGCCATTTCCTTGCCGGCCAGCTGGTCGTTGACCATGTCGATCTTCAGGCGGGCGTCGGTGGCGTATTCGGTGTTCGGATAGCGCTGGACGACGTCGCGCAGCGAGGCCAGGGCCTGCTCGGTCGCGGCCTGGTCGCGGTTCACGTCGACGATCTGTTCGAAGTAGCAGATGGCCTTCAGATAGAAGGCGTACTGGGCCGACGGGTTACCCGGGTACAGCGAGATGAAGCGGTCGGCGTCGCCGATGGCCTCATTGTACTGGTTGCCCATGTAGTGGGCGTAGCCGGTCATCAGGATCGAGCGGCGCGACCATTCCGAATAGGGGTGCTGGCGCTCGACTTCGCGGAAATAGTCGACGGCCTCGTTCCAGTTGCCGCGGTCCAGGCGATCGGCGCCCGTGGAGTACAGCAGTTCGACCGGGCGCTCTTCGTAGGCGAGGGTCGGCTTCTTGGACTTGCCGGCGCAACCCGCCACCGACACGGCGGCGAGCAGAGCGGCGATAGTGACGGCCGAACGTCCCGAGAAATTACGAAGCACGGAGTCTCTCACCTTAGAAGCAAACGCGCGCCCCTGCGCCGTGCAAGGCTTCTACACCACGCCGTGAAAGGCGCAAATGCGAAGGCCGAGCGCTAACGCCGGGGAGCTCCCCCTTTAAACCGCTTCAGCTAGTTCCGTCGCGAGAGCGCGAAGGCGCCAGGCGCGCGGCTGGGACAGCAACGCTCTAACCACGGCGTTATTGAGGCCGTGACCGGCCAGAACGCCTTCGAAGCGGCCCAGGATGGGCTTGCCCAGCACATAGAGGTCGCCGATGGCGTCCAGCGCCTTGTGGCGCACGAACTCGTCCGGACGGCGCAGGCCCTCCGGGTTCAGCACACGGTCGCCGTCGATGACCACGGCGTTTTCCATCGAGCCGCCCCGGGCCAGGCCGATGGCGCGCAGGGCCTCGACATCGCGAACGAAGCCGAAGGTGCGGCACTCGGACAGTTCCGAGCGGAACGATTCTTCGTCGACGACCAGATCCACGGCCTGGCGGCCGATGGCCTTGGAGCCGAAGGCGATCTCGAAGGCCACTTCGAAACGATCCGACGGCAGCAGGCTGGCGCGCTTGTCGCCCTCCTCCACCGTGATCGGGGCCAGGATCTCGATATATTGGCGGACGGCTTCCTGCTTGCGGCGGCCGGCGCGGTCCAGGATCTGGACGAAGGGCTCGGACGAGCCATCCATGATCGGCACTTCCGGGCCGTCCAGCTCGACGACGCAGTTGTCGATCGACAGGGCCGCCAGGGCCGCCATCAGGTGCTCGATGGTCGAGACGCGAACGTCGTCGCCATTGCAGATCACGGTGCCCAGTTGCGTCTGGCAGACCGACTCAGGCGTGACGGGGACACGATTGTCGCGGTCATGCAGATCGGTCCGCACAAAGACGATCCCCGCGTCGGGAGCCGCCGGACGCACCGAGACGCGCACATGCGTTCCCGTGTGCAGGCCGATCCCCGCAAAGATCACCGGCCCTGCGACCGTGTGCTGAAAATAACCCGAAGCCGACACTAGAGACCCTTATCGTTGGACGGACAGCTCTACGGCCGCCCTTTCGCCCCGTCTTAGCATCTAGGCTTGATGCTGCGTCGCGGCAAAGCAAAGTCTGTTTCGGATTGTTACGCGCTAACCGACGGATTTAATTACAGTTTTGTCACAGGAAAGCATGCGTCGAAACAGACCGCCGGTCGGCGATCCGTGCTCGGGAATCTCTTGCCTCGCTCCCCTAGCGAGTGGGCGAAAGCAGGACTAGGCTCCGCCGCCAGATGGGATAACCGTTTCCGGGAATTTCGGTTTCATGATCAAGACCTTGCGTTTCGCGGCCTCGGCCGTCGCCCTTGCCGCCGCCCTCGGTGGAGCGGCCTATGCGCAGGCGCCGCAAAAGCCTCACGTCTTCACCGCCAAGGCCATGGCCAGCCTGGATCGACTCAGCGATCCGCGCGTCTCGCCCGACGGCCGCTTCGTGCTCTATTCGGTGCGGACCATGGACTATCCGGCCAACAAGGCCGCGATGTCCCTCTGGATCAGCGACCTGAAGACGAAGATGGCCCCGCGCCGGCTGAAGATCTCGGACGGCGGCGCGTCCAGCGGCCGCTGGAGCGCGGACGGCAAGGCGATCTACTTCTCGTCCAGCCGCGCGGGCGGGACCGAGCAGGTGTTCCGCACCGACGCCAGCGGCGAGACCGCGACCCAGGTGACCTCGGCCCCGTTCGACGTGCTGGCCTACAAGGTCGCGCCGGACGGCAAGACCATCGTCATCGGCCAGGCGGTGTTCCCCGACTGCCCCGACTTCTCGTGCACCGAGGCGCGCCTCGCCGCCAAGACCGCGACCAAGGCCACCGGCGTCGTCTACGACAAGCTGTTCGTCCGCCACTGGGATACCTGGAACGACGGGACCAAGAACCACCTCTTCGCCTACAGCCTGGACGCCAACGGCGTGGCCGCGGGCCAGCCGGTCGATCTGATGAAGGGCTTCGACGGCGATACGCCGACCAAGCCCTATGGCGGCGACGAGGACTTCACGATCAGCCCCGACAGCAAGACGCTCAGCTTCTCGGCCAAGCTGGCCGGCAAGGACGAGCCCTGGACCACCAACTACGACATGTGGGGCGTTCCGCTGGACGGCTCGGCCAAGCCGAGGAACGAGACGGCCGACAACAAGGCCTGGGATACGGCCGAGATCTACTCGCCTGACGGCAAGATGACCGCCTATCGCGCCATGAAGCGTCCCGGCTTCGAGGCCGACCGCTTCGCGATCATGATCTGGGACGAAGCGACCAAGACGGAACGTGAACTGGCTCCGACCTGGGACCGTTCGGCCGACGCCATCGCCTGGAGCCGCGACGGCAAAACGATCTACGCCACCGCGCTGGACGTCGGCCAAGGCAAGCTGTTCGCCATCGACGTCAAGACCGGCAAGGTCACCGCCCTGACCGGCGATGGCCACGTCACCGCCTTCGACGTCGGCCCCAACGGCATCGTCTACGCCTCCGATTCGCTGAAGAGCCCGTCCGAGCTGTTCCTGCTGCCCGCCAAGAAGGGCCCGCCGATCCGCGTGGCCAGCGTCAGCGACGAGGCCCTGAAGGACGTCGCCTGGGGCGAGCCCGAGCAGTTCGACTTCAAGGGCTGGAACGACGAGACCGTGCACGGCTTCTTGCTGAAGCCCGCAAACTTCGATCCGGCCAAGAAGTATCCGGTGGCCTTCCTGATCCACGGCGGTCCGCAGGGCTCGTTCAGCAACAGCTGGTCGTACCGCTGGAACCCGCAGGTCTACGCCAACGCCGGCTATGCCGTGGTGATGGTCGATTTCCATGGCTCGACCGGCTACGGCCAGGCCTTCACCGACGCGATCAGCCAGCACTGGGGCGATCGCCCGCTGGAGGACCTGCAGAAGGGCTGGAGCGCGGCGCTGGGCAAGTACGGCTTCCTGGACGGCGACCGCGCCTGCGCCCTGGGCGCCTCGTATGGCGGCTACATGATCAACTGGATCGCCGGCAACTGGGCCGAGCCGTGGAAGTGCCTCGTGGACCACGACGGCGTCTTCGACACTCGCGCCATGGGCTACGCCACCGAGGAGCTGTGGTTCACCGAGTGGGAAAACGGCGGCGCGCCCTGGCAGCCGAACACGACCTACGACAAGTTCAACCCGGTCGACCACGTGGCCAAGTGGACCAAGCCGCAGCTCGTGATCCAGGGCCAGCTGGACTACCGCATCCCGGTCGAACAGGGCCTGGGGGCCTTCACCGCCCTGCAGCGCAAGGGCGTGCCCAGCAAGTTCCTGTACTTCCCGAACGAGAACCACTGGGTGCTGAAGGCCCAGAACTCGGTGCAGTGGCACAAGGAAGTGCTGGACTGGCTGGACCAGTGGACGGGGAACACGCGGCCCGGGAAGTAGGCCCCGGACCTAACCCCTATCCGCTCATCCCCGCGAAAGCGGGGATGAGCGGTGCTGGGCTGTTTGGCTCAGAGTTTTCCGGTGGCGACGGCGAACGTCAGTCGAGCCTTCTTTTCCAGCTCGCCCATCTCACGCCCAGCCATATAGGCCCGCGCCAGGGCCGCCGGCGCCACGGCCGGGAAGGCCGCCACGGGCAGGCCCTTCACCTCGCCGCGTGCGGCTTTCAGCTGATCCTCGACGCGGCGCTCCACGTCGGCCTGCGTCCAGTCCTCCGGCAGCCGCGAACGGTCTGCCTGCTTCAGCCGCCACAGACCCGACAGCCCCCAGGCCCGCGCCGCGCCCTTGACGGCGTGCGGGTCGGCGGTCGGATCCAGCCGCCGCGCGGCCAAGACCGCCAGCGCTCCGGCCGTGCCGTCGACATAGGCCAGCACCGCCGCCTCGTCCTTCAGTGGGCCTTCGTCCAGGTCGACGAAGCGAGCCTCTGACAGCGCCGCCAGGGCGTTGGGATCGAACTTGGAGGCGGCCAGGGCCTCGACATTGGGATGCTTGCGCGGGGCCTTGCCGGCCGCGATCTCTTCCATGGCCTCGCGCCACCAGGTCAGGCGGATCTCGCCCATCAGGGCGTTGGTGACGCCGCCGGCCACCCGGGCCAGTTCGTAGTTCATGGCGAAGAGCGCGATCACGTCGGCCCGCGCGGCCGCGTCGCCGATGAACCGGCTGGCCAGCCAGCGGTCGGGATCGACGCGGCGGACGAGATCGTCGAGGGTTTCGGTGTCGGCCATGAGCTCAAATAGAAAAGGGCCCGCCGAACTGGCGGGCCCTCCCCTTACAGCGTGTCGCGCCCGGCGTCAGCCGAACAGCGTCTGGTTCATCGCCATGGTCGCCAGCATCGGGATGCTGAGCAGGACGTTGGTGCGCGAGAACAGCATGGCCAGCTTGGCCGCCTTGGCCTTGGCGTCCGCATCGGCCTCGACGATGCCCAGGGCGATCTTCTGGTTCGGCCAGATGAAAACCCAGACATTGAGGAACATCACCGTGGCCAGCCACATGCCGGTGCCGATGAAGGTGAAGCCCATGTCGACGCCGGGCGTATAGCCGCCGGCCAGGCCCAGGGTGGCGGCTTCCAGCAGGTAGCCGCGGCTGAAGGCCAGGATCACGCCCATCACCCAGGTGAACAGCGCCGCCCAGCGGAACCAGAACAGGGCTTCCGGCGCGATGTACTTGCTGACCGCCGGCTTCAGCTCGGCCGGGATCTGCGGCATCACCCGGATCTGCACGAAGTTGAAGTAGTACAGCAGCCCGATCCACAGGATGCCGAACCAGACGTGCAACAGCCGGAAGATGGCTTGGAAATAGCTGCTGTCATGGCCGTGCGGGCTGTGCCCGTAGCCGATGATGATCACCAGGGCCAGCACGACGCTGACGATGATGGTGTTGCGGAAGTTCGAAAGCAGTCCAGACATCGGTTTCCCCCTCGGATCCCTATTGCTTGGACGGGACCTTAGGGCTGTTTCGAGAGTCGGGCAAAGCTCCGGTACCGGAGGTATCTGGACCTGCGGCTAGACCGCGATCAGCGCGGCGGCCAGACGGCGGCCTTCGCTGGCCAGCACGTTGTAGGTTCGTGCGGCGGCCTCGGTGCTCATGAACTCCAGGCCCAGGCCCGCGTCCTTCAAGGCGTCGCGGATGTGACGCGGCGGCAGGGCGTTGTTGAGACCCGTGCCCAGCAGCACGAACTCCACCGCCCCGCCGGCGGCGAACACCTCGGCGAAGGACTCCGGCGTCAGGTCCGCGAGCGACGTCGCGGCCCAGTCGCGCGGCTGATCCTCGATGATCAGCAGCGAGCCGGGCCGCCAGTCACCGGCGACCCGAAAGCCGCCGCCGCCCCAGGCGTCGATGGACGGCGGCTGACGCATCAGGGACGCGAGGCCGCGCCGAGCTTGATCGGCGTGGCTTCTTCGTCGCCGCGCTTCACGCCCCAGATCAGGATCATCGGCAGAGCGATATAGATCGACGAATAGGTGCCGATGATGATGCCGAAGATCATGGTGGTGACCAGCGGGAACAGCACCGGACCGCCGAACGCCATCGTGCCGCCCAGGGCCAGCAGGGCCGTGGTGCCGGTGATGATCGTCCGCGACAGACGCTCGTTTTCCGACAGGTCGATGATGTCGCGCAGCGGCGTCGTCTTGTACTTGCGCAGGTTCTCTTTCAGACGGTCGAAGGTGATGACCTTCTCGTTCATCGAATAGCCGATGACCGTCAGCAGGGCCGCGATCTCGGTCATCGAGAACTCGATGCGCACCACCGACAGCAGACCCAGGGTCAGGACGATGTCGTGGATCACGGCCACGACTGCGCCCGTGCCGTACGACAGGCCGAAGCGGAACCAGATGTAGCCCAGGGTCAGCAGCAGGGCGACGACCAGGGCCTTGAAGCCCGACATCAGCAGTTCGCCCGAGACCTTGGCGCCGACCTGCGAGCGGCTGGTCACCTTCAGGTCGGGGAAGCGCTTGACCAGCTCGGCCTCGACGTGAGCCGAGGCGGCGCTGGCGCTTTCGCCCTTGGCCGGCAGGAACTTGATCATCGCCGAGTTCGGCTGGCTGGTGAACGGCTGGACCTGGGCGTCATGGACGCCGATCTGGTCCATGGCCGTCCGCAGCTCCGACTGCGACACGACCTGGGCCCGGACGATTTCCAGCGCGTTACCGCCCTTGAAGTCGATGCCCAGGTTCAGGCCCTGGAAGAACAGCGAGGCGATCGAGCCGACGATCAGGACCGCCGAGAAGATGGCCGCGACGGGCGCCCAGCGCACGAACTGGTAGTGGGTCGAGCGCGGGATGTAGCGAATGAGGGGCCAACGCATGGTCGGATCTCCTATGCGATCGGCAGCTTCTTCGGCTTGGTGGCCTTGAACCACCAACCGATGAGCACTTGCGTGATGAAGATGGCGGTGAACAGCGACGTGAACACGCCGATCACCAGGGTCCAGGCGAAGCCCTTCACCGGGCCCGAGCCGAAGCCGAACATGATCATGCCCGAGATCAGGCTGGTGATGTTGGCGTCCAGGATCGAGGTCAGGGCCAGCCGGTAGCCGTGATCGGCCGCGGCCATGGGCGTGCGCCCGGCGTTGGCTTCGTCACGCATGCGCTCGTAGATCAGCACGTTGGCGTCGACGGCGACGGCCAGGGTCAGGATCAGGCCGGCGATGCCCGGGAAGGTCAGGGTCGCCTGGCTGAACGACATGATGCCGATGATCATCAGGACGTTGACCACCAGGGCGATGGCCGCGAAGCCGCCGAACAGGCCATAGGCCAGGACGACGAACACGAACATCGACGCGGCGCCGATGGCCAGCGAGATCGAGCCGGCCTTGACGGCGTCGGCGCCCAGTTCGGCGCTGACGGTGCGCTGGTCTTCGATGTTCAGCGGCGCGGGCAGAGCGCCCGACCGCAGCAGCAGCGACAGCTCGTTGGCGCTCTCGACCGTGAAGTTGCCGGTGATGATGCCGCTGCCGCCGGTGATGGCGCCGTTGATGGTCGGGGCCGAGATCACCTTCTTGTCGAGGACGATGGCGAAGCGCTTGCCGACGTTGCGGGCGGTGGCGTCGCCGAACTTGCGGGCGCCCGAGCTGTTGAAGGCGAATTGCACGACCGGGTGGCCGCTCTGCTGGTCGAAGCCCTGCGAAGCGTTGGTCAGTTCCTCGCCCGACACCACGGCCCGCTTCTTGAGCACGTAGACCGGCGCGTAGCCGTCCTCGCTCTGCAGCAGTTCCGAGCCCGGCGGGATGCGGCCGGCCTGGACGTCTTCCGGCGTGACCGTGTCGTCGACCATCTGGAAGGTCAGCTTGGCGGTCTTGCCGATGATGGCGCGCAGCTTCTCCGGATCGCTCTCGCCCGGGGCCTGGATCATGATCCGGTTATCGCCCTGGCGGTTGATCGAGGGCTCCTTGGTGCCCAGGCTGTCGATACGGCGACGGATGGTCTCGATCGACTGCTCGACGGCCTTGGCGGCGTCGGCGCGGATCGCTTCCGGCACGTAGCGCAGCTCGATGCGCTGGTCGGGCTTGCTGGCGATCGCCACGTCACGCCCGCCGATCACCCCGGCCATCGGCGCGCCGATGTTCTTGCGCAGGATGTTCAGGGCGTCGTTGTAGCGCGCGGCGTCACCGATGCGCACGTTGACCACTTCCCCCTGCTGAGCCAGTTCGCCGAACGGGATCTGCTCGGCGCGCAGCTGGAGACGCACGTCCTCGACCATGTTCGACAGTCGCTCGCGGCGCAGGGCCTCGGTGTCGACCTCGTACAGCAGGTACGAGCCGCCTTGCAGGTCGAGGCCGAGGTTCAGCTTCTGATGCGGCAGCCAGGACGGCATGGCGTCCAACGTCTTCTGCGGGAGGACGTTGGGCAGGGAGAACAGGATGCCGAAGATCACCGACAGCGTTACGGCGATGATCTTCCAGCGGGAAAGGGTCAGCATGGATCGTGACTTTTCAGGCGGCGCTACGAACGCCTCGAGACAGGGTGCGGTAGCGCCTTAGTTCTTGGCGTCGTTGGCCGGGGCCGGGTCGCCCTTGGCGCGGACCTCGGTGATCATGCCCTTGACGACCTTCACGGTCACGCCGCTGGCGATCTCGACGCCGACTTCCTTGTCTTCGACGCGGGCGACCTTGCCGATGATGCCGCTGGACAGCACGACGGTGTCGTTGCGCTTCAGGTTGGTGAGCATCGCCTGATGCTCTTTGGCGCGCTTCTGCTGCGGACGGATCAGCATGAAGTAGAACAGGACGACCATCAGGAGGATGGGCGCGAGTTGGACGATTTGAGCGTTCAGGCCGGACATGAGGACTCCAAGAAATTCCGTGAGGCGCGCCGCCTCTAGATAGGGTCGCGCCAAGTCGGCGGAAGCTATGCGTTCGCCTCCCCTTTTGCAATGCAAGCGCACCCGGTATGCAGCGTGCCCATGACTGAAGCGTCCACGCCCCTGCTCGCCCGCATCGCCGACGCCCTGGAGCGCCTGGCCCCGCCGCCGCCGCCCGCGCCCGATTTCGGGGCCGCGCGTCTGTTCCGGCACGAGCCGGGGAACGGGGCCTTCGTACCCGCGCCCGACTATCCGCTGTCGCTGGAGAGCCTGGTCGGCATCGATCGGCAGAAGAACCGCTTCGTCGAGAATCTCCGCCGCTTCGCCGTCGGCGTGCCCAGCAACCACACCCTGCTGTGGGGCGTGCGCGGCACGGGCAAGAGCTCAGTGACCAAGGCCGCCTTCGTCGCCCTGGCCGACGAATTCCCCGCGCTGAAGCTGATCGAGGTCGATCGCGACGAGGTCACGGCCCTGCCGCCGCTGTTCGACCTGCTGCGCGCCCGCTCCGAACGTTTCGTGGTCCTGTGCGACGACCTCTCGTTCGAGGACGGCGCGGCCGCCGCCAAAGCCCTGAAGTCGGCGCTGGAGGGCGGCGTCTCGGGTCCGCCGGAAAACGTGCTGTTCGTGGCCACCTCGAACCGCCGACACCTGATGCCGCGCGACCACGTCGAGCGCCAGGGCGCCATCGCCGCCGCCGAGAACGCGGAAGAAGAGATGAGCGTCTCCGACCGCTTCGGCCTGTGGATCGGCTTCCCGCCCATGGACCAGGACACCTACCTGGCCGCCATCCGGGGTTACGCCGAGCAGTTTGGCCTGCACGCCGAGGACCTGGACCGCCGCGCCCTGCAGTGGTCGACCCAGCGCGGGGCCCGCTCGGGCCGCGTGGCCTGGCAGTTCATCCGCGACCTGGCCGGCGAGCTAGGCGTGAAGCTGCCGGCCTAGTCCTTCAGGTACAGCCACTGCATGCCGCGCATCAGCCCGACCGGGAAGGTGGTTTCGTGGAAGCCGTCCTCGGCCAGGCTGGTCCGCACCTGCAGGCCTGGATAGTTTCGTGATTTCAAGGTCGCTGCGAGCAAGGCCTGGTCGGCGACCATGTCATGCTCGCAGCCCGGACAGCCGCCCGCGCCGGGATGCTCGCGCGAGCCGGTAGCCAGATAGATCCGGGCCTTCAGGTCTTTGTGGCCGGCCGCATAGGCGGCCTCGTCCTTGAGCGCCTGCGTGTCCGCGAACCAGATCGACGGGCTGGTCAGGATGTAGTTCTGGAACGTCTCCGGCGCGTGGAAGGCGATCCACAGGCCAAACAGCGCGCCATACGACTGGCCAGCCAGGGTGCGGTTGGCCGGATCGACGCGATAGCGCCCCTCGACCAGCGGCATCACTTCATCCTTCAGGAAGGCGAAGTGGGCGGGTCCGCCGCCGGTCTCGCCCTTGACCTGCGGATCTCGCCACGGCGTCAGGTCGCGGCGGCGGCTGTCGGCGGGCGCATCGCCCCTGGCCCAGGACAGGCCGACAATGACGAACTCGTTGAACAGCCCCTGGCTGAACGGCACGCGCGACAGGCCCGACGCCACCTGGAAGGTGTAGGGCCCGTCGGTCAGGTACAGCACCGGATAGCGCCGGCCGGCGTTCTCGGGCTTGCCGTAGCCCGGCGGCGTCTTGACGAAGATCTCGTAGTCGCGGCCGCCGGCCTTGGCGCGGATCGGGATGACGGCGCTGTTCTCGATCTCGAAGCCCTGCGACGCGCCGACCGGCCTGGCCGCCGTCGAATCCGAGCCCGCCCCGACCTCGACCTTGGCGACTCCGTCATCGCACGCGGCCAGCCCCAGCGAGAGCGCCGCCGCCAAACCCAGTTCACGCCACGCCATGGGTCACCTCCGACATCGGTACGTTCCGGACCCTAGGGCGACTCCCGCGCCATCACGGTTACCGGCGCGGCTTTTCCTGTGGATCGCGCCTTGCTACTCGATCAAATATGGGAATAGTTCTCGATTATGGGAATAACACTTGACCCCACCGAGCCTTCCGACCACGCCCTGGCCGCGCGGCTGGAAGCCCTGCGTCACGAACGCGGCCTGTCGCTGGACGCGGCGGCCGGGCTGACGGGCCTGAGCCGCGCCACCATCTCACGGATCGAGCGGGGCGAAACCAGTCCGACCGCCAACGCGCTCGGCCGGCTGTGCGGCGCCTACGGCCTGACCATGTCGCGGCTGATGGCGGCGGTCGAGGAGAACGCCCCTCGCCTGCTGCGGGGCGCCCAGGCCGCCCGCTGGCGCGATCCAGAGAGCGGCTACCTGCGCACCCTGATCGCCCCGCCCAGCCAGGACTACGCCACCGAGCTGGCCCTGGGCGAGCTGCCGGCCGGCGCCGAAATCCACTATGACGGCCGCCAGGCGCCGGGCCGCGAGCAGTTCTTCTACCTGCTGGAGGGCGCGCTGAGCCTGGATGTCGAGGGCGAGACCTACCGCCTGGAGCCTGGCGACTGCCTGCGCCACCGGGGCGTCGACGCCACCCGCATCGGCAATCCCGGCGAGACGTCCGCCCGCTACCTGATCATCAACAGCACGACGACCTGAGCCCATGTCCCTTCGCATCGTCCCCGGCGACTTCGATGACGCCCGCATCGTCGCCCTGCTGGCTGGCCACTTCGCCGCCATGCGCTCAACCGGTCCCGAGGAGAGCTGCCACGTCATGCCGCTGGACGCGATGCGCGAGGCGGGCCTGGACTTCTTCGCGGTATGGGATGGCGAGACCCTGGCCGGCGTCGGGGCGATCAAGCGTCTGGACGCCGGGCACGGCGAGATCAAGTCGATGCACACGGCCGCCGCCTATCGCCGGCGCGGCGTGGGCCAGGCGACGCTGGACTACCTGGTGGCGCACGCCAAGGCGTTGGGCCTCTCGCGGCTGAGCCTGGAGACCGGGGCCGGCGACTTCTTTGTTCCGGCCCGCGCCCTCTACGCCCGCAACGGCTTCGAGCCCTGCGATCCGTTCGGCGACTACAAGCCCGACCCGAACAGCGCCTTCATGACCCGCGCACTCGACTAGAGATTGCCGCCCTGCCCCGTCGGCGCGATAATGGCTGGACGTTCGCTGGAGGCGCCGATGGGCAAGCCCTGGTTTCGCACCAAAGTCTACGGCTACGGCGCCGGCTTCCCGTGCAGCTGGGAAGGCTGGGTGGTAATAGTGGTCTTCGTGCTGGCGACGTTCGGCCTGCACACCCTGCCGCCGGCGCTGACCACGGCGCTTCCTTGGCTGGAAACGACTCTGCGGGTGGCTCTGATCCTGGGCTTGATCCTTATCGCCTGGGCCAAGAGCGACAAACCCTGGTTCTGGCGCTGGGGCCGCAAATAGCAAAACGGCCCGCCTCTTTCGAAGCGGGCCGTCTTTCGTTCTAGCGCGGGAGCACCAGGCCGGGATCGATCGGCTTGGCCTTGTCCTTGACCGTGGGCGCATAGCGCATCTCGAAGTGCAGCTTGGGCTCGTTGGTGCCGCCCGTGGCGCCGACCGCGCCCAGCTGTTCGCCCTGGCGCACGGCCTGGCGCATCTTGACGTTGATGCTGGAGAGGTGGGCGTAGGCCGTGACCCAGCCGTCGGCGTGACGGACCAGAACCAGGTTGCCGTAGCTGGGGACCTGGTTGCCGGCATAGGCCACTTCGCCGTCGGCGGCCGACAGCACCGGCGTGCCCTGGGCCGCGCGGATGTCCAGGCCGTCGTTGCGCTGGCCCGTGCTCTTGGCGCCGAAGTCCGAGATGATCTCGCCGCGCACCGGCCAGGCGAACTTGCCCTTGCCCGAGGCGATGATCTCGGCCTCGGTCGGGGCGGCGCTGCTCTCGATGATCGGACGCGAGCTGGGCGGCGGGGACACCGGCTGGGCAGCGACCGGCGCGCTCGGGCGCGGATAGCTGTTGCCGCTGGGCGTGTACGGAACCGGCGCGGACGGCGTGGGAACCGGACGCGGGGCCGGGGTCTCGACCTTGGCGTAGGTGTTCGAGGGCTCAGACGGGGCCGGACGGCTGACCGTGGTCGTGGTCTTGATCGGACCCTTGTCCTTGAAGCCGTCGGGCAGGACCAGCTTCTGGCCCTTCTTGACCGAGGCGCTGGTCTTCAGGTCGTTCTCGGCCGCCAGTTCCTTGACGCTGACATTGAAGCGCTTGGCCACGGCGGTCAGGGTGTCGCCGCTCTGGGCGACATAGGCCTTGGACGTGGTCGCCGGACCCTTGATCCGGGCGCCCAGCTTCAGCGGCTTGTCGGTATCGAGGTCATTGGCGTCGGCCAACTCCTTGATGCTCATGTCGAACTTGCGGGCGATCGCGGTCAGGGTGTCGCCCGACTTGACCGTGTGGACCTCGCGCGGGCCGGCCACCGAGACGACAGCGCCGGTGACGCTGAGCGTGGTGGTGCTGGTCGTCGTCGTTTCCGCCGCCGGCTGATAGGTCGGACGCGACGGCGCGGGCGCCGAGGTGGTCGGAAACGAAGTCGTCGGACGCGTGGTCGGGGCGGGCTCGGCGCCGGCCAGGGTCGAGGAAGACCCAGGCGTACCCGGGATCACGGTAGTGGTCTTGGTCGGGCCCTTGTCCTTGTAGCCGTCCGGCAGGATCAGCTTCTGGCCCTTCTTGATCGCCGAGTTCGACGACAGGTCGTTTTCCTCGGCCAGGGCTGCGGCGGTGACGCTGAAGCGCTTGGCGATGGCGAACATCGTGTCGCCGGTCTGGACCACATAGGCCTTCTGGTCGTCCTTGGCCGGGCCCTTGATCTTCTGGCCGAGCCGCAGGTTGTAGGGCTTCTTGAGGTCGTTCAGTTCGACCAGTTCGGCGCGGGTCGAGCCGAAGCCGCGGGCGATGGCGTCCAGGGCGTCGCCGGACTCGACGACACGCACCTGCGGCTTGCCCGGGACGCTGACCACGGGACCGGCGACGGTGGTGGTGACGACGGTCCGAGGCGGAACCGGACGGATGACGGGTTGCGGCGCCGGCTGCGGCGCGGGCGGCAGCTCGGTGCGGCTGACCGGCGGCGTCAACGGCTGGCTCTGGATCGCCTGCGGCGGCGGCAGGGTCTCGGCCGCGTCGCGCTCGGTCGGGGAATTCTGGATCGGCGCGTCGGCCTGCGGCTGGGCCGGGGCCTGGCTGATCGGGAAGTTGGGGGTCGGACGCGTCGCGGCCGGCGCAGGCGCCTGGCCTTCACGCGCCGGATACTGCGGCGCGTCGGTCGCGCAAGCGGAGAGCGTTCCAGCCGTCAGGGCGATCACCGCCGCTTGCGTCCACAACTGCCTCATAACGTCTCCTTTCCCGCCGGAGCCACCAAAGGGCTCCGCCAGGGTGAATCAACCTTTAACACCGAAGGACGCGGGATGCCGCGTCCTCCAAACTCACTGATCCTTGGCGACGCCGGCCAGCAAAGGCACGAAGCGCACGTCGCAAAGAATCTCTACCCGGAAGCCCCCCTTGCCGTCGCCGGCGTAGCGGCGAAGGCTTTGCACAGGCCCCTTCCCGACCGGCGCGACCAGCACGCCGTTGGGCTTCAGCTGCGAAAGCAGCCGCTTGGGATCATCTTCGGCCGCAGCCGTGACCATAATACGGTCGAACGGCGCCTGTTCGGCCCAACCTTCGCCGCCGTCCCCGAACTTGGTGATGACGTTGGTCAGGCCCAGGGTGTTGAAGCGGCTCTCGGCCTCCTTCATCAGGGTCCGGTAGCGCTCGATCGTATAGACGAGGCGCGATACCTTGCTGAGGATGGTGGTCTGGTAGCCCGAGCCGGTGCCGATCTCCAGCACCCGGCAGCGCGGCTCGATCGTCAGGGCCTGGGTCATAAGGCCGACGATGTAGGGCTGGCTGATGGTCTGGCCGCAGGCGATCGGCAGGGCCGAGTCCTCCCACGAGCGGTCCTTGAACAGGTCCGGCGTGAACAGGTCGCGCGGCGTGGTCTCGATGGCCTTCAGCACCAGGGGATCGGTCACCCCCTGGTCGCGCAGGGCCTGCATCAGGCGCGGCAGGTCGGCCTTGGCGTTCTCGGCGGCCTTGGTCGTCCTTCCGCTCATAAGTCCGCCTTCAGCTTGGGCGGGGCGCCGCCCAGCACACCTTTCAGTGTGTGAACGCTTTCGTGGTGCGTCAGGTCGATGTGCAGCGGCGTGACCGAGATCCGGCCTTCATAGACCGCCCGCAGGTCGGTGCCCTCGGCCGGCTGCGAGGCCTTGGCCGAGAAGCCCATCCAGTAATAGTCGCGGCCGCGCAGGTCGGTGCGCTTTTCCATGTTGCGCAGCAGGCCGTCGCGGAAGCCCTGGCGGGTCACCTCGACCGCCGTGACCTCTTCGGGCGGCACGGCCGGGAAGTTGACGTTCATGACGACGTCCTTGGCCCAGCCGATCTCCAGCAGGCGCTGGACGATGCCGGGACCGAAGTGCTCGGCCGTCTCCCAGTGGGCGACGATCTCGTCGTGCCAATAGTTCAGAGCCTGCGACAGAGCGATCGAGGGGATGCCGTGGGCCATGCCTTCGATGGCGCCGGCGACCGTGCCCGACAGGGTGACGTCCTCGGCGACGTTCTGGCTGCGGTTGACGCCCGACAGCACCAGATCCGGCGCGGGGCCGTCGATCAGCTGCTGCACGGCCATCATCACGCAGTCGGTCGGCGTGCCCTCGACGGCGAAGCGGCGGTCGTCCAGCTTCCGCACGCGGATCGGGTCCGACAGGGTCAGGGCCCGGCTGGCGCCCGACTGCTCGTATTCCGGCGCGCAGATCCAGACGTCGTCGGTCAGGGCGCGGGCGATCTTCTCCAGGCTGGCGAGGCCCGGCGCGTGGATGCCGTCGTCGTTGGTGAGGAGGATCCTCACGCAGCGCCTCCGATGTGGGTGACGCCGCCCATATAGGGCTGCAGCGCGGCCGGGATGTGGATGCGGCCGGCCTCGTCCTGGTAATTCTCCAGCACGGCGACCAGGGTGCGGCCGACGGCCAAGCCCGAGCCGTTCAGGGTGTGCACGAAGTGGCCGCCCTTCTCGCCGGTCTTGCGGTAGCGGGCGTCCATGCGACGGGCCTGGAAGTCGCCGCAGTTCGAGCACGAGCTGATCTCGCGATACATGTTCTGCGAGGGCAGCCAGACTTCCAGGTCGTAGGTCTTCTTGGCGCCAAAGCCCATGTCGCCCGTGCACAGCAGCATGGTGCGGAAGGGCAGCTCCAGCTTCTTCAGCACGGCCTCGGCGCACTCGACCATGCGCTGGTGCTCGGCTTCCGACTGGTCCGGCGTGGTGATCGAGACGAGCTCGACCTTGTAGAACTGGTGCTGGCGGATCATGCCGCGCGTGTCGCGACCGGCCGAACCGGCCTCGGCGCGGAACGACGGCGTCAGGGCCGTCAGGCGCATCGGCAGCTCTTCCTCGGCCACCAGCTGCTCGCGGACGATGTTGGTCAGCGAAACTTCGGCGGTCGGGATCAGCCAGCGGTCGTCGGTGGTGTGGAACAGGTCGTCGGCGAACTTCGGCAGTTGGCCGGTGCCGAACAGCGCCTCGTCCTTGACCAGCAGAGGCGGGCTGATCTCGGTGTAGCCGTGCTCGACCGTCTGCAGGTCGAGCATGAATTGGCCGATGGCGCGCTCCAGGCGGGCGATCTCTTTCTTGAGGACCACGAAGCGCGCGCCGCTCATGCGGGCGGCGGCCTCGAAGTCCATGCCGCCGAGGGCATGGCCCAGATCGACGTGGTCCTTGGGCTGGTTCAGCTTGCCGGCCGGCAGGGCCTTGGCGTCGCCCCAGACGCGCTGCTCGACGTTACCGCTCTCATCCTCGCCCACGGGAACTTCCGCGGCCGGAACGTTGGGCAGGGACGCGAGCAGGTCCTTCAGCTTGCCGCCGACCAGGGCTTCCTCTTCGGCCGCGGTCGCCATGACGCCTTTCAGCGCCTCGACCTCGGCCATCAGGCGCGAAGCCTCGGCCTCGTCCTTCTTGGCCTTGGCCTGGCCGATCAGCTTGGAGCTCTCGTTGCGCTTGGCCTGGGCTTCCTGCAGGGCGGTCTGGGCCGCGCGCAGCTGGGCGTCCAGCTTGACCGCCTGCGCGGCCTCACCCGATCGCCCCTTGGCCGACCAGACGGCTTCAAAGGCTTCGGGATTGTCGCGGATGGCCTTGATGTCGTGCATCGAACGCTAGCTCGGAAGAGGCAGGAGAAACGCCCTCTCTAAGGCGCGTCGGCGGGGGCGCCAAGCTTTCCGGACGGGCTTGCCGGCTCTCAACGGCTTCGTGATCCGGCGCGACGACGGCGAAACCTGGGCGTCATTGCGCGAAATCCGGAAATCGAGACACGTGCGACCGCATGACGCAGGGCTGAAAAGCCATTCTTTCCCCATTTCCCAGCCGATCCGCACGATCGATCCAACTGTTAACGGAAATTAGCCGCACTTCCACACGCCGACTTAATCCCGATCCCCGAAAAGCCGCGCCAAGTTCAGTACGCGTCCTTTCCAGCGGCCCTCCCCGGCCCTCCCGATCATTCATTAGGACTGAGAAACACCATGAAGACGTTCGCCGCTTTCGCCGCCCTCGCCATCGCCGCCGCCGTCGCCGCTCCGGCCGGCGCCAAGACCGCCACTTCGGAAGTGCGCGTCTCGATCACGGGCAAGAACTCGGTCCAGATCGAAAACGAGATCAAGGCCGCCGCTGAAACCGTCTGCGCCGACGTCTCGAAGATCAACGCCGCCGACTGCATCGACAACGCCAAGACGACCGCTCACCGCCAGCTGGCTTCGATCCTGCGCGTCCGTGAAGCCGGCAAGACCCCGGCCACCGAAACCGTCTCGGTCGTCCGCATCGCTCTGAAGGGCAAGACCCGCGAGCAGATCCACGCCGAGATCCGCACCGCCGCCGCCACCGTCTGCAAGGCGCAGCCGAACTTCAGCGTCGTCAGCTACCAGACCTGCGTGACCGACACCGTTCGCGCCGCCAAGGCTCAGCTGCAGGCCCGCGTGGGCGTCGCCGCCTAAGTTTTCACTCGCGTAGTTGAGTGGAATACGGAGGGCTCCGCGGCTCAGTCGCGGGGCCCTCTTCTATGTCCGGGCTAGACCGAGACGATGTCCGTGCCGGCTTCCTCGTCGTCTTCGCGCTTGCGGCGACGTTCGATCAGCCACACGCACCAGATCGAGATCTCGTAGAGCAGGCACAGCGGCACGGCCAAGGTGATCTGGCTGATCGGGTCCGGCGGGGTGACGATGGCCGCCACCACGAAGACCGCGACGATGGCGTAGCGACGGCCCGTGCGCAGCATCTGCGAGGTGACCAGCCCGGCCAGGCCGCCCAGCGACAGCACCACCGGCAGCTGGAAGCTGAGGCCGAAGGCCAGCAGCAGCGTCGTGACCAGGGTCAGATATTCCGACACCCGGGTCTGCAACACCACCTTTACGCCCTCGCCGACGATCTGCTGGCTCAGCGAGAACCACAGCACGAACGGCAACATGACGTAATAGACCAGCGACGCGCCCATCAGGAACAGCACCGGCGAGGCGATCAGGAACGGCAGGAACGCGTTGCGCTCCTTCTTGTACAGGCCCGGCGCGACGAAGCGGTACAGCTGCCAGGCGATGATCGGGAAGGCGATGATGATGCCGCCGAACGCCGCCAGCTTGATGTTGGTGAAGAACTGTTCCAGCGGCGCGGTGGCCTGCAGGGTGATGTCGGCCAGCGACGCGGCCGGGACCTTCTTCACGCCGATCAGCGCCAGGATCAGGTCGAACGAGCCGTGATGGCCGCCGGCGTCCTGCACGGCCTTCAGCCCCTCGGCCACCGTGAACGGGCGGACCAGGAACAGGAAGATCGGCTTCACGAAGGCAAAGCAGATGCCGAACGCCACGGCGATGGCGCCGACGCAGATGATCAGGCGGGTGCGCAGCTCGACCAGGTGGTCCAGCAGCGGCGCGCGCGAGGACTCGATCTCGTCCTCGGTGTCGTATCCGATGGCTTTATCGTTCACGAGACGATGTCCGAAGCGGTCGAGCCGCCGGCCTTGGCGGCGCGCTTACGCGGCGCGCGCACGGCCTTGGGGGCTTCGACGGTAATGTCTTTCTTGGAGGCCGCGGCGACCGACTTCTTGCGCGGAGCGGCCTTGGCGGGCTCGACGATAGCCGGTTCGGCTGCAGCCACGGCCTTCTTGCGCGGCGCGCGCTTGGGCTTCTCGACGATCTCCACGCCCGGCTGAGCCGGCGGCAGGATCGAATTGTCGGTGGTCAGGGCCGGATTGTGGATCTCGCCCCCGGCATAGGGATGCATCTGGGTCGCGCCGCTGGACAGCGAGGCGTCGATGTCGGCGAACACCTGGTCCACACCCACATCCTTGGCGGCGTCGGCGGCTTCCTGCACCGGATTGGTGAACTGGCCCGAGCGCATGGCCTGCACTTCGCGGCGCAGCTCGTCCAGTTCCGACTGGCGGGCCATCTCGTCGAAGCTGGCCCGGAATTCGGACGCCATGCCCCGCATGCGCCCGACGAACTGGCCGAGCTTACGCAACAGAACGGGCAAATCC
The DNA here is from genome assembly GCF_058808315.1 of Caulobacter sp. GW821-FHT11E11. Lineage (NCBI taxonomy): Bacteria > Pseudomonadati > Pseudomonadota > Alphaproteobacteria > Caulobacterales > Caulobacteraceae > Caulobacter > Caulobacter sp. GW821-FHT11E11. The sequence goes on from NZ_JBXARO010000007.1 coordinate 69,030, forward strand.
TTGGGACCGACCACGATCAGGGCGACGGCGGCGATGACAAGGAGTTCTGTGCCGCCGATATCAGGTAGCATGGACGCGCCTTAGAACGGCGGAGCCGACAGGCTCCCCGCGAGGTTGGATCGTCGCGCGGAGAACCCCTCCCCGCGCGCCTGAAGCCTTACGACTTGCGAAGCTCTTCGGCTTCCTGCTCGGTGCGCGGCAGCGCGCCCTTGGACTTGTTGTCAGCCACTTCGCTGCTCGTGTCGTCGTCCTTCAGGCCTTCCTTGAAAGCCTTAATGCCCTTGGCGGCGTCACCCATGATGCCCGACAGCTTGCCGCGGCCGCCGAACAGCAGCAGCACCACGATGGCGACGATGATCCAGTGGATAGGACCGAAACTTCCCATAACCGAGACTCCTTGCGACAGCGCCAGATAGCCGCTGAGACGCGTCGTTACAACATGTCGGAGAATATAGGCGCTCTAGGGGCCGCAGACCATCGTTCACCCTAGGGGAGCGAGCTCGCGAGAGGCCCGGCAAGTTCTGCTCGGTCAAGTTGACCGCCCGGCGCAGCTTCCACCGAACCCATACGCCACAAGTCTTTGAAAAGCATAGCTAAGCCTAGTTGGCGTGCTTCTTGCCAGAATGTCGCACCCCTTGTGTTCGGGAGCGCGTTCGCATGTCGATTTCCTCTATCGGTTCTTCCTCGCCCTATGCCGGCGCCTATAGCGGCATCAGCGCCTCGACGTCGTCGCCCGTGGGCAGCGAGCTGTCGGCCAAGGACGAGTTCCTGAAGTTCCAGGCCATGACCCCGGCCCAGAAGATGCGGGCCATGATGCTGGCCAAGCTGGGTGTGACGGAGGAGCAGCTCAAGGCGATGTCGCCCGAGGACCGCGCCAAGGTCGAGCAAAAGCTCAAGGACATGATCAAGCAGCAGGTCCAGAACGACCCGGACAAGAAGGGCAAGACCGGCCTGGTGGCCGATATCCTGGCCTAGCCGTCGGCCTTTTCCGGCTCGCCCAGGAAGTCCTGGGCGAATTCCGGTGTTTCGCCGTCGTCGAGGTCCAGCGGGTCCTCGTCCTCGTTCGGGCGCAGGCCCAGCGGATCGGGCACGTTGAAGCCCGGCGGCAGGTTCATTTCCAAGAGACCCGCGGCCTTCATCTCGGCGATGCCGGGCAGGTCGCCCAGATTGGCCAGGCCGTAGTGCTCGAGGAACGCGTCCGTCGTTCCGAACGTCACCGGCCGGCCCGGCGTGCGCCGCCGGCCGCGCATGCGGATCAGACCCAGCTCCAGCAGGACGTCGATCGTCCCCCGACTGGCCTGGACGCCGCGCACGGCCTCGATCTCGGCTCGCGTCACCGGCTGGTGATAGGCGACGATGGCCAGGGTCTCCTGGGCGGCCTTGGACAGGCGGCGCGGCTCCTCGCGCTCCTCGGTCATCAGGAACGACAGGTCGCCCGCCGTCTGGAAGCGCCAGCGCTCGGCCACGCAGACCAGCTCGATCCCCCTGCCCTCGTAGCGCGCCCGCAGGCTGGCGATGCCAGCGGCGATGTCGGCGCCTTCCGGCAGGCGCTTGGCCAGGTCGACGTCGCTCAGCGGCTCGGCCGCCGCGAACAGCAGCGCCTCGATGCAGCGCTCGACGAAGAGGGGTTCGAGTTCGACGGTCATTCCGTGATTTCCAGCGGTTCCGCGCGGGTCCGCAAGTAGATGTCCTCGAACGCCCCCATCTGGCGGGCCTCGAGGATGCCTTCCTTCACCAGCTCCAGCGAGGCCGACAGGGTCGAGGCCAGGTACGAGGCGGGCGTCGGGCCATCCTCCTCCTCCAGCGCTCGCTCGATCGGGGCGACGGTGGAGAGGACGGTCCAGTCCTCCATCTTGGGCAGCAGGCTGCGCAGGCGGTCGCGGGCGTCTTCCAGCGGATAGGCGGTCGGCGGGCGCGGCGCGTAGTGGCGGCTGTGCTCGCGCTTGCGCTGCTCGATATAGGCGCTCATCAGGCCGTAGAGGCTGCCCTCCAGCCGGGTCGACGAGACGATCTTCACGGCATCCGGATCGCCGCGCATGAAGACGTCGCGGGCCAGGATCGGGCGCTCCTTCAAGGCCTCGACGGCCTTGCGCATGACGTCCAGCTTGGCCAGGCGGAAGGCCAGCTGGGCGGCCATCTCCTCGGCGGGCGGCTCCTCGGCCTTGGCGCGTTCGGGCTTGGGCAGCAGCAGGCGGGACTTGAGGTAGGCCAGCCAGGCGGCCATTACCAGGTAGTCGGCAGCCAGCGAGAACCGCACGCGGCGGGCCTGCTGCACGAAGGCCAGATACTGCTCGGCCAGCTTGGTGATCGACAGCTGCAGCAGGTCGACCTTCTGGCTGCGGGCCAGCGCGAGCAGGACGTGCAGCGGGCCTTCATAGCCGTCGATGTCGATGACCAGCGCCGCGCCGTCTTCGGCCGCTTCGTCAGCGGCGGCAAAGTCGAAAGTGGGCTGGAAGCCCGTGCTCAAGCGTACTTGCCGTCGAACGCCGCGTCGAAGCGGGCGCGGGCCTGCTCCACGTCGAAGGGCTCGGGAACCTTGACCAGGCGGCCCATCACGGCCTGGGCGCGGCGGCGGGCTTCCTTGGAGAGCTTGCCGACGCCCGACATCACGGCCTTCATCTCGGCCATGTCGCCATTGCAGTGCAGGACGACGTCGCAGCCAGCGGCCAGGCTGTCCTTGGCGCGCTGCTTGAAGTCGCCCGACAGCGCCTTCATCGACAGGTCGTCGCTCATCAGCAAACCATCGAAGCCGATCGACTCGCGAATGATCTTCTTGATCGCCTTCTTGGACGTCGTGGCCGGGTTCTTGCGGTCGATGGCCGTGTAGACGACGTGGGCCGTCATCGCCATCGGCATGTCCGACAGCACGCGGAACGGCGCGAAGTCGCGGATTTCCAGCTCCAGCAGCTTGGCCTTCACGACCGGCAGCTCCAGGTGGCTGTCGCTCAGGGCGCGGCCGTGGCCGGGGATGTGCTTGATGATCGGCAGGACGCCGCCGGCCAGCAGGCCCTCAGCCGCCGCGCGGCCCAGGGTCGCCACCTGCTCGGGCGTGTCGCCATAGGCGCGGTCGCCGATGATCTCGTGGCCCTTGGGGTCGGGCACGTCCAGCACCGGCACGCAGTCGACATTGATGCCGATCGAGCGCAGGTCGTGGGCGATCAGGCGCGAACCCAGGCGGGTGATCTCGCGCGCCGTCAGCGGGTCGTTGGCGACCAGCTCGCCATAGGCGCGGCCCGGCGGATAGATGCGCCAATGTGGTGGCTGCAGGCGGGCGACGCGGCCGCCCTCCTGGTCGATCAGGATCGGCGCATCGGGCCGGCCCACCGTTTCGCGCAGGGCGGCGGTCAGCGCCCTCACCTGCTCGGGATCGGCGATGTTGCGCTTGAACAGGATGAAGCCCCACGGCTTCACGTCGCGGAAGAAGTCGACCTCTTCCCGCGAAAGCGTGGCGCCGGCGCAGCCGAGGATGGCGGCGGAAGACGAAGCGCCCATCAGCAGGCTCATTTGACGAAGCAGGACTTGCCCGAGGCCGAGATGGCCTCGCAGAACGCCTTGGCCGCTTCACGCGAGGCAAAGCCGGTGACCGAGGTGCGGTAGAGAGTGGCGCCGTTCTTGTCGATCGCCTCCACCTTCTTGCCCTTGCCGGACGCCAGGCCGGGGGCGAGGCGGGTGGCTTCGGTCCAGGCCTTGTCGGCCAGGGCGGGCGAGGACAGCGCGCCGATCTGCACCGAGGCCGGGCCCGAAGCGCCAACGACGGGCTTGGGCGCGGGCGTGGCGGCGGCGACCTGCACGGGCTTGGGCGCGGCGGCGACCGGCTTCTGGGTGGCGGCGGTGGCCAGGGATTCGATGGTCGGCGCCGGCTTCGCGGCCGGGGTCGCCGGTTGGGTGGCGGTCGGCGCGGGCTTGGCGGCCGGCAGAGCGGCGGTCTGCACCGGCGTGGTCGGCAGCGGCGCGGCCGGACGGGCCTGAGGCGTCTCGGGCGGCGCGGCGAAGGTCGCCGACGGCTGCGGGTCCTCGTTGTGATAGATCTGCAGGCCCGCGGCCGGATCCTGCGGCTGGTTGGCGGCCGCCGGCGGAGTCTTCATCTGGGCCACTTCGGTCCCGACCGCCTGCGGCGGTTCGTTCGGGTTCCGGATGCCGCCGCGATAGATCATGACCACGGCGACGACCAGCGTCACCAGCACCACCGCGCTGATGATCAGGGTCATGGGCAATGGGCGGGCGCCGCGCACGGGCTGACGCGCGTCGAACGACAGCGGCGCGTCGGTAGGCGGCGTATAGGCCCCGCGGTGCGGATCGGACATCTAGGCAGGCTCCAAATACTCGGGCGCGGATCGAACGCATCGAATCAGACGCGCGCGACCCTAGGTTACCCTTCGCCGACGCGTCCAAGAAGCGTCCGCCCCGCTCAGGTGGCAGACTTCACGCCGCTCGCGTCCCCGTTCCGAGTCTGAAGCCTTACGGCCTAGTTCCAGACGTCGAGGTGGAACAGCTTGCGATGTTCTTCTATCGCGAAGCGGTCGGTCATGCCCGCGATATAGTCGCAGACCACGCGCGCTCGACCAGCTTCGTCGCGGTTCTGCGACTTGGCGAACCAGACGGTCGGCAGGACCTCCGGCTCCTTCAGGAATAGAACGAACATTTCGCCCAGAATACGGCGGGCCTGGCTGCGCGTGCGGTTGACGCGCCAGTGGCGGTACATGCGCTCGTGCAGGAAGGCGCGCAGGCGGGCCAGGTCCTCGGCCATGTCCGGCGAGAAGGCGACCAGGGCGTGGTCCAGGCCGCGCACGTCGTCGGCCGACGACACGCCGGTGGCCGCCGCGCGCTGCAGGGTCTCGCCCATCACGTCGTCGATCATCGCGCCGATCATCCGGCGGATGGCTTCCAGGTGGGTCAGGCGCGGGTCGAGGTCGGGACGCTCGCTCTTCACCGCCGCCAGGATCGGGCCGATCAGCGGCACGTCCATCAGCTCGTCCAGGGTGAACAGGCCCGCGGTGACGCCGTCATCAACGTCGTGGTTGTTATAGGCGATGTCGTCGGCCAGGGCCGCGACCTGCGCCTCGGCCGACGCCCAGGTGTTGAGGCCCAGCTCGTACTCGTTGTCGTACTTCTGGATCGCCTTCCACGAAGGCTTGCCCAGCTTGTTGGTCACCGGACCGTTGTGCTTGATGATCCCTTCCAGGGTCTCCCAGGTCAGGTTGAGCCCGAGAAAGTCCGGATAGCGGTGCTCCAGTTCGGTCACCACGCGGAAGGTCTGCACATTGTGGTCGAAGCCGCCATACGGCTTCATCTGGATTTCCAGCTCGTCCTCGCCGGCGTGGCCGAACGGCGGATGGCCCAGGTCGTGGCCCAGGGCGATGGTTTCGGCCAGGTCGCTGTCCAGGCCCAAAGCCGTCGCCAGCGAGCGGGCCACCTGCGCCACTTCCAGCGAATGGGTCAGGCGGGTGCGGAAGTTGTCGCCCTCGTGCGCCACGAAGACCTGGGTTTTTTCCTTCAGCCGGCGGAAGGCCGAGGTATGGATGATGCGGTCGCGATCGCGCGCGAACGGTGTCCGCGTGCGGCTCTCGTCCTCCTGGAACCGGCGCCCCTTCGACCTGAAGGGATCTTCGGCGTAGGGCGCGCGAGGAACGAAGAACGGGGGCTGGGACATAAACCGCCTTTATCGCTTTGGACGATTTGGCCCCTTCCGAAGAGGCCGCGACACCCTCATATAGTCCGAAGGTGACTTTTCCACAGCCATGACCCAGACAGACTTAACGCTTTCCCAAAACGCCGCCCGCCGGATCAAGTCCATCGCCGCCAGCGAGGGCCGTCCCCTGATGCTGCGCGTCGCCGTCGACGGCGGCGGCTGCTCGGGCTTCCAATACCGCTTCGACCTGGTCGACACCGTCGAGGACGACGACCTGAAGATCGAGCGCGACGACGCCGTGGCGCTGGTCGACGTCGTCTCCCTCGCCCTGCTGAAGGGCTCGGAGATCGACTTCGTCGACGAACTGGCCGGCGCCGAGTTCCGCGTCCGCAATCCGAACGCCAAGACCAGCTGCGGCTGCGGGGTCAGCTTCTCGATCTGAAGCCGCCCCGCCTGACGGTCTTAGTTCATCGACATTGGAAGAAGCAGGCCACGGCGTAGGTCCCGTACGGCAGGCTGAAGATGCAGCCGAGGAACGCGGCGACCTTCTGGTACCAGAAGCGCTTCTTCATCGCCGTATTCCAGCAGCTCTGCCACTTGGTCTTGATGTTGTTCCAGACGCCCTGGGTGATCTTGCCGATCATGCAGGGGAAGAAGCAGTCCCAGAACCCGCCGCAGGCCATGGCGGCCGCCGTGGCGGCCTGGGCCTGGGTGCGCTCGATATAGGGCGCGGGGCTGTCGCCCTCCATGATCGAGGTGCTGTGGGTCGCGCCCTTGGGCCCGATCGACTCGACCGTCGCCGCGCCCTTCTCGCCGCCGCTGACCCGGAACAGATGCCGTTCGCCGTTGGCCAGCACGACCGCGAAGCTCTCGGCCATCACGCCCTTGGCCAGCGGCTTGAACTTGGCCGCTTCGGCCTTGGTCAGTTCGGTCGTCTTGCCCTCGCGGGCGTCCAGCTTGGGCTCTGGCCCGGCGGCCAAACCGATGGCCGGCGCAAAACCGAAGAAGGCCAGGCCCGACCACGCCGCCGCGCGCATCAATCCACGCCTGTCCATAGGCGAAGCAGCGACATGCGAAATCTTGGTTTTCATATGTTTCCTCCTTGCCCGCTCAATGAGCCGAGCACCAGCGGCCCGGACGCGGGGTCGCGACCGGGAGAAAAATCGGCGTTAAACGCTCGTTTTACCTAGGAAAGCGGCCCGAACACTTGCAACGCTCGGGAACAGGTCCAGCGGATACGGTAAGCTCCGTGGAGGACGTGAATACAGCGCCTTGCAATTCTGGCTGTCAAGCTGACGCCGCTCGCGCTCATGGCGAGAGTCTTGGGCGAGAGTCTTGGGCGAGCGTTCAGACCGGCACGAACTGCAAAAGCGTCAGCGCCACCGCGCCCCATGCCAGGGGGATGGCCATCGCCGCCCAGGCGATGACCGTCTCGCCCTTGCGCCACAGGATCCAGCCGGCCAGCGGGGCCAGCAGGCACACCACCCAGAAGGCGGCGGCGAACACGAAACCCAGCCAGGCGACGGGGTTCATCAGGTTGCCGGAGCGGTCGAAGACCAGCGGCGTGAAGATCGCCAGGATGCCGCCCAGCACGGCCAAGCCCAGGCATGCAGCCGTGGCCAGGACCATCAACAGGACCTGTCTCTTGTCGATCGTTTGTTTGCTCGACTTGAGCGCGCCTGTCATGGCCTCTAGCCTCCGCCCGCTGTCTGGAGCCGTCAATGCGTATAGCCACCTGGAACGTCAATTCGATCAACGCTCGCCTGGAAGGCGTGCTGGCCTGGTTCGAATCGGAAGCGCCCGACGTCGCGGTGCTCCAGGAGATCAAATGCGTCGACGAGAAGTTCCCGACCGAGGCCTTCGAGCGCCTGGGCTACAACGTCGTGGTCCACGGCCAGAAGACCTATAACGGCGTGGCCCTGCTGTCGAAGTTCCCGCTGGACGACGTGCGCAAGGGCTTGCCCTTCCTAGTCGACGGCGAGGTCGACGAGCAGTCGCGTTATGTCGAGGCGGTGATCAATGCGCCCACGCCGTTCCGGGTGGTCGGCATCTACCTGCCCAACGGCAATCCGCTCGGCACCGAGAAGTTCGACTACAAGCTGGCCTGGATGCGGCGGCTGCACGCCCACGCCCAGGGGCTGCTCGCTTTCGAAGAGCCCCTGGTGATCCTGGGCGACTACAACGTCATCCCCGAGGCCGAGGACGTGGCCAATCCTGAGGCCTGGCTGGGCGACGCCCTGTTCCAGCCCGAGAGTCGCGGCGCGTTCCGGGCGCTGAAGAACCTGGGCTTCACCGACGCCTACATGCAGGTCGACGGCGCCCCGGGCGGCTACACCTTCTGGGACTACCAGGCCGGCGCCTGGCCCCGGAACCTGGGGATCCGTATCGACCACCTGCTGTGCTCGCCCCAGGCCGCCGACCGCCTGGAGAGCGTCGTCATCCACCGCGACGAGCGCGACAAGGAAAAGCCCTCGGACCACGTGCCGGTCGTCGGCCACTTCAAGGATTAAAGCCGGACTCGACAAACCTCAGGCCTAGCGACAAGTATGTGAACACTCACTTCGGAGGTTCGCATACTTGTAGCCGCCGTGTTGATGCTGGCCCTGGCCGCCGAGGCGCCGGTGCGCACCCTCCATGACGCCACCATCGTCCCGGCGGACAGCAAGACGACGACGTTCCGCGAGGAACGGATGTGCGTGCAGCTGGGCGGGCGTCAGGTCTTGGCCCTGATGACCAGCGGCGAGGCCCGCTCCCGGCGCAAGCTGCAGCTGACCTTGGCCAGTTCCCCCGACGCCGACGCCACCCCCTGCCTGGCGGTGAAGGCGCCCTGATCTTCCGAGCGCCTGACCCTCTGTCAGGGAATCAGGACTCTCGTTAGCCTGCCCCCACTATGAGCGAGCTTGCCCGTCTCCTGTTGTTTGTCGCCATCGCCGGCACGGCGGTGACCTTTCTCGGCAGCCTGGCCATCTGGTACGGCGACGAGGACCGGCGCATTCGCCGCGCCCTGCGCAATGTGCTGAAAAGCGAGCCCGAAGGCGTGGTCGTCGCGCGCGGCCGGGGTCGCGGCGCGGGCTTCTCGTTCGCCACCAACCTGCTCGCCGTGGCCTGGGACCGGGGCGCCTGGTGCCTGGTCTATCGCCTAGACGAGATGATGGGCGCCGAGCTGCTGGTCGACGGCCAGGTGATGGGCCGCGTGTTCCGGGGCGAAGGCCGCCGGGCCATCGACCACGTCGCGCCCCAGGCCGAGCGGGTCACCCTGCGCCTGATCTTCGATGATCCGCGCCATCCCGACTTCACCCTGGACCTGTGGGCGCCGGGCGACGAGCAGCGCCGCGAGACCGCCTCGCCCACCGAACTGGTGCAGGAGGCCAACCGCTGGCTGGCCCGCTGCGAGGCCATCGTCCGCCGCCCGCTGCCGCCGCGTCCGGAAAAACCGGCCGCCGCCGCGCCGACGGTCGCAGCGCGTCCCGCTCCCGCCCCGCCACCGCCGCCCGTGGTCGACGACTTCGACGACGAGGCGTTCGAGGACGAGGACGACGACTTCCACGCGCCGCCCCCGCCCCTGCCCGACACCCCGCCGCCACTGCCGCGTCGCTCGTCGTTCAACGACGTCCCGCGCGCCGCCCCGGCCCGTCCGATCTCGCGCCCGACAACGCCTGCGCCTGCGCCCGCGCCGGCTCCGACACCCGCCCGCCCGGTCGAGCCCGACATGTTCGACGACCCGCCCTGGGACGACGAGGAGGACGCCCCGCCGCCTCCCCCACCGGAACCGGAATACAAACCCGTCTCGAAGGCTCGCCGCGAAACCGCCAGCGACCAGGACGAGCTGCCGTTCGACCTGGACGACTAGGGCCGATCACGCTTTCGACACCGGTAACCGTCGTTCTGCCGTTTTCGTTTGCTGCGACGCACAAGCGGGCGTAAAGCGCCGGCCGCCGGGCGTGAACCGGCGCTTTGGAGCCTCGTGCTTGCATGGCGGGTAAAGACCCCCTCGCCGCGTCCGATCCAGTCCCCTCGACAACTCAAGCTTCCCACCACGGTCACGCGGCTTCGCGTTTCTGGCCGTTGGCGCTGGGCAGCGTGGGCGTCGTGTTCGGCGACATCGGCACCAGCCCCCTCTACGCGTTCCGCGACGCCCTGGCCGAGGCCGCCCGCGACGGCCTGGTCCGTCCCGAGATTATGGGCGTGCTGTCCCTGGCCCTGTGGGCGCTGATCCTGGTCGTGACGGTCAAGTACGTCCTGTTCCTGATGCGCGCCTCCAACAAGGGCGAAGGCGGGGTGCTGTCGTTGATGGCCCTGGCCCAGCAGGGCGCGGCGGGCCGCACCGGCTTGATCTTCGCCCTCGGCACCATCGGGGCTGCCCTGTTCTACGGCGACGGCGTCATCACCCCGGCGGTCTCGGTGCTGTCGGCGGTCGAGGGCCTGAAGTCGGTGAAGGGCTTCGAGCACTGGTTCGGCACGCAGGAAGTCATCGTCGTCAGCCTGGTGATCCTCACCGGCCTGTTCAGCTTCCAGGCCAAGGGCACGGCCAAGGTGGCCCGGATCTTCGGCCCGATCATGGTCTGCTGGTTCCTGTGCCTGGGGGCCCTGGGCATCTGGCACATCAAGGACGATCCCAGCGTGCTGGGCGCGATCTCGCCGACCTATGCGATCTATTTCCTGACCCATCACGGCCTGACCGGCTTCCTGGTCATGGGCGCGGTGTTCCTGACCGTGACCGGGGCCGAGGCCCTGACTGCCGACATGGGCCACTTCGGCCGTGGCCCGATCCAGATGTCGTGGTTCGGCCTGGCCCTGCCGATGCTGGCGCTCAATTACTTTGGCCAGGCCGCCCTAGCCTCGAAGGCCCTGGCCATCGCCGAGGCCAGCGGAACCGCCCTGCCCAACGCCGACTGGTTCTTCCTGATGGCCCCGCACCAGTGGCGCCTGGGCCTCGTCCTGTTCTCCGGCGTCGCCACCGTCATCGCCAGCCAGGCGGTGATCACCGGCGCCTTCTCCCTGACCCAGCAGGCGATCCAGCTGGGCCTGTTGCCCCGCATGGACATCAAGATCACCTCGTCGACCGAGGCCGGCCAGATCTATGTCGCGCCGATCAACTGGCTGCTGTTCGTCGGCGTGGTGCTGGTGGTGCTGTCGTTCCGCTCGTCCAGCGCGCTCGCGCATGCGTACGGCATCTCGGTGACCGGCACGATGGTGGTCACCACCCTGCTGGCCTACATCGTCGTGCGTCACGTCTGGAAGTGGCGCCTGGTCACGGCCCTGGCCCTGATCGTGCCGCTGTTCGCCCTGGACCTGACCTTCTTCACCGCCAACCTGCTCAAGGTGCTGACCGGCGGCTGGGCGCCGCTGGCCCTGGGCGCGGGCCTGTGCCTGATGATGTCGATCTTCGTCACCGGCGCCGAGCGGCTGCGGACCAAGCTCAGCAAGGACGGCCTACCCTTCGCCGACTTCCGCGAGATGATCCTGCGCCGCTCCACGGCCTCGACGCCCGGCACGGCCGTGTTCCTGACCTCGGACCCCGACACCACCCCGCCGGCCCTGATGCACAGCCTCAAGCACTTCAAGGTGCTGCACGAGCGCAACGTGCTGCTGAAGGTGGTCAACGAGACCCGGCCCTACGTGCCCGACGCCGAGCGGATCGAGACGCAGAGCCTGGACGACCGCTTCTCGCTGGTCACCTTGCGCTACGGCTACATGGAAAGCCCCAACATCCCGCAGGCCCTGGCCGCCTGCCGCAAGCAGGGCCTGAAGTTCGACATCATGAGCACGTCGTTCTTCGTCAGCCGCCGCACCGTCGTGCCCTCGACGGCCAGCGACGCCCTGCCGGCCTGGAAGCGCAAGCTGTTCACCTTCCTGACCCGCAACGCCGCCGACCCGACGACCTTCTTCCACCTGCCGCCAGGGCGGGTTGTCGAGCTGGGGACACAGGTCAGTCTGTAGCGCTCTTCAGGTGCGCGGCCAGGGCGTCGATGAACAGGCGGGTCTTGGCCGGCACGAGGCGAGCGCTGGGATAGACCGCCCAGATCGACCACGACTCCAGCACCGCGTCGGCTAGCGGAACCTCGACCAGGCGGCCGGCGGCGACGTCCTCACGGATGTTCCAGTCCGACAGCATGGCCAGGCCCAAGCCGCCCAGGCAGGCCATGTGCAGGGTCTCGATCCCGCTGGCCGTGAAGCGCCCGGCCACCCGCTGCTGCACGGGCTTGTCGCCGATCATGAAGGTCCAGTGCGAGACGCCGGTGATCGCCAGGCACTGGTGGTCGGCCAGATCCGCCAAGACCTTGGGCGCGCCGTGCTCGGCCACATAGGCCGGCGACGCGTAGAGCTTGCGCGGATTGGCGTCCAGGCGGCGGGCGATCAGCGAGTTGTCGCGCAGCACCGCGATGCGGATGGCCACGTCGATGCCGCTGGCGACGATGTCGGTTATGGCGTCGGTGACCTGCAGGTCGACCTGCAGGTCCGGATTGGCCCGCATGAAGGCCGGGATCATCGGCGCCACCATCTTGCGCCCGAACGGAGCGGAGGCCGTCACCCGCAGGATCCCCGACGCGCCGGCGCTCGAGGGGCGGATCGCCGCCAGCGCGGCGGTCTGGTCCTCCAGCATGGCCTGGGCGTGCGGCAGGAAGGCCGCGCCCTCGGCGGTCAGGGACAGGGCGCGGGTGGTGCGGTGGACGAGGCGCGCCCCGACCTCCTGCTCCAGCGCCGCCAGCCGGCGTGAGGCCGCCATCGGCGCGATGCCCAATCGCCGCGCCGCCGCCGCCAGGCTGCCCACCCGCGCCGCCTCGACGAACACGCCGACATCCGTGAGGTCCATTATATCGAATTCCGATCGGCCGACTTATCACATACGCCCGATTATACGCGAAACCGATAGCTCATACATCCCGGCTCAACGGAGAGAGAACACTGCTCTCCATGGAGCCGACCATGACCTTCATCCTTCCCCGCGCCGCCTTCAGGGCCGCGCCACTGGGCCGGGGCCTGACCTTCGCCATGGCGACCGCCGCCGGGCTGGCGGTCGCCAACATCTATTACAGCCAGCCAATGCTGGGCCTGATCGAGCGCGAGCTACCCGGCAAGCTGACGGCGTTCGTGCCGACCGCCACCCAGCTGGGCTACGCCGCCGGCCTGCTGCTGCTGGCCCCGCTGGGCGACCGCGTCGAGCGCAAGACCCTGATCGTCGGCCAGTTCCTGGTGCTGGCCTTCGCCTCGGCCTTCGCCGCCCTGGCGCCTAGCGACGGCTGGCTGCTGGTCGCCTCGCTGCTGCTGGGCATGGCCGCCACGGTCGCCCAGCAGATCGTGCCGCTGGCCGCGCATCTGTCCCCGCCCGACAAGCGCGGCGCGACGGTGGGCGTGGTGATGTCGGGCCTGCTGTGCGGGATCCTGCTCAGCCGCACCGTGGCCGGCTTCGTCGGCACTGGCCTGGGCTGGCGGGCGATGTTCTGGCTGGGCGCGCCGATCGCCTCGTTGGCCGGCTTCCTGATGGCCGCCACCCTGCCCCGCAGCAAACCCGACAGCGACCTGTCCTACGCCGCCCTGCTGGGTTCGCTGGGCAAGCTGTGGACCGAGTTTCCCGCCCTGCGGCTGGCGGCCTTCACGCAAGCCAACCTGTTCGCCGCCTTCACCGCCTTCTGGACGATCCTGGCCCTGCACCTGCAGGAGCCGCGCTTTGGCCTCGGCGCCGACGTGGCGGGCGTATTCGGGATCGTCGGTGTCGTGGGCGTGATGGCCGCGCCCCTGGCCGGCCAGCTGGCCGACAAGCGCGGCCCGCACCTGGCCATCGCCCTGGGCGCGATCCTGACCCTGGTCGCCTGGCTGATCTTCGGCCTGTGGACCTCGGTCGCCGGACTGCTGGTCGGCGTGGTGGTGCTGGACTTTGCAGTTCAGGGCGCGCTGGTCTCGAACCAGCACCTTGTCTACGCCCTCAAGCCCCAGGCCCGCGCCCGGCTGAACACCCTGTTCATGGGCGCGATGTTCCTGGGCGGGGCCGGCGGTTCGGCCGCCGCGGCGGCGGCCTGGACCCACGGCGGCTGGAGCGCAGTGGCGGTGCTCGGCGGCGGCCTGGCGGTGATCGCCACCCTGCTGCAGGTGTCGGGAGGCCGGCGGCGCTAGCGGCCCTTGCGCTGCGCCGCCACGGCCTGACGGACGGTCCGCAGCCACGGATCGTCCGCCTTGGGCACGGCCAGATAGCTGGGCCCGCGACGCCGATCGTTTTCCCAAGGGATGACCTCCCCCACCAACGCCCCCTTGGCGTCGCGGAAGACGAGGTAACGCACGCCCTTCAGCGCGCCGGGAAAGGACAGGCAGGTGCCCGGCGTCAGGTTCAGCGGCGTCAGCTCCACCGCCGTGATCATGGGCGCATTATTGTACATCGCCAGGGACTGGATCGTGCTGTCCGAGCCCGGCCCGACGCCCGTCAGCTGGAAGCGCTTGGCGCCCTGCCCCTTCAGCGTCTCCACGACCCTGTAGCTGAGCCGTGTCACCTCGAACTCGTCGGCCAGCGACACCTGTCCTTCGAACAGATCCTTGCTGAAGCGGATCTGGTCGGGGCCGTTTCCAAACGCCTTTCGCGCGAACGGCGCCGAGGGCAAGCGTTCGGACCGCTCGACAACCACGATATCGATCGCGGCGGCATGGGCGACCAGGTGCTTGGCGATATAGGCCGGCGATGGCTGGCGCGTCCCCGAGGGAACACAGGCCAACGTTGCGCCCGCGCTAAGGCTCAGGACGGTCGCGACAAGGAGCGTCCCGAGCCGCTTCACGCCTTCAGCCCTGCGCCGCCCATTCCACCGCTAGCGCCAGGTCCAGCGCCCGAGCGGCTTCCTCGCCGGTAACCACCGGACGCGGCGCATCGCCCCGCACGGCCTTCAGGAACCCCGCGACCGACAGGCCCAGCGGGTCCTTGCCGGCCGGGGTCTCGGTGAAGTTCTCGATCAGCGGGAACGGGGTGGTGTTGCGGAAGGTGCGGGCCAGGAAGTCGATCTCGACCTCGCCCGAGGGATAGACGACCTTCATGGTCCGCTCGCGGGCCTCGGCGACGCGGGAGCTGTCGAAGACGGCGGTGAAGCCGTTGTCGAAGGTGGCCTCGGCCTTGACCCAGTCGAGCGAGGTCGAGCGGGTGATGGCTCCCTCGCCTTCCACCGCGATAGGCTCGCCGTCGCAGAGCGCCAAGGCCAGGTCGATGTCGTGGATCATCAGGTCCAGCACCACCGAGACGTCGAGATTGCGGTCCGAAGGCGTGCCGCGACGAACGGCTTCCAGGCGCAGCGGCTGTTCGGGAATGTCCAGCAGGCCCATGGCTTGGAACACCACCCGCTCCTGGTGGCCGCAGGCCAGCGGCACGCCGGCCTTGGCGGCGGCGGCGACCATCTTGTCGGCGTCCTCGGGCGACACGGCCAGGGGCTTTTCGGAATAGACCGGCTTGCCCGCCTTCAGCGCGGCCAGGGCCGGCGCGGCGTGATGGACGGCGGGCGCGGCGACCGTGACCACGTCGACCTGCGCCAGGAAGGCGTCGATGTCGTCGAAGGCTTTCGCGCCCAGCGGACCGGCCAGGGCCTCGGCCCGCGCCAGGTCGACGTCGTAGACGCCGACCAGCGTAACGCCGTCCAGCTCGACATACTTCTTGGCGTGATAGCCGCCGAACACACCGGCGCCGACGACGCCTGCCCTGAGAGGCGTGGAAGAAGAGTGGTCTTGGGTCATGCCGGCTGTCTACCGCGCTTCGGGACGGCTTAGAAGCACTGGAGACTTCCGTAAGGGCGCGCTAAACATCCGTTTAAATTAGCAACGCTCGCCAAGAGCAGTTGGAGGAAGCCATGACCACGTCGCGTGAGATCCGCCTGAAGAGCCGCCCCGTCGGCCTGCCCAAGTCCACGGACTTCGAACTGGCCAGCGTCGACCTGGCCGCGCCGGGCGACGGCGAGGTGCAGGTCAAGAACCTGTGGATGTCGGTCGACCCCTATATGCGCGGCCGCATGTACGATCGTCCCAGCTATGTGCCGCCGTTCCAGATCGGCCAGGCCCTGCAAGGCGGCGCGATCGGCGAAATCGTCGCCTCCAACGATCCGGACTACAAGCCGGGCGACATCGTCAACTCCATGTTCGGCTGGCGCGAAGCCTTCAACGCCCACCCGAAATCGCTGGCCGCCGCCGGCATGGGCGCGATCACCAAGATCGACACCCAAGGCGTGCCGCCCCAGGCCTTCCTGAGCGTGGTCGGCATGCCGGGCATGACCGCCTATGCGGGCCTGCTGCGCGTCGCGGCGCTGAAGGACGGCGACGTGGTGTTCGTCTCGGCCGCCGCCGGCGCCGTGGGCTCGGTCGTCTGCCAGATCGCCAAGCTAAAGGGCCACACCGTGATCGGCTCGGCCGGTGGTCCGGAAAAGGTGGCGTTCCTGAAGTCGATCGGCGTCGATCATGTCATCGACTACAAGGCCACGCCCGACGTCGTCGCCGAGCTGGCCAAGGTCGCGCCCAAGGGCATCGACGTCTATTTCGAGAACGTCGGCGGCATCCACCTGGAAGCGGCCATCAACTCGGCCCGCCCGTTCGCCCGCTTCGCCCTGTGCGGGATGATCTCGCAATATAACGAGACCGGTAAGCCGGAAGGCCCGTCCAACATCATCCTGGCGGTCGGCAAGAGCCTGCGCCTGGAGGGCTTCATCGTCTCGAACCACTACGACCTGTACCCGCAGTTCGCGAAAGACATGGCCGAGTGGATCAAGGCCGGGAAGATCACTTGGAAAGAGACCGTTGAAGAGGGCGTCGAGCGCGCGCCGGACGCTTTCATCAAGCTGTTCTCGGGCGAGAACATGGGCAAGATGCTGGTGAAGCTCTCCTAGGAGCCGCCTACTCGCGGGGCTCGAGCTTCGACACCTCGAGCCCCGTCGAGGTCTTCTTGAACTGGAACTTCACCCGCGTCCCCGGCGCGATCGGCGCCTCGGCGATCACGTCCGCATAGACCTTGAACTGGTCGCGGCCAGGCTTGAGGCCCCCAGCGCTCGCGCCGTCGTGATCGAGCGTGAGAATCTGGCCATCCAGGCTGGAAATCACCCCCTGCGCGTCATAGGCGGGTAGCGATTCCGTTGATGGCATGGCCTCGACCACGCCCGGTTTTGAACGGCCGTCTTGCGAAGCTTGACCGCATGCGGTCAAGCTCAGAACGGCAGCAGCGGCGACAAAATACCGAAAATTCATAGCCTTACCGAAATTCCCCAAATCGGCGAGCACCGCTCGTGCGACGCGTTTCCGATGTTTTTTCTCGCAACTGCGAAATCGGCGTGATTTCCGGTAGCGAATTTGTGATCGAAGTTTTACTGTAGGGACGACCGGCGGCTCTCCACGCCGGTTTCGACCGTCACCAAGCTGTCACAGACCGCCCTGCCCGTCCCTAGCGGATACGCAGGCAGGCGGAAAGAGGCTCCAGGCGTCGAAGCATGCGGAGAGAGCCCGGCCCGCCGGAAAAAGTCCGAGAACTGACGATATGAGCGATCGCTCCAGCCTCTTCGACGTGCGCTCCTCCACGAGCGTGACCCTCGATCAGGTCGTTCGCCGTGACACGGTCGAGATCCCGGCCGAGGTTCCGCTGGCCATGCCGGTCCAGCCGCTGGGCTTCTGGCAAGGCGGCTCGCGCCGCGCCGCCTCTGTCGTCGCCAACATGACGATGCGCCGCTGGATCGTGGCCCTGGCGACGATCGTCATGGGCTTCGCCGGCTGGAAGGCCACCTTCGACACCGTGGCCCTGGGCGGCGTGACCCGTCTGGAAGCGGTGGTCGTGGTGCTGCTGGCCCCGCTGTTCCTGGCGCTGTCGCTGTGGTTCTGCACGGCCGTCGCCGGCTTCGTCATCCTGCTGGGCAAGCCCAAGGATCCGCTGGGCATCGACGGCGAGAGCCCGATGCCCAAGCTGCACACCCGCACCGCCATCCTGATGCCGGTGCACAACGAGGACGCCGCCGGCGTCTTCGCCCGTCTGCGCGCCATGGACGCCTCGATCGCCGAGACGGGCCTCTCTCGCCACTTCGACATCTTCGTCCTCAGCGACACCCGCGACGCCCAGGTGGCCCTGGCCGAACAGGCCTGCTTCGCCCGCTTCCGCCGCGAGGCCCACAGCAACGTCTTCTATCGCGTCCGCAAGGAAAACACGGGCCGCAAGGCCGGCAACGTCGCCGACTGGGTGCGCCGCTGGGGCAGCGCCTACGAGCACATGCTGGTCCTGGACGCCGACAGCCTGATGACCGGCGAGGCCATGGTCCGCCTGGCCGACGCCATGGAGCGTCACCCGGGCGCCGGTCTGATCCAGACCATGCCGATGATCATCAACGCCCAGACGATCTTCGCGCGCACTCTGCAATTCGCCACGCGCCTGTACGGCCGCGTCGCCTGGACCGGCTTGGCCTGGTGGTCGGGTTCGGAGAGCTCGTTCTGGGGCCACAACGCCATCGTCCGCACGCGCGCCTTCGCCGAGACCTGCGGCCTGCCGCACCTGGGCGGCCCCAAGCCGTTCGGCGGCGAGGTCATGAGCCACGACGCCCTGGAAAGCGCCCTGCTGCGCCGCGGCGGCTGGAGCGTCCACCTGGCCCCGTATCTGGAAGGTTCGTACGAGGAGAGCCCCTCGAACCTGCTGGACTTCGCCACCCGTGACCGTCGCTGGTGCCGCGGTAACGTCCAGCACGTCCCGCTGATCGCCCTGCCCGGCCTGCACTGGATGAGCCGCCTGCACCTGGTGATCGGCGTGTTGAGCTACGCGCTGTCGCCGCTGTGGTTCATCGCCCTGTCGGCCGGCGTCACCTCGCGCGCCCTGATGCCCGAGCTGAAGAAGGCGGCCTTCACCATGGCCGACCTGCAAGCCGCCGCCCACGCCCTGATCGACTGGCGCGAGATCCAGGCCACCGCCTGGGCCATGATCATTACCTTCGTGCTGCTGTTCGGCCCCAAGATCCTGGGCTCGATCCTGGTCTTCTCGCGCAAGCAGGAAACCAAGGGCTTCGGCGGCAAGCGCCGCGTGGCCGCCGGCCTGGCCGTCGAGATGCTGCTCTCGGCCCTGGTCGCCCCGATGCTGATGTTCACCCAGACCCGCGCGATCGTCGAGATCATGGCCGGCAAGGTCGGCGGCTGGGCCACCCAGCGCCGCGACGCCGACAAGGTCAGCTTCAACGAAGCCAGCGCCGCCATGGGCTGGATCAGCGCCACGGGCCTGGTCCTGGGCGGCGTCTTCTGGTTCACGCCGGACCTGTTCACCTCGACCGCCCCGATCCTGCTGGGCCTGATCGTCGCCGTGCCGCTGACCATGCTGGGCGCCAACAAGGTCGCCGGCCTGAAGCTGAAGACCAACGGCCTGTTCATGACCCCGGAAGAGCGCCGCCCGCCGGCCATCGTCCGTGCGGCCCTGGGCCCGTCCTGCGAGCCGCCGATCCGCTGGTTCGCCCGCAACGGCAGCCCGATCGGCCCGACCAACGAAGTGCGCGACGCCGCCTGATATCGCGTCAAGCGCTTTCCTAGACTGGTCCGGAGGCTCCCGGGGGAGTAGAAGCGCGGCTTCGTTTCTCTCTCGGAGCCGCGTGCCGTGTCGCGTCTGTTCAGCGCCTATGTGATCGTCGACTGGAGCGCGGCAGCCAAGCCGACCACCGGCGCGGATTCCATCTGGATCGGCGTGCTCAAGCGCGACGTGCGCTTCCGGCTGACCTTCGAGAGCTACAACCCCGCGACCCGTGGCGAGGCCGAGACCCGGCTGGCCGCCATCCTCGACGACCTGAAGAAGCGCAACGAGCGGGCCCTGGTCGGCTTCGACTTCCCGCTGGGCTTCCCGCGCGGGCTGTCCAAGGCGCTGTCGCTACCCGGCGAGACCGCCTGGCGCGCGGTCTGGGACCAGCTGGCCAAGATGGTCAAGGACAAGGTCGACAACACCAACAACCGCTTCGGCGTCGGCTCGGAGATCAACCGTCGCCTGACCGGGGGTCCCTTCCCGTTCTGGGGCTGCCCGCCCAAGGACGCGCTGACGACCCTGCAGCCCAAGCGCCCGCGTGAGCATGGTCCGGATGACCTGCCGGAATTCCGCTACGCCGACGAGGCCGCCAAGGGCGCGCACTCGATCTGGAAGCTCTATTACAACGGCTCGGTCGGCGGTCAGGCGATCGTCGGGATCCCGGCCGTGCGCCGCCTGAAGGACGCGCGCGGCGACACCGTGCGGGTGTGGCCGTTCGAAACGGGCTTCAAGACCCTGACCGAGGCCGACCTGGAGGGCGTCGCCACCGTGGTCGCCGAGGTCTATCCGTCGCTGATCAAGTCCGTCCCGGGCGCCGGCGAGGTCAAGGACCTGGCCCAGGTGCGCGGCCTGGCCGAGCACTTCGCCAAGCTGGACGAGGCCGGCAAGCTGGGCGCGATCTTCGCCGCGCCCAAGAGCCTGTCCGAGGACGCTGTCGCAGCCGCCGAGACGGAAGAAGGCTGGATCCTGGGGGCCTAGGCCCCCTCCTCCTGCGCCAGCTTCCGATCGCGCCAGTCCAGCATTCGGAACCGGGTCAGCAGGAAGGCCGCCGCCAGGAAGCTGGTGACGATGATCGAGATCAGCACCCCGTTCAGGCCCATGCCGCGCGGAATGGCCAGGAACCAGGCCAGCGGCCCCATGACCAGGGCGTAGCTGATCAGGTGGGTCACCGTGGGGACCCACACCTCGCCCCGCGCCCGCAGCGCCTGGGCCGCCACGACCTGCACAGCGTCGGGGGCCAGGAAGAAGCAGGCCAGCACCAGGGCCGGCAGGATCAGCTCCAGCGCCGCCGGGTCGGTCGTATAGGCCATGGCCACCCAGTGGCGGGTCGGATAGAGCACCAGGCTCGAGGCCACGCCGACGGCGGCGATCACCGCGAAGGCGATCCAGCCCGCGCGCTTCATGCCTTCCGGATCGCGCGCGCCATAGGCCCGGCCGACCTGGACGGCCGTGGCGGTCGCCATGCCCAGCGGGATCATGAAGATGATCGCCGAGACGTTCAGCACCACCGTATAGGCGGCGACGGCCAGGGCGCTTATCCAGCCGCAGACCAGGTTCATGCCGGCGAAGGCCGAGACCTCGAAGAAGTTCGATGCGCCGGCGCCGTAGCCGATCTTGCGCTGCTCGATCTCGGCCGGGCGGTCGCGAGCGGGCTTGTCGAAGACGCCCAGCGCGCGGGCCTCCTTCATACGCAGCACGTAGATGGCCAGGGCCAGCATCAAGGCGGTGCGGGCGATGAAGGTCGACCACGCCCCGCCCGTCGCGCCCAGGGCCGGCAGGCCGAAGGTCCCTGGCACCAGCAACAGGTTGGCGGCCAGGTTGACGATATTGGCCAGCCACATGAACACCGCGCCCGGCCCCGGCCGCGACAGGCCTTCCAGCCAGAAGGTCAGGGCCACCGACACCGAATAGACCGGCAACGACAGCGAGAAGACGATCAGCGGCAGGGTCGCGCCGTCGGCCAGGCCGTCCTTCAGGCCCAGGCTGTGCAGGAACAGCGAGCCGAACAAAGCCAAGAGCGCCATCGAGCCCAGGCCCAGCCACAGGCCGTAGCTGAGGCCGCGCCGCAGCACCGCGCCGGTCTCGTGCCGCTTGCCGGCCCCGATGGCGCGGGCGGTCATCACCTGGATCCCGACAAGCAGGCCGACATTCATGGTCACGAAGATCGACGACGGCGCCCAGGCCATGGCGTGGAAGCCCAGCTGCTGGGCCGAGAAGTGGCCGACGACGATAGCGTCCGTCAGGCCCATGACCATGATGCCCAGGCGCGACAGGATCACCGGCCCCGCCAGGCGAAGCAGTTCGATCAGATCGGTCATGATGGGGCCGCGCGGCCGCTTCGGAGGAAGCGCCGTTCCGGCCGCGTCGCGCGGCATGGTCGTCACCAGATGTCAAAGAGGCCGGCAAGGTGGCCTATGCCTGCTTTTGCGGCAACACGCATTCGGCGCCGCTTGGAACATCGGTGGCGGCCAGTGGTTCTCCGGGCTCAGTCCTGCAGGAGCGCGCCGTGTCCGAGACCCAGACCCCCGAGTTCGAACAGACCGGCGAACGCGTCGCCCAGGCCTATCGCGACATCCAGGCGCCGCTGGACGCCAAGGAGCAGCGGTCCTTTGAGCCCAAGGAAGAGGACCACAACAGAAGCCACGCCATGCAGGCCGGCGCGCGCCCCTACCCCGCGCCGCCCTACCCCGAGCAGCACCAGGCCAAGCCAGGCGAAGAGTACAGGCTCGACCCCGCCCCGATGTATGACGCGCCCTTCTACAAGGGCTCGGGCAAGCTGGAGCACAAGGTCGCCCTGATCACCGGCGCCGACAGCGGCATCGGCCGGGCCGTGGCGGTGCTGTTCGCCCGCGAAGGCGCGGACGTGGCCATCGGCTATCTCAGCGAAGACACCGACGCCGAAGAGACCAAGGCCGCCGTCGAACGCGAGGGCCGTCGCGCCATCCTGCTGCCCGGCGACGTCGCCGACCCGGCCTATGCCAAGGCGGCGGTCGAGCGGACGGTGGCGCAGTTTGGCCGCCTGGACATCCTGGTCAACAACGCCGCCTTCCAGGAGCACGTCCTCGACTTCGAAGACCTGACCGAGGAGCACTTCGACCGCACCCTGCGGACCAACCTCTACGGCTATTTCCACATGGCCAAGGCGGCGGTGAAGCACCTGCCCAACGGCGGCTCGATCATCAACACCGGCTCGGTGACCGGCCTTCTGGGCAACAAGGATCTGCTGGACTACTCCCTGACCAAGGGCGGCATCCACGCCTTCACCCGCTCGCTGGCCACGCACCTGATCGAGAAGGGCGTTCGCGTGAACGCCGTGGCCCCCGGCCCGGTCTGGACCCCGCTGAACCCGGCCGACAAGCTGGGTCCGGACGTCGCCCAGTTCGGGGCCAAGACCCCGATGAAGCGGGCGGCGCAACCCGAGGAGATCGCGCCGGCCTACGTCTTCCTGGCCTCGCCGCAGATGTCGAGCTACATCACGGGCGAGATCCTGCCGATCATCGGGGGTTACAACGGGGGTTAGTGCGGCCACACCTCGGCCAGCACCTTGGCCTTGCCGTCCTTCAGGCTGACTTCCATCGAGGGCTCGTCCGGTTTGCCGGCCGCGAACAGCTCGTAGATCACCATGCCGTCGGTCTGCTTGCTCTCGATCACGCGGACCGGCTTGATGGCCTTGCCCGAGGCGGCGGCGGTGTCGCGCACCAGTTGCGGCGCGGAGGCCCAGGCGACGTCGCGCTGGGTCTCGACGATCTCCCAGGCGCCGTTCTTTTCCAGCAGGTCGAACTCGATCTCCGAGCCGTCCGGCATCACGCCCTCGACGTCGTAATAGCGGCGGTCGGCGCGTTCCTTCAGCTCGGCTTCCTTGATGGTCATGCCCGGCGCGGCGGCCTTCACGACCGAGGTGACGGCAACGGGGATGTCCTTGACCGCGACCTCGGTCACCTTGGTCTTGGGTCCGTCTGCCAGGGCGGCAGCTGGGGCGACGGCGAGCGCGGCGAGGGTCAGGATGAGGGCGCGGTTCATGGGAGGAATCTCCTGGTCTTCGGGAAGGATGGCCAGGGTTCTAGAACCCCGACGCTGACAACCGCCTGACGCATGCTATGCAATCGGCTCCGAACAAGGAGTCGCAAATGGCCCGCCGCGTCGCTCTCGTGTCCCTGCTCGTCGCTGACTATGACGAGGCGATCGGCTTCTATGTTGGCAAGCTGGGCTTCACGCTCGTCGAAGACACGGACATGGGCCACGGCAAGCGCTGGGTCGTGGTCTCGCCCGGCAGCGACGGCACGAACTTCCTGCTGGCCCGCGCCACCGGCGACCAGGCCGCCGCGATCGGCAATCAGGGCGGCGGCCGCGTCTGGCTGTTCCTGCACACCGACGACTTCGCCGGCGACCACGCCCGCATGAGCGCCGCCGGCGTCACCTTCCTGGAGGAACCCCGGCACGAGGCCTATGGCACGGTGGCGGTGTTCGAGGACCTGTCCGGCAATCGCTGGGACCTGCTGCAACCCAAGCACTGAGAAGAAAAATGGCCCGCCTGCTGACCCTCATCGCGGCGGTCGCCGCGCTCTCCACATCCGTCGCCGAAGCCGCGCCGAAGATCCGCGTGCTGTACCTCGACCAGTCGGTCGGCTTCGTGCACCGCCCCGTCGCGCGGCCCAAGAACAGCAACGGTCCGACGCCCTCCGAGATCGCCCTGGCCGAGATCGGCGCCAAGTCGGGGGCCTTCACGGTCGAGTCGACCCAGGACGCCCGCACCATCACGCCCGAGAAGCTGAAGGACGTCGACGTCCTGGCCTTCTACACCACCGGCGAACTGCCGATCCCGGCCGAGGCCTGGGGCGCGATCCAGAAGTGGGTCGAGAGCGGCAAGGGCGGGTTCCTCGGCCTGCACAGCTCGACCGACACCCATTGGGACTATACCGGACCCGGCCAGACCTATACCGCCTTCATCAACGGCAAGTTCGCCGGCCATCCGTGGACGCAGGGCACACCGATCACCGTCCAGGCTTTGGGCGGCAAGGACCCGCTCAACACCGCCTGGCCGGCCCGGTTCGCCTTCGCCGAGGAGATCTATCAGTACTCGGACTATGACCCCGCCAAGGTCCGCGTGCTGCAGGCCCTGGACTTCACCGAGACGCCGCTGAAGCGCCCCTGGTTCGTGCCCATCACCTGGACCCGCCAGATCGGCCAGGGCCGCCTCTACCACACCAATCTGGGCCACACGCCCAGCACCTGGGACGATCCGCGCTATCGCGCCCAGGTGCTGGACGCCGTGCGCTGGACCGCGCACCGGGCGCCGGGCTCGGCCAAGCCGAACGCCGACGAGCAGGCCCTGTGGGCCCTGCGCTCGCTGCTGGCCTATGACGGCCGCCCGAAGGCGGACGTCGACGCCCGCCTCGCCAAATTGGCCAAGGCCGATCCCGCCTGGCTGCGCGACGCCGCCGCCCGCACCGCCGCCCTGCGCCCGCTGTGGCCAGCCAAGCCCGACAGCGACAAGGCTCCGTTCGAGACGGCCTACAAGGCGGTGCTGGCGGACGTCGAAGCCAAGTCCAACTAGCGGCTCTCGACCACGTCCCCGCTGTCGATGGCGCCCGACGGCCACGGCGCGCGCTTGTCGCCGCGCACCCGCGTCAGGCCGATGAAGGCGCTGGGCACGCCCTCGGCGGCGAAGTCGGGGCCGTCCATCAGCTGGTAGTGCAGGTGCGGGAACATCGAGGTCCCGGAGCTGCCGACGGCGGCGAGCGTCTGGCCAGCCTTGACCTTGTCGCCCGCCTTCACCGTCACGCTGCCCTGCTTCAGGTGGCCAAGCGCGCTGTAGAGACCGTCGGCGTGGCGGATGATCACGTAGTTGCCCAGCACGAGGTTCGAGCGCGCCTTGAAGGTCGAAGGATCAAACTTGCCATCGTCGGTCTGGGCGTTCTCGGTATCGACCACCACGCCGTCGGCGGGCGCGCGGACCGGCTGGCCAAAGCTGAAATAGTCCTCGTTGCGCTTGGGATCGTCGCCGTGGTCCAGACCCATCTCGTCCAGCCGCACGAAGTCGTACGAATAGCGCATGGCGTTGCTGGTGAAGCCGAAGCCCACCAGGGCCGGATGGTGGTAGTCCCAGCGTCGATGGTGGGCCAGGTGGTCGTGGCCGTCCCAGACCCAGACCTTGCCGGCCAGCGGCATCATCAGCTTCAGGGCCGAGGCGGGAGGACTGCGAAACCCGGCCTTGGCCGAGCCCTTCACGGTCGCGCCCTCCCCTTCGCTGGGCGACAGCTCGACCCCGACCCGCACGCCACCGGGCGTGATGTCGGCCGGGATCACCGGGAACGGGTTGAACAACAGCCGCGCCTCGCCGGGCTTCAGCGGCGCGACGGCCAGGGTCTTGACCGAGGCGGCCACGCCATTGCCGTCGACGCGGCGCTCCAGCACCTCGCGGCCCGAGGCGTCGGCGATGTGGATAGTCAGCTGGCCCACCTCCAGCGGCTTGTCGCCGTCGTTGCGGACCAGGATGTCGAAATTGGCGCTGGGGCCTGCGGCGGTGGCTTCCAGATAAGGCCGCTCGGGCAAGATCTTGACGGTCTGGGCAACGGCGACGCTGGCGCACGAGGTCAACAGCAGCGCCGCGAGCGCGGTCTTCACGTGGTTCATGGGGTCCCTCCGAAGCGGACCCTGCCATGCGCCCTCGCGGTCCGCCGCTTAAACCTCCGTCATGTCCGGGCCGAAGGCTTCGGCGGCGTAGGTGCGCAGCTGGGCGGCGATGTCGACCGGCCAGGCCTGGATCCGCGTCTCGAAGCCCGCGTCGTCGCCGGCGAACAGGGCCCGCATGGCCTCCTCGAAGCCCGGCAGGTCGCCACCGATCGCCGAGGCGAAGCGGTAGGCCGCCTCGCGGGCGGCGCGGATGCGGTCTGGGCCTTCGCTCTCGCGGCGGGCGGCCTCGACCAGCTTGCGCAAAGCCACCGACGCTCCGCCCGGCTGGGTGGCCAGCCAATCCCAGTGGCGCGGTAGCAAGGTCACCTCACGAGGCACCACGCCCAGCTTGGGCCGCCCGCGTCCGCGTGGGGCTTCCTCCGGCGGCGCGAGGCGCGCGGTCAGGGCTTCCGGCCCGCCGCTAAGGTCGAAGTCGACGCCCCGGCCGTCGGGGCCGAAGATCAGGACGCCCGTCTCCCCCGCCAGCCGCTGGGCCGCCAGGGCCGCGTCCAGGCGCGAGCCGGCGGCCACGCGGTCCTGGCCGTGGAACACCACAAACAGCTCTTCCATCACATCAATCCCGTGGCGTTCAGCGCCGCGATCCAGTGGGCGCGGCGCTCCTTCAGTCGGCTGTCGCGCCCGAACTTGTCCAGCCCCTCGGCGTCGATCGTCTCGACCGGGTCGAAGGCGAGGGCCTCGGCCCCGTGCGCGGTCCAGGCCGCCTGCAGGGACCGCTCGCGATGCGAGCCCAGACGCAGCGAGAACCAGATGCCGTTCTGACGGGTGGAGAGATCGGCCGTCGACCCGACCCAGGCCTGGCCCGTCGCCAGGCAGCGCACGGCGTAGATGCCGGCCTCGACCTTGCGTTCCTTGTATGCGCGCAGCAGCGCCTTGCGTCCGGACATGGCGAACCTCTTTCCTGAGGCGCGCCTTTTACCCGGATGAAATATGGAGTCAATAAGATCCGGGTAAATTACTCTTTGTTGGACCGGTACGGGATGTACCCCCGTTCGACCATGCGCCGCGTGGCCTCATATACCGCCGACAGCTCGTCATAGGCCGACCGCAGGTGGGCCAGGCGCGCGACCTGGGCTTCGGACAACGAGGCCCCCGCCTCGGCCATCGATGCCGCCTCGGCCACCCACTTGGCGCGGGCGGTGGCGGCGGCGACGGCCAGGCGCTGGAAGCGCTCGGCGTCGACATGGGGGATGGTCGCGCCCAGCACGGCCTTGTTCGAGGCGAAGGCGGTGTAGTCGATCTGCTCGAGATAGCCGCGCAGCCGCCGCTGGACCTGGGGATCGACGTCGCTGGGCTCGAAGTGGTCGCCCGTACGCCGCGTGCTGGAAGTCATGATCGCCATGACGGCCTCCGATCCGGCCGGGAAGCGGCCGCTCAGACCTAAAGGGTGCGCCTTACAGTTTAAGGAGCGATTACAGCCAAGCCACTGACGCGGAGGTTGATTTATTACGCATGTGGCCTAGCCTGCCGAAAACGGAGACGCGCCATGCGCCTGATCGCCCCGCTGCTCGCCCTGGCCCTTGCGGTCGCGCCGCTGCCGGTCGTCGCCCAGACCCCGACCACATCGGCCGCCGGCAAGGCCTCCGACCAGGAGGTCAAGGATCGGGCCGTCGTGACCAAGGCCATGCAGGCCGCCTCGCTGCGGGCCGCAATGGCCTATGAGGCCGAGCTCGCGGAGGCGCTGCGACACGCTCCGGCCGCCTATCCGCAGATCGAAAAGCGCGACGGCGTGACGATCCTGCGCACCAACGCCAGCGACGGCAATGTGGGGTCGACGGTGCTGATGGCCCTGGTGGGCGCCGCCAGGGACGGCAAGTCGGCCACCGTGGTCACGACCTTCAACACCTATGGGATGGCCGCCCTGATGTTGGGCTCGATGGCCAACGAGCGTCGCGACCCGCGCGGCGCCATCGGCTATCTGGAC
The DNA here is from genome assembly GCF_058808315.1 of Caulobacter sp. GW821-FHT11E11. Taxonomy (NCBI): domain Bacteria; kingdom Pseudomonadati; phylum Pseudomonadota; class Alphaproteobacteria; order Caulobacterales; family Caulobacteraceae; genus Caulobacter; species Caulobacter sp. GW821-FHT11E11. Next base: position 96,753 of record NZ_JBXARO010000007.1, read on the forward strand.
AAGGGCCTGGCCCTGCAGCCGGACAACCTGATCCTGATCACCGAGAAGGGCATGGCGCTGACGGTGCTGCAGCGCTTCTCAGACGCCCTGGAGCTCTACCAGTCGGCCGAGGCCATCGACGACCTCACCAAGATGCTGGACCCGGGCGGCGAAGCCCGGCTGCTGCGCAGCAAGGGCTTCGTCCTGATCGAGCTGAAGCGCCTGGACGAGGCCGAAGCGACCTACCAGGCGGCGCTCGAGCTGGAACCCGACCACGCCGGGGCCAAGGGCGAGCTGGACTATATCCGCAAGCTGCGGGCCGGCGGCCAGCAGTCGGCGATCGGCCTGTTCACCGGTGACAAGGCCAAGGCCGGGAGCGCCGCCGACGCTGTCCCCGCCAAGCCTTAGCTGAGCAGCTTGCGGAAGCTGATACGCACCGTGCGGCCCAGCGGGTCCAGATAGTCCTTCTGATAGGCCTGCGGCGTGACGCCGTTCTGGTCGCGGACGGTCTGCTTGGCGTTCAGCAGGTTGTCGAAGTTCAGCGACACCTGGGAGCCCTTCAGGATCGGGAACTTGTCGACCGCCTTTTTGCGGGCCGGGACGCCGAAGTTGGCGAAGACGTTCACGCCCACGGTGGCGAGGTCCGAGAAGTAAAGGGTCTGGCCGCCGGTCGCGCCGCCGTTGACCCAAGTCGAGGCCTTCCAATTGCCATTGAAGCGCATGCCCAGGCCGTCCTTGAAGTAGCCGCCCTGGATCTGCACCTCATGCCGCGCCTGGCCGCTGCGCGAATTGATCGCCGAGCCATCCAGCTGGTCCAGGACCGGCAGGCCCTTGCGGATGGTGATCTCATCGGCCAGGCGCCAGGTGTGGTAGACCGACAGCTGGAACATGCCCTGCCCCGGCCGCATCATACCAGGAGGCGGACCGCCCATGCCGCCGCCCGGACCACCGGGACCACCACCGCCCATGCGCATCATGCCGCCGCCCCCCCCTGGGCCGCGACCACCGCCCGGACCGCCGAAGCCTCCTGGCGCACCCGGGGTCGGCGTGCCGATCGCCTTGAACAGGTTGAAGCCCCAGCGGATGTTCTCGTTCTCGGCGCTGGCGAAGTTCACCGGCCGCGCGTCGATCGATAGCAGGCGGCCGGTGGAGTCCCGCACGAAACGGTTGGGGAACGCGGCCTCCAGGTCCGGCGTGATGGCCGGGAACGAGGCGATCATGTTCTTGGTCTGCGCCCGCGTGTAGGTGGCGTTGAAGGTCAGCTCGACCTTGTCGATCGGCTTGTAGTTCACGCCCATCTTCTGGACCTGGCGGTTGTCGTTGCGCAGCGCGGCGTTGCCGCCGTCGGTGCGGCTGATGATCACCGTCTGGCCGGTCGTGAAGTCGAACACCGAGACGTTGGGGGTCACGACCACCGGATCGTTGATCTGGTTGGTCGAAGGCGCGCCCTCTTCATCCGTGAAGCTGGCGATGAAGCTGATTTTCTTGATCGGGCTCCAGTTCAGGCCGCCGCCCAGGGTTGTCAGCCCCCCCAGATCCGACAGGTTGTCGTAGCCGACGTTGAAGTTGGCCGACAGGTCGCCGGCCTTGGCCAGGAAGCTCTGGCGCGTGCTGGTCAGGGGTAGGTTGAAGCTGCTCTGGAAGCTCTCGGTGGTGCGGGTGATGTCCCGCATCGTGGTCACGCCCGAGCGGACGGTCTTGGAGTCCAGACCCTTGCTGTTGGCCCCGACCTTGAAGGTCGTCTGCACCGGACCGGCGGGCAGCTGGAAGAGGTTGCCGTTCAGCACCAGCTCGGCGCTGGCCGAGGTCGAGACCGAGTGGGCGGTGTCGGGCGCCGCGGCCCTGTACAGGCTGGGCGAGATGTAGCCGAACGGATTGACGTTCGGGTCGCGCGCCGTCACCGCCGCCTGGAGAGCCGTGATGTCCAGGCCCCGGCCCGTGGTGGTGTCGGTCGCTGTCCGGTCGAAGTCGCCGGTGACGTTCCAGCGCCAGTCCTTGACCCGGCCGTTGGCGGCCATGCTGGCCTGGGTGCGCAAGGTGTCGACGTCGCGAGCCATGGCGCCGGGGACGTCGATGAAACGATAGCCGGTCACGGCCTGCGAGAACGGCGAGAACGGGCTGCCGGCCGGCAGGGTAAAGGTCACGCCCGGCAGGCCCAGCAGCGCGCGGCTCTTGGTGTCCTCGACATTGCCGCTGACGGTCAGCTGGGTCTGCTTGTTGAGGTCCAGGCTGTAGGCGCCGCGCAGCGTGGCCTTATCGACCTGCGACATCAGCGAGCGGTCGCGGGTCAGGTCGCCGGTGTTGTAGCGATTGGCGCTGGAGACGAACTCCGACAGGTCCGCGCGGCCGACCAGGGCGGAACTGGGCACGCCGGCGAAGGTCACCGGGCCGCCGGCCAGGGCCGAGAGGGCGGGATCCAGCTGCACGCCGCCGATGCCGCTGACATTGCCCACGAGATCGAACGGCTGTCCGTTCGGCGTGCGAACGATGTCTCGGTCCTTCTCCAGAAGATACGGGTCGTGCTGCAGCTGGACGTCCACGTTCCAGCGGCGGTCGCCATTGATGTGAACGCGGTTGCCGCTCAGGTTGGGAACCGTGCGCCCGCCGTCGGTCGCGACCCACGCCATCGCCTGGGTCTGCAGCGCGTTGTAGTTCTTCTTGAGGATGATGTTCACGACCCGCTGGTCGGCCTTGTAGCCGTAGCTGAGCGCGACCTCTTCCGGCAGCACCTGGAACTTCTCGATCGCCTCGGGCGGGATCCCCTGGATCTCCTGGAAGCCCGAGATACGGCGGCCATTGACCAGCATCACCGGCCCGCCGCCGCCATCGCGGCCCCGCGTGCTGGTGGTCTGGGGCGTCAGCATGGTCAGCAGCTCGCCGATGCTGGCGGCGCCGAAGCTCTGGATCTCGGCCTCGCCCAGCTCGATCTCAGGCTCGATATTGCCCTCGACCTTGCCGCGCGGGTCGGCCTGGATGGTCAGGCCCTCGACCTCGTTGGGACCGTCTTCCTTGACCGGCGGAACCTCCGGTTTCTTCTGCCCTTCATCGCTGGCGGCGACCTCGGCCGGCGCGGCGAGCGGCGCCAGGGGCGCGGTCACGGCGGCGGTCGTGGGGTCGAGCGCGGCGGCGGCCAGCCCGTAGAGAAGCACGGTCGAAAGGGTCATAGAGGCCCGTGAAACAGGAGTGACGGAAGACGCCGACACGTGTCGCCGCCAACGCTGGGTTGCCGCTCCTTACGGGCCTGAGCCCCACCTCGCAACGCCCCCCGGCGTTAAGAAAAGGCAATGCAGCATAAAGCGCACACTGGTGTGTCCCATAGCCCCGATATCGGGCTCTGAGCGTTGAAATATCGTCACATTTTTGACAACGACATGTTGCTCGAGAAATGATGTTACAAATAGGAAACAAACTGCGCCGTTGGGTCGCAGGGCGTCTGGTCACGCCGGAATCGGCCGCCGCTCGCGGGACAGGCCACACGAGCGGCGCAACCTGAACGCGTCAGCGCTCCAGGAACGGCTGGAAGCCGCCGTAGATCATCCGCTTGCCGTCGAACGGCATCTCGGACTGGTAGTTCTTCAGCCGCTCGTCGGCCATGACCTTGGCGTTGATCTCGTCGCGGCTGGCGCGGTCCTTGTAGGTGATCCACGAGAAGATCACGATCTCGTCGTCCTTGGCCTGGACGGCGCGCGGGAACGAGGTCAGCTCGCCATAGGGCACGTCGTCGGCGATGCATTCGACGTAGGACAGCGCGCCGTACTCCGTCCACACCTCGGCCCCCAGCCGGGCCATCTCCTTGTAGGCGTCCAGTTTGTCCTTGGGCACCGCGAGCACGAAACCATCGACATAGGCCATGACGTTCCTCCTCTGATCGTCGTTGACGGACCAAGGACGTTCGACGGCCGGCGGTTCCGACAGCCTAGCGGACATCCTCGCGAATTTTCTGCATCAGCGCCTGGATGGCCTTGGCGTGACCGCCATTCAGGTCACTTTCCGGGAACACGATCATGGGCGTGTCGGGGGCCAGGCCGCGGCCCTCCAGGTCCTCGCCCTTGGGACCCTTGTAGACCTCGACCGGCAGGCCCAGGGCCCAGCCGTTCGGCAAGGGCTTGGGCATCTGGTCCGAGAACGCCCCGCGCGTGGTCCCGCCCACCTGCTTCACATTGGGCAGGGCCTTCATCATCAGGGTGAAGGTCTCGCCGGCGCTGACCGTGACGTCGCTGGTGACCAGATAGACCGGACCGGTGAACCGCGCCCCGCTGGCCGGCTCGACCCGCACGGGCTGCAGCGGCGCCTTCGCCCCGACGCCGACCTTCGAATAGGCCAGGTGAGACTGCTCGGCGAAGCGGCTGGCGACCCGCGCGCTGATGGTGTCGTAGCCGCCGCGGTTGTTGCTGATGTCGACGATCACCGCCTTGGCGCCGGCGAAGGCGGCGACAGCCTCGTCCAGGATGGCGTCCAGCGGCCGGGGATCGTCGGGCGCGGCGTTGCGGGCGAAGGCGCCCATGGTCACCAGGTTCAGATAGCCGATGTCGTCGACCCGGCCCCAAAAGACGCGGTTTGCGCCAGCCTGGCGGCCCTTGCCCTGCAGGACCTGGGTCAGGACCCCTTCGCGATAGGCGCTCAGCCAGGTCTTCTCGTCGCCGGCTGGATCGGCGGCGCGCACGCGCATCAGGGTCGGGGCGTCGCCGGGCTCCAGGTCGCGGCGATTGCCGTCGACCGTGCCGTGCAGTTCGACATGCGGGTCGTCCAGGCCGGCCAGCAGCTCCGACAGCGCGGTCCACAGCTGGAACTCGGTCGAGTTCGGCGTGACCTTGGCCAGCACGGCGGTCTTGCGCGCCTTCCAGTCGATGCCCGGACGCGCATAGAGTTCGGCGAAGGTGTCGGCCGCGAAGGCGACGATGCGGTCGGGCGTCCAGCCGGCCGCGCTGATGCAGGCGTTGGGGACGTTGGGCAGGCGATCGAACATGTACCGCGTGCCGTCCGGATCGCCGGTCAGGCTGATCGCCCCCTGCCCCTCCGGCCGCCACTGGCTCAGCACCCCGTCGGGATCAGGCTCGTTGCGCGGATCGGGATAGCAGGCCTCGCCGGCGGTCTGGAACAGCTGGGCGCCGTCCGGCCCGAACTGGACGATCCAGCCATAGCCCCGCGACTTCCACGCCCCCCGCAGCTCGGCCGCCACGGACCCGCCCTTGGCCTGCACCGGCCAGAACGGGCTTTCAGCCATGGCCGGCGCGGCGACGGACAAAGCGGCGACGGCCGCCAGGAGACTCAGACGTTTCATGGGCGCGACGGTGAAGATGTCTCCCCCGCCGCGCCAGTGAAATCACCACCACGCTCACAAGCACTTGGCTCGAGAGGCGTTAGGGGCGGACCCCATAGCCATCGCCCGGCGCCACCCACATCACCTTCTGGGACCCGAGCTGCGCCGCGGACTGGCCGTCGATGGTCGTTGACGTGACGAAGTCGGCGCCATCCGGCTTGTAGGTGGTGCAGATCTCCTTCCCCATCATAGGGGCCAAGGCTTGACCGATCTGCTGCCGGATCGTGTCGGCCACTTGCGGCGGAGCCGCTTGGCCGTTCATGGCGAACGCGGCGTCGCTCAGGTCCGGAAGCTGACCACAGATCGCGCCATTTTTGATGGAGACGGGCGCGACCGTGGTCATGGTCAAACCCATCTGCGGCGCCAGCAAGATCTCGGCCTTGTTCGAAATCGAGCCATCGGCGGCGAACACATAGCTCGCCAGTGAATGGCACGACTTCGTCGCCGTATTGGGCATGTGGCATTGCATCTTGCCGGTGCGAGCCGGCGCCAGCGGATCAGCGACGGTCGAGCTGCCTTGCAGCCCGACCAGGATCGCCAAGACAGGCAGCATCACGACTCGGTCTTCAGATAGATCTCCGACCCCTGCTCTTTGAACTTCTCGCTCATCTCGGCCATGCCCAAGGCCGCGTTATCAAGCTGGGCGTCGTTCGGCGCGAGGCCGGCGGCGAAGTCGCGGACTTCGTGGCTGATCTTCATCGAGCAGAACTTGGGGCCGCACATCGAGCAGAAGTGGGCGGTCTTGTGCGCTTCCTTCGGCAGGGTCTCGTCGTGGAACTTGCGGGCGGTTTCGGGGTCCAGGCCCAGGTTGAACTGGTCTTCCCAGCGGAACTCGAAGCGCGCGCGGCTGATGGCGTCGTCCCACATCGCCGCGCCCGGGTGCCCCTTGGCGAGGTCGGCGGCGTGGGCGGCCAGCTTGTAGGTGATGACGCCCGTCTTCACGTCGTCGCGGTCCGGCAGGCCCAGGTGTTCTTTGGGCGTGACGTAGCAGAGCATCGCCGTGCCGAACCAGCCGATCATCGCCGCGCCGATGGCCGAGGTGATGTGGTCGTAGCCAGGCGCGATGTCCGTGGTCAACGGGCCCAAGGTGTAGAAGGGGGCCTCGTGGCAGTGCTTCAGCTGCTCGTCCATGTTGGCCTTGATCTTGTGCATGGCCACGTGGCCCGGTCCTTCGATCATCACCTGGACGCCGTGCTTCCAGGCCACCTTGGTCAGCTCGCCCAGGGTGCGCAGCTCGGAAAACTGGGCCTCGTCATTGGCGTCGGCGGTCGAGCCAGGACGCAGGCCGTCGCCCAGCGAGAACGACACGTCGTAGGCGCGCATGATCTCGCAGATGTCCTCGAAGCGCTCGTAGAGGAAGTTCTCCTTGTGGTGGGCCAGGCACCACTTGGCCATGATCGAGCCGCCGCGGCTGACGATGCCGGTGACCCGCTTGGCGGTCATCGGGATGAACGGCAGGCGCACGCCGGCGTGGATCGTGAAGTAGTCGACGCCCTGCTCGCACTGCTCGATCAAGGTGTCGCGGAAGACCTCCCAGTTCAGGTCCTCGGCCACGCCGTTGACCTTCTCCAGCGCCTGGTAGATCGGCACCGTGCCGATCGGGACGCTCGAGTTGCGGATGATCCAGTCGCGGATGTTGTGGATGTTGCGACCGGTCGACAGGTCCATGACCGTGTCGGCGCCCCAGCGGGTGGCCCAGACCAGCTTGTCGACCTCGTCGGCCACGGTGGAGAGCACGGCCGAATTGCCGATATTGGCGTTGATCTTGACCAGGAAATTGCGGCCGATCGCCATCGGCTCCAGTTCGCCGTGGTTGATGTTGGCCGGGATGATGGCGCGGCCGCGGGCGATTTCCTGGCGCACGAACTCGGGCGTCACGAAGTCGGGGATGCTGGCGCCGAAGTCCTCGCCGTCGCGCACGCACGGACGGTCCTGCTCGCGGCGCAGGTTCTCGCGGATGGCGACATACTCCATCTCGGCCGTGATGATCCCGGCGCGGGCGTATTCCAGCTGGGTGACCAGCTTGCCCGGCTTGGAGCGGTAGATCGTGCGGCTGTTGTCCGGGAACTCCGGGGCCAGGTGCTTGCCCTGGGCGAAGCCGTTGTCCTCGGGCTTCACCTGGCGGGGATCGGTGACGATCTCGACGTCGCCGCGCGCCACGACGAAGGCCTCGCGGGTGCGCGGCAGGCCCTTCTCGATGTCGATGCTGACGGTCGGGTCGCTGTAGGGGCCCGAGGGATCGTAGATCGTCACCGGCGGCTCGTTCGCCGACGGGTGGACGGCCACCTCGCGGAACGGCACACGCAGCTCAGGGAACAGCTCGCCGGCCTGATAGACCTTGCGCGAGCCGGGGATCGGACCGGTCGAGATGCTCTCGGCCACGGATTTGATGGTCGTCTGGATATTCATAGTCGGGCGCTCCTTCGGCTTCGAGGAGACCCGGACGTGTCGCGCTAAGTCGGTTTACGGACGGGCTGCGAGAACACCGACCGCGTTCCCTCCCTTCGCCGGCATGACCCGGATCAGGTTCTACGGGTCAGGGCCAAGGCCCAATCTCAGCCGCGCAAGCGACCCCCCGGTGAACAACGGCCGGACACTAGGCCTGTTGACCTGAAGGTCAAGCGCCGCGTGCGGCCAGGATCACGAAGCCGTCAACGTCGTTACCTTTGCCCTTGCCGACACGAATGGAGCGTGACCGCCTCTGGTCACCGCCTCCGAGGGCAGATCCATGCAAGCTCAACCCGATCGCCGCGCCGTCCTGCTGGGCGCGCTCGCCGCCGGCCTGGCCACGCCGGCCTTGGCCAGGACCACCGCCCGCAACATCGTGCTGGTCCACGGCGCCTGGGCCGACGGCTCTTGCTGGAGCGAGGTGATTCCGCTGCTACAGGCCAAGGGCTTCAACGTCACCGCCGTGCAGAACCCCCTCACCTCGCTGGCCGACGACGTGGCGACGACCCGGCGGGTGCTGGCGCGACAGGACGGTCCCACGGTGCTGGTCGGCCATTCGTGGGGCGGCGTGCCGATCACCGAAGCGGGCCTGGATCCCAAGGTCACCGCTCTGGTCTATGTCGCCGCCCGCGCGCCGGACGTCGGCGAGGACTTCAACGCCCTGGCGGCGACCTATCCGACCATGCCGGTCCGGGCGGGCGTGGTGACGGTCGACGGGTATTCGTGGCTGAACAAGGATGTCTTCGTCCGTTTCTTCGCCGGCGATGTCGCGCCGGCGAAGGCCCTGGCGCTGTACGCCACCCAGCAACCGATCGCCGCCACGCTGTTCGCCGGCAAGACCACGGTCGCGGCCTGGCGCGAGAAGCCCAGCTTCTACGCCGTCTCGGCCAACGACCAGACGACCAATCCTGACCTGGAGCGCTTCGTGGCCAAGCGGATGAAGGCCACGACGATCGAGCTGCCATCCAGCCACGTGTCGATGATCTCGCACCCCAAGGCGATCGCCGATCTGATCGTCCGCGCGGCCGGGTGACGGTTATTTCACTTGCCGGCGGCGGGCGGCCACGCGATCCGGGAGACCGACGTTCTTCCGGAGATCCGCCATGATCCGCCGCCTGCTGCTGCCGGCCCTCTGCGCCCTGGTCGCCACGCCCGTCCTCGCCCAGGAGGCCTATCCGAAGCGGATCCTCTCCCCCGGCGGCGAGGTGATCATCCCGTCGGCGCGGTCCCAGAAGTCCTATGACGAGATCAAGTACGCCCCGGCCCGGCGCGTGGGCGACACCCTCTACGTCTCGGGCGTGATCGTCGGCCGGGCCAAAGACGAGGGCACGGATGCGGAGTCGTTCAAGACCCAGGTCCGCCGCGCCTTCGTCAGCCTGGACGCCACGCTGAAGGCGGCCGGGACCAGCTTCGACAATGTGGTGATGATCAACAGCTTCCACGTCTGGGAAGGCCCCGATCAACCGGCCCCGCGCTGGGAGCAGCTCAACCTGATCAACGCCGTGAAGAGCGAGTTCATCAAGGGCCCCAGCCCGGCCTGGACCGCCGTTGGCGCCACCGGCCTGCTGGCGCCGGGCGGCATCGTCGAGATCCAGCTGATCGCCTACGTGCCGCCGAAGTAGGTCAGCTTCGGTCGCAGAGACCAGCCTTGCGCATACGCTGGTCCAGGTCCTTGAGCTTCGGGTCGGTCGGATGCAGCTTGCACAGCGGCGCGGCCTCGCGGACAGCGTCCTCGTAGCGCTGCTGCGAGGCCAGGATCCCGACCAGGAAGTTGCGCAGATAGGCCTCGAAGTCCGGCCCCATGTCGCGCGCCAGGATCTCGCGCTCGGTCAGGGCCAGGCGGATCTCGGTCTCGGCGTTGATGTAGTTCTTGGCCTCGATATAGGCGTGGGCCATCTGCAGGCGGGCGCGCGGATCGCGCGGATAGGCGGCGACCAGGGCGCGGGCCTTCGCCTCGTTCGCCCAGCCCTTGGCGGGCAGCATGAAGTCGGGGACCAGCGGCTGGCCGCGCTCGATATAGCTCTGGTGGCGCGTGGCCACGAGGGCGAAGGCCAGCACGGCCATGGCCAAGCCTGCGCCGGCCAGGCCCCAAAGCAGACGGCTCTGGCGGGGGTTGTCGGTGTCTTCGTCCCAGGTGGCCAGCAGCACGAAGCCCAGCACCCCGCCGGCCACCGCGCCGCCCAGGTGGCCGTTGTAGTCGGTGGTCGAGCCCAGGGCCGCGCCGAACGGGATCAGCGACGGGATGAACAGGCGCAGGGTGATCCAGCGCAGGCGCTTGGCGTGCTCGTGCATCGACGGATGCAGGCTGCACATCAGGATCATGGCGAGCAGGCCCATGATCGCGCCCGAAGCGCCGACCGAGACCACGTTCTGCTTGTTCAGCAGCAGCGAGGCCAGCGCGCCGCCGACACCCGAGATCACGAAGGCCGCCGCCAGCCAGGAACGGCCGACGACCCGCTCCAGGGTGATCGCCGCGAAGGCCATGACCACCGCATTGCCGACGATGTGGGCGAGATTCCCGTGCAGCAGAGGCGCGGTGAAGATCCGCCACCACTCGCCGTCCTTGAAGACCAGGTCGCGGCTGACCCCGCCGACAGCGGTCAGGTGGTGGACGCTCATCTCCATGCCCGGCCCCATGGGCAGGCCCGCGGTAGGCTGGAAGATGAAGATCAGGGCCAACAGCGTCAGCAGGCCGATGCTGAGATACGGCGTCTTGTCGAAGCCCGTGGGCTCGATGCTGGCGACCGGCGCCCTGGCCGGCGGTGCGACGCGCTCGGGCGTCGCCGTCCAGGCCCGGGCGGGCTCCCGGGCTCCCTGGGGCGGCGCCGCGCGGCGACCGAACGTGGATGTCGAGGACATCGGCCTGGCTCCAACTCAACCAGGAGGATGCCGCGACATCCCTGACGTCCCGTAAATGGGTTTGGTTACTAGAGGCGTGACGCCGAGAAGGTGTCGCACGCGGCCGGGTCGCCCTGGTCGTAGCCGCGCGTGAACCAGCGCATGCGCTGGGCGCTGGTGCCGTGGGTGAAGCTGTCGGGCACGACCTCGCCCTGGCTGCGCTTCTGGATGGTGTCGTCGCCGACCGCCGCCGCCGCGCCCAGGCCGTCCTCGATGTCGGCGCGGTTGATGACGATCTTGCCGCCCGAGGCCTTGTCGGCATGCGTCGCCCAGACGCCGGCATAGCAATCGGCCTGCAACTCCAGCCGCACCGAGCCGCTCTCCTCGCCGCGCGCGCCCAGGCGGCGGGCCTGCTGGTCGGCGCCCAGCAGGTGCTGCACGTGGTGGCCGATCTCGTGGCTGACGACATAGGCGCGGGCGAACTCGCCCTTGGCCCCGAAGCGGCTCTCCAGCTCGCTCCAGAACGACAGGTCCAGATAGACCTTCTGGTCGGCCGGGCAATAGAACGGCCCCATGGCCGACTGGCCCGTGCCGCAGCCGGTGCCGGTGGCCTGCTTGTACAGCACAATGGCCTCGGGCGGACGGTAGTCGACGCCGGCGTTGCGGAAGATCGGCGTCCAGACATCCTGGTTGGACGCCTCGATCACGTCGATGAACTGGCCGTCGCGGTCGGAGACCTCACCGCGCGTCCCTTCCTGCTGGGCCGGCTGCTGCAGGCCCTGCGTCGCTTCCAGGGTCGTGCGCGGATCGATGCCGAACACGAAATAGCCGATGGCGGCCAGCACCACCGCGCCGATGCCGCCGCCGGCGATGCCGACAGGCCCCAGACCGCGCCGGTCCTCGATGTTGCCGGACCGGCGGCCGCCTTCCCACTCCATGGGTGATCCTTGCTGCTAGCGTTGTTTCGGTTCGCTGGCCGGGCGGATGGCCCGGATGCGTGCATTGCTCTCGGCCAGGGCTTCCTGCGTCAAGCGCTCAAGCTGGAGAGTCTGGGCGGAAAGGTCGGTGTCGCGCCGCGGCGGCTCGTCCGTCGTCAGCGGCCGCAGGCTGGGCAAGGCGCGCTGGGCGTCCAGGCCGCGCAGCCGCACGGCCGTATCGGCGCGGGTCTGGGCGTTGGTGATCTCGGTCTGGCTGGCCGACAGCTCGCGCCGCGCGTCCTGCAAGGCGTGCTCGGTCATGAAGCGGTTTTGCAACACGGTCTGGGCATAGGCCGCGCCGCCCAGCACGGCCAGGCTCCCGGACAGAAGACCGGCCGTCAGCAACAGAACTCCGCGCGTCATCGAACACTCCTGGCTACAGGGCGACCGACGACGCGCCGAGGCGTATCAGGGCCGCTTGACCGTGAAACGCGCGAGCTCGGTCTTCGGCGCCAGCCAGTCGGGCGCCAGTTCCGATGCACGGTTGTAGTCGCGATAGGCGGCGTTCAGGTCGCCCAGGCCCTCATTGGCCAGGCCGCGATTGAAGAAGGCCTTTTCGGGATCCTTCACGCCCAGGGCCAGGCCCCGGTCGATCTGCTCGACACCTTCGCGATAGCGGTCCTCGCCGACATAGGTGGCGCCGCGGTTCACATAGGCCTCGCCCAGGTCCGGATCGATGCTGGAGGCCTGGTCGAAGTCGGCGCGGGCGGCGCCGAACTGGCGCTGGCGCATCTGCAGCACGCCGCGGTTCACATAGGTCCGGGCGCGGTCGCGGAAGTTCAGGGTCTCGACCTGTAGGGCCGTGGTGCAGGCCAATACGGCCCGCCCGTCGGTGCGTCCTTTGAGGGCCGCATCGGAGCACTCTTGAGCCGCGCCGCTGCCGATCACCATGTTCGAGGCGGCGGCCGGGCCGGCAATGGACAGAAGCGCCGCCGCGCTCAGCGCGGCGAACGAGATCATTCGCATCATGTCGTCCTCCCATGGGCCGGTCTCGAGGCCGGCCCTAATGACAGGCATCATAGCACCAAGAGGTCAGGTCCGACATGGTTTCCACAGGGCGCGCGCGTGCTAACAGAGGCGGCGAGTCCCTTCAGGAACCGCGTCCCCATGCATCTCGCCCGCTTCCCCCGCGCCCGCTTCGCCCACCTGCCGACGCCGCTGGAGCCCCTGCCCCGCCTGGGCGCAGAGCTCGGCATCGACCTCTGGGTCAAGCGCGACGACTGCACGGGCCTGGCCGGCGGCGGCAACAAGACCCGCAAGCTGGAGTTCCTGCTGGGCGAGGCCCTGGCCCAGGGCGCCGACACGCTGGTGACGCAAGGCGCCGTCCAGTCCAACCACGTGCGCCAGACCATCGCCGCCGGCGCGCGCTACGGCCTGAAGACCGAAGTCATCCTGGAGGAGCGCACCGGCTCCAAGGCCAGCGACTACATGGGCAACGGCAACGTCCTGCTGGACAAGCTGATGGGCGCGGCGATCCGCTATGTGCCGGGCGGCACGGACATGGTCGCCGAGCTCGAGAGCACGGCCGAAAGCGTCCGCCAGCGCGGTGGCAAGCCCTATGTCATCCCCGGCGGCGGCTCGAACACGGTCGGCGCCCTGGGCTATGTCGACTGCGCCCGCGAGTTCGTCGTCCAGGCCGACAAGATGGACCTGAAGTTCGACCGCTTCGTCACCGCCACCGGCAGCGCCGGCACCCATGCGGGCCTCGTCGCCGGCTTCGCCGCCCTGTCGGTCGACATCCCGATCCTGGGCTTCGGCGTGCGCGCGCCCAAGGCCAAGCAGGAAGAGAACGTCTTCAACCTGGCCGTCGCCACCGCCGAGAAGATCGGCGCGGCCGGCCGCGTTAAGCGCGAGATGGTCGTGGCCGACTGCGACTATGTCGGCGAAGGTTACGGCCTGGTGGATCAAGGCGTGATCGACGCCCTGGCCCTGGCCGCCCGCACCGAAGGCCTGCTGTTCGACCCCGTCTATTCGGGCAAGGCGCTGAAGGGCCTGATCGACCAGGCCGGCAAGGGCGCGTTCAAGGGTGAGCGGGTGGTGTTCCTGCACACCGGCGGCGCGCAGGGCCTGTTCGGCTATCAGAGCATCCTGGAACCCGCGCTGTGAGCAAGATCCTGGGCGTTCTCGGCGGCATGGGCCCGGCCGCCACCCTGGACTTTCTCGCCAAGCTCCAGGCCGCCACGCCGGTCAAGCGCGAGCAGGACCACCTGCGCGTGCTGGTCGACATCAATCCGCACGTACCCGACCGCAATGTCAGCACGTCCGATCCCGGCCCGGTGCTCGCCGCCATGGCCAACGGCCTACGGGACGGCGGGGCGCAGGTGCTGGCCATCGCCTGCAACACCGCCCACGCCTATGCCGAGGCGGTCCAAGCCTCGGGCCTGCCGCTGGTCGACATGCTGGAAACGGCCGGCCTGGCTGCCCAGGCCAAGGGCGCCAGCGTCGTCGGCGTGCTGGGCACCAGCCTGGCGCTGGGCCTCTATCGCGACCGCTTCTCGCACATGGGGCTGGAGGTGGTGATGCTGGATGACCACGAGCAGGTCGAGTTCATGGCCCTGCTCTATCGCATCAAGCAGGGCGACCTGGGCGCGGCCTCCCGCGAGACCATGGCCGCCCTCGCCCATCGCCTGGTCGGCAAGGGCGCTCAGAGCGTGGTGGCGGGCTGCACGGAAGTGCCGCTGGTGCTGGGCGCGGCGGATCTGTCTGTGCCGTTCCTGGACGCGACGGAAGAACTGGCCAAGCGCTGCGTGGTCGCCTGCCTGGAAGCCTAGCTAGCTGTTCAGGGTCTTGAATGGGACGTCGTCGTTCGACGCCTCGAACAGGCCCAGGACGGCGGCCGCGCCGCGCGAGGCCTGGGCCATGCGCAGCAGCGCCGCGCGGGCGTGAGCGTTGTCGGCGATCTCGGCCTGTCGCTCGAGATGCTCGGCTTCGAAGATGTGATCGTTGCGGTTCCCCATGCCGCAAACGTTTACAGGACATGAATGACACCGCCATGCGACCGCTGGACGCACACCGTTCATTAACCAAGGTTTGGCGTGCGCCCGATTGTCACAGAATGTTAAATCGCAAGCATAGCGACAAATGAAAACGCCCCCGGACCTGGAGGGTCCGGGGGCGTTGTCCTGTTCCCCAACAGGACGGCGTCGGCGGCGCTGAAACACGAGCGCGGCGGCGTCGCCTCAAAACTGATGACGCCTATTTCGCCGAACGCAGATCGACAGGCAACGCGTCGCCCTGTCGCAGGCCCCATTTTGAGGAGCCGGTCAAGCTAGAAATCGTTTGCGATCAATGGGCTCGACCGGAAACCGCGCTTTCTCCCGCGACGAGGCGCCGCAGTCACACCCCCAAATGGGACCGGTCGCAAAAATGGGTGGTCAAATCGATGACACCGGTAGCAAGCTGCATTCAGATCGTCGCTGCAAGACGACGGGGCCCCCGCGGCCCGGGAGGAACGCTTCTAACGCATGCCCCTTCCGGTACGATGGCGGCTCCGCGCCTGTCGGAGTTATCGCATGCCGCTCAGCCCCATTTCCCGTCGCCGCCTGATGGCGACCACGGCCGCCGCCTTCGCGGCCGCCGGGACCTTCAGCCCACTCACGGCCTTCGCCCAGACCAGCAAGGGCCAAGCGCTGGACGTGATGAAGAAGGCCACCAGGTTCATGGTCGAGAAGGCCGCCTACAAGGGCGGCTATGTCTGGGCCTACCTGCCCGACTTCTCGCGCCGCTGGGGCGAGATGGAAGCCTTCCCGACGATGATCTGGGTGCAGCCGCCCGGCACCGGCACGGTCGGCCACCTGTTCCTGGACGCCTACCACGCGACCAAGGACGAGTATTACTACGACGCCGCCTGCAAGGCCGCCGACGCCCTGATCGCCATCCAGAACCCGGCCGGCGGCTGGAACTATATCGGCGACCTGGCCGGCGAGGCCTCGCTGAAGAAGTGGTACGACACCATCGGCAAGAACGGCTGGCGCCTTGAGGAATTCCAGCACTACTACGGCAACTGCACCTTCGACGACGAAGGCACCGCCGAGTGCTGCAAGTTCATGCTGCGCATGTACGTCGAGAAGAAGGATCCCAAGTACAAGGCCGCCTTCGAGAAGGCCCTGAAGTTCGTCCTCGACAGCCAGTATCCGGTCGGCGGCTGGCCCCAGCGCTTCCCGCTGAAGGACGAGTTCCATCACCACGGCAACCCGGACTACACCAGCTTCATCACCTTCAACGATGACGTGGTCGGCGAGAACATCGAATTCCTGATCATGGTCTACCAGGCCCTGGGCGACAAAACCGTCCTGGACCCCATCCGCCGCGCCATGGACTGCTACGTCGCCTGCCAGCAACCTGCGCCGCAGCCGGGCTGGGGCCTGCAGCACACCGTCGCCGACCTGAAGCCGGCCGGCGCCCGCACCTACGAGCCCAAGGCCTTCGCCACCCACGCCAGCGCCAGCTGCCTCTCACAGCTGATGACCTTCTACCAGCTGACCGGCGATCCGAAGTACATCGCCCGCGTGCCGGAAGCCCTGGACTGGCTGGACAGCGTGCGCCTGCCCGACGACGTCATGCCCGGCAAGGCCCGCTATCCGACCTTCATCCAGATCGGCAACGGCCGGCCGCTGTACGTGCACCGCACCGGCTCGAACGTCGTCAACGGCCGCTACTACACCGACGAGAACCCCGAGAAGACGGTCACCCACTACTCGTCGTTCCGCAATGTCGACGTCAAAGGCATGCGCGCGCGCTACGAGAAGCTGAAGGCCATGGGCCCCGAAGAGGCCAGCAAGCACTCGCCGCTGAAGGGCCAGCGCGCCCTGCCCAAGTACTTCATGGTCAAGGACCTCTCGGTCGACGACCTGACCGTCGGCGGCGACCTGTCCAGCTCGGCGACCAAGGGCGTCCAAGCCGATCCGGCCAAGGTCGCCAAGCTGACGGCCGAGCTGAACGCCGAGGGCTGGTGGCCCACGCCCCTGACCTCGACCAGCCAGCCCTATATCGGCGATGGCCCCGCCACCCCGACGCCGGGCGACTTCTCCGAGACCAAGGTCGGCGACAAGTACGACACCTCGCCCTATCCGGATCCGCATCCGGCGATCGGCATCTCCACGGGGGCGTTCATCGCCAACATGGCGACGCTGATCAAATATATCGACGCCTAGGCGATCAGACGCGTCTCGGCCGGCGTCACTTCGGCGAGCAGCCGGCCGAGCGCGTACTGATAGAGGGCGATGTCGTTCTGGTTCTGCGACAGCAGCTGGCGATGCGCCTTCGGGCTCAGCGCCGCCTCGCCCGCATCCTCGCCGCCCGTGACGTTCAGCCGACGCACGCCCGGCAGCTGCCCCGCGAAGGCCATGTCGGCCCAGGCCAGCGACTCGTAGGGGTGCTCGCAGACATAGAACCAGACCATCTGGTCGATCAGCGCCTTGGCCGAGGTATGGTCGCCCTCATAAATCGGCGACCAGCCCGAGCCGGTCAGCTGGCGGAAGTGGTGGTCATAGGTGTGGATGACCACCGCCGGGTCGTCGCAGGTCACGAAGTCATCCAGCGAGAGCTGCTTGGCCAGTGACACCGCCCGCCAACGCGGATCGCGCGCCTGGGCATCCCCCATCTCCACCACGTGGCGGAAATAGCGGTAGACCGAAACCACCCGGTCGACCGGCCAGCGGAAGTTCGTCGCCGCGGCCATTCCCTCGCCCACCGCCTGATAGATATCGAAGCCGTAGTGGCCGGCATAAAGCCCGTAGCCGGCGAAGGCGCCGTAGCAACCTGCGCGCGCGGCATGGTCGGTCGCATCGTTCTCGATCACCGGGCAGCGGCGCTCGGCGGGGAACAATCCCTTCAGGGCGGAGACCAGGGACGTCCCGCCCGCCTTGGGATTATGGAAGAAAAAGAGCCGCTCGACCACGCTCCGCCCCGCCGCTGACAAGGCGTCGAGTCGCGACACCTCAAGTTGTCTAACGTAGAAGCGTCACCATTCCGTCGTGAATTCGGCGGCGAACATGGAAAAAAGTCGCGGCGTGTGTTCGGCTGGAAATCATCCCGGCTCGGAATGCACGCGCCACATTTTCGAGCCCTCAGGAAACCGTCTCGCCCAGAGCCGCGCGCACGACGTCGGGAGCATGGTCGATGACCCGCAGATAGGCGGCCAGGGCGGCGTCCGGACGGGCGTCACCGTGCTCCAGGTCCTCCAGCAGGGTCAGGTCTATGTGGAAGACGCGGGCGAAGTCGGCCTGCGACAGCCCGGTGCGCCAGCGCACCGCCTGGACCAGAGCGCGGGCGGACCGAGCGCGCGCGGGGGTGGCGGCTTCGTCGATCGCGGGGTCTCGGGTCATCATGGTTACGCTCCTGGACTAACGCTCCCCCTGTGACGCCCTTTTAGGACGTCCCCATTGCAGAAATTCGACGGCTTTGAGTCAGGGCGTGTCTAGCGCGTGTTCGTCAGAGCGCGCGCCTTGGCGTCGACCTGGTCCACGCCGCGCAGGGCGTCGCCGGACGCCTCCAGCATGGTGTTGAACACCTTCAGGTCGCCGGTGGTGATGTGCTTGATCTTCTTGTCACGCGACCACTCCAGGCCGATCAGTTGACCCAGGCGGCAGGCCTTGGGCAGCAGGGCCGGCTGCTCGCGGGGGCCGCCTTTGATCAAAAGCTTGCCGACCACCTCGTTCCAGTTGGGCCCGCCAGGCAGGCACAGGGGCAGGTGATCGCAGTCGCCCGTCCAGAAACGCTTGTACCAGCGGGCGTGCTCGGGGGTGTCGTACTTCAGGGCGGTGCTGGGCGCGACGACGCCACGGCAGTCGCCGCGCACGAACTCGTCGGCGCGCGCGCTATTAGTCGTCAAAAACGCTCCGACCACGATCAAACTTAGAAAACGGATCAATCCGAAAAACCCCGAGACAAGCTGGGCTGTTCTTAAGACCGATCCTTCGACAAAAATGCGGCGGTGGCTTCGATCGCCTCGACCAGGCTTACCCGTTCCAGGGTCACCCCCTCGGGCAGGCTGGAAAACAGCCGCGTGGGCGCGGCGGCGTCCAGCATGACAAAGACGCCCCGGTCGTCGGCGCGGCGGATCAGGCGGCCGAAGGCCTGGCTGATGCGAGCGCGGGCCACGGCGTCGTCATAACCCTTGCCGCCGAAGCGCAGGCGGCGGGCCTTGTGCAGCACGTCCGGACGCGGCCACGGCACACGATCGAAGACCAGCAGGCGCAAGCTACGGCCCGGCACGTCCACCCCGTCGCGGATGGCGTCGGTGCCCAGCAGGCACGCGTCCTCCTCGGCCCGGAAGATGTCGACCAGCGCCCCGACCTCCAGCGGATCGACGTGCTGGGCGTAGAGCGCCAGGCCGTTGTCGGCCAGGGGCGCGGCGATACGTTCGTGCACGGCCTTCAGACGGCGGATGGCGGTGAACAGGCCAAGCCCACCGCCGCCGGCGGCCAGGAACAGCTCGCGCATGGCGGCCGAGACCTGGCGCGGGTCTTCCTTGTTCACATCCGTGACCACATAGGCCTTGGCGTGGTTCTCGTAGTCGAACGGCGAGACCAGCCGGAGCACCTTCGGCGCGGTCGGCAGGCGAGCGGCGCCCGTGCGCATCTCGGCCAGGGCGAACGGATCTTCAAGGGCCGGGTCGACCAGGGTGGCGCTGGTCACCAGCACCCCGTGGGCGGGCGACAACACCGCTGCGCGCAGCGGCTCGGTCGGGTCCACCCAGTGACGGCGGCAAGCGGCGTCGACGACTCGGCCGTACAGGAAGGTGGCCTCGAACCAGTCGACGAAGTCCGGGTCGGTCTCGCTGGGCTCGACGTCGTCGTCCTCGATGGCCTTCAGGATCGAGCGCCAGGCCGGCAGGGTCATGCGGGCGCGGCGGTCCAGGCCCCGCAGAGCCCCTTCGATGCGGGCGCGTTCGGAGGTCCCCAGGTGCTCGGCGTCCTCGTCCAGCACGTCTTCCAGGGCGCGGGCCAGGGCCAGCAGCGGGGCTTCGATGGCGGCCAGGGCCTTGGCGGCCTCCGGCGCGCGCTCACGAACGAGGTCGGTGGCGGGCCGCGCGTCGCATTGCAGGCCAAGGTCGGCCCCGCCGCGATCGCTGGTGCGGGCGCGCAGCTGCTCGATCACCGCGACCAGGAAGTTCTCGATCGGCCCGATCGGATTGATCTGGCCGTCCGGCGGCGCGACCCGGCCCGACCAGCCCTCGCCCGGCAAGGCGGCGGCGGCCTGGATGACCTGGTTCATCGCCCCCCGCGCGCCCTCGCGGTCGCCCAGGATGTCGAGCAGGCGCGCCTCCAGACCCCTGCCCCGTCGGCCGCGCCCCTCGGGTCCCCGGATCCAGCGGCGCAGCTCAGCGGCCTCCGCGCCCGACAGGGCAGCGGAAAAAGCGCTATCGGCGGCCTCGAACAGGTGGTGCCCCTCGTCGAAGACGATGCGCTTGAGGCTGGTGGTCTCGTTGTCGCTCTTCAGCCCCCGCGCCGTCCGCGCGCCGTCGAAGGCGGCCTGGGTCAAAACGAGGGCGTGGTTGGCAATGACGATGTCGGCGCGCTTGGACGCCCGCACGGCCTTCTCGATGAAGCAGATGCGATAATGCTGGCAGCCGGCGTGGATGCATTCGCCGCGCCGGTCCACGAGGTTCGAGGCGCTGGCCTGGGCCGAAGGCGGCACCGCCGACAGCGTCGGCAGCCAGGCCGGGAAGTCGCCGCCGGTCATGTCGCCGTCACGGCTGGCGCGCACCCAGCGGGCGGTCAGAGCCAGGCCGATCAGGTCGCCATTGCCCAACTGGGCGCTGTTGATCTGCTCCTGGAAGTTCAGCAGGCACAGATAGTTCTCGCGCCCCTTGCGGACGACGGCCTTCTTGGCCCGCTCCTTGGGGTCGGGATAGATCGACCGGCTCTCGCGCTCGATCTGGCGCTGCAGGGCGCGGGTATAGGTGCTGATCCAGACCGAAGGCCCATTGGCCTCGGCCCACAACGAGGCGGGCGCCAGATAGCCCAGGGTCTTGCCGACGCCCGTGCCGGCCTCGGCCAGCATCATGCGCGGCTCGCCCTCACGCTCTCGCGGCTGGAAGGCGAACGATGCCTCCTTGGCGTAGGTCGCCTGGGCCTCGCGCACCTCCTCCAGCCCCGAGCGTTGCAGCAGCTCGTTCAGGCGCAGTTCGACGCGTTCGGGATCGATCGGCCGCGAACCGGCCTCGCCGGGCGGAGCCTGGTCTTCCCATTCCAGCAGGCGCGCCCAGACGTCCAGGCCCGAGCCCCGGAAGTGGTTGCCGGCCTGGACCGAGCGCAACGCCCCGATCACGGCGGGGCCCCACGACCAACCGGCCTTGGCCAGCGTCTCGGCGACGGCCAGGGCCTCCTCGCGCGAGGGCACGGGCGCCAGGGCCAGGTCGCGCAGCAGGACGTCGGCGCTCTCGCGCAGGCTCTGGGCTTGCTCCGCCGCGCCATGCGGCTCGCGCAGGCCCAGCGCCATGGCCAGGCCCACCGCCGACGGCGCGCAGAAGGCGGCCGGGCGGACGAAGGCGTGCAGCTCCAGCACGTCGAACAGGCGCGGATGGCGCGAGGGCGGCGACAGGTTCAGGCGGCGGGCGGTCATGGCCGCGTGGGCCACCAGGACGGGGCCGTGCTCGAACAGGTCGCGGGCGTCCGGCGGACGCAGCATGCGGCCTTCGCCGCCGCCATCAGCCATGCCGGCGCGCGGCCCGGGCAGGACGACCAGGGCGGGAGCCAGGTCCAGAGTCGGTGGGAAAGCAGTCACGCGAGTCTGTTAGCAAAAACCGGCGCGAAACAGAATAAGAACAGGACGATCTAGCCGATCGAGCCGTCGTCTTCCTCGTCGTCCAGGCCCAGCAGCCGGTTGACCGCCTTCTGGGCCTTGCGGCGCAGCTCGGGGTCCTTGCTCTCAGCGGCCCGGCGGTACATCAGCAGGGCCAGCTCCTCGCTGGCCGCGATGCCCTGGCCGCGCTCGCACATGATGCCCAGGTCGTACCAGGCTTCGAGATAGCCGCGGTCGGCGGCCCGCTGGAACCAGCGCATGGCCTCGGTGTAGTTGACCGGCACGCCCTCGCCATTGTGGTGCACGACGCCCAGGTTCGACATGCCTGCGGCCAGGTCGTTACTGGCGGCGGCGCTGTAGAAGCGCAACGCCTCGCCGTGGTCGCGCTTCACGCCCGTGCCTTCCGAGTGCAGCCGGCCCATCTCGTTCATGGCGTCGGCCGAGCCCATCTCGACCGCCTTGCGCAGCATGGCCACGCCCTTGGCGTTGTCGACCCGCGTGCCGTAGCCATCCAGATAGGCCTCGCCAGCGCTATAGGCCCCGCGCGCCAGGCCGGCGTCGGCGGCCTTCAGGTACCAGGCGAACGCCAGGCGAGGGTTGGCCTTGATGCCATCGCCGCCTTCGTGGGCGACCCCGACATTGTACATGCCGTTCGGATCGCCCCGTTGCGCGGCCTCGCTGTAGAGCTTCAGCGCCGCGCGCCGGTCCTTCGGCACCCCGTCCGCCCCGTCGAAATAGACATTGCCCAGCTCGACCATGGCGTCGGTGTCGCCGCGCGCCACGCCCTTGCGCAGCCAGGCCAGGGCCTGGGGCACGTCGCGGGTGACGCCCTCGCCGTCCAGATAGAATTTGGCCAGGTCGACATAGCGGCTGGCGTCGCCGCCCTGGGCCTCACGCAAGGTCGCCTCGAAGGTCGCCTTAGCGTCGCCGGTGTCCGCCCATGCGAAAGGCCCGCCGGTCATCGCCAGCGTCAGGGCCAATATCGCGGGCAGCACTCTGGTACGCATCACGTCCCCACCGTCGCCTGATCGTCGGCATCGGCGGACGGGGCGTCAAGCCAGACAGCCTCCCGCGCGTTACCGTGCAACCGGACTCGCCCGATACGGGTTCAAAAGACGGGTGAAACAGAAGGGGAACATGCTATATCGCGATCAATGCTCGCAGGCGACGCCCTTCCCCAACGCTTCCAGGACTGGTTCGCCGCCCGCGGCTGGAGCCCCCGCGCGCACCAGCTGGCCATGCTGGAGAAGGCCCGCGAAGGCCGCGGCGCGCTGCTGATCGCCCCGACCGGCGGCGGCAAGACCCTGGCCGGCTTCCTGCCCAGCCTGATCGAGCTGGCCGAGCGTCCGCCGCGCAACACGCCGGCCGGGATTCACACCCTCTACATCTCGCCGCTCAAGGCCCTGGCCGTCGACGTCGAGCGCAACCTGCTGACCCCCATCCGCGAGATGGGCCTGCCGATCGTGGCCGAGAGCCGCACCGGCGACACCGGCGAAAGCCGCAAGGCGCGCCAACGGGTCAAGCCGCCGGACATCCTGCTGACCACACCCGAGCAGTTGGCCCTGTTCTGCGCCTGGGAAGGCGCGCGCGAATACTTCGCCGACCTGCGCTGCGTGATCATCGACGAGGCCCACGCCATCTGGCCGTCCAAGCGCGGCGACCTGCTGGCGCTGGACTTGGCGCGCCTGCAGCAGTTCGCGCCGAACCTACGGCGCGTGGGGCTGTCGGCGACGGTCGACGACCCGGACCTGGTGCGCAAGTGGCTGGGCGTGAACGGCCGCGACAGCATCGACCTCGTCCTCGGCTCCGGCGGCGCCCAGCCGGTCGTCGAGGTGCTGGTCTCCGGCGGTCGCGTGCCGTGGGCGGGCCATACGGCCGAGCACGCCATGGCCGAGGTCTATGAGATCATCAAGGCGTCCCAGACGGCCCTGATCTTCGTCAACACCCGCTTCCAGGCCGAGTTCGCCTTCCAGCGCCTGTGGGAGCTGAACGAGGCGGACCTGCCGATCGCCCTGCACCACGGCAGCCTGTCGGCCGAGCAGCGCCGCAAGGTCGAGGCCGCCATGGCGCGCGGCGAACTGCGGGCCGTGGTCTGCACCTCGACCCTCGACATGGGCATCGACTGGGGCGACGTCGACCTCGTCATCCAGCTGGCCGCGCCCAAGGGCGCCTCGCGGATGGTCCAGCGGATCGGCCGCGCCAATCACCGCCTGGATGAGCCCAGCCGCGCCCTGTTCGTGCCCGCCAGCCGCTTCGAGATGCTGGAATGCCGCGCCGCCGCCGACGCCATCCTGGAGAACCACCTGGACGGCGATCCGCCCCGTGTCGGCGTCCTAGACGTCCTGGCCCAGCACATCATGGGCTGCGCCTGTTCCGAGCCCTTCAAGCTGACCGAGCTCTATGACGAGATCTGTTCGGCCGGCCCCTATGCCGAGCTCTCCTGGGAAGATTTCGAGACCGTCGTCGATTTCGTCTCGACCGGCGGCTACGCGCTGCGCACCTACGACAAGTTCCGGCGCGTCGTGCAGACACAGGACGGCTTGTGGACCGCCCGCGACGGCCATGCCCGGCAACAGCACCGCATGAACGTCGGGGTCATCGTCACGCCCGGCATGATCAACATCCGCATCGGCGGCGGCAAACGCCCCATGGGCGGTCGTAAGATCGGCGAGGCCGAAGAAGGCTATTTCGAGCAGCTGACGCCCGGCGACACCTTCATCTTCGCCGGCCAGGTCTGGCGCTACAACAGCCTGGTCGGGGCCGACGCCTTTGTCTCGCCCGCGCCCAACGACGACCCGAAGATGCCCAGCTGGGGCGGCTCGAAGTTCCCGCTGTCGACCTATCTGGCCAGCCGCGTGCGCCAGATGATGCATGACGAGCGCGAATGGACCGCCCTGCCCGGTGATGTCCAGGAATGGCTGAGTTGGCAGAAGGTCCGCTCGGCGATCCCCGATGAAGGCGAGATGCTGCTGGAGACCTTCCAGCGCGGCAAACGCTTCCACATGGTCTGCTATCCGTTCGACGGTCGCCTGGCCCACACCACCCTGGCCATGCTGCTGACCCGGCGGCTGGACCGCCTGGGCGTCGGGCCGCTGGGCTTCGTCTGCAACGACTACGCGCTGAACATCTGGGCCCTACGGCCGATGGACGATCTGGATCTCGACGACCTGTTCGCCCAGGACATGCTCGGCGACGACCTGGAGGCCTGGCTGGACGAGAGCTTCATGATGAAGCGGGCCTTCAAGCATTGCGCCCTGATCGCCGGCCTGATCGAGCGTCGCCACCCCGGCGCCGAGAAGTCCGGGCGACAGGTGACCTTCTCGACCGACCTGATCTATGACGTGCTGCGCAAACACCAGCCCGACCATCTGATGCTGCGCTGCGCCCGCCATGATGCGGCCACGGGCATGCTGGACATCGCCCGCCTGGGCGACATGCTGACCCGCGTGCAGGGCCGCATCCGCCACGTCCGGCTAGACCGCGTCTCGCCGTTCGCCGTGCCGATCATGCTGGAGATCGGTCGCGAGCGCGCGCCGGGCGACGCGGCCGGCGAAATGATCCTGGCCGAGGCCGAGGAAGACCTGATCGCCGAGGCCATGTCGTGACGCGTTTCTCCCCCTCCACCTGCGGCGGCCTGCGGATCGCCCTCTCCAACGTCGAGGTCATGCTGCGCTGGTCCGGCGCCCTTTGGCTGGAGCGCGAGAGCACCCTGGTGGTCGCCGACCTGCACTTCGAAAAAGGCAGCAGCTACGCCGCGCGGTTCGGCCAGATGCTGCCGCCTTACGACACCCGCGAAACCCTGGACCGCCTGGACCGCGAGCTGGCCCTGCTCGCGCCCGAGCGGCTGATCTTCCTGGGCGACAGCTTCCACGACGGCGACGGCGAGGCGCGGCTGGCGGCCGACGACTACAAGCGGCTGGAAGGCCTGGCCCTGGGCCGGGACCTGGTCTGGGCGGTGGGCAACCACGACGCCGACGGCCCCAAGGTCCTGCCTGGCGACATCATCGACGAGGCGGCGGTCTCGGGCCTCACTCTGCGCCACGAACCCCTGCCCGGCGTCCAGCTGGGCGAGGTGGCCGGCCATCTGCACCCGGCCGCCAAGGTCTCCAGCGGCCGAGGTGTCACGCGTCGCCGCTGCTTCGTCACCGACGGCCAGCGTCTGGTGCTGCCGGCCTTCGGAGCGTTCACAGGCGGGCTGAACATCCTGGACGAGGCGTTCTCGAATCTGTTCGCCGGTCCGATGCTGGCTGGCGCCCTGGGTCCCAGCCGGGTCCACGCGGTGGGCATGAAGTCGCTGCGGCCGGACTAGTCCTGGCGGAGGATGCTCTCATAGTCCTGACCGCCGTAGAAGATCCCGACAATCACCACCTGTCGGCCCTTCAAGGCGTAGATGACTGTCACTCGCCGGAATGAGAGCGTGCGCAGGCCTGGCCGCACGTCGAAACGCGGCGCTCCGCGCTCGGGAAAATCGCGCAGACTTTCACAGCGCTCGACAATCGCGTCGGTGAAATGAGCTGCGGTGGTCGGCGACGCCTCGATGGCCAAGTAGTGGTAAAGCGCGAGAAGCTGAGCTTCTGCTTCAGGCGTGTAAGTGATCGCGTAGTCGCTCATCAGGCCTTGGTGGCGCGCGCGTGCGCGGCGGCAAGGCTAGCCCGTACATCCTTGCTAGAACGTCCTCTGGACGGGTCGGCCTCGAAGGCATCGTAGGCCTTGGCCGCCTCACCGTTGAGCCATGTCTCTAGCGCCCGCTCCTGGGCTTGGAGTGCGCGCAGACCTTCGCGGATCACTTCGCTCTCGCTGGCATAGGCGCCCGAGTCGACCTTGGCCCGGACTTGGGCGGCCATTTCGTTGGGAAGTGTGACGCTGAGCTGCTTGGTCGATCGCATGAGAGGCCTCAGATTTAGATAGGATTAAATCCCATCGCCTCGAAACCGACAAGCATGTCGCGCTACATATGCAGCGCCTGCTCCAGCGAAAACGCCAGCGAGATCGCCGCGCCGGCGGTCAGCAGGGTGCGCATGCGGGGGCGCCAGGTGGGGCCGTCGTGGTCGGTGACGTCCCAGACCCATTGCAGCAGGAAGACCAGCAGGAAGCCCGACAGCTGCCAGGCCGGCTCGAACTTCAGCTCGCCCAGCAGCAGACCGAATCCGGCCAGGGGGAACAGCAGCGAGATGCCCAGCACCGACCAGCGCGGGCTGATGTTCTCGATCTCGAGCCCGCTGCGCACGCCGCCGAAGTACGAGACCATCGCCGCCGAATAGGCCAGCAGTGAGATCAGCGCCGGCTTCTGCACGGGCCCGGGGCCGTAGCAGAACAGGCCCGACGCGAGGAAAAAGGGAATAAGGGTCGATAGGCCAAAGACCCATACCGCCGGCGGCACCGGCGTCCGCACCCCCGCGGACTCGTTCATGACTCAACTCCTTCGGAAGGCCACCGAAGCGGCCCACCCTGCCCCGAGCGCGACTATTACCGACACGAGCCCATAGGTCCACGGACGATCTTTGGAGAAGACATACAGGGCCCGCTCGGCCCCGGCCTTCTCGACCACGAAGGCGCGATCGCGGATCGAGATGGGCTTACCGTCCTGGAAGAGGACGATTCTGGCAGTGTATTGGCCGATCGGAGCCTCGGCGGGCAGATCCAGTTGGGCGCGGAACAGGCCCTTGTCCACAAAGCGGACGCCTTGCGGATCGGCGGCGTAGAGGCCGGCCTTCTCCTTCAGGCGCAGCACAGCGCGCCGCCAGTCGAGATAGTCGGCGCCGAGTCGGCTGACCACGACGTCACGGACGCCGTACGTCGTCTCGACCCGCTGCTCCAGCGGCGCGGCGATGGCGAGGTGCTCCAGCCCCGCGCCCAGGTGGCGCAGGGGCGCGAAGCCGGCGATGTCCTGCAGCTTGCGGGTCGAGGCCACGTGGTAGAAGCCCGGCGCGCCGCGGAACACCACCGGGCGGCTGTTCAGCCACAGGCCGGCGACCTGGGTCTTGCGGGCGATCCGCAGCGGCGTCTCGGGGCCACGCACGATGACGACGACGTCGCTGGGCTTGTCCTTGGGATCGAAGACCGCGCCGTACAGCACGATGCGCGCACCCCGGAAGCCTGAGCTGACCCGGATCTCGGTGTCGGTCAGGGCGGCCGAGACAGCCGGCGCCGGAGGCGCTTGAACGAGAGGCGGCGCGGGAGGCGCCTCGACCAGCGGGATCATCGCGCCACCCCGGTCATCAGGATGAAGGCCTCGTCGGGCTTGATGAACAGGTCCGCGCCCATGCGCAGGCCGACGGCCAGGACCAGCAGGGCCAAGAGCGCCCGCAGCTCCTCGGCGCGGAAACGGCCCGAGGCGCGCGCGCCCAGTTGCGCGCCGATCACCCCGCCGATCAGCAGCAGGGTCGCCAGCACGATGTCGACCGTCTGGTTGCGGCCGGCCTGAAGCACGCTGGTCAGCGAGGTGGTGATGACGATCTGGAACAGGCTGGTGCCCACCACCACCGGCGCGGGCATGCGCAGCAGGTAGATCATCGCCGGCACCAGGATGAAGCCGCCGCCCACGCCCATCACCGCCGACAGGACGCCGACAAACACGCCCAGCAGGATCGGCGGGATGACGCTGATATAGAGCCGCGAGCGCGGGAAGCGGACCTTGAACGGCAGGGCGTACAGCAGCGCCGGCCGGCGGTCGCGGCGGGGCTTGGGCGGCTGGCCGCTGCGACGGCGCAGGATGGCCCCGACCGACTCGGTCAGCATCAGCGCGCCGATCACGCCCAGAAACAGCAGGTACGAGACCGATACGGCAAGGTCGGCCTGGCCGATCAGGCGCAGCCAGCGGAACACCTCGACCCCGGCAAACGAGCCGATCGCCCCGCCGCTGGCCAGCACCGCGCCCATCTTGAAGTCGACGACACGCTTCTTGCTGTAGGCGATGACGCTGGAGACCGACGAGGCGGCGACGTGGTTGGCTTCGCTGGCCACGGCCACGACCGGTGGGATGCCTAAGAACACCAGCACCGGCGTCATCAGGAAGCCGCCGCCGATCCCGAACATCCCCGAGATGAAACCCACGAGTCCGCCCAGCACCACCAGCAGCAGCGCGTTCACCGAGACCTCGGCGATGGGAAGGTAGAAATGCAAAGCTCGCGCGGCCCTTGCGGCGTCAGGGATATCCCTGATTGCCGGTCGAGGCCTTGCGCGTCAACGCGTGCCTAACGCGCGTAGACCGACAGCTTGTTCAGGGTCTCGCCGTCGACGCTGCCCGAGGCCGGCAGGCCTTGGTCGCGTTGATAGGCGGCGATGGCCATGCGCAGGGCCGGCGAAGCGACGCCGTCGCGCGGACCTTGGTAGTAGCCCAGTTGCGACAGCACCCGCTGGGCCAGGCCCAGATTGGCGTTGGCGGCCGGGGCGGCGCTGGGCGACAGGCTGGCCGTGGTCTGGGCCTGCGGGCGGAAAGCCTGGGCTGAACGGTCTGCAGTCTGCTGGGCCTCGGCGGTCAGCTGGGCGCGCAGGGCCGTGGCGCGGCTGCGGGCGGTGGCGTCACCGGCGCGGCCGGCGATCACGTACCACTTGTAGGCCTCGGCCGGGTTCTGGCTGACGCCGTAGCCGCCTTCGTACAGCTGGGCGAGGTTGAACTGGCTGTCGACGAGGCCGAGATCCGCGGCCTTGCGGAACCAGGTGGCGGCGGTGGTCACGTTGCGCGGACCGCCCTCGCCCTTGAAGTAGTAGAGCGCCAGGTTGTGCATGGCGCGCGGGTCGCCACCGGCGGCGGCGCGTTCGCTCCAGCGGCGGGCCTCCGGCATGTCCAGCTTCACGCCGCCCTTGCCGGCCTCGTACATCTTCGAGAGGTAGAACTGGGCGGCGGGATACCCACCGTTGGCGGCCTTGCGCAGGCCGTCCAGGCCCGTGCGGTCGCCGGTCTCGATCTTGCGGACGCCGTCCTCGAACAGGGCTTTCGCCTCGTCGGTCGGCTGGGCCGGGGCGTCGGCGGCGACCGAGGTCGCCTGGCCAGCCGTCAGGGCCACGGCGGCGCGCGGGGCGCCCGGCGTGGTGTCGGCTTCCGGACCGTTGATCTCGACGTCGGACTTGCGAGCAGCGATGGCGTCGGCCACACGCGGCGGCAGCGCGCCGGCGCCGTCGGTGTTGAGCAGCAGCAGACCGCCGACGCCGGCGCCGACGGCGGTCGCCGAGCCGATGACCACGGCGACGACCGCCACGGTGGCGCCCAGGCGGTTCTTGGTCTTCTTGCCGGCGAAGCCAAAGCCGCTGAACAGCGACGAACCCGACTTGTCAGCCTTGGCCTTGGCCTTCTTTTCCGGCTTGGCCTTAACGTTACCCTTGGCGTCCGAGGCGGCCGCGGCGCGGGCGGCGGCGCGGGCCTGCTCGATGATGTCGCGGGTCGACATCGGACGGGCGGGCTCGGCGGGCGCGAAGTCGGAGACTTCCGGTTCGATCTCGTAGCGCGGCGCTTCCGGCTCGAAGCCGTCAGCCAGGGCGTAGTCGTCGTGACCGAAGGTGCGGTCTTCCGGCTCGGCGGCCGGGAACTCGGCGACGTCGTAGGCATGCGAGGGGGCCGACGCGCGCGACGGGGTCGGCGGGGCGTCGAAGACGTCCTCTTCCTCGATCTCTTCATGGCCGCTGAACGAGGCCGACTGGTTGAAGTAGCTCTCTTCGAACGGCGAGACCGGCGGCGGCGCGGCGCGAGCCGGCGCGGGGGCCGGGGTCGGCGCGGCGACAGGAACCGGAGCGGCCTCCAGCTTGCGCGCGGTGTCGTGCAGGCGGGTGTCGATCTTCTCGCGCGCTTCTTCCAGCATGCGGAGCGTGCGCTCCTCGCTCTGGCGGATGCGGTCGATCAGTTCCTGGCTGGAGCGCTCGTGACGCTGGTTCAGGCGCTCGGTGACGCGGGCGACCTGCTCGCCGACATCGTCGATGGCCAGGGCGTTGCGACGCTCGGCGCTGCCGATGCGCTCTGCCAGCTTCTCGGTGATGCGGGCGATTTCCGTGCCCAGCTTTTCCAGGGCTTGAGCCTGGACGCTGTCGGCGCGGTTCAGCTTGTGCTCGACGGTGGCGGCGATGCGCGCCACCTCCCCGCCGACCTGCTCGATGGCGGTGGCGTTGCGCTGCTCGGCGGCCTGGACGCGGCGGTTGAAGGCGTCGGCGACGCCGACCACTTCACGGCCCATGCGCTCGATGGCCTGGGCCGAGCGTTGCTCGGCGGCCTGCACGTGCGCGGCCATCTCGCCCAGCTTGCGCTCCATGCGGTCGAAACGACCGTCGGCGGAGTCGCGCAGCTTGGCGGCCATCTCGACGCGAGCGGCTTCCATCTTCTGGGCCAGGTTGGCGGCCAGGCTGTCCAGGCGCTCTTGCACGCCAGCGGCCGGATTGGCGCCTTCGACCGCGCCCATGCGCTGGTCCAGGGCCGAGAACGACGAGCTCATATCGCGAAGAGCCTCGCTGGTGCGGGTCTCGGCGGCTTCCAGGCGTTCGGCCAGGCGCGCCACGACGGCGTCGACCAGGGCAGACGGATCCTGAGGAGCAGCGACAGGTTGTTGTTCGTTGATGCGGGCTTCCAGGGCGGCGATCGCCTCCCGGGTGCGAGCCTCGCCGTCATAGAGATGACCGGCGACCTTGCCCAAGGCGCCTTCCAGGGCGCGCAGGGCTTCAGCCGAACGCGGGCCGGCCGCCTCGGTCTCGATACGACGCACGCGCTCGGTGGCGCGGGATTGCTCGGTCTTAAGCTCGTCCACAGCGCCTTCGAAACGGGCGGCGACGGCGATCTGTTCACGCTCGGATTGTCCCAAACGCGTGAGCGCGTCGCGGACCGAGTGGTCGATGCCGGAAATGGCGGCGGCGTTGCGGCCTTCGGCGGCCTCGATACGCTGGGTCAGGCGGTCCAGGGCCACGGCCACGCGGCCGACCTCGTCCGCCGGGTGTTCGGCGATCTCGATGCGCGACGGCGCGTCGTCCTTGACGATTTCCAGATAGGCGCGGTTCGGCGCGTTTTCAGAACCGGAATTAAGGTCCGGACCCTGACCATCGCCTTCGATGATCATGCGATTGAGCCATTCGCCCAGAGTCATGCCGGAGCGACGCGCGAGGTCTTTAGCGACCTCTCGTGCCTTGGGGTCGATCCCCTTTACGCTCCATGGCGACGCCGCAGTCATTGCGAATCGATCTCCTCGCATCTGAGGAAAACGCTAGTCACCGATTCCTGGGGTGTAAACGCGACCAAAACGCCAGATGTAGTGGTCAGACGATTCATTGTGGAGGAATCGGAACGGAGTCCCAAGGTTCTGTAGCGTGGTTAAAACGCAAGAGGGTTAACGCACGTTAACCATTTGCCAGGCCGATTGTCGCAGGCCTAGAAGCGGCCATGGACCTGACCCTAACGATCGCCGCCGCGGCAACGTTCCTGATCCTGGCCGTCTTCTGCGGCTGGCGCGGCGCGCGTCCGATCAATGTTCTAAAGGGCCCGCGCATGGTTCCGTGGCGCCCCTTGATGATGGTCTGCGTGGTCGGGCTGATGCTGATGCTGGTGCACTTGGCCAATCTCCTGGGCGTCCAGACCGGCAACCAGCAGCGCTACTAGGTCGCAGGAGTCGCACCCCTCAGTTGGGGGCCTTCTTGGGCCGTTTCGTCAGCCCCGACATGCCGCCCGAGGACAGCAGACCGATGTCGGCGAGCAGGAAAGGGATGGCCCACTTGTGGGGCGCGGCAATGTAGCGCGGCTGCCAGACGGGGTCGTACTTGTCCTTGTACCGCCGCACGCCCTGGAAATTGTAGATCTCCTCGCCGCGCTCGTAGAGCAGCCGGCCGACGCGCGACATGATCGGCGCCAAGGGGCGATCCTCCAGGCCGGCCAGTGGGGCCATGCCGAACTCGAACGCCTGGTAGCCCTCGTCCTTACCCCACTGCAGGAGCTCGACGAACAGGTAGTCCATGACGTTCTTGGGCGCCTCGTCGGAGTAACGCATCAGGTCCATCGAGAACGAGGTCTTGCACGCCGTCAGCCACATCGTGGCGAAGGCGACGATCTTGCCCTCCTCGCCCCGCACCACCGCGACCGGGAACTCGGCGACGTACCGCGGATCAAAACCGCCCATCGAGAAGCTCTTCTCGCCGCCGGCATGGTGGCTCAGCCAGGCGTCGGAGATCGCCTTCAGCTCGTCCATGATCGCTGTGGCGGCGCCCACGGGCAGGACTTCGAAGGCCGCCCCGCCCTCGCCGGCCTTGCGCCAGTTGCGGCGCAGCACCTCGCGGCGGCGGCCGGCCAGGCTGAAGGCTTCCAGCGGCACGGCGGCGCTCTCGCCGGTCTTCTGGATAGCCAGGCCCAGATCCACGGAATCGGGCAGGTCTTCGGGACCCAGGCCATAGAAACCCGCGCGCGCGGCGTGGGCGTCGGCCAGTTCGCGGAAGCGCCAGAACAGCTCCATGCGCTCCTCGTTCTTGCCGACCGGCGCCCCCAGCGCGATCCACGACCGCCCCCGCACGCCGAACATCAGGAAACTCTCGCCCGAAGCCGAGAACAGGAAGCGCTTGTCGCCCAGCAGAGCCAGGTTGGCGCTGGGCTCGGCGTCCTGCGCCTTGGCCAGGATGGCGCGGACCCGGTCGAACTCGGGATCGGTGTCATCGACCACCGACGGCGTCGCGGCGGTAGCGATCAGCCGCCAGATGCCGACGGCCAGCAGCACGATGGCCGCCGAGACCGAAGAGCGGATGGCGCGGGCGGCCTCGTCATGGTCCTGCAGCACCCGGATCCAGGACTTGTCGGCAAATTCCGTGTGGTTGAACGACCACCAGCCCAGCAGGCTGGCGCCGATCAGGGCCGCGGCGGCCGATAGCAGCCAGCCGGGCGTGATCTCCATGCGGGTCAGGGCCGCCTTGCGCGGGAAGGCGTCGTGGAACGGCAGGATGGCCAGGAAGCAGACGGCCAGCATCGCCGTCTCTTCCCAGTTCAGGCCCTTGAAGATGGCCAGCACCGCCGAGGCGGCCAGCACGATCAACGCCGCCCACCAGGCCGCGCCCAGCCGCGCGCGCAGGCCGAACGCCAGCAGCAGCAGGACCAGGCCCAGGATGGAGGAGAAGAAGTGGCTGATCTCGATCAGCAGGTCCGGCGCGAAGGCCAGCAGCAGCAGGAACCGGGTCGGCTCGGAGGGCGTCGCCCCCGAGGCCAGCAGCATGACCCCGGACGACGCGGCCAGGATCGCCGCCAGGGTCGGGGCGATCGCCAGGGCCGCGGGCCTGAAAACTGTCGAGGACATCCAGATCCCGGAATGACGAATCCCCAGCGGGATCCAGCAACAGGTCCTCCTATAGCGCGCAAACCGTGACATGGTCGCGGATCAAGATGCGAACGACTGTTTGAATCAACTTGCCGCCGCCGTCGCGTGGCGTAGTGTGTCGGGTAACAAGACGTCCGCTTAGGGAGATGAACGATGGCCGATTTCGGGGGAACCGAGCTCGACGCCTTCCGCGCCGAGACCCGCGCCTGGCTGGAGGCCAACTATCCCAAGTCCCTGAACGCCCCGATGGGCGAGGACGACGCCCCGTGGGGCGGCCGCAAGATGGTCTGGAAGAACCCCGACGCCAAGCTGTGGCTGGACCGGATGGCCGAAAAGGGCTGGACCGCTCCGATGTGGCCCAAGGAATACGGCGGTGGCGGCCTGTCCAAGGCCCAGAACAAGGTGTTGGAGCAGGAGCTGCGCCGCCTGAAGGCCCGCCCTGCCCTGATGAGCTTCGGCATCTGGATGCTTGGTCCGGTGCTGCTGGAATACGCCACCGAGGAGCAGAAGCAGCGCTTCCTGCCCCAGATCGTGAAGGGCGAGATCCGCTGGTGCCAGGGTTATAGCGAACCGGGCGCCGGCTCCGACCTCGCCTCGCTGCAGACCAAGTGCGAGGACAAGGGCGACCACTATCTGATCAATGGCCAGAAGGTCTGGACCAGCTATGCCGACCAGGCCGACTGGATCTTCTGCCTGGTGCGCACCGACACCACCAAGAAGCACGAGGGTATCTCGTTCGTGCTGTTCGACATGACCTCGCCCGGCGTCGAGGCCCGCCCGATCAAGCTGATCAGCGGCTCCTCGCCCTTCTGCGAGACCTTCTTCGACAACGTGAAGGTCCCCAAGGAGCAGTTGGTCGGCAAGCTGAACGGCGGCTGGGACATCGCCAAGCGCCTGCTGCAGTACGAGCGCCAGAACATCAGCGCCTCAGGCTTTGGCGGCGGTGGCGGTCTGTCCCCGGTCGAGGCCGCCAAGAAGGAGATCGGCGTCGACAGCGAAGGCCGCATCGCCGACGGCGACTTCCGCGCTCGTCTAGCCGCGCATTCGATGGACGCCCACGCCTTCATGCTGACCGTGCGCCGCGCCGAGACCGAGTCCAAGCAGGGCTCGGGTCCCAGCGCCGCCGTCTCGATCATCAAATACGCCGCCGCAAAGATGAACCAGGAGCGCACCGAGCTGTTGGTCGAGGCCCTCGGCCTCCAGGGTCTCGGCTGGGAAGGCGAAGGCTTCGCTGCCGAAGAACTGGCCGCCCCGCGCGCCATGCTCCGCGCCAAGGGCAACTCGATCGAAGGCGGCACCAGCGAGGTGAACCTCAATGTCGTCGCCAAGCGCGTCCTCGGGCTCCTGGACCACCAGTAGTCCGATGATCGAGTTCTGGTACGAGTTCGCCTCGACCTATTCCTATCCGGCGGCCATGCGCATCGAGCGGCTGGCCGCCGACAAGGGCGTGGCCGTGGCCTGGCGGCCGTTCATCGTCGGTCCGCTGTTCCATGAGCAGCAGGGTCTGAACGACAGCCCGTTCAACGCCGTCCCGGTCAAGGGCGAGTACATGTGGCGCGACCTCGAGCGCGTCTGCGAGGCCGAGGGCCTGCCGCTGCATCATCCCAGCCAGTTCCCGCGCAACAGCCTGCTGGCCGCCCGCGTGGCGCTGGTCGGGATCGAGGACGGCTGGACCCCGGCGTTCAGCCGCGCGGTCTACCAGGCCAACTTCGTCGACGACCTGGACATCGGCAGCCCCGAGGTCCTCAGCGTCCTGATCGCCGAGGTCGGCGCGGGTCCCGAGCACGTGCTGGCCGCTGCCCAGTCCGCCCCGATCAAGGCCCTGCTCAAGGACCATGTCAGCATGGCCAAGGAGCGCGGCCTGTTCGGCGCGCCCAGCTTTCTCACCGCCGACGGCGAGCTCTTCTGGGGCAACGACCGTCTGGAACAGGCCCTCGACTGGGCCGTCCGTCATCAATCCAGGGAGCACGCCTGATGGCCGTCCTGACCGAAGAACAGACCATGCTGCGCGACGCCGCCAAGGGCTGGGCCAGTGAAAGCGCGCCCGTCGGCGCCCTGCGCAAGCTGCGGGACGGCAAGTCCAAGCAAAGCTTCGACCCGGCCGCCTGGGCCGAGATGGGCGAGATGGGCTGGGCCGGGGTGATCGTCCCGGAAGAGCATGACGGCTCGGCCTTCGGCTATCTGGGCCTGGGCCTGATCCTGGAAGAGACCGGCCGCACCCTGGCCGCCTCGCCCCTGCTCTCCACCGCCATGATCGGGGCCTCGGCTCTGAACCTGGGCGGCTCGGACGCCCAGAAGGCCGCCTGGCTGCCCAAGATCGCCACCGGCGCGGCCGTCGCCACCCTGGCCGTCGATGAAGGCTCGCACCACAATCCGGCCCGCACGGCCCTGACCGCGACCAAGGGCGGCGCGGGTTACGTGCTGAACGGGACCAAGATCTTCGTGCTGGACGGCGAGGCCGCCGACCTGCTGATCGTCGTCGCCCGCACCAGCGGCGCCGGGACCGAGGGCCTGACCCTGTTCCTGGTCTCCGCCGACGCGCCGGGCGTGACCCGCACCCACCTGTCGCTGCTGGACTCGCGCGGCGCGGCCCAGATCGCCTTCGACGGCGTCGAGGTCGGCGCGGACGCGGTGCTGGGCGAGGTCGACAAGGGCTGGGCGGTCCTGGAGCCGGTGCTGGACCGCGCCTATGCGGGCCTGGCGGCCGAGATGCTGGGCAGCGCCTCGGCGGCCTTTGACATCACGCTGGACTACATCAAGACCCGCACCCAGTTCGGCCAGGTCATCGGCACCTTCCAGGCGCTGCAGCACCGCGCCGCCAAGTGGTTCACCGACATCGAGACCACGCGCTCGTGCGTCGAAGCCGCCCTGGAAGCCTTCGACGCCGGCGGTGACACCCGCGCCCTCGCCTCGCTGGCCAAGGCCAAGGCGTCGGAGCTGGTCCACCTGGCCTCCAACGAGATGGTCCAGATGCACGGCGGCATCGGCATGACCGACGCCCACGACAGCGGACTGTACATGAAGCGCGCCCGCGTCACCGAGGCCCTGTTCGGCGGCGCCAGCTTCCACCGCGACCGCTACGCCCGCCTGATGGGCTTCTGACTTTTTTGCTTACGCGCGTCCGGGCGGCGAACCGCTCCACACTTCGCCTGACGCGCTACCCCCAGTCCTGGGGATAGGCCCTTCCTACAGCCCCCGGATACCGTCGTTCTCGAACTGACGGACCGGGGGTCCCGCGAAGAGCGGGTTTCAAAGACGGCTTCCGTCCAGGGGAGCCATCATGACCAAGCTTATCGCCACCGTTACCGCCCTGGGCCTCGCCCTCGCCGCGACCGCCGCCCAGGCCCAGACACTGCAGCTAACCTATCCGACCGACGCGTCGATGAGCTGCGACCAGATCAGCGCCGAGATGACCCGCATGGACCAGGTGATGGGCGTCTCGAACGGCGCCATCGCCAGCGCCGAGGGCGCCGCGCGCGGGGCCGAGACCGCCGCCAGCCTGGGCATCAACGCCGCGCTCTACAGCGGCGCCCTGGGCCGGGTGCCTGGCCTGGGCATGTTCGCCAACGCCGCCGCCTCGCAGGCCAAGGCCGCCGCGGCCGCCAAGGCTCAGCGCGAAGCCCAGAACATCCAGATCGCCCAACAGCGTCGGGCCGTGATGGCCGGCCTCTACCAGGGCAAGTGCGGCGTGGCCGCCGCCGTGGTTCCCGCCACCCTGACGACCTCCAGCCCAGCGCCGGCCGCCCTGCCGACCCTGGCCACGACCCAGGACGTCATCCTGCGCGGCTCGGCCGCTCCTAACGGCGCGGCCGTCGGCACGGTCAAGGCCGGCGGCGCGGTCTATCCGACCGGCCAGCGCAACGGCGTCTGGATCGAGGTCGACGACGAAAACGGCGCCCGGGGCTGGATGTCCTCGGCCTTCGCCAAGGCGAAGTAGCCGGCCAACGCCCGGTCGTGCGACTTCAGGGTAGCTGGCGACCGCGCGCGTGGGACCAGGCGGCCAAGGCCCCCTCCCCTTCCCTAGGGTTGGGCCTCCGCCTGAGGCGTGGGATCCGCCGCCCGCGCCACCGGCCCTTCCTTGCGGTTCCCCGATCGCAAGGAAGGGCCCCCATGCCAACCGAATCCTTCAACTGGGCCGCCGCAAGGCGGCCCTTTTCTTTGCCTGCTCTAGATGATCTGAGGTTGAGGACGACTTAGACTGAGCAGTTATGTCGGGAACCCGACAAACATACAGCATGCCAAATGATCGATACCCACAAAGAGTTCGCCCGACTCTTCTCTTTTTGCCGCGCTCCTGACTGGATTGTGTCGGCTAAGCGACGGCGCGGCCCAGCTGTCCCACCTATAGCTTGCAACCCTTGCCGTGAGACGGCGTTCGATTCCCCATGACTGGGCCGTTAGCGACCTTGAAGAACCGCTTGCTTTCCGCATTGCCGTCCGAAGACAGGGGTCTGCTCACACCTCATCTTTCCACGGTCGACCTCGAGAAGGGCCGCCTTCTCTACGATCCGGGCGACCTGGTCGATCAGGTCTATTTCCCGATCGACTGCGTCATCTCGCTGATGACCCTGATGGAGAACGGCGCGGCCATCGAGTCGGCCACCATCGGTCGCGAGGGCGCCCTGGGCCTGATGGCCGCCGTCGCGCCGCGTCAGTCGCTCAGCCGCGCCATCGTCCAGGCGCCGGGCTCGGCCCTGCGCATCGCCTCTGGGCCGCTCCATGACGCCTGGAGCCGCAGCCCCGCCCTGCGCACCCTGGTCGATCGCCACAACGAAGCGCTGTTCGGTCACGCCATCCAGTCGGTGGCCTGCAACGCCCTGCACGCCGTCGAGGCGCGCTTCTGCCGCTGGCTATTGTCGTGCCACGACCGCTTGGACACCAACACCGTCAGCCTGACCCAGGAGTTCCTGGCCGACATGCTGGGCGTCCAGCGCACCACCGTGACGGCCGTCGCCGGCTCGCTGCAGACCAAGGGCCTGATCCGTTATCGCCGGGGCGTGGTCGACATCCTGGACCGCGCGGGCCTCGAGGCCATGACCTGCGAGTGCTACGGCGCCGTGCGCCGGGGCTACGAGCGGCTGCTGCCGGCCTCGTTCGCCTCATAAGGAAAATCCCGGGCCCTGGCCCGGGATCTCCAGTCTCAATCGATTAGCGGCGGCGGGCCGGCGATGGCGCGTGCGCCAGGCGCAGCAGGTTCGCCGCGCCCGGAGCGCCGAACGGCGTGCCGGCCACGACCAGCAGGCGTTCGCCCGGGGCGACCAGACCCAGCTCCAGGGCCTTGCTCGAGGCGTCGGTGGTGACGACCTCCAGGCTGTCGGGCTGGGCGCTGACGCGGGGCTCGACGCCCCAGCACAGGGCCATGCGGCGCACGGCGTTGATGTCGGGCGACAGGGCCAGCACCGGCTGCAGCGGGCGCTCGCGGGCCAAACGGCGCGCGGTCGCGCCCGTGGTGGTGAAGGCCACCAGGCACTTGGTCGAGCCGGACTTGGCCGCGCCGGCGGCGGCGACCACCAGCACGTCGGCGTCATCGTCGTCGTGCTTCTGTTCGGCCTGCATCACCTCGGGCCAGCGCGGATCGCGCTCAACCCGCTCGATGATGCGGTTCATCATCGACACCGACTCTTCGGGATATTCGCCGGCCGCCGATTCCGCCGACAGCATCACCGCGTCCGCGCCCTCATAGACGGCGTTGGCGACGTCAGAAGCCTCGGCGCGGGTGGGCGTCGGCGAGCTGATCATCGATTCCAGCATCTGGGTGGCGACGATCACCGGGATGCCGCGCTCGCGCGCCGCCCGCAGGATGACCTTCTGAGCCACCGGCACCTCTTCGGGGGCCATTTCGACGCCGAGGTCACCACGGGCCACCATGACGCCGTCGCACAGGTCGAGGATCGGACCCAGCACCTTCAGGGCCTGGGGCTTTTCGATCTTGGCCAGCACCGCGGCGCGGCCTTCGACGATGCGGCGCAGCTCGGCCATGTCTTCCGGGGCCTGCACGAACGACAGGGCGATCCAGTCGACACCGAGACGGAGGGCGAAGGCCAGGTCCTCGCGGTCCTTGGCGGTCAGGGGCGACATCGGGATGACGACGTCCGGCACCGCCACGCCCTTGCGTTCCGACAGCTTGCCGCCGTTGGCGACCGTGGTGTTGGCATAGCCTGGACCGGCGTCGGTCACGACCATGCGCAGCTTGCCATCGTCCAGCAGCAGGGTGGCGCCCGGCCGCATGGCGGTCAGGATTTCCGGATGCGGCAGGTGAACGCGCGTCTCGTCGCCCGGGGTCGGGTCGCTGTCAAAGCGGAAGGCCTGGCCGGCCTTCAGGATCACCGGACCGTTGGCGAACTTGCCGACGCGCAGCTTGGGACCTTGCAGGTCCGCCAGGATGCCCAACGGGCGATCGACGATCTTCTCGGCCTCGCGGATCGCGGCATAGACCGCCGCGTGGGTCTCGTGCGCGCCGTGGCTGAAGTTCAGGCGGAACACGTCAGCCCCGGCCTTGGCCAGGGTGACGATCATGTCGAGCGAACTGGAAGCGGGGCCGATCGTGGCGACGATGCGGGAGCGACGGGCGCGGATCATGCCGTCGCTCCTTCTTTTTGGATCAGCTTGGCGGACAGAAGGCGTCGCCCTCGTTGGAAGCCAGTCTGATTTCGGTGAATGACAGAGTCATGCGTCCGGCGGTGGACAGCGAGAAGGGGGACGAAACATGCGTCATGTCCGCGCCCTTGGCCTTGAAGCAGGAAAGTTTGATCTTGGCCGTACGCCATTCGCCGAGTTTCGCACCTGACAACGTTGACGTTACGTCTACCGTCGCCCCACAGGATTCGCCACAGGCGATGCCGAGGGAAACCGGTTTCTCTGGGGACGCATCGACCCGATAGCGGATCGAGACCGCCATGTCGCCGGTGGTCTGGCGCGACAGGTCGACGGGCTGTCCCAGCACATTCAACGAACCAGAACCCTCTCCGCTCCACGTCGCCTGGCGAGCGTTTTCCTGCGCGCCGGCGTCGACGGTTTTCAGCGACACGGCCCCGCCGACGTTCAGCGTCCACGGCGCGGGCGCGCGGCCGGCGACGAAGTAGCGGTCGACATTGGCCTCGGCGCTGGCCGCTCCGGGGTTCTCCGATAGCGCCGCGAGCTTCCCTCCATTTGGGCCCGGCTTGGCGTAGCTCAGGCCATAGCCATAGGGGAACAGCGGATCGTAGTTGGCGTCGCCGACGTTGAGCGGCTCCTGGTCGGCGCGCTTGGGCCAGCTGAACGACAGCTTGCCCTTGAAGTCGTTGCGCGGCTTGCCGGCCGCGTCACCCACCAGCACGTCGGCCACGCCGCCGCCTTCCGAGCCCGGCAGCCAGGCCGCCACGAAGGCGTCCGAGGCGTTGATCTCGGGATTGGTCCACATCGGCCGCCCGCTGAGGAACACCGCCACCACCGGGATGCCGGCGGCCTTCAGCTTCTTGAGCAGGGCCAGGTCGGTCTTGTCGCCCGGCTGGTACTCGGTGCTGGCGACGTCGCCCTGGAACTCGGCATAGGGGTTCTCGCCGAACACCACGATGGCCACGTCGGGCTTCTGCTTGAAGTCGCCCGAGGTCGACAGCTCGGCGCTGCCGCCGCCGGCCTTCACGGCCTCGGCGATGCCGCCATAGATCGACTGGCCGTGCGGGAAGTCGCTGTTCTTGTTGCCCGTGCCTTGCCAGGTCAGGGTCCAGCCGCCGGCCGCCTTGCCGATGTCGTCGGCGCCGTCGCCGGCCACCAGCACGCGGGCCGAGCTTTTCAGCGGCAGCACGCCGTCGTTCTTCAGCAGCACCAGCGACTTGCGGACCGCCTCGCGGGCCACCGCGCGGTGGGCGGGCGAGCCGAGCAGCTCGTACTTGCCCTCCAGCGGGCGCTTGTTCTCGAACAGGCCCGACTTGACCTTGACCCGCAGGATGCGGCGCACGGCGTCGTCGATGCGCGCCATCGGGATCTGGCCGGCCTTCACCTGCGCAAGGGTGTTGTCGTACAGGCCCTTCCAGCTGTCGGGGGCCATGATCATGTCCATGCCGGCAATATAGGCCTGGGCGCAGTTGGTGTTGGTGCAGCCCTCGACCTGGCCGTGGGCGTTCCAGTCGCCGACGACGAAGCCCTGGAAGCCCAGCTTGCCCTTCAGCACGTCGGTCAGCAGGCTCTTGTTGCCGGTGTGCTTGACGCCGTTCCAGCTGGAGAACGAGACCATCACCGACAGGATGCCGGCGTCGATGGCGGGCGGATAGCCGGCCGCGTGCAGGCGAACCAGATCCGCCTCGGAGATCTTGGCGTCGCCCTGGTCCTTGCCGCCTTCCGTGCCGCCGTCGGCCAGGAAGTGCTTGGCCGAGCCAGCCACGTGGGCGGCGCCCAGCGGCTTGCCGGCGACCAGCGGCCCCTGCAGGCCCAGGGTCATCGGGCCGGAATAGCTCTTCACCACTTCCGGGTCCTCGGCGTAGCCTTCGTAGGCGCGGCCCCAGCGCTCGTCGCGGGGCACGGCCACGGTGGGGCCAAAGGTCCAGTCGGCGCCGGTGGCGACCATCTCTTCTGCGGTGGCTTCGCCGATGCGGCGGATCAGGTCCGGATCACGCGCCGCGCCCAGGCCGATATTGTGCGGGAAGATCGTCGCGCCGACGACGTTGTTGTGGCCGTGCACGGCGTCGACGCCGAACATGATCGGGATTTCCTGGTGACCGCCGCGGTTCTCGAGCGCCGCGGCGCGATAGGCGCGGATCCACTCCACCCAGCGCTGGGGCGTGGCGCGGTCATTGCCGTCGGGGGCGCTGTTGCCGCCGACCAGGACCGAGCCCAGGCGGTACTTCTTGAGTTCCTCGGGGGTGATCGAGGCGCCATCGGCCTGAATGGTCTGGGCGACCTTCTCCTCGACGGTCATCTGGCCCATCAGCTGGGTGATGAAGGCCTCGGTCTTGGCGTCGGTGATCGCGGCCGGGCTGGCGGCCTTGGGCCACGCCTCCGGGTGCGCCGTCGCATCGCCAATATTACTTGGGGGGGTCTGGGCCGAGGCGGCGCTGGCCAATCCTCCGGCGAGGATCAAAGCCAGGGCGGAGGCGGCGGCAAAGCGACCGTATGCGGACATCGTGTTTCCCAGGATACGCCCGCCCCCCAGGCGGACCATGTGAACTGTAGAGAAAAGCGCTCGGCGCGGCGCTTGCGGGATGTCCGCGCCGAGCGAAAGAGAAGCGGTCAGGGCCGCTTGGAGGGGAGTGATCGTGCGCACAGGATGGCGCGAC
This sequence comes from Caulobacter sp. GW821-FHT11E11, assembly GCF_058808315.1. Classification (NCBI taxonomy): domain Bacteria; kingdom Pseudomonadati; phylum Pseudomonadota; class Alphaproteobacteria; order Caulobacterales; family Caulobacteraceae; genus Caulobacter; species Caulobacter sp. GW821-FHT11E11. The sequence goes on from NZ_JBXARO010000007.1 coordinate 139,576, forward strand.
GGACGCTGGTCCGGTCAGGCGAGGTCATGGCGTTTCCTCCTGACGCCGCCTTACCGTGGGCGACCGTCTTGATCCCTGCGATCTCACGTAAAACGGACAGCGCTGTCAAGGATAATTGATTGCGGTAACATCGATCACATCCCGAAAAGCGGCTAACCCGGCGCTTGGCCGGTGGATTCCCGGACCACCAGCTCGAAGTCCAGCAGGCGCGACGGCGGCGGCGCGCCCTCCTCCCGCTCGACGCCGTGCATCAGCATGTCGGCGGCGGCGCCGGCCATGGCGTGGATGGGCTGGCGGACGGTGGTCAGCTGCGGCCAGGTGATCTTGGCCCCCGGCGTGTCGTCGAAGCCGGCGACCGACAGCTGAGACGGCACGTCCAGGCGCAGGCGGTTGGCGATGGCCATGACGCCCAGCGCCATGTCGTCGTTCGAGGCGAAGACGGCGGTCGGACGGTCGGCGCCGCCCAGCAGCTTCTCGGCCGCCTCGAAGCCCGAGCGGAACGAGAACCAGCCCTGCTCCACCCGGTCGTCGCGGATCGGCAGGCCGGCGTCGCGCATGGCGTCGATGAAGCCTTGGTGGCGATGGTGCGAGGCGCCGTGGTCGGGGTGGCCGATGATGAAGCCGATGTCGGTGTGGCCCAGCTCGATCAGGTGCTTGGTCATCTCATAGGCGGCCAGGCGGTCGTCCATGCTGACCCACGGGGCGCGGTCGACATCGCCGCCCGGGGCGATGCGGACATAGGCGACCCCTTCCCGCTCCAGCGCGGCCAGCACGATCGGATGGTCGCTGAGCGGCGGCGTCAGGATCACCCCGTCCATGCGCAGCGTCGCCAGCATCGGCGCGACCTGGTCCTCGACGTCGGCGGTCGAGTCGATCGGCTCGACGATCAGGTGGAACCCCTCCTGCCGGCAGCGCGCGATGGCGCCCAGCTGCACGTCGGTGACGTAGCCGGGGCTGGGGTTGTCGAAGAAGACGCCGATCAGATAGGCCTTCGAGCCCGCCAGGCTGCGGGCCGAGATGTTGGGGCGGTAGTTCAAGGCGGCCACGGCGGCCTGCACCCGGTCGCGGGTGTCGGCCTTGACGTTGGGCTCACGGTTGAGGACCCGCGAGACGGTCTTGATCGAGACGCCGCTCTCGCGCGCCACGTCGTGGATCGTGATCTTGGCGCTCAATTCCGTCCCTCGCCGCCCCGATTCGTTCGGTGTGGCGCATACTTAGCCATGACAAGGCTGTCATGGCGAGCCCCCGTCGCGCGCGCCCTAAAACCGCCCCAGGGTCCCCCTGGTATAACGTCGCTGCGTCCCGCGCGCGCGACAGAGGGGCTGCCTCGCATGAAACCATCCGACCTGATGACGGCTCTGGTCGTCGGGGCGTTCGCCATGGCCCCGTCCCTGGCGGCGGCCCAATCGTCCATCCCGCCTCAGACGCTGGGACGGCTGGATGTCCTGGGTCGCTTCGCCGCCGCGACGCCCTTCTGCGAGTCCCTCGGCTACACCCTGGTCGATCGCGACGGCCAGGCCTTCGCGGGCGAGATCGCCAAGATCGCCGAGCGCGTCGGAGCCAATCCGCAGGAGGCGCAGGCCGCGGTGGCCGCGTCGAAGGCGCGCGAGACCACCGAGACGCTGGCTGCGCGCGACCGGGTCCAGGCCAATCTGAAGGATCCCGGCGGAGACCGCGCCCTGCGCGAGTTCGCCGACGGACTGTCGGTCCGCTGCCGCCGCGCGGTCGACGATCCGGTGGGCAGCGTGCTGATGAAACCGCCGGCGGGCGCGGTCAGCACCCTGTCGCTGCGTTATGTCGACAGTCAGCTCGCGCCCTACGGCCGGGCCGGCTGGCAGTCGCGGTACGTGCTGGCGGGCGGCGAAGTGGCCGAGGCGGTCGGTACATGCGACGCGCGGCTAAGCCGCGCCCAGGGCCGCGCCTACCTGGCGGAGCTGCGGGATCCGACCCGCTTCTCGCCCGACATCAACGACACTATCCAGGCCTGGCTCGACACGCGGATCGCCCAGGGGCGCGAGGCCGCCAAGACGGCTCCGCCCAGCGCCGCCCAGTGCGGCCAGATGCTGGCCAAACGCAAGGCGACGCTGCTGAAAACGCCGGTGGACTAGCCTCTTTAAGAGACCGCCGCCCGGCCCTCCGGCGTCAGCGCCACCGCGGCGCCGATCAGCGCCGTGTGCGGGTGCAGGATGACGTGGGTCGGGATCGCCTGGGTGAAGCCCGACAGGCGGCCCTTGGCGTCGAAGCGCTCGCGGAACGGGCTCTTTTCCAGGATGTCGATGATGCGGGGCGCGATGCCGCCGGCGATGAACACGCCGCCCCGCGCGCCCAGGGTCAGGGCGATGTCGCCGGCCGTCGAGCCCAGCACCGCGCAGAAGCGGTTCACGGTGGCCAGGCTGTCGGCGCAGCCCTCGACCGCGCGTTCGGTGATCTGCTTGGCGGCCAGGGCCTCGACCTTGCGGCCTTCGGCGGCGGCCAGGGCGACATGCAGGTCTTCCATGCCCGGACCCGACAGGATGCGCTCGACCGAGACGCGGCCGCCGTCCAGCTGCTTGGTCAGGGCGCGCAGCACCTCGATCTCGACCTCGTCCAGCGGCGCGAAGGCGACGTGGCCGCCTTCGGTGGCCAGCGGGATCTCCTGGCCGTGACGACGCACCAGGCCGGCGACGCCGAAGCCGGTGCCCGGACCAAGGATGGCGAGATCGCCTTCGCCCGAGGTCGGCAGATGGCCGATCTGGCGCAGGTCCTTGGGACCCAGGCGCGGCGCGGCCAGGGCCTGGGCGGTGAAGTCGTTGATCAGCTTGGCGTTCCGGAAGCCGCCGGCGCGACGCAGGCTGTCTTCCGAGATCCGCCAGTCCAGGTTGGTCATGTGGACCGAGCCGTGCTCGATCGGGCCGGCCACGGCCACCACCGCCTGGTCGGGATGGCGCACGCCGACCTTCTGCAGATAGGCCGCGATGGCGTCCTCAGCCGTGCCGTAGTCCTCGCCCTTATAGGTCGTGGGCTCGATCAGGCGCGGGTCCTGACCGTCGAATTCGACCAGGGCGAAGCGGGCGTTCGTGCCGCCGATATCGCCGACGAGACCCAGACCCGGGCTGTGATTGCCGTCCATAACCTAGCGCTTCCTCAAGCAAAGACGGAGGCGCCGGCGTCGGCCGCGCCGACCCCGCTGCGCATCCACCCAAACAATTCCCTACCAAAGCCCGGCTTGGACGCCGGGACGTTCGCCGGCGTACGGGCCAGCAGCGCCGCCTCGTCCACCAGGATCTTCAATTCGCCGGTCTCGGCGTTGACGCTGATCACGTCGCCGTCCTGGACATAGGCCAGGGGCCCGCCCTTGGCGGCTTCCGGCGTCACGTGGATGGCGGCGGGGGTCTTGCCCGAAGCGCCCGACATGCGGCCGTCGGTGACCAGGGCGACCTTGTAGCCGCGGTCCAGCAGCACCGAGATCGACGGCGACAGGTTGTGCAGTTCCGGCATGCCGTTGGCGGCCGGGCCCTGGAAACGCATCACCACGACCACGTCGCGGTCCAGCTCGCCGCGCTTGAAGGCGGCGATGAAGTCTTCCTGCTCCTGGAACACGGCACAGGGGGCTTCGATCACGTGGTGCTCGGGCTTCACCGCCGAGATCTTCATGACGCCGCGGCCCAGGTTGCCGGCCAGCAGACGCAGACCGCCTTCCTTGCTGAACGGGTCGGAAACCGGACGCACGATGGCGGTGTCCAGGCTCTCTGCCGCGCCTTCGCGCCAGCTGAGGACGCCGTCCTCGAGGTGCGGCTCCTGGGCGTACAGCGACAGGCCCGGACCGGCGATGGTCTGGACGTCCTCGTGGACCAGGCCAGCCTTCAGCAGCTCGCGGATCACGAACGCCATACCGCCGGCGGCCTGGAAGTGGTTCACGTCGGCCGAGCCGTTCGGATACACGCGGGCCAGCAGCGGGGTGGCCTTGGAGATGTCGTCCAGGTCTTCCAGCGTCAGCAGCACGCCGGCCGCGTGGGCCATGGCGATGATGTGCAGGGCCAGGTTGGTCGAGCCGCCGGTGGCCATCAGGCCGACCACGCCGTTGACGATCGACTTCTCGTCGATCATCCGGCCGACCGGAATGAACTCGTTGCCTTTGTTGGTCACGGCGGCGGCGCGGCGCGCGGCTTCCTTGACCAGGGCTTCGCGCAGCGGCGTGTTGGGGTGGACGAAGGCCGAGCCGGGCAGATGGAAGCCCATCAGCTCCATCAGCATCTGGTTGGTGTTGGCCGTGCCGTAGAAGGTGCAGGTGCCAGGGCCGTGGTAGCTGGCCTGTTCGGCTTCCAGCAGTTCGGCGCGACCGACCTTGCCCTCGGCGTAGAGGGCGCGGATGCGGGCCTTCTCGCTGTTGGGCAGGCCCGAGGTCATCGGCCCGGCGGGCACGAACAGAGCCGGCAGATGGCTGAAGGTCAGAGCGCCCATCACCAGACCTGGGACGATCTTGTCGCAGACGCCCAGATACAGCGCCGAGTCGAAGGCGTCGTGGGTCAAGGCGACGGCCGTGGCCATGGCGATGACGTCGCGCGAGAACAGCGACAGCTCCATGCCCGGACGGCCCTGGGTGACGCCATCGCACATGGCCGGCACGCCGCCGGCGAACTGGGCGGTCGCGCCCACTTCACGGGCTGCGACCTTGATCAGCGCCGGATACTCTTCCAGCGGCTGGTGGGCCGACAGCATGTCGTTATAGGCCGAGACGATGCCGATGTTCGGCGCGTTCGGGTCCAGCGCGCGGACCTTGTCGACACCCGGCGAGGCGGCGAAGGCGTGAGCCCAGTTGGCGCAGGACAGCTTGGCCCGGCCCGGCTGGCTGTCGATCGCGTGCTGCATGTTGGCGAGGTAAGCCGCGCGGCTGTCCTTGCTGCGTTCGATGATGCGAGCGGTGACTTCGGCGATGACCGGGTTCATGGCGCTTACTCCGCCCAGAGGATGCGGACCTTGGCGCGGTCCTGCTTCAGGATGGCGGCGACCGGCAGGGCCGGATCGACGTCGCCTTCCAACAACGCTTTCTTGGCCGCGCCGGTGACCAGCAGCACGATCAGGTCGGTGCGGGTCAGGGCGGCCAGGGTCAGGCTCAGGCGCTGGATGTCCGGAGCCGGATCGCCGGGCGGCACGGCCAGGACCGAGCGCTCCGAATGCAGGTCCAGGCCGCGCGCCAGCACCGGATTGCCCGGGAACAGCGAGGCGAAGTGGCCGTCGGCGCCCACACCCAGCAGCACCACGCCGAACGGCGCGGCGGCGATGACGCCCTCCTCCGCCTTCAGCGCGCTCTCCTCGTGACTGACGCCCTCGAAGAACAGCGGCGCGAACTCGGCCTTGCCGGCCTCGCCCGTCAGCAGGTGACGACGAACCAGGCCTTCGTTGCTGCCCGGATCGGTCGGCGGCAGGAAGCGCTCGTCGGTCAGGGTGACCGTAATCTTGTCCCACGGCGCGGTCATGCCGGCCATGCGGTCATAGACCGGAGCCGGCGTCGTGCCGCCGGTGGCCGCGAAACCCGCCTTGCCGTGGGTGGCGACGGCGTTGGTCAGCGCCCCGATCAGGATCGAGGCGGCGGCGTCATAGAGGTCTTCGCGGGAGCCGAAGGCTTCGAACTTGGCCATGACTTAAGCCTTCCAGGACCGGCCGCCGGGCGAGATCAGCCCCTGCGACGATTGCGGCCCCCAGGTGCCGGCCGCGTAGTGGGCCGGCTCGATGCCAGCCTCGGCCCAGGCGGCCGAGACGGCGTCGATGAACTTCCAGGCCTGCTCGACCTCGTCGCGACGCACGAACAGCGTGCGGTCGCCGCGGAAGGCGTCCACGAACAGCTTCTCGTAGGCGATGCGGCGACGGCCGCCGCTCTGGCCGAACGACAGCGACAGCGGCAGCGACTGCAGGCGCATGCCCTCTTCCGACAGGCCCGGACGCTTGTTCATGATCGTCAGCGAGATGTCTTCGTCCGGCTGCAGGTCGATGACCAGGCGGTTGGCGCACAGTTCGCCGTCGGTCAGCGGGCCGAAGATGTTGTGCGGCAGCGGCTTGAACTGGACGACGATCTGGGTGCGGCGGTCCGGCAGGTTCTTGCCGGTGCGCAGGAAGAACGGCACGCCGTCCCAGCGCCAGTTGTCGATCGCCACCTTCATGGCCACGAAGGTCTCGGTCTTGGTGGGCTTGCCCACTTCCTCGACATAACCCGGACGGGCCGAGCCCTCGACCACGCCGGCCACGTACTGGCCGCGCACAGTGTCGTGGGCCACCGTCTCCTTGGTGAAGGGGCGCAAGGACCGCAGAACCTTGACCTTCTCGTCACGGACCGCGTCGGGGTCGAAGCCCGACGGCGCCTCCATGGCGACCAGGCACAAGAGCTGCAGCATATGGTTCTGCACCATGTCCCGCAGCGCGCCGTACTCGTCGTAATAGGGCCAGCGGTCGCCGACCTTCTCGGTCTCGGCGATGGTGATCTGCACGTGGTCGATCGTGTTGCGATCCCACAGGGGCTCGAACAGCACGTTGGCGAAGCGCAGGGCGGTCAGGTTCTGGACCGTTTCCTTGCCCAGATAGTGGTCGATCCGGAAGACCTGGCTTTCGTCGACCACGGCGGCGACGGCGGCGTTGGTGGCCTTGGAGCTCTCCAGGTCGCGACCCAGCGGCTTTTCCAGGATCAGGCGGGCCTTGGGACCGGTCAGGCCGGCGGCTTGCAGCGCCTGGCAGGCCGGGCCGTACAGGCTGGGCGACAGCGAGAAGAAGATCACCAGGTCGCCGTGGGCGCCGATGCGCTCGGCCAGCTTCTTGGTGTCGTCTTCGCTGGTGATGTTGGCGGGCACGTAGTCGAGGCGGGCGGCCAGACGGTTCCAGACCGCCTCCTCCACCGTCGCGCGCTTGCCCAGTTGCTCACGAACCAGGGCGCGATAGCTGGCGGCGTCATGGTCCGCGCGAGCAACGCCGATGATGCGCAAGTCGTGCGGCAGCAGTCGATCAAGTTCGAGGAAATACAGCGAAGGCAAAAGCATTCGCAGAGCCAGATCCCCCGCGCCGCCAAGCAGCACCAGGACCTCGCGGCCGTTATCGCCGTCGTCTTTTTTCTTCACCAATGTCGTCCACCCTATGACAACGTTGTCATGACATGCCTGCGGCAGAAAGGCAAGCACTCGCGGCTCCTCCCGTCATATGGGACAGGAGGCGGGCTCTAACTAGGCTAAACGTCTAGAGCCCGCCATAAGACCAATCGGGTTTTGACGGGTGAATTTTCGGTGACGCAGGCACGCTCCGAGGCCGGTCATGCCTCGAAGTTCAGCGAAATTGGCGCTGACGGGAAACGCCCTGCCCCAACAGCTCGCTTCAGCGAGCGCCGGCGGGCTTTCCGGTGCGGAAACGGTCCTTCATCCGGCCGATCCAGCCATTGAAGGCCTCGTTGTCGGCGGTGACGCGGCTGAAGTCGGACGCCGAGAGCGATTCGACATTCATGCCCTGCAGGGCCACCCGCAGGCCGTCCGGGTTATTGGCGCTGTCGACGAAACCCGACCAGCGCTGGCGCAGGCGGGCCAGCGACTTGTCGTCGTCGGCAAGGCTGTAGGCCACGGCCGCGCGCAGCAGGCGGGCCTCGTCGCCGGGAGCGAGAGCGCCCGGGGTCTTGAAGCGCTCGCCCAGCGACCGTTCGTACATCGCGCCGGCCAGCGGCCAGGTGTGCTGCTTCCAGGCGATCTCGGCGCGGATCTCCTGGCCGTCGCGGCTGGCGTCCTTCTCGATCAGCTCCACGGCGTCGTCGTAGCGGCCCAGGCTCATCAGGGCGCGAGCCGTGGCCAGGCGACGCTCGGCGTTCAGGGCTGGCGGCAGGATCGTGGACCGGGTCGCGTTGATGGTGTCCAGCGCGTCTTCCGGCTTCTTGTTCATCAGGTAGATCCAGGCCAGGTCGGTGGCGACCTGGGCCTTGGGCACGCCGTTCAGGCGGTTGTCGACCTGGTACTTGAGCAGCTTGCCGGCGTCGTCCAGCAGGTCGACATCGACCAGGCGGCGCACCAGGTTGCGAACCATCTGGTCGCCGTCGGCGCCGATCGGGGTCAGGTCCTGGAAGTCGTAGAACAGGCCCACGGCCTGGATCGGCTGCATGCCGTCGGCCAGGCCTTGCAGGAAGAGCTGGCGGAAGGTGTTGGACAGGTCGTTCTGCAGCGCCACGGCTTCCGGGCGGTCCGGCAGCTGGCGGCCGGCCGAGCGCAGCACTTCCAGCGCCTCGCGATAGCGGCCCTGGTCGATATAGAGCTTGCCCAACGCCCGGATGACTTCCAGCTCGACACCGTCGCCGCGCCAGCGATAGCGCAGCTGGTTCAGGGTCTCGGCGGTCTTGGCGGCGGTGATCTGGCCCTTGGCGTAGCCCAGCTGGGTCGCGTGCAGGATGGCGGGCGTGGCCAGGCGATCGATCGGCGACTTGGCGATGGCCTGGAACATGCGCTGCGCGCGGACCTTCTCGCCCTTGGCTTCGAAGATGCGGGCCTGGGTCAGGCGGATTTCCAGCTGGTCGGCGATCGGGACCTTGGGCTGGGCCAGGGCCTTGGTGATCAGCTGCATGGCGCCGGTCAGGTCGCCGACGCCCAGCGCCGCCTGAGCCTGGGCGTGCAGGAACCGCGCGCGCCAGACCGGCGGGAACAGGTCGAGCGCCCGACCACCGCCCGAGAACTTGCTGCGCGCATCGGCCCACTGGCCCTGCTTGGCCGAGATGTAGCCGCGCCACATGGCGCTGGACGGGTCGTCGCTGAGGACGGGCGAGGAGAAGTCGGCGTCGGCCTCGGTCAGGCGACCAGCCATCACCTTGGCCACGCCGCGCAGGCCGCGGAACTCGGCGTCGCCCAGCAGGGTCTGATGCTTGCGGCCCGCGGCGTTCAGTACGCCGATGGCCTCGAACGACATCTGCGAGCCGACCAGGAAGCGGGCCAGGGCCATGCGGGCGCCGGTGTCGCTGTCCTTGCCGTCGCCTTCCGGCGCGGCGGGAATGGCGCCTTGCAGGGCGTTGTAGCGGGTCAGGAACCCGCCCGAGCCGGTCTTGGGCCAGTTTTCCAGGTCGATCAGGGCCGGCATCGACATCGGCTGCGGCGCGCCGGCGGCGGCCTCTTCCGGCGGCGTGTTGGCCGAGATCGGCGACAGGATCAGGCCCTTGGGCCGGCCGATGCGCAGCAGGTCGCCGTCGGCCTGGACCAGGAGGTCGGTGGCGTAGGTCTCAATGGCCAGGCCCTGCACCGACTGCAGCAGCGCCATCTCGACATATTCGCGGCGCGACGGCAGGCCCTTGGACGGGGCCAGGGCCGGGGCCACGATCATCTTGTCGCCGACGGCCGGGTCGTCGACCCAGACCGCCTTGGTCACACCCGAGACGGTGGCCGACAGTGTCGCCGGGTGCACGCTCTCGTCGCGCGCCACCTTGATGACGTCGGGGCTTTCTTGCGAGCCGGGGCCCAGGCTGATCTTCCACAGACCGCCCTGCCCTTCGGCCACATAGGGCTTGCCGGCCTGGGTGACGATGCGCAGCGCGCTGTAGTCCGCGCCCTTGAAGACCTGGAACTTGGAATAGCCGATGCTGGACGAGGGCAGCTTGGAGGTGTCGAGGCGCGCGGGCGTGTCGAACACGATCCAGACGGCCTCGCCGCGCCGGAAGACGGCTGCGCCCGCGGGCGCAGCCCAGTTGAAGGCCAGGGTGACCTGCTGGTCCTGGCGCTCGAACTCGACCTTGACCACGCCGCCGGCGGGCATGGGGTTCGGACGGCCGATCGGCGCGGCGGCCGTGGCCGTCTGCTGGCTCGCCGGCGGCGCGCCCGGACGGGCGAAGATGTTGACGAAGTCGACGCCGTCGGCGTTGCCCAGACGCGCGTCGGCGTCGTCGGTCAGGGTCAGCACGATCTCGAGCACGCCGTTGACGTGGCGGGCCTCGGAGGCCTTCACCCAGCGCGGCGGGGCGATCTTCAGGCTGGAGAGATCGGGATTGGCGTCGCGGTTGAAGCGCAGCACCAGGGTCTGGCCCTCGCGGTGCGAGACCATCCGCGCGCCGCCGGCCCAGTGGAACTCGACCCGCGAGAAGTCGGCAGCTTGCGCGACGCGCACGTCCAGCGAGCCGCGCGCCGCGACGGGCGGCGGCGCGGCGTAGCCGGACGGCGCCAGCGTCCCCGCGATGACCGCGGCGGTGACGCTGGAGCGCAGGAGCTGACGAAGGGTCATGGGCCTCGCTTAGCCTGCTTTCTTGGGAGCCGACTTGGCCTTGGGCGCCGCGGCGCCGGCCAGACCGGCATCGGCCTGCTGCGTCGGCGCGGCCGCGCCCGGAGCGGCGGCGGCGGCGTTGTCGGCGATCGCGGCCTTGCCCTTTTCCACGGCCGGATTGGCCATGCGCGAGGCCAGGCGCTCGGTCAGGATCTTGGCTTCGCCCGGCGCCATGTTCGCCAGGATCTGCGACAGGGCGCGTTCCTTCATCTTGGCGGCGATCGGCAAACGAACTTCGTCTGAAAGCAGGGTGATGCGAGCGGCGGCGTCCTTGGGCTTCATGCCCTGATAGACGGTGACCAAGCGATCGACCTCGGCCTGCTTCTGGTTGTCGACCTGGCCCAGCAGCCCCTGGATATCGCCCTTCAGGCCAGTCAGGGACTTCATCTTGGCGTCCAGCTTGGCCTCGGCGGCGGCCAGCAGCTGCAGCTGGACGTCGATGTCCTGCTCGCGCTGGTCCAGCTGGCCGCGACGGGCGCCCAGGCTCTGCAGCACGCGCAGTTCGGCGGGCGACAGGCCGGCTTCCTTGGCCAGGGCGTCGGCCGATGGGGCGCAGACGCGCGGCGGCGGGGCGTTGGCGGCGGCCGGCTGGCCAGCGCCCTCGGCCGAAGCCGCCTGTTCGCCGTCCTTCTTGCCTTCCGGCTTGGCGACGCCTTCAGCGAAAGCCTTGGCCCCGCCCAGCAGGTCGGGCAGCGACTTGGCGCCGGCCATGGCGTTGATCGCCAGCACGCCGCCGACAGCGACGCCGACCAGGGGGAGGATGCGAGGAACGTTCTTCATCAGCGGGGCGCTCTGGGGTTGCTTCCGGGACGCGAGCCATCGGTCGGTCCGTCGAAGAGGTCATCATCGATCCGCGTCCGTGAACGCGGGGTTTCGCGGGCGGCGCTGGGGCCTCCCAGATTGGGGCGAGCGGCCGGCGGAAGGCGATCTTCGCGATCCAGCAGACGCTCGAAATCTTCGGCCTTCAGCCGGCGTTCCGGCTGAGCGGCGGGGTCAGGCTCACGGCGCGTCGGCGCCGGACGCTCGACGCGCTCCGGACGGGCGGCGGTCGGGGCCGGCAGCGGACGGCTGGTCCGCTCTTCCAGCTGGGCCGCCAGGGCCTGGGCGCGCTCGATGCGCAGCGCCAGGGTCTCGGCCGCCTCGTCGGTGGCCGCGCGCAGGTCGGCAAGGCCCTGCTCGGCGCGGGCCGCGGCCTGGTCCAGTTCCGTCACCGCCTTGGCGAAGCCCTCGTGGCTGTCGCGCAGGGCCTTCAGGCGGCGCTCGAGACGCCAGCCGAAGACCAGCGCCGCGATCAACAGCACCGCGAGGAACCCGTTCATGGCGAGGGCGATCAGGCTCATTTCAGCTTCTGCACGGCCTTCTTGGCGGCGGGCGTCAGCGGCGCCTCGGCCCGGATGGCGATCGAGTGGTTGCGACGCCCCATGCGGCCGCGCGTCAGCCGGATGGTCCCGGCCCGCAGCTCGACCAGGCTGTCGGGCGTGGCGTTCAGCATCAGCGTGTCGCCGACCTGCATGTTCAGCACGCGCGACAGCGGCACCTGCTGTTCGTCCAGCACGGCGCGAACCTCGGTCTGGGTGGTCCACAGCTCGGTGGCCAAGTGGCCTTCCCAGATGTTGTCGCGACCGAACTTCTCACCCATGAACTGCTGCAGCAGCATCTTCCGGATGGGTTCCAGCGTGGCGTAGGGCAGCAGCAGCTCGATGCGGCCGCCGCGGTCTTCCATGTCGATGCGCAGCTTGACCAGGATCGCGGCGTTGGCCGGACGGGCGATGGCCGCGAAGCGCGGGTTGGTTTCCAGGCGGTCCAGCGAGAAGCCGACCGGATGCAGAGGCTCGAAGGCGGCCTTCAGGTCGTGCAGCACCACTTCGATCATCCGCTGCACCAGCACGCGTTCGATCGTGGTGTAGGGACGGCCTTCGATACGCATGGCCGCGGTGCCGCGACGGCCGCCCAGCAGCACGTCGACGATCGAGTAGATCAGGTTGGAGTCGACCGTCAGCAAGCCGTAGTTGTCCAGTTCCTCGGCCCGGAACACCGCCAGGATGGCCGGCAGCGGGATCGAGTTCAGATAGTCGCCGAAGCGGATCGAGCTGATGTTGTCGAGGCTGACCTCGACGTTGTCGGAGGTGAAGTTGCGCAAGGACGTCGTCATCAACCGCACCAGGCGGTCGAAGACAATTTCCAGCATCGGCAGGCGCTCGTACGAGACCAGCGCCGAGTTGATGATGGCGCGGATGCCCGTGCGGTCTTCGCCGCCGTCGCCGGAGAGGTCGAAGCCCAGCAGGCTGTCGATCTCGTCCTGGTTCAGGATGCGCTCCGAACCGGCCTCGCCGCCGCCGTCGTCCCAGCCGCCCATGCCGCCGGAGAAGTCGCCGAACTCGTTGCCGCCGCCAGCATCGCCGCCGCCATCAAAGGCGCCGGGGGGATTTTGCGAGGCCCATTGGGCCATCGCCGCCTGATCGTCGATTTCGTCCGCCATGTTCATTTGCCCAACCAGCCCGAAGGCTAATTGATCAGCATCTCCTCGATGAGGACCGCGTTCACCTTGGCCGGCGCGGCGACCAGGTTCACCCGGCGCAGCAGCTCGACGCGTAGTTGGAAGGTGCCCTGCGAACCATTCAGGTCCTCGGGGCGCAGTTCGCGCAGGAAGGTCTGGAACATGTCCTGCAGCCTGGGCAGATTCGGCGTCAGCGCCTCGGCGGTGTCCTCGTCGGGCAGCTCGAAGGTCAGCTTCAGCTTCAGGAAGGTCGACTTGCCGTCGGCCGTCTGCATGTTCACGACGATGTCGGGCAGCGTGTAGAAGACCACGCCGTCGGGGCCTTCCTTGATCACGGGAGCCGGACCGCCGGCGGCAGCGCCTTCCTTGCCGCCTTCGCCGCCCTCGCCGCCTTCCTTCTTCTTCTCTTTCTTCTTTTCCTTCTTCTCTTCCTTGCCGTGCTCGCCGGCTTCCGCCGCGGGCTTGGGCTTCATCAGGAAGAAGGCCGCGGCTCCGCCGCCGCCCAGCACCAGGACGCCCGCCGCGATCGCGATGATCAGGATCGGCGGCTTCTTTTTTGCAGGAGCTTCGCCCTCGGCGCCCTCTTCGCCTTCGGGGGCGGGAGCTTCCTTTTCGGGTTTCTTGGCCACGCGTGCGGTTCCTTGGAATCTATACCCGTACACATGCGGGGGACATGGTTAACGATGTGTTTTGGAAGCCATTCTGTCGCAGGCTGAATCTGCCCGGCAGACTCCTCCACACACCCCTGCGTTAACCTTCCTATTTGTTGATTTATAACGCGTTTCAGGGCTGGCACGAAGGTTGCTTCTAGGGATGCGGCGCATTTGTCGCGCCAGTCGCCCCGAGTTAACTCGCCATGGACAACGCGCTCTACGTCGGCCTCTCGCGTCAGATGACGCTGCGCCGCCAGCTCGACATCGTGGCCAACAACATCGCCAACGCCAACACGACCGGCTTCAAGACCGAGGACCTGATGGTCCGCACGGAACAGGCCAAGCCGGCCAAGACCCTGGATGGCGCGGCCCCGGTGAAGTTCGTCCTGGACGACCGGGTGGCTCGCGACTTCACGCAAGGCGCCATGACCAAGACGGGCGGCGACTTCGACCTGGCCATCGAGGGCAATGGCTTCTTCCACATTCAGACCGCCTCGGGCGATCGCTACACCCGTGACGGCCGCTTCACGACCAATCCGGAAGGCCAGCTGGTCACCGAACAAGGCAACCAGGTCCTGGACGAAGGTGGCGGCGCGATCACCATCGACCCGACGCTGGGCCCGGTCTCGATCGGCAAGGACGGCACGGTCAGCCAGGGCGCGGTTCGCGCCGGCCGCATCGGCGTGGTCCGCCCCGACGACCTGGCCTCGTTGGCCAAGGACGGCGACAACCTCTACCGCAACACCACCAACACCACCCTGGCAGCCGCCCCGGACGCCCGCGTCCATCAGGGCATGCTGGAATCCTCGAACGTCCAACCGGTCATCGAGATCACCAAGCTGATCGAGATCCAACGCGCCTACGAGGGCGTGGCCAAGATGATGGACAACACCGCCGAACTCTCGCGCAGCGCCGTCGAGCGTCTGGGCAAGCTCAACTAAGGAACGCTAGCGATGCAAGCTCTCCGCACCGCCGCTTCGGGCATGTCGGCTCAACAGCTGAACGTCGAAGTCATCTCGCACAACATCGCGAACATGAACACCGTCGGCTTCAAGCGCCAACGGGCCGAGTTCCAGGACCTGCTGTACCAGCAGGTCGAACGCGCGGGTTCGCAGTCGTCCAGCAACGGCAACGTCGTCCCGACGGGCGTGCAGGTCGGCGGCGGCGTCAAGGCCGGCTCGGTCTATCGCATCACCGAGCAAGGCACTCCGACCCTGACCGACAACCCGCTGGACGTCGCCATCCAGGGCAAGGGCTATCTGCCGATCCTCATGCCCTCGGGCGAGACGGCCTACACCCGCGCCGGTAACTTCTCGACCAACGACCAGGGCCAGATCGTCACCGAGGACGGCTACACCGTCCAGCCGGGCATCACCGTCCCGCAGAACGCCACCGACATCATCATCGGCAAGACCGGCCTGGTGCAGGTGAAGCTGGACGGCCAGACCGACCCGCAGACGATCGGCCAGATCCAGCTGGCGACCTTCATGAACGAAGGCGGCCTGGAACAGATCGGCGACAACCTGCTGCTGGAAACCGCCGCCTCGGGCGCGGCCACCCTCGCCGCCCCCGGCGAGCCGGGCTTCGGCACCCTGATGCAGCACTACACCGAAGCGTCGAACGTCGACGCGGTGACGGAAATCACTCAGCTGATCACGGCCCAGCGCGCCTACGAGATGAACTCGAAGGTGATCACCACGGCCGACCAGATGCTCCAAGCCACCTCGCAGCTGCGCGGTTAAGATCATGAAGACCCTGCTCCTCGCCGCCGCCGCCACCCTGGTCATCACCGCGATCGCCGCCCCGGCCTTCGCCGGAACGCCTGTGACTCTGCGCAACGACACCACCGACTCCGACGGCCGCATCACGCTGGGCGACCTGTTCGACGGTGTCAGCGGCCCGGCCGCCAACCTGGTGGTCGCCGCCCGCATGGGCCCCACCGCCGTGCTCGATGCCGGCCAGGTGCAGGTCTCGGCCCGTCGCGCCGGCTATGACTGGACCAACGGCAACGGGATCCGCCGCATCATCGTCCGCGAAGGCCTCGACAACGGCGGCGTCTCGGGCAATGGCGTCGTTGGCGCCAGCGCTTCGCGCGGCAATGTGGAAGTTCTTGCCTATGCCCGCAGCATGGCGGCCGGCGAAATCGTCCAGCCCCAAGACCTGATCTACGTGAAGATGGCCGGCGCCCCTGCCGACGCCCCCCGCGACTCGGACGCCGTCATCGGTCTGGCGGCCAAGCGCCCCCTGCGTGAAGGCAGCGCGGTGTCCCTGCGCGATGTTGCCGCAGCCCAGGTCATCAAGAGCGGCGACCTGATCACCATCACCTACGACGAAGGCGGAATTTCCCTTACGCTTCAAGGGAAGGCCATGGCCGCCGCCGCGGCCGGCGACGTCTTCGCGGTCCAGAACATCCTCTCCAAGAAGATCATTCAGGCGGTCGCGACCGGTCCCGGAAGCGCCGCCGTGGGCCCGCAGGCCCGGAGCTTGCAAGCCCGTTCGCAACCCGTCCGTTTCGCCGCTCGCTAAGAGGTAGCCCACCCCATGCGTCGCCCCGTTCTCATCGCCGCCGCCGTCCTGCTCGCTCCGCTGGCCGCCTGCTCCACCGTCACCGAAGCCGTGAAGGGCCCGAACCTGGCCCCGGTCGGCTATCCGGCCGCCCTGGCTCCGATGGAGCAGCAATACGTCTCCTCGCGTGAGCCGGCCCCGCAGGCTGCCTCGGCCAACTCGCTGTGGCGCGTCGGCGCCCGCGCCTTCTTCAACGATCAGCGCGCCAGCCGCGTCGGCGACATCCTGACCGTGATGATCGACATCGACGACAGCGCCAGCACCAAGAACCAGACCGCCAGCTCGCGCACCTCGAACATGAAGGCCGGCATCCCGAACCTGCTGGGCCTGGAATCGAGCCTGGGCAAGGTGCTGCCGGGCGGCTTCGATCCGGCCAACGCCCTGAACACCAACTCGGCCACCACCAATGCCGGCGCCGGCAGCGTCCAGCGCTCGGAAAAGATCAGCCTGACGATCGCCGCCGTGGTCAGCCAGGTCCTGCCGAACGGCAACATGGTCATCCAGGGCACCCAGGAAGTCCGCACCAACGCCGAGCTGCGCCAGCTGACCGTGGCCGGTATCGTGCGTCCGGAAGACATCTCCTCGGCCAACACCATCAAGCACACGCAGATCGCCGAAGCCCGCATCAGCTACGGCGGCCGCGGCGACATCAGCCGCGTACAGAAGACCCCGGCCGGCCAGTCGCTGGTCGAGAAGTTCTCGCCCTTCTAAGCGAGACGGAACGTCGAACCTGACGGGCGCGGCGGCCGCAAGGCTTCCGCGCCCGGTTTCGTTTCAGGAGCCATTCGGGCCCCCGCTGCGTTGATCGAGCGAGGAGGACCATCCCATGGCGTCCCGCATCGCTCTTGCCGCCCTCGCGCTCATGACCGCCGGCCTGGCTGGCTGCGCGCACGAGAAGGTCGCGGAAGGCGGCTATCGCTGGGCCTATCTCGAAGCCGCGCAGGAAGCCCCGCGCCTGGCCTATGGCCGTCCCAACAGTGACGACGTCCTGCTGATGATCAGCTGCCGCCCCGGCCAGGATCAGGTCGATGTCTCGGCGCTGGGCCTATCGGGCTCGGAGATCGTCCTGACCTCGGGCCGGACAGAGAGCCGTTTCCCCGCCGA
Organism: Caulobacter sp. GW821-FHT11E11; assembly: GCF_058808315.1. Classification (NCBI taxonomy): domain Bacteria; kingdom Pseudomonadati; phylum Pseudomonadota; class Alphaproteobacteria; order Caulobacterales; family Caulobacteraceae; genus Caulobacter; species Caulobacter sp. GW821-FHT11E11. The sequence continues at coordinate 156,628 of NZ_JBXARO010000007.1, forward strand.
CGCGCTGGAAGACGAGGTTTCTGGCGGCAAGCTGCTGGAAGGCCGCGGCCGCACCAGCGCCCCAGCCCTGGCCAACTTCCGCAAGTCGGGCGACCTGGACCTAATGGCCCAAGGCGCGCGCCACAGCCTGACGGCAGGATCTGCCGACCAGGGTCACGTGAAGGCCTTCTTCAAGGCCTGCGGGGTTTAGGCTTCAAGCCCGGCGGCCAGTCCCGGCCGCGCTGACATTGTCCATGCCCAGGGCGGATAGGGCGCCGCGCAGGATGCCGTCGGCGTCTAGGCCGGCCTGGGCGTACATGGCGTCGGGCTTGTCCTGGTCCTGGAAGACGTCGGGCAGGCACAGGGTGCGGATCTTCAGGCCGCGATCGAACGCGCCATGCTCGGCCAGGGCCTGCAGCACGAAGGCCCCGAAGCCGCCCATCGAGCCTTCTTCGACCGTGATGATCGCCTCGTGCTCGCGCGCCAGGCGCAGCAGCAGGTCGAGATCCAGCGGCTTGGCGAAGCGGGCGTCGCAGACAGTAGCCGAGAGGCCGCGCGCGGCCAGCAGGTCGGCGGCCTTGAGACTTTCCGACAGGCGGGTGCCGAACGAAACGATGGCGACGCTGGTCCCTTCGCGGACGATGCGGCCCTTGCCGATCTCCAGCGGCTGGATGTCGGTCGGCATCTCCAGGCCCAGGCCCTCGCCGCGCGGATAACGGAAGGCGCTGGGGCGGTCGTCGATGGCGGCGGCGGTGGCGACCATGCGGGCCAGCTCGACCTCGTCGGCGGCGGCCATCAGCACCATGCCGGGCAGAGCGCCCATGAAGCCGATGTCGAAGCTGCCGGCGTGGGTGGGGCCGTCGGCGCCGACCAGGCCGGCGCGGTCCATGGCGAAGCGCACCGGCAGGCCCTGGATGGCGACATCGTGCACCACCTGGTCGTAGCCGCGCTGCAGGAAGGTCGAATAGATCGCCGTGAACGGCTTCATGCCGTCGGCGGCCAGGCCCGCGGCGAAGGTCACCGCATGCTGCTCGGCAATGCCGACGTCGAAGGTGCGGTCCGGGAAGGCCTTGCCGAAGATGTCCAGTCCCGTGCCCGAGGGCATGGCGGCGGTGATGGCGACGATCTTGTCGTCCTTCTCGGCCTGGCGAACCAGTTCCTGGGCGAAGACCTTGGTGTAGCTGGGCGGGCCGGCGGCCGCCTTCTGCTGCTGGCCGGTGACGACGTCGAACTTGGCCACGGCGTGCAGCTTGTCGTCGGCGCCCTCGGCCGGGGCGTAGCCCTTGCCCTTCTGGGTGACGCAGTGGACCAGCACCGGCTTGTCGCCGAAGGCCTTGGCGTTCTTGAGCACGCTGACCAGGGCGTCCATGTCGTGGCCGTCGATCGGGCCGACATAGTGGAAGCCCAGCTCTTCGAAGAAGGTGCCGCCGGTGACCATGCCCCGGGCATATTCTTCCGCCTTGCGGGCCGCTTCACGCATCGGGGTCGGCAGCTTTTCGACGACCGTCTTGCCCAGCTTGCGCACCGAGCGGTAGGCGCCGCCCGAGACCAGGTTGGCCAGATAGGCGCTCATGCCGCCCACCGGCGGGGCGATCGACATGTCGTTGTCGTTGAGGATGACGATCAGGCGCTTGGTGGTGTCGGTCGCCGCGTTCATCGCCTCATAGGCCATGCCCGCGCCCAGCGAGCCGTCGCCGATCACGGCGATGACGCTGTTGTCCTCGCCCTTGGCGTCGCGCGCGGCGCAGAAGCCCAGCGCCGCCGAGATCGAGGTGGCCGCGTGGGCCGCGCCGAACGGGTCGTACTCGCTCTCGGCCCGCTTGGTGAAGCCCGACAGGCCGCCGCCCTGGCGCAGCGTCTTGATGCGGTCGCGGCGGCCGGTGAGGATCTTGTGCGGATAGGCCTGGTGGCCGACGTCCCAGATGACGATGTCCTTGGGCGTCTCGAACACGTGGTGCAGCGCAACGGTCATCTCGACCACGCCCAGGCCCGCGCCCAGATGCCCGCCCGTCACCGACACCGCGTCGATCATCTCGGCCCGGACCTCGGCGGCAAGCTGCTTGAGTTCCGGTACCGACAGGCCCCGCGTGTCGGCGGGCGAGGCGATGGTGTCGAGCAGTGGCGTTTTGGAAGACATGTTTGACAAAAGCGCGGTCAGTTGCGGCGGTCCAGCACGAAATCAACGCTTTCGCGCAGATGTTCGGCTCGTTCGCCAAAGATTTCGAGATGGGAACGGGTCTGGTCGGCCAGAAGCGCCACGCGCTCTTTCGCCGCGTCCAGCCCCAGCAGGGTGACGTAGTTGGCCTTGCCCATGGCGGCGTCCTTGCCGCCGGTGGCCTTGCCCATGGTCTCGGGGTCGCCCTCGGCGTCCAGGATGTCGTCGACGATCTGGTAGGCCAGCCCCAGGTCCTGGGCGAAGGCCATCAGCGCGGCGCGCTCGGCGTCCTTGGCCCGGGCGATGATCAGCGGGATCTCGAAGGCGAAGGCGATCAGGGCGCCGGTCTTCAGGCGCTGCATGCGCGCCACCGCGCCCAGGTCGTCGCGGACGCCCAGGATGTCGATCATCTGACCGCCAGCCATACCCTTGGCGCCCGAGGCGATGGCGAGCTTCCGCACCAGCTCCGAACGGACATGGCCGTCATCGTGGGTGTCGGGGTGGGCCATGATCTCGAAGGCGGCCGTCTGCAGGGCGTCGCCCGCGAGGATGGCGGTGGCCTCGTCATATTGCTTGTGCACGGTCGGACGGCCGCGGCGGACGTCGTCGTCGTCCATGGCCGGCAGGTCGTCGTGGACCAGGCTGTAGGCGTGGATGCACTCCAGCGCGCAGGCCGCGCGCAGCACCGGCCGCTCGGGCAGGTCGAACATCTTGCCGGTCTCGAGCGCGAAGAACGGGCGCAGGCGCTTGCCCGGGCCCAGGGCCGCGTAACGCATGGCCTCGGTCAGGCGGGTCTCCGGCCCATCGGCGCGCGGCAGCAATTCATCCAGCGCCACCGTGACGATGTCGGCGGCCTGGACGATGCGCCGCGCCAGATCGGACGGGGCCAGATCGGTCATCAGTTGAACTCGGCCGCTTCGGCGGCGACGGCCCCGCCTTGGCCGAGAACGATCTTCTCGACCTTAAGGCGCGCGGCCTCCAGCTTCTTCTCGCAGTGGGCCTTCAGGGCCGCGCCGCGCTCGTAGATGTCGATGGAGCGCTCCAGCGGCGCCTGGCCCGACTCCAGCTCGGCCACGATCCGCTCCAGCTGCGCCAGGGCTTCCTCGAAGCTCAGGGCGGAGATGTCTGCGGGGGGGCTGGCGGCGTCGGTCATTTCAACTCTCAGGTGAACAGGCGTGAGCCTAGTGTCCCAGGCCGACGCGAGCAACGGCCTAGAGCCTGGGCGTGGTTAAGGGAAGAGGGTTTGCGAGATCAGGGACAGATCAGGCGCGGCGGAAGCGCTTGATGCTCCAATAGGCGTGCCCCTCGTCGACCAGTTTCGTCAGGCCGCGCTGCTTGAGCGCATCGGCGATCATCCAGTTGAAGAAGCCGTGGGCGACCACCAGCACGTTCTGGCCCTGGTCCGACAACTCGACCAGCAGGTCGGCGGCCTTGCCGGCCCGGACCTCGGCCTGCGCGCGAGTCTCCTGGCCGCCGTGGTTGTTGAAGAACCACCACCAGAAACGGGCGAAGAAACCCAGGCGCTTGGGCGACATCTTCAGCCACAGCGGCCAGGGCGGCGGCGGCAGCGGGGCCTCGATGAACATCGGATCGGTGGCGAAGGCCCGGCCCCTGGTCACCGCCTCGGCGGTCTCGATGGCGCGGCGGCGGGTCGAGGCGATGATGGTGTCGACCTCGAGGGCGATGACGATCAGCTGGTCCGGCGGGGTCTGGCCTTCCTTCAGGCCGCCCACCTCGTAGCGCGCCCACCACTCGCCGTATTCAGGCGCGTTGAGCTTCACCTTGCGCGACAGGGCGGGTTCGCCGTGGCGGGCCAGGGTGATGACGCCCGGTCGCACGGGCGGGGATGCTTGGTCGGCGGTGGTGACGTCGGCCATGTTGTAGAGAAGTCGGTCGGCCGATGGCCGTTCCGTCCTCTCACCCCTCCTGAAGAGCGCGCACATGCGCGGCGGCGGAACGCCCCAGCGCCTGGAGGTCGTAACCGCCCTCGAGCGAGGACACAACCCGGCCCTTGGCGCGGGCCTTGGCCACCGAGACGATCGCGCGGGTCGCCCAGGCGAAGTCGTCCTCTTCCAGGCTCTGCGCCGACAGCGGATCGCGGACGTGGGCGTCGAAACCGGCCGAGACGATGACCAGTTCGGGCGCGAAGGCGTCGACCTTGTCCATCAGGCCCTCGAATCGCGACCGCCAGGTCTCGCGCGGCGCATGCGGAGCGACGATGGCGTTGGCGATGTTGCCCACGCCCCGCTCCGACGGATCACCGGTGCCGGGATACAGCGGCGACTGGTGGATCGAGGCGAAGAACACCGTTGGGTCGTTCTCGAACACCGCCTGCGTGCCGTTGCCGTGATGGACGTCGAAGTCGACGATCGCCACCCGCTTCAGCCCCGCCGCCTGAGCCGCGCGGGCCGCCACGGCGACGTTGGAGAAGACGCAGAAGCCCATGGCCGTCCCTGGCTCGGCATGGTGCCCCGGCGGTCGCACGGCGCAGAACGCCCGCTCGGTCTCGCCCGCCGCCACGGCCCGCACCGCCGCCGCGCAGGCTCCGGCCGCCCGCCGCGCCGCCGTCAGGCTGCCGGTCGACATCACCGTGTCCGGATCCAGCGACCGCCGGCCGCTGCTGGGCGCGGCGGCAAAAACGGCCTCGACGAAGGCTTGGGGATGCACCCGCAGCAGGTCCTCAACATCGACCAGCGGCGCGTCCTGGGGCTCCAGCTCCAGGTTAGGATCATCGTTCAGGGCGTCGATCACCGCCCGCAGGCGCTGGGGGCTCTCCACGTGGCCGTCGCCGGGCTGGTGGTCCAGCATGTCGAGGTGGGTGTAGAGGGCCAGGGTCATCGGTCAGCCGGCCTTGCGCTCAGGCTCGGCCGTCAGGCCCAGCACATTGGCGTCGCCCCAGGCCTTCAGCGCGCAGATCACCGGCTCCAGGCTCTTGCCCTTGGTCGACAGCGAGTATTCGACCTTGGGCGGCACCTCGGCATAGACCGTGCGGACGATCAGGCCATCGGCCTCCAGCTCGCGCAGTTGCTTGGTCAGCATGCGCTGGGTCACCGCCCCCAGCTTCCGACCCAGGGCGTTGAAGCGCATGCGACCGCTCATCAGGTGGAACAGGATGACGCCCTTCCACTTGCCGTCGATCAGGCCCAGCGCCGCCTCGACACCGCACTCCTTGGGGTCTTCCATCGCAGGCCTCACAGTATCCAATTGGGTACTACATACAGAAAATGACCGTACTTGCGAAGATCGTATCGTGGAGCGATCTCCCTGCTGCGGTTCGAAACCGCCCATCTTTCTGGAGACCAACATGAAGATCGTCGGCTTCCGCGAGCTGCTGCCCGCCACCGATCCCAACGCCCTGCTCGACCTGGAAGCGCCCGATCCCGTGGCGACCGGCCACGACATCCTGGTGCGGGTGAAGGCCGTCTCGGTGAACCCCGTCGACACCAAGGTCCGCAGCCGCGCCCAGCCGGCTGAAGGCGAGGTCCGGATCCTGGGCTACGACGCCGCCGGCGTGGTCGAGGCGGTCGGCGAGGCCGTCACCCTGTTCTCGCCTGGCGACGAGGTGTTCTACGCCGGCGCGATCCATCGCCCGGGCTCGAACGCCGAGCTGCACCTGGTCGACGAGCGCATCGTCGGCAAGAAGCCCAAGACCCTGGACTTTGCCCAGGCCGCCGCCATGCCGCTGACCTTCATCACCGCCTGGGAACTGCTGTTCGACCGCCTGGGCGTGGCCCGCGACGGCGGCGAGGGTCAGACCCTGGTGATCATCGGCGGGGCGGGCGGCGTCGGCTCGGCCCTGATCCAGCTGGCCCGCAAGCTGACCAAGCTGAACGTCGTGGCCAGCGCCTCGCGCGACGAGACCCGCCAGTGGGTCGAGGGCCTGGGCGCGCACCAGGTGTTCGACCACGGCCAGCCGCTGGCCGACGAATTGAAGCGCCTGGGCCTGGAAGCGCCGGCCTATATCGCCGTGCTGACCCACAGCGCCGAGCACTTCCTGCAGGTCTCGGACGCCATCGCCCTGCAGGGCAAGATCGGCATCATCGAGGCCGACGGCGACCTCAACATCCGCCCGCTGCAGGCCAAGGCCGCCTCGATCCACTGGGAATATATGTTCGCCCGCCCGCAAGGCACGCCGGACATGATCGAGCAGCACAGGCTGCTGACCGAAGTCGCGGACCTGGTCGACCAGGGCGTGCTGCGCACCACCCTGACCCAGGTGGTCGGCAAGATCCGTGCGGCCGACCTCCTGGAAGCCCACCGCATCGTCGAGAGCGCCCGCACCATCGGCAAGGTGGCGCTGGAAGGGTTCTAGAGCGCGTTGCAAAGGTCCGGTCATGGCGGCTACCAAGTCGTCATGACCGACACCCTTCGCCGCGCCACCATCGAAGACGCCGACACTGTGTCCAGCCTGGGCGCGCGGACCTTCACGGAAACCTTTGCCCACCTCTATCCGCCCGAGGACCTGGAGACCTTCCTGGCCTATGCCTACGGGCTGGAGCGGACGCGGAACGACCTGGCTCATCCCGACAAGGCGACTTGGCTGCTCGAGGACGAGGACGGCGAGGCGATCGGGTATGCTTTGGCTGGGCCGTGTGATCTGCCGCATGACGAGGCGAGCGCCACGGATGGTGAGCTGAAGCGGATCTATGTGCTGAAGAGCCACCAGGGTGGCGGGCGTGGGTCGTTGCTGCTGAACACGGCGCTGGACTGGCTGGGCCCGCGCAGGATCTGGATCGGCGTGTGGTCGGAGAACTTCGGGGCCCAGAAGCTGTATGGGCGCATGGGGTTCGAGAAGCTCGGGGAGTATTTCTTCAAAGTCGGCGAGACGAACGACCTGGAGTTCATTCTCAGGAGAGCCTGAACTTCCCCCCACCTGATCGCTTCGCGATCGTCCGCCCCCCCCAAGACGGGCGGAACATGATCCTTCTTCCCCCTCCGGGGGAGGAGCGCGCCAGCGCGGAGGGGGCAAGTTCTTCAGCTCGGTTGCGTCCCGTTTGAGAACCCTCCACAATCGAACATCTGTTCGAAAGCCGCGCCGATGTTCCTTCGCTTCTTCTCCGAGCTCCGCCAGGCCAAGGTTCCCGTCAGCCTGCGCGAGTACCTCCTGCTGATGGAGGCCCTGGACAAGGACGTCATCGATCGCCGGATCGAGGACTTCTACTTCCTGTCGCGCGCCAGCCTGGTGAAGGACGAGAAGAACCTCGACAAGTTCGACCGCGTGTTCAGCCACGTCTTCAAGGGGCTGGAGACGGTCAACGAAGGCCTCGCCGCCGACATCCCGGAAGAGTGGCTGAAAGCCCTGACCGAGAAGTTCCTCACCGACGAGGAGAAGGCGCAGATCGAGGCGCTGGGCGGCTTCGAGAAGCTGATGGAGACCCTGCAGGAGCGTTTGCGCGAGCAGAACAAGCGCCACGAGGGCGGCAACAAGATGATCGGCTCGGGCGGCACCTCGCCGTTCGGCAATAACGGCTACAATCCCGAAGGCGTGCGCATCGGCCAGGACAAGAGCCGCCACGGCCGCGCGGTGAAGGTCTGGGACAAGCGCGAGTACAAGAACCTCGATGACTCGGTCGAGCTGGGCACCCGCAACATCAAGGTCGCCCTACGCCGCCTGCGCAAGTTCGCCCGCACCGGCGCGGCCGACGAGCTCGACCTGAACGGCACGATCAAGGGCACGGCCGAGAAGGGCTATCTGGACATCCAGATGCGCGCCGAGCGCCGCAACGCCATCAAGGTGCTGATCTTCTTCGATATCGGCGGCTCGATGGACGGCCACATCAAGCTCTGCGAGGAGCTGTTTTCCGCCGCCAAGACCGAGTTCAAGAACCTGGAGTTCTACTACTTCCACAACTGCCTCTACGAGACGGTCTGGAAGGACAATAAGCGCCGCCACACCGAGAAGATCCCGACCTTCGACGTGCTCCACAAGTTCCCGGCCGACTACAAGATCATCTTCGTCGGCGACGCGACCATGAGCCCGTACGAGATCACCTATCCAGGCGGCAGCGTCGAGCACTGGAACGAGGAGCCCGGCGCGATCTGGATGCAGCGGGTCACCGACATCTATCAGAGCTGTATCTGGCTGAACCCGACGCCAGAGCGGCACTGGGACTACACCCAGTCGATCGGCGTGATGAAGCAGATCCTGTCGGACCGCATGTATCCGCTGACCCTGGAAGGCCTGGACAAGGCGATGCGCGAGCTGGTGCGGGGCTGACGCCCCTCCCCCTCGCGCGCCCTAGTGCGTCGCAGACGGATCTGCAGGGTGGCCGGCGATGTCGGTCGTCGTCGCCTGACCAACCAGGCCCACCGACGCGTCGTCATAGTGGTCGTTGGCGATCGTCGTGCCGACCTTGAACGTCGCGGTGGTCGCGCCGCCAAGCAGGATGAAGACGTCCTCGCGCCCGTCGCCATCCAGATCGAAGCCGACGCGGACGCCCGACACGACCTTACTCACGTCGGTCACCTGCGCGGCGGTCGCCTCACCCAGCGTCGCGCCTTGCGCGGCCAGCACGTCATTGACGGCCGCCGTGTTGACAACGGTCATCTCGCCCTTGCCCTGCACCGACAGGTGGTCGCCCTTGGCGGCCGAGAAGTCGAGCACGACGCCCAGCAGGGCGTCGGTCTTGTTCGTCGGCTGCTCGGCCGAGAGCAGGAAGGTGTCGGCGCCGGCGCTGCCGGACGCCACCACGCGCGCGTTCATGACGATGGTGTCGTCGCCCGCGCCGCCGTCGATGCGGTCGATCTGGCCCGCGCGCGCGCCGCCGCCGTCGATATAGTCGTTGCCGCCGCCGCCGGCGATCACGTCGCCGTCCGACGTGCCGTACAGGTAGTCATTGCCGTTGGTGCCGACCATCGCCGCCTTGGCGCCGGCGAAGGCCATCTCCCGGACATCGCCGCTGCTCAGCGACAGCTCGTACTGGCCTTCAGGCTCGGCTTCGGCCCGCGGCGCCGAGGCCGTGGCGACCGAGGTCGAGGTCTGGACGTGGGCCACGTGGGCGCCGTCGACCGCGGGCAGGCCGTCGTGGCTCTGCGTGGCGGTCTCGATCACGACGCCCCGGGCCGTGACGGCCTTCACCGGCGTCGCCGCCGCGGCCTCGCCGGCCACGTGGGCCTGCGGGGTATGGCTCTGATCACGATCGGCCTCGAGATTGAGGGCGGCGATCAGCTTGGACGCCACACTCTCGATCTCGGGATCGTCGACGCGCGGCAGGTTCTCGAAGTTCAGGCGGCCGGCCTCGCCCAGGTCGACGCCGCGCAGTTCCAGGTACAGGCCCACGGCGATGACCAGCGACAGGAAGGACTGGGCTTCGCGGCTGGACGGGTTGAACGCCACCACGACACCGGTGGGGTCATCGACGTTCGAGGCCAGCACATGGCGCAGGGCGCCCCACAGGCTGCCAACCTGGTGGAACATGTCGACCGCCGCATCGTGCACCACGAACTGGCCGTCGATGCGGGCGATGTGGACGACCACGTCCTGGTTGCCATCGGTGACGACGTACCAGGGATCGCCAGAATCGGTCTGGCCGAACACGCCGTCGACCTCGCCATAGGTCGAAGCCAGTTGCTGGGTGAGCAGCAACAGCAGGCCCCGCTCGTTCGCGGACCAGTCACTGGCCGGAGGCCGGGGGCTGAAGGCTAGGATCTCACCCATTCAAAGCTCGTCAGGCTTGCGCCGCTCTGTCCGCGACAGGCTCGGCCTCTTCGGCCGCGCCGTCGAACAGCAGGCGGTACAGCTCAGGTTCGTAGTATCGCAGCAATGTGCGGGCGAATTGCCCAGGTTCAAGCCCCAGGCTCTCGGCCCAGACGGCTTGGGCCTCGATCGGCACGCGACCGAGACCGTTCTCCACCTGAGACACGAAGGTGTAATAGCGCAAACCGGTCTTCTCGGCCAATTCCGCTTGTGTCAGGCCTACCGCTTCACGCGCAGCCTTGAGCCAACGCCCCGCCTCACGGCGGAGAGTCTTGGTCAACGCCGCCTTGGCGGGGTTCATCGCCGTTCTGGACATCGCTAAGCCGCTTCCGCGCCCAACTGCGGGCGCTCCCCTAGTTGTTACACATTGCGTAAAAACGCAACAATCCGTTGTCGACCCATCATGAGGTCTTGCGGATCATGTTTTCCGCACGTACAGTTTTTATGCAACTATTTTGAGCGCAACAAACGCATGTTCGTTTCGATCGATCCCGCCCACTCCCGCGCCGCAGCCCTGGCGCAGCCGCGCCTGTCGCTGATCATGGTCGTCTACATGACCGGTCCGGCGCTGATGGAAAGCGTGCGCCACGTGCTGGCCGAGCCGCTGGTCGAGGAATTCGTCATCGTCGACAACGGCTCGTCCCTGGCCGACGCGGCCTGGCTGCGCGAGCTGGCCCGCCGCGAGCCGCGCGTGCGGCTGCTGCAGGGCCTGGGCAATATCGGTTTCGCCCGCGCCGCCAATCTAGGCGCGGCCGCGGCCAAGGGCCAGGCCCTGGTCTTCCTCAATCCCGACGCGTTCCTGACCCCCGGCGCAGTGGCGGCCTTGGCCGACGCCGCCCGCGATCGCCCTTCGCCCTGCGTGATCGGGGCCCGGGTCTTCAACACCGACGGCACAGAACAGCGGGGCGCGCGACGCGGCGAGATCACGCCCGTCACGACCCTGCTTACCCTCTCGAAGCTTAGCGCCACCCTGCCCCCGCTGCGCCGCTTCGAGATCCACCGGGAGAGCGAAGCCCCCCCTTCGCACCCGGTGGACACCCCTACGATCTCGGGCGCCTGCTTCTACATGTCGGCGTCCGACTTCCACGTCCTTGGCGGTTTCGACGAGGGCTATTTCCTGCATGTCGAGGACGTCGACCTGTGCTGGCGCGCCCGTCAGCGGGGCGGCAGCGTGCTGTTCCAGCCCAACGCCCGCATCATCCACGTCGGTTCGACCAGCAAGGAAAACCCGCTGATCGTCGAGTGGCACAAGGGCAAGGGCCTGGTCCGCTACTTCCTCAAGCGCGCCGACAGCCCGCAGCGCAAGCTGCTGGCCCTGGTGCTGGCCCCGCTGATCCTGGGTGTGGCCGTGGCCCGTCCGCTGCTGCGCCAGCTGCGTCGTGGCCGCATGGGCCGTCCGGTCGAGCGCCTGGCGCCCCTAGCCAAGCCGCCCTTGACGAAATCGGCGGCCTGAAGCCTCACTGGATCACCCGAAGGTTGATCCCGTCATGCGCCGACATCTCGCTCTCACCGCTCTGACCTGCGCCCTGCTGGTCGCCTCGACCGCTCACGCCCAGCGCCAGCGCGGCGACGAGAGCTGGGGCAAGACGGGCGTGTCTTACCTGCAGTACCGCACCGACGCGGTCGAATGCGCCTATCGCGTAGGCCAGGACGCCCCGGTCGAGTACGCGCTGGTCGACCTGATCTTTCCGAACAACATGCCAGGGACGGCGGCCGGGTCCGACGCGATCTCCATCAGCCAGATGATCGAGGCGGCGGATCCGGGCAGCGGCCGCATGAGCCGCCCCTTCCGCCAGATCTCCAGCCAGCTTCGAGAACCGCTGGCCAAGTGCCTGGGCGAGCGCGGCTATCGCCGGTTCCGCCTGACCAAGGACCAGGTCAAAGAGCTGCGGTCGCTGTCGGCGGGCTCCAAGGCCCGGCAGGTCTTTCTGTGGAACCTGGCCGTCGACCCACAGGTCCAGCAGCGCCAGCGGCGCTAGCCCGTCGGAGGTTTCATGCAGGCCGCGTCGACCACGCTCTCGTCGAACGCGCCCGGCTCGGGCTTGGTCCAACCGCGCTCCTCGAAGGCGTAGGCCGTCTCGGCCCCCTTCAGATTGTTCTCGGGATAGCGATAGACCGCCAGGCTGCGGAACGCGCGCGTCTGGCAGTCGACGTCCTGGGCCATGCGTTCGGAGCGGAAGGTCAGGCCGGCCTCGCTTTGCGGCGCGCGGAACTCGTGGCGCACCCAGACCCGCTGCCAGGTCTGCCCCGCCGGCGTCTTGCCGGTCTTGGCGAAGGTGATGACGCCCTTGTCCTCGCCCACGCCCAGGAACGGCCAGCCGATCCCCTCGATACGCTCCGACCACCGGGGCGCGGCCTTGGTCTTCTGTTCGGGGGCGGTAATGGTGACGGAATCGATCTTGGACTGATCGTCCTGGGGCGGCGCGGAAACTGCCGCCGCCTGCCCGCCCAGGAGCAAAAAGGCCGTCAGCATGCCGATCATCGGTGAGTCCCCACGCGCTAAACGGGAAAAGCCTAAACGCGAACGGCGTTACGCGCTACAGCAAGCGCTATTGACGCTTGCGCCAAATTCGAACGCCCGTAAGACTTCCCTACGGGTAAAGGGGAATATGTAGTGAGTCCGACCACCGACGCCGCCGCTTCTACCGAAGTCGAGGCCGCCGAGACCGAAGCCGCCACCAAGAACCTGGTTTTCGTGGCCGCCGAGCGCCTGTTCGCCCTGCACGGCTTCCAGAACGTCTCGGTGCGCGACATCACCGCCGCCGCCGGCGTGAACCTGGCCTCGGTGAACTATCACTTCGGGTCCAAGGACGCGTTGCTGTTCGAGATCTTCAAGCGCCGCACGGCCGAGCTCAACCGCGAGCGGGCCAAGATGCTGCACGAGGCCAACGACCGCAACGCCGGCGCGCCGCCGGTCCGCGAGATCCTGGCCGCCCTGCTGACCCCGCCGCTGCGCTGGCTGGCGCCGGACCACGAGCGCCGCATCTCGCTGCAGTTCCTGATCCGCGCCCGCAGCGAAGGCACCGACGAGATCCGCACCGTGTTGAAGACCGACGTCTCGCACCTGCGCCGCTTCTCCGACGCCCTGCTGCGCGCACGTCCCGACCTGTCGCCGGAAGACGTCTACTGGCGGCTGCACTTCACGCTGGGCATGCTGCACAACAACCGCTTCGCCGAGTTCGACCGCCTGAACGTGCTGTCGGAAGGCCAGACCAGCGAGTCCGACGTCGTGGCCCTGCTGGAGCGCATGCTGGCTTTCGCGGAAGCGGGTTTCAAAGGTTAGGAACCTTGGCCATGCCGGCGCGTTTGACGCTCCGGCATGGGACGGCTCCGCATTCTCCACGAGACGCGGTACTACTATGAACGGCCGGTGCGGTTTGGACCGCAGCGGCTGCTGATCCGTCCACGCGACAGCCACGCCCTGCGCATCGTCGAGGCCAGCCTTCGCCTCTTCCCGCCCGGCGCCACGCGCTGGAGCTACGACGCCAACGGCAACTGCGTCTGCATCTTCGAGCCCAGCGGCAAGTCGGACGCCATGCGGGTGGCCAGCGAACTGGTCATCGACCGCTATCCCGCGCCCCTCGTCCCGCAGCGGATCGAGAACCCCGACACCCTGATGCCCATCGTCTATTCCCGCGAGGATCGGGCGACCCTGGAGCCGTTCATCGCCCCGGTCACCGACGATCCGGACGCGGTGCTTCTGCGCTGGCTGCGGGGTCTGGCGACCCACAAGGACGAGCCGGCCCTGGCCTTCCTGCTGCGCATCAACGAGCTGATCCACAGCCAGTTCAGCTACTGCACCCGCCACGAGCAAGGTGTGCAGACCCCGGTCGAGACTCTGCAGAAACACAGCGGCGCCTGCCGCGATCTGGCCTGGCTGATGGTCGAGGGCCTGCGCCGCCTGGGCTACGCGGCGCTGTTCGCCACGGGCTACATCCATTCGCCCGGAACCGGCATCCGCGGCGCGGGGGCGACCCACGCCTGGTGCGAGGTATTCCTGCCCGACCTGGGCTGGCTGGAGTTCGACCCGACCAACGGCCTGGCGGAATCGCCTGACCTGATCCGCGTCGCCGCCACCCGAACGCCAGCTCAAGCGTTACCCGTCTCGGGCGCCATTATCGGCGACCCCGGCGCGGCGCGTCTTCAAGTTTCCGTGGACGTGCGGTTAGTCGACGCCGGCAACCCGGCGGTGTGATAATTTCAGTGGCGTGCGGGAGGAAAAGCCCATGACCAGAGGCTTCCAGAACCAAGACCCAATGCAGAACGTCTGCTTCCCCAAGGCCGAGCCCAAGGCTCAGCACGGCCGCAAGCCCGACGAGGCCTGCGTGAAGCTGAAGGAAAAACGGACCTTCGAGCCCAAACCCGGCCACTAAGGCGGAAGCGTAACCCCTTGGAGCCACTCGCGGTTCGGTTGTCAGGCGAGCCGTCTATACATGTGCGCCTGGGAACGTTAACTTCCGTTAGGGGATATGGGGAGCTGCTCGAGCATGCGACGCGTCACGCTCGTATGTCTGCTGACGACGGCCGGCGTCGCGATCGTGGGATCGGCGACGGCGCTGTCGACTCGCGCCCCTGAGCAATTCAACCAGACCCTGACCCTGGCCGGCGGCCCCGACGCGGCGAGCGCCGCCTATGTCGATGATCCGGACGCCCCGATCGCCACGGCCCGCTACGGCGGCGAGCGCTCGCGCGCCGTCCCCGAGACGCCGACTGTAGAGGCCTATGCCACGCCGGCGACCGCCACGGTCGCGCTGGCTGGCGGTCCCGCCGACGTCGGCCTGGCAGGCGCGCCCGCCCCGCAAGCCGTCGCCGAGCAGACCGCCCCGAACCCCGTCCCCGCCAAGGCCGAGCCCGCGCGTCCCGCCGCCCGCCTGCTGGCCGAGGCCCCCATGCCGCGCCGCGCGCCGGTGCTGGCCCTGACCCGGGTTCACGAGGTCCGTCCGTACGGCAAGGTCCTGAAGGTCGAGGTCAACGATCAGCCCCTGCCCTTCACGCCCCTGGGCATGCAGTCCAGCGCCGTCAAACGCATCACCCTGACCGCCAACAGCCTGGTGTCGAAGACCCGCGCCTCGGCCGAGGACCTGCGCCGCAGCCGCTGGATGCTGTTCGCCGCCAGCTCGGGCAAGGCCTATGGTCTGAACCTGATCCGCGACACCCTGGGCGGCTGGCGCAACGCCGGCTACAGCGAGGACAAGGTCGCCCGCTTCGGCAGCCGCCAGATCGGCCTGGGCTGGCGCAAGGACAACCGCCAGGTCTCATTGACCGCCACACGCCGCAAGCTCACCTCCATCGACTATTCCGACAAGGACACGGTCGTCGGCGTGACGGTCTCGGTGCGCGGGAAATAGCGCCGCTTGTGATCCTCGTCCTTCGACAGGCTCAGGATGAGGATCAGGGCAATTCAGTAGAACCTCATCCTGAGCTTGTCGAAGGACGAGGTTCGGCCCCTCAGCGCTAGGCCTTCTTCACCGGCCACAGCGCATCCGCCGGCCGCCGCAGCACCTCGGCCGCCTTCGCGTGCAAACTGGCTGGCGCGAGCTTGCCGCTCTTGGCCGCCGCGGTCGTCCAGGCTTCCAGATTGCCGCCCGTCCGGTCGTAGCCGTCGGCCTTCAGCAGGCCATAGAGCCCCGCCGCCAGCACATGCATGCCGTCATCCGCCTGCTCCCAGCGCTTGTGCGGCTCCTGCGCGAAGCCCAGGCGCTCGCTGACGATCTGCTCCAGCGCTTCGACCATGTCCTCGTTCAGCAGGCCCTCCAGGCTGTTGTAGCCGAAGGCCGGGTCGTGCTCGGCGACGATCTTCTTGAGCAGGACGTCCTTCTCCAGCACCGCCAGGGCGGCCTTGGCGGCGGGGCCGTCCATCGGGAACGGCGGGTGTAGCACCTCGTGGGCGGCGTTGCGCAGCACGATCTCGTCGGGCCAGGTGATGCCGGTGATGAAGCGCTGGCCCTGCACGCGGATGCCGTGCGGCTTGTTGAACCACAGCAGGACGATCTCCAGCGAGGCGTCCAGCGGCCGGCCCAGCAGGCGCTCCTGTTCGGCGATCACGTCGTAGCCGGCCAGCTTCTGGCGCAGGGCCGGCAGGCGGGTCCCAGCCGTGGGCGCCAGCATCCGCTGGCGCAGGTCGACGAAGCCGGCCTGGCGCAGACCGTCCAGCACCAGCCGGAGGCGCGGCCGGCGAGCGATGAACAGGTCCCAGTCCTTCTGGTCCCAATAGGCGCTGGCCTTGTAGGTCGGCAGGATCGCCGTCTCGGCCGCGTCCAGGGCGGCGATCACCGCGTCCAGCGTGTCGATCGGCGCGCCCGACATCAGGGTGCACAGGCCCGGCCCCAAGAGCTGGTTTTCCTTGTCGGCCTCGGCCTGCAGGCTGGCCATGGCCTCCATCGCCGCCTTGGGCATGCGCGGCAGGACGTCGGCCAGCTCGTCCTTGTAGTAGCGGGCGTAAAAGTCCTTGCCCGACAGCGGACCCAGGAAGCACAGGGCGTCGAAACCCTCCGACAGGCTGACCTTCCACTGGGTGCGGATCGGCGCGGCCAGGGCGGGCGAGACGGAGACAGCGGCGAGCGCGGCGGCGGTGAGGAAAAGCTGGCGTCGGTTCATGGCGCACAGCTTCGCCGCGCCCGGCTGTTGCGGTCTTGAAAGGATGTGACCGACGCCCGTCTGGACCCTGGCGTCGCACGGGCGTAAAGCGCCCTCGTGTCCGATCAGTCCTCCGCGCCCTCCCCGCTCTCGACGCGTCTCGTCTCGATCGCCGTGGCCAGCGCGCTGTTGATGGAGTTCATCGACTCCACAGCCCTGTCGACCGCCCTGCCGACGCTCTCACGAGCCTTCGCGGTCGACCCGATCCACCTGAAGCTGGCCCTGACCTCCTACATTCTCGCGCTGGCGGTGTTCACGCCAGCCAGCGGCTGGGCGGCGGAAAGGTTCGGCGCGCGGCGGGTGTTCCTGTCGGCGATGATCGTCTTCCTGCTGGGCTCGGCCCTGTGCGGCCAGTCGCGCAGCCTCGAGGCGCTGGTCGCCTCGCGTATCATCCAGGGCATCGGCGGAGCGATGATGACGCCGGTGGCGCGGCTGATCGTGGTCGGGGCCTCGCCCAAGGACAAGCTGCTGGCGGCCATGGGCTGGTTCACCATGCCCGCGCTCGTTGGCCCGCTGATCGGCCCGCCGATCGCAGGGCTTGTGCTCAGCGTCGCCGACTGGCCGTGGATCTTCTACATCAACCTGCCCGTCGGCCTGCTGGGCATGGTCGCCGTCCTGCGCTTCGTGCCCAGGAGCGAGCCTCGCCGAGACCTCGGCCGCTTCGACACCCCCGGCTTCGTCCTGTCAGCCCTGGCGGTCAGCGGCCTGGTGATCATGGCCGAGACGGCGGGCGTCAACCTGCTGCCGCCCTGGGTCCAGGTCGGGCTGCTGGTGCTGTCGGTAGCCTGCGGGGCGCTCTATCTGCGGATCTTCAAGCGCACCGGCCGGCCGATCCTGGACCTCTCACTGCTGCGCTATCCCACCTATCGCGCCAGCCTGCTGGGCGGGACGCTGGTGCGGCTGGGCATCGGGGCGACGCCGTTCCTGATGCCGCTGCTGCTGCAGGTGGCGCTGGGTTGGACGCCGCTGCGGGCCAGCCTCGTCACCATCGCGACGGGGTTCGGCATCCTGATCGCTCGCCCGTTCGGCGCGGCCCTGCTGCGGCGGATCGGCTTCCGCTCGTCCCTGGCGCTGTTCGTGGTGCTGACGGCGGTGATGACCACCGCGCCGGCCTTCTTCCGCAACTCGACGCCGATGTGGGTGATGATGGCGATCTTGGTCCTGGCCGGCTTCGTCCGCTCCAACCAGTTCATCGCCGCCAACACCATCGCCTATGCCGACGTGCCGGAAACCTCGACGGCGGCGGCCTCGACCCTGTCGGCCGTGACCCAGCAGGTCGGCCTGGCCCTTGGGGTCAGCTTCGGCGGCATGATGCTGCACTGGGCGCGCGGCGCGGATGGCGCCCTGACGCCGGACCGGTTCACGATGCCGTTCGTAGCGATCGGCGTGGTGACCCTGCTGGCCCTGCCGGTCTATCTGGCCCTGGACAAGGACGCCGGCTCGGCGATCAGCGGCCGGAACCGGGCGGCCTAGGCCTTGGTGCGACGCCCGCCACGCGAGTGATTGGCGGTCATCGGATCGGGCTTCTTCGGCGGGACCCAGCCTTCGGGCCGCCTCGGAACGGGCTGGTCGGTGCCCAAGCCCATCTTGCCGGGCGTCTGGCGCTGGAAGTACGAGGCCTGAGGCTGGCTCTCGACGTCACGCACCATGGCGCTGTGCTGGATACCCTCGATCTCGATCCGCAGCTTGCCGGCGGTCTCGAAATCCTGAGCCGCGACGGCCGCTTCCATCTGCTCTTTAAGTTCGTCGAGATGCGACATGGACGCCTCCAGGGGACTTGCCCCTGAAGAACGCCCGAAGTCGTGGTTTAGCCTCGAGCCGCCGCGATGCGGGCGCGGGCGATCTCGTCGGCAACCAGGTTGGCCGGACGCTTTTCCGAGATCGACTGGTCGATGACCTCGGCCAGGGTCTGGGCCAGGCGGTCCAGCTTGGTCGAGACCCACTCGCCGTCGAACGCGCTGCCGGCTTCCAGGGCGCGGATCTCGGCGGCCACGTTGATGATGCCGCCGCCGTTGATGACGTAGTCGGGGGCGTAGAGGATGCCGCGATCGAACACGGTCTGGCCGATCATGGCGTCGGCCAGCTGGTTGTTGGCGCCGCCGGCGATCACCTTGACCTTCAGGCGCGGCAGGGTCGTGGCCGAGATCGCGCCGCCCAGGGCGCAAGGGGCGAAGACGTCGGCCTCGACGTCGAAGATGGCGTCGGCAGGGACGATCGTCGCGCCGGTCTTGGCGGCGACCTCGTTCAGGGCCTGCTGGTTGACGTCGGCGATGGTCAGGACCGCGCCGGCGGCGTGCAGCTTCTCGGCCAGATAGGCGCCGACATGGCCCACCCCCTGGATGGCGACGTGGACGCCCTGCAGGTCACGCTTCAGGGCGCGCTCGACGCACAGGCGCACGCCGCGGAACACGCCCTCGGCGGTCACCGGCGACGGGTCGCCCGAGGCGGCCGCGTGGCCTTCCAGGCCGGCCACGAAACGGGTTGTCTTGCGGGTGCTTTCCAGGTCCGACGGCGAGACGCCGACGTCTTCGGCCGTCCAGTACTGGCCGCCCAGGCTGTCGACGGCGCGGCCGAAAGCCTCGAACAGTTCCGGCGTCTTCTGGCTGCGGCTGTCGCCGATGATCACGGCCTTGCCGCCGCCGAAGTCGAGGTCGGCCATGGCGTTCTTGTACGACATGCCGCGCGACAGGCGCAGGGCGTCGGTCACGGCCGCGTCGCTGCTGGAGTAGTCCCACATGCGGCAACCGCCGGCCGCCGGGCCGCGCGCGGTCGAGTGGATCGCGATAATCGACTTCAGACCAGTTTTTTCATCGAAGAAAGCGTGGACGCCTTCGTGTCCCTCGAAATCGGGGGAATCGAACAAGGTCATGCTGTCGGTCTCGCCTCAGCTAGAATGAACGTGGCGGCGGTGTACGCCCGCTCGCCTCGGCTCACAAGCCCGAAGCCTGACGTTGCGACGACTTGCGTTTCTTGGCCTTCGGCGGGTCCAACGCTGTCATGGCCGCAAGCGTTGCCGGAATGGGCATCGCGCCCGAGGGCGGCCAGGGCCCGGGGGCGTCGCGCAGGAAGGCCTCGGCGTCGCTCCAGACGTTGGACGCCTGCTTGTCGACCAGCAGCAGGTGGTAGCCCTTGGCGTAGTAGGCGGTCTTCGCGCCGGGCTTGAGGCGCGCCACGGCTTCAACCGTCGCCTCGCGAGGGATGATGTGATCGTTGGCGCCGTAGAACCAGGCCGTGGGGACATTGACGCCGCCCGGCGACCTCCAGGCCCGCTCCATCAGGTTCACCAAGCCGTAGATGGTGTCGGAGCGCGCGCCCCAGATCATCAGCGGGTCGCGACCCATGCGACGCAGCTCGTCGATATTGTCGGACGCCATGACGTCGCGGACCAGCCACTCCGGCGGCTTGACCACCCAGCTGCGGGTGGCGTGGGCGGTGATCCACAGGCTGAGACGATTGGGCAGCGGCTGGTTGGACCAGCCCCAGACGGCCGGCGCGAACAGCATCAGCTTGTCGACCGGCGGCGGGGTATCCGAGGCCATGGCGCTGATGGCGAGACCACCGCCCATGCTGATCCCGGCCAGGGCGACCTTGGCGTTCGGGTGCGGCTCGCGGACAGCCGTGATCAGGGCCCGGACATCGTCGAGCACCAGGTTGGCCGGCGCCCAGACCCCGCGCTCGGGCGAGCGGCCAAAGCCCCGGACGTCCAGGGCGTAGGTCGCGATCCCCCTGCCCGCCCACCAGTCGGCCGCCAGGTGATAGGCGTTCGAGTAGTCGTTCATGCCGTGCAGGCCGACCACGACCCAGTCGGGCTCCGTGGCCGGCAGCCAGCGCATGAGGCCTAGCGTCGAACCATCGAAACTGACGAAACCATCGTCGGTGATCCTGGGGCCGCGAAAGCCCAAAGCCGCCAGTTCGGGCCGCTGCTTCAGCGGTGCGCAGGCGCTCAGCACGGCGGCGGACGCGGTCAGGATCAGGGCGCGGCGGTTCATCGGCCCAGAATGTCCGCGACACGTTGGCGAAGGAAGGGCACGACCTCTTCCTCGAACCACGGATTGCGCTTCAGCCAGCCGGTGTTGCGCCAGGACGGGTGCGGCATGGGCAGGACGTTCGGTCCGAACTCGCGCCAGCGGGCGATGGTTTCGGTCATGGTCTTGCTGGTCCGGCCGGGCAGCGCCCAGTCCTGGGCGTAGCTGCCGACCAGCAGGGTCAGCTCGACATTGGGCAGCTCGGCGAGCAACGGCGCGCGCCACGTCGCCGCGCAGCGCGGCGGCGGCGGATAGTCGCCGCCCTTGGGATTGGTGCCCGGAAAGCAGAAGGCCATGGCCGCCACGCCGATCTCGGGCCGGCCGTAGAAGGTCTCGCGGTCGATGCCCATCCACTGGCGCAGGCGGTTTCCTGACGGGTCGTTGAACGGCAGGCCGGTTTCGTGGACCAGCCGCCCCGGCGCCTGGCCGGCGATCAGGATCCTGGTCTCCTCGCGCACCCGCGTCACGGGCCGAGGCACATGCGGCAGGTACGGCGCGCACGCCCGGCAGGCGGCGATGTCGGCCAGGATCTGATCAAGCGGCATGGTCGCCACTTAAGCCCGCCGGCTGCGAAAACAAGCGCGGCGCAGGGTCGCTGCTAGCGCACCAGGGCCAGCACATCCGCCAGGCGATAGCCCGCCGTCGCGACGCGGGCGTCGGCCACGCTTCGCATCTTGGCCATGTAGCCCGGCGGCAGCACCGGCGCCTTGGCCTTGTCCGGCGACCGGGGCAGCGCGCCGTCGCGATAGGCGACGCCCTTGGCCAAGACCCAGCTTTCACGCTCCCAGGCCTCCAGAGCGGCCGAACCATCGGCGACGCGCGCCGGACGCGGATAGACCTTCTGGACCGTGGCGGCGATCGCCTCGGCGCCGGCCTCGTTACTGGCGGCCACACGGTTGGGCGCGCTGTCCCACAGTTCGTGCATGTCGACGGGCGGCGCGCCCTTCTCGCGCCGGACGAAGGCCAGGCTGCCAGCCCGATCGCTCTTGGGATAGTCCCACGACAGCCAGTGCCCGGCGTGCAGCGGCTGATGCTGGTCGCCGACGATGTGCATGAGCCAGCACAGGGCGATGGCCCGCTGGGGGCGCGGCGCCTTCACATCACGGGCGATGGCCAGTTGCTCGGCGAAGGCCTTCTCGGCCTTGCCCGCCGTGAACGGCAGCACGAACCGCGACGGCGAGACCAGCTTCAGGGCGTAGTGCCAATCGGGCCGGTCGTTGGGGCTGCCGCGCGTGTCGTCGGGCCAGACGGCCATCAGGGCGAACAAGCGCCGCTCGCGCGCCTTGCCGGTCAGGCCGGCCAGGCGCTTCTCGAACCGGGCGCGGTCGGGGTGGCCCTGCATGATCGCGACGATGGCGGCCACCGCCTTTGGGTCACGGACAGAGAGCGTGTCATAGGCGATGTCGCCGACCGCCATGTGGCCCTGATCGTTCCAGGCCAGGGCCGGCGCGGGCGTCAGCGCGCCCAAGGCCATGGCCGTCGATACGGCCACGGCGATCACGACCTTGCGCATGTTCACTCCCCTTTCGGGGCAGAACACGGCCCGGCCGCCCTGGGGTCAAGCTTCCGTAGCGTCGTCGCCGGTTTCGTCGCCCTCGACCGTGTCCTCGAACGAGGTCGGATCGCCTTCCAGGCGCGTGCGGATGCGGTAGACGCCGCGGAATTTCTCGGGGTTCACCGGCTTGTTGTGGCGCAGGATCACCACCTTGCCCTCGCGGGCCAGCTCGATGGCGTTGGTGCGCACGTGGCCCAGGATCTGCTGCCAGCGCTCGGGCTGGACCGCCTTGGCGACGTTCATCGGGTCGATCGACTTGCCCTCGGCCAGAGGCGCCAGCAGGGACAGGATCGTGTCTTGGATCGGGGAGGTCATGAGCGCTCTCCTGCCACGGATTGTCAGCGGAGGCGAGACCGGCGGCTTGCGCGCGGCCATACGCCCTTCTAACTGAACACCGATAAGAACAAGCGGAGGGGATCGGCCATGGACGGCGGAAACGACATCTGGAGCGGCCCGCGACTGGTGGAAGACGGCGAATGGGCCGGCTGGCGCACCTGGTCGGGCATGGATCCGTTCGAGGACCAGTCTGGGCCCTTCTACTTCCAGGAAGCCGAAGACGGTCGCATCACCGCCGCCTTCCGCGCCGAGACCAAACACATGAACGGCGGCGGGTTCATGCACGGCGGCTGCATGATGACCTTCGCCGACTACTCGCTGTTCGCGATCGGCTGGAAGGCCCTGGCCGACAGCCGCGCCGTGACCGTCAGCCTCAACGGCGAGTTCATCGGCCCCGCCCGCCCCGGCGACCTGGTCACCTCGACCGGCGAGGTGATCAAGGCCGGCGGCTCGCTGCTGTTCATCCGCGGCCTGATCTCGACCGGCACAGGCCCGATGCTGAACTTCTCGGGCGTGGTGAAGAAAATCCGCACCCGCTAGGCGGCCATCCCCGCCTTGGCGGCCGGGCGCTCCAGCATGGCGTTGAACCAGCGGTTCACGTGGGCCAGCTCCGGATCGGGCCGCCACTTGATCATGCGGCCAAAGTCGATGCTGGCTACCGTCACCACATCGGCGATGGTCACGCGATCCGTGGCGATGAAGGCGCTCTCGGCCAGGCGGCGGTCCAGCATCTTCAGGCTGCGCTTGGCGCCGTCGAGATTGTAGGCCGCCACCTCCGGGATCTGCGCCTCCAAGGCCGCCATGCCCGGATGGCTGTGGCGCACGCCCTGCATGATCGGCGTGGCGACCATCAGCTCGGCGCGCCGCAGCCACATCTCGATGATCGCCGTCTCCTTGGCGTCGCGCCCGAACAGGTTCGGCTCGGGATAGACGCTTTCCAGATAGCGGCAGATGGCGACCGACTCGGTGATCACCGTCCCGTCGTCCAGCTCCAGCGCCGGCATGTGCGACAGCCCGGCCTTGGCCCGGTACTCGGGCGACTTGTGCTCGCCGCCCATGATCGACAGCGTGACAATCTCGACGTCGTCGATCCCCTTCTCCGCCATGAACCAGCGGACACGCCGGGGATTGGGCGCGCGGAGGCAGTCATAGAGTTTCATACGAAAAATCCTCCCGGCTTTTGACCGGGAGGATGCTTGGTTTTCGCTACGGAATGAAAGCGACTTAAAGCCCGAACAGCGCCCGGGGCATGAGGCCGATCAAGGAGCCGGTGAGGCAGGTGGCCAGGAAGCCGGCCATCATGGCTTTCCAGACCAGGCTCAGCACCTCGGCGCGGCGTTGCGGCACCAGGACCGAGAAGCCGGCGACGTTCATGCCGACCGAGCCGATGTTGGCGAAGCCGCACAGGGCGTAGGTCATGATCATGCGGGTGCGTTCGTCCAGCGCCACGCCGCCGACCTTGGCCAGCTGGATGAAGGCGGTGAACTCGGTGAGAATCAGCTTCACGCCCAGCAGGCCGCCGGCGGTGCCGGCTTCCTTCCAGGGCACGCCCATCGACCAGGCCAGGGGCGAGAAGACCACGCCCAGGCCGCGCGCAATGCTCAGCGGCTGGCCGCCGACCATGGGCATGGAGCCCAGGATCTTGTCGACCATGGTGGCCAGGGCCACGAAGACGATCAGGGTCGCGCCGACGTTCAGCGCGATCTGCAGGCCGTCGGTGGTGCCCTTCATGACGGCGTCGATCGCGCTGCCGTAGGTCTTGTCCTCGGCGGCCAGATCGAGGTCCCCGCCCTTCTCCATCGGATCGGACGGCACGATGATGCGGGCCAGCAGCACGCCGGCCGGGGCCGAGATGATCGAGGCGGTCAGCACGTGGGCGGCGGCGTTGGGCAGCACACCGGCCAGGATGGTGGCGTAGGCGACCATGGTCGAGCCCGAGACGCAGGCCATGCCGACCGTGATCAGCATGAACAGCTCGGAGCGCGACAGCTTGTCGAGATAGGCGCGGATGAAGATCGGGCCCTCGATCTGGCCCATGAAGATGGTGGCGGCGGTGGCCAGGGCCGGCGGACCGCGCAGGCCCAGCGTCTTCTGGAAGATGAAGCCGAAGCCCTGGGCGGCCCATTTCAGGATCTTCCAGTGCCACAGCAGCGCCGACAGGGCGCAGACCACCAGGATCACCGGCATGACGCGGAAGGCGAAGATGAAGCCCGCGTTCGGGTTGCTGATCGTGTAGGGCTGGTCGCCCCCGGCCAGGAAGCCGAACACGAAGGCGGTGCCGGCCTGAGTCGAACTGGCCAGGCCCTCGACGGCGCCGTTGACGCCCTGCAGCAGTTGGCGCGCCTGGGGCAGGCCGAATAGCACCACCACCAGCAGCACTTGGACGACGAGGGCGGCAATCGCCAGAACCCACGGGAATCGCTTGCGATTCTCGGATACGAGCCAGCAGAGACCCAGGGTGAGCGCCAGACCCGCCAGGGCCTGAACGTTCTCAGGACGGAACATCAAGACGAAGACCTTACTAAAGTGGCGCGCGCCCCCGCGACGCCGGCCAAGGGCGAAGAATGACACCAAGTCAGCGGTCGCACGCAAGCGCCTTGAGTAAGGAATGGTTAAGGAAGCGACGCGGCGCCTAAGTCAGAGCCTTATTACCGAACAAACTGTCATCCCGGCCAAGCGCGTAGCGCGCCGAGCCGGGATGACAGGCTGGGGCAGCTACGCCGTGACACTCGTCCCACTGCTGGCGCTCGACGACGACGACGACGTCAGCGCCGTGTCCAGTTGGGCCAACAGCTTCTGCATCAGGTCGGCCGCGGCCGTGGAGCCCGAGAGCAGGCTGGTCAGGGACGAGGTGGAGTCGGTGCTCGTCTCCTTGCCCTGGTCGAGCAGGGCCTGGAACTCCGTACCGCTCAGCGCCCCGTCGCCGTCCTGGTCGGCGGTCTTGATCAGGTCGGAGGCGGCGCTGGTCGCGTCCGTGCTGTCGCTGCTGCCTGCGGCAGCCAGCTCGTCGGCCGAGACGATGCCGTCCTCGTTGGTGTCGAGGCTGTCGAACACGCCGCTGGCGCTGGAGGTCCCGTTGGCGCTCTGCGTTCCACCGCTAGGCGGCGGGCCCGGTGGCGGACCGCGCGTGGCCTGAGCCGACTGATTGGCCGAAGCCGTGGAGATCGCGCTGGAGATCTCCTCGGTCGACAGGCTGCCGTCGCCGTCGCTGTCCAGGGCCGCGACGATGTCTGCGGCCATCTTGTCCTCCAGACCCTGCCCCTTGACCTCGTCGGGCGCATTGGCGGCCAGGGCGGTGGAGATCTCGCTGCTGGTCAGCAGGCCGTCGCCGTCGGCGTCGCCCGCCGACATCACCGAGCTGGCGACGTCGTCGACCGACTGGGTCGACAGCAGCGACGACAAGGTATCGCCGCCGAAATGTTGGCCGGGTCCGCCGCCGCCGCGCATGGGCGGTGGGCCGCGATCCTGGCCCGAGCCCTGCACATTTTGCCCGATCGACTGGAACTCGGTCTGCGACAGCTGCCCATCGCCGTCGGCGTCGGCGGTCTTGAAAGCCTCCGCCTGCTGAAGCTGGCGCAGCTGCGCCCAGTTCGTAGAGGAAGTGGCGCTTGTAACGCTCATCTCGCTCTCCCTTGGTTGAAGCGTCGAAAGGCCGACGCCTCCGAAGAGGAGCTAGAAATGTTCCAGCTTGCCGTGTGTTGCGGGGGTGAAACGAAGCGCCTCAGCGCCCCGCCAACTCTTTCACCAGGTCGGCGCGGTCATAGACCTTGTCCAGCGCCTGGGTGATGGCCACGGCCGACAGCGAGACGGTGCGATTGCGGGTCCCGTCATAGCCATAGGCCCCGCCCAGCGACGGCAGGTTGCCGTCGAACGCCACCCCGATCAGCCGTCCCTTGGCGTCCAGCACCGGCGAGCCGGAATTGCCGCCGACGATGTCGTTGGTGCTGACGAAGTCCAACGTCGTGTCGGGCTTCAGCTGGTCCTTGGCCTCCAGCCAGCGCGGCGCGGCGGCGAAGGGATCAACGCCCGTCACCCGATCGTAGAACCCGGCGAAGTCCGTCGCGGCCGGGATCGCCCTGCCCCGCTCTTCCCAGCCGGCGACCTTGCCGTAGGAGAGGCGCAGCGAGAACGTCGCGTCCGGATAGACGCTGTCGCCCAGCACGGCGAAGCGGGCCTTGGCGATCTTCTCGGCCGCGATGTCGGTCGGGCCCGAGACCCGGGTCTCGTAGGCGGCCCGAGCCTCGCGGGCGATGGGATCGGTGCGCAGGATGAAGCGGACCAGCGGATCCTCGGAAGCCTTGATCGCCTCAAGGCCGCCCTTCCAGAGGGCCATGCGCGCCTCGGGATCGACGAGCTGTGTCTCGGCCAGCGCCTTGGCGATCTGCTCGGGGCTCTCGCGACCCAGCAGCGCCTTCACCCGCGGGTCGTCGACGGTCAGGGTCTCGCGGGTCTTGAGCAGCCAGTGCTCCAGATAGAGTCGCTCCACCGCCGGATCGGCCATGGGTCCGTCGGCCAGCTTGCGCTCAATCAGCGGCAGACGGGCGTCGACATATTCGGGCAGGCGCTCGGCGTCGGGCTTCTCGCGCTCCTGGGCCGCGCGCACCAGCAGACGGGCGTAGTAGTAGAGGTCCGAGTTGCCGCCATATTCCAGCATGCGCCAGGGCAGGAACAGCTCGGCGGCCGCCTGCTGGGCCTGCGCGATGTCATCCCAGGCCTGGCCCGTCTGCGCCGCGAGCGCCGGATCGGCGGCGACCTTGGCGCGCAAGGCGTCCTCATCGGCGCGCTTGGCGTCCAGGAAGGCCTTGTCGTTGAGGGTGAACTGCTTGCCCAGGCCCAGCTTGTAGCTGTTCTGCACCCAGGCCAGGGCCTGGCTGGCGACACGGGCGTGCTCGGCGCTTTCCTGGCCGAACTGGATGAGGCGGCCACGCAGCTCGGCCCGCTGCAGCTGCAGCACCGGCAGGACGAGGTCGCGCTGGGTCTCCAGCTGGGCCACGGTCAGCTGGCGTTCGGTCGAGCCCGGATTGCCGACGACGAAGGTCGGCTCGCCCGGGGCCGGCGGCGTGTCGCGCCAGGCCAGGTGATCGCGCGTCGCGGCCGGTTTGCCGTCGACATAGAGCCGCACGAAGGCGACGTCGAAGGCGTAGCGCGGGAAGTTGAAGTTGTCGGGATCGCCGCCGAACGAGGCCGAGGCCATCTCGGGCATGAAGACCAGCCGCACGTCGCTGTAGCGGCGGTACTTGTACACCTTGTACTGGCCGCCCCGGAAGAAGCCGATCGCCTGGCAACGCAGCGTCTGGTCCATGCCGCAGGCGGCCAGCTCGGCCACCGCCATGGCCCCGTCGCGAGCGCGGACGAAGTCGCGCCCGGTCTTGCCGGCGACGGCGCTGCGCACCTGACCCGTGACGTCGATGATGGTCAGCAGCACCTCGGCCTGAACGCCCGCGCACTTGCGCTCCTCGCCCCGGCCGTCGGTCAGGAAGCCGTCCTGGACGTAGTCCTGACCGTCACGGGTCGACAGCCCTTGGGCGCAGTCGGCGACGCAGTGGCTGTTGGTGATCGCCAGCCCCTGGCCACTGACCAGTCCCGCCGAGCAGCCGGTGGTCAGGCGCACGGCCGAGGCCTGCGCGGCGTCCAGCCAGCTCTGATCCAGGGTCACGCCGGTGGCCGCCTTGATGCGCTCGACCGGGATCTTGTCGAAGGTCCACATGCCCTCGTCGGCCCGCGCGGAGGCCGTCGCGGCGAACGCCAGCACCAGGCCGGAAGCCGCGCGAAGGATCGTGAAGGGCGGGTCGGATTTCAGCACTGCCGATGTCGTTAGCCTCGCCGAAGGCGCCCATCCAGCCCGTTCCGCTTGCCGCGCGAATATTTCATCCCGGAAATGCGCCTTACCCCGATTTAACTTGGCCGTCCCGCGATCGCCGGTCATTGCTGCAACCAACGGTTTCGGGGGAGCAAGAGTCGGAATGTCGTTGGCCTTGGCCACTCTTCTCTACGAGTGGCGACGTTACATGGCGGCGGTCGTCGCCTTGGCCTTTTCGGGCCTGCTCATCTTGGCCCAGGTCGGCATCTTTGTCGGCATCGGCAAGGGCTTTACCGCTCAGATCGACCGCGCCCGCGCCGACATCATGGTCCTGGGCCCCGGCGCCAAGGCCCTGTTCGGCGGCCCGTCCGGCCTGCCCCGCCGCATGATCCCGCTGGTCTACAGCCATCCCGAAGTCACGCAGGTCGCCCCGCTGGACGGCTCTGGCGGCCGCTTCCAGAACATCCTTTCCGCCGAGGAGCAGGCCAAGGAAGAGGCCCGCGCCAAGCGCGCCGGCAAGGGCAAGAGCGGCGGCTCGGCCCGCAAGAGCGAGTTCGTCAACGTCACGGTGATCGACGCGATCCCCGGCTACGTGACCGTGCCCACCGACTACACCCAGTCGATGATCGAGGCCCTGCGTCGCCCCTACGCCATCGCGGTCGACGAGACGGCGCTGAAGCGCCTGGGCGTCAAGAAGGGCGACAAGGCCCTCTACAACGGCAAGACCGTCTATGTGGCCGTGATCACCAAGGGCTATCCCAACATCATCCAGCCCACCCTGGTGATGTCGCGCGACACTCTGCGGATGCTGGGCGAGGCCGACACCGGCCAGCGCGTCGGCCCGCTGATGGTCGAGATCCAGGACCCGGCGCGCGCCGAGATCGTCGCGGCCCAGCTGAACAAGAAGGCCGACGGCAAGTTCCGCGCCTGGACCCGCCAGGAGCTGGCGGACGCCAACTCCGGCGCGATGCTGGGCGACCAGATCATCGTCATCATCCTGGGCTTCTCGGCCTTCCTGGGCCTGCTGATCGGCGTCGTCATCACTTGGCAGACCCTGCGCGGCGCGATCATGGCCAACATCAAGGAGTTCGCCTCCTTGCGCGCCCTGGGCGTGTCGATGGGCGATCTGCGCAACATCGTCATGGAGCTCAGCTTCTGGGTCGGCGTCGTCGGCGTCCTCGCCGCCGGCCTGCTCACCTGGCTTGTGTCGCTGCTGGCCATCCTGGGCGGCGTGCCGATGTACTTCCCGCCCACCCTGATCATCACCGTCGCCGTGTTCCTGGTGGTGATCGCCATGGTGTCGGGCTTCCTGTCGCTGGGCATCCTCAAGAACAGCCAACCCGCGGACCTGCTGCGATGACCGGCACCAACAACGCTCACAAGCGCGGCGAGACCGCCCTCGAGGCCAAGGGCCTGGTCAAGCGGTTCAAGACCGGCCGCACCTTCATCGAGGTGCTCAAGGGCGTGAACTTCGACGCCAAGCACGGCGACGTGACCATGGTCATGGGCCCCTCCGGCTCGGGCAAGTCGACCCTGGTCGCCGCCCTGTCGGGCCTGCTGAAGCCCGACGAAGGCCACGTGGCGGCGCTGGAGGCCGACGACCTCTGGTCCCTGTCACGCGGCAAGATCGACAAGTTCCGTCTCGACCACTGCGGCTTCATCTTCCAGGGCTTCAACCTGTTCCCGGCCCTGTCGGCCAAGCAGCAGGTGATGACGGCGCTGAAGTACCAGGGCGTCGGCAAGGGCGAGGCCTCACGCCGGGCCCAGGCGGCGCTGGAGTCGGTGGGCCTGGGCGCCCGCGTCAACCAGCGCCCGTCAGAACTGTCGGGCGGCGAGAAGCAGCGCGTGGCCATCGCCCGCGCTCTCGCCAAGAACCCGAACCTGATCTTCGCCGACGAGCCGACCTCGGCCCTCGACGGCGAGAACGGCCAGATCGTCATCCGCCTCCTGCGCGAGGCCGCCTCCATCCGGGGCGCGGCGGTGATCTGCGTGACCCACGACCCGCGGCTCGAGGCCTATGCCGACCGCGTCATCCACATCGAAGACGGCCGGATCCTGGACGACGTGCGGAGAACGCCCGACGCCAATCCCGCGCCGCTCAGCCACTGATTTCCTGGGGGAATTTTAGAAAATGCCCGCGTTCCTGCGCCGCCCCGCCTTCTACATCGTCCTCGTCGTCGTGCTCGTGCTGGGCGGCGGCGTCTTCTACATGAAGGGCCAGGCGGCCGAGAAAAAGAAGAAGCTCGAAGCCGCCGCCGCGCAGGAGGAGCCCTCCCCTTACGCCGCCATCGCCCAGGGCAAGGCCGACGTCGAGGGCGGCGTGATCCAGGTGGCCGCGCGCCGCCAGGGCATCGTCCGCGAGGTCTATGTCCAGGAAGGCGATATCGTGAAGATGGGCCAGCCGCTGGCCAAGCAGGAGGACGACGACGTCCGCCTGGCCTCGCAGACCGCCGCCGCCGCGCTGTCCTCGGCCCGCGCCCAGCTGACGCTGTTCCAGGTGCAGCTGCGCACGGCGCAACGTGAGTTCAACCGCCTGCAGAACCTGTCGGCCTCGAACTTCGTCGCCGGCCAGCGCCTGGACGCCGCCCGCGACCAGATCGCCTCGGCCCAGGCCAATATCGGCGCCCAGCAGGCCGCCATCGGCGTGGCCAAGGCCCAGGTCGCCCAGGCTCAGTACAACCAGGAACTGACGATCATCCGCGCCCCGGCCGACGGCCGCATCGCCCGCCGCCAGGCCAATCCGGGCGCCGGCGCCTCGACCCTGAACGTCACGGCCATGTTCGACCTCGAGCCCAACACCCAGCGCATCGCCCGCGCCGAGATCGTCGAGGCCGACATCCCCAACGTGAAGATAGGCCAGGAGGTCGAGATCCAGCCGGAAGGCAATCCGGACCTGACCTACACCGGCAAGGTCCTGCGCCGCGCCGCCGTCTTCGGCGCCCGCAAGCTGGCCTCCGACGACCCCAGCCAACGCAGCGACGAACGCGTCGTCGAGGTGGTGGTGAGCGCCGACGGCGCGCCGCTGCTCGTGGGTCAGCGGGTGCTGGTGAAGTTCATGAAGCCGGGCCAGAAGGCCGGCGTAAAGCGGGATAAGCCGGCTCAGCCGATGGCGGGTGGGATGACGAAGAAGAAGGCGTAGAGTGCGCGGAGGGAGCGGACGACATATGTCCGCTCTCGGCCGATCTCGGACGCCGCGCGCATCGTACCGACGAGCGCCGCGGAGAGCGCCGGCAGCTACGCAGCCGCCTTGGCCATCAAATCCGTAAGCTGCTGATCCGCATAAGGCTTGCCGATGAAGTAACCCCGCGCAGGCATCTGCTCGACGGTTGGCTGTTCGCGACCAGAGGTCAAGACAACGCCCATCAGCGGCCAGCGGGCCCTGACCGCGATGGCCAGGGCAAAGCCGTCCATGCCGGGCATGTTGATGTCGGTGAACAGAACGCCGATCTCAGGGTTTTCACGCAGGAAGTCCAGCGCCTCGGCCCCGTCATCGGCCTCGGGGATCAGATACCCAGCGTCTCGAAGACAATCCGCCGCGGCGCAGCGAATGAGCGGCTCATCATCGACCACCAGGATCGTCGTCCGCTTCGCCAAGTTTGCCATGACAGTCCGAACGCCCGGGTCACCTCACGGTTCCGCCCAAATTGGTTAAGAGATTGAGGTGGCGTCGCTTTTTAGCGGGCGAGGCGCGCTTGAGAGAAGCGCAGGTTCGTCTGCAATCCATGGGCCGTCCATTCGCGCGACCACTGCCCCCGCAGCTGGCGCACGATGGCGTTTTCAAGGAGCACGCTGCCAAAGCCGCCGCCCTGGATGTCCTCGACCAGCGCCGTAGCCGTGGCGAGGTGTTCGCGCCAGGTGACGGTCACTTCGTCGCCGTCCCGGGTCATGTCGATCTGAACCTTGCCGTCCGGGTGACCCAACGCGCCGTATTTCAACGCATTGGTCGCCAGTTCGTTGATGATCAGCGCGATGGAGGTGGTGGCAGTCAGGCCTATGCGAACATCGTCGCCGGACACGACCACCCGCCGGTTGGCGCCATCCAGGTCACCATAGGGTTCCAGCAGCACATGCAGGAGCACCAGCAGGGTCTGCGGCGCGATGTGAGCGCTGCCCACCACCTCTGGCGGCGTCACATAGGCCATGGCCCGACCCAGGCCAAATAGTCGCGTCCGCAGCGCGTCGGCGAACGGCCGGGCCGCGGCGTCCGCCCTGGCGGACAGCGAGATCACGCCATCGACCACGGCGAACATGTTCTTGATGCGGTGCGCCAGCTCCCGCACCAGCAAGGACTTCTCCTCGCTGGTCTTGAGGCGTTCGGAGATGTCCATCGAGACCCCGACCAGGCGCAGGGGCGCGCCGTCGACGCCGCGGATGACGTCGGCGCGCATCTGGATGAACCCGATGGCCGCGTCGGCGCGCACGATCTGGAACTCGATCGCGAAATCGCCATCGACGTCGGTGCTCTTGAACGCGTCCCGCACTCGGCGGCGGTCGTCGACGTGGACAGCCTCCAGCAGTTGCGGCAGGTCGAACGCTTCGGCGGCGGGCCGCCCGAAGTTCTCCCTGAACACCGAGGAAGCGTTCAGCACGCCCGTGACCAGGTCCAGATCCCAGAGTCCCATGCGCCCGGCGCCGGTCGCGAACCGAAGCCTTTGTTCGCTGTCGTGCTGCGCCTGCAGCCGGCGGGCCGACTCGGTCGCCAGGTCGGCGTTGTGGCGTTCGAGGTCTTCCAGCCGCTGCAGCTCGGCCGTCACGTCGAACTGGCTGGCGATAAAGTAGCTGAGCTCGCCGCCTGCGTCGTGGACCGGCGCCATCTGCAGTCGGTTCCAGAACGCCGAACCGTCCTTGCGATGATTGCGGACGTCGATGACGATCGCCCGCCCGGCCTTCACGGCGGCGCGGATGGCCTCGACAACCACGGGGTCGGACTGCGGGCCCTGCAGGAACCGACAATTGAGCCCGATCACCTCTTCGCGCTCATAGCCCGTGAGTTCGCAGAAGGCGTCGTTGACGAACACCAGCGGATTGTCGGCCATGCGCGGATTAGTGATGATCATCGGCGTGCCGGTCGCCCGGACGGCGGCGGCGAACGGGTCGCTGTCACCGCCGAACCCGGCGAACGCACCGCTCCAGCCGGGCGTCAGGACGGTCGGCGCGGATGAAGCTTTCGAGCGCGGCGCTTGAGGCATGTCATATCCGGCGCACGCCCAGGTCATGACAGCTAG
The DNA here is from genome assembly GCF_058808315.1 of Caulobacter sp. GW821-FHT11E11. Taxonomy (NCBI): domain Bacteria; kingdom Pseudomonadati; phylum Pseudomonadota; class Alphaproteobacteria; order Caulobacterales; family Caulobacteraceae; genus Caulobacter; species Caulobacter sp. GW821-FHT11E11. The sequence continues at coordinate 190,035 of NZ_JBXARO010000007.1, forward strand.
AAGTGTCCCTGCCGATTGCCTTCTACCCGTAGCGGGTCCCAGGCCCGCAAGCCAGCGGGATGAGGTCCGCCAGGAGCGCCCGCTGTTCCGCAGCCCGCTCGATCGCGCTGGCGTCAGACCCTCCAGGGGGATTGGCGCGCCTGAATGCTCGGCCTTCGCGATCTCGACGTCAGCAAAAACAAGCGCTTGTCGATTTTACGCCCCTCTCAATCCCCCGTGCTAAAAACGCCCGCACAATGCTTGCACCTCGTCGCGAGGAAAGGGCGCGTTGGCCAGCGACCGAACGTGGCGGCGGGGGGCGATCGAGCGGTGGAGGTCCGAGGGGGATACTCGGACGGTCCGGGGACCTGGTTTCGCTGCCAGGCCCGCCCGTCGTCGGCGTGGTCGAAGGCCCAAGGGTGTGTCACTGCCCCTCTTCGACCGCCGGGCGCTTTTCGGAAACGGAAGGGCCCGGGTCCCGCTAAGGCCTGAACAGGGCCACCCGGCGGGACGCTGGCGGAAAACGGTCGCACGGAGCGTCGGGCTTCGTCGAAACGGTAACCAATACTCACAACTCCGGACGCTGTCCGGCGCTCCGCGTCCCTTTCCATCGCTTCAGCGGACCGCCGCGTGAAGTCGAACGATCGTGCGTGCGGCGAAGGAGCGCTCCCCTTGACCTCCCCTCTCCCGCGCCGCACAACACGGCCAAACCGAACACGCGTTTGAGGAGACGACGGGCATGACGGACATCCGCTTCGACGGCAAGGTGGCGATCGTGACGGGGGCCGGTGGCGGCCTGGGCCGGCAGCACGCCCTGGAGCTGGCCCGGCGGGGCGCCAAGGTCGTGGTCAACGACCTGGGCGGCAGCGTCGACGGCTCGGGCGGCTCGTCCGAAGCGGCCCAGAAGGTCGTGGCCGAGATCGAGGCCTTCGGCGGTGAGGCCATCGCCCACGGCGCCTCGGTGACCGACGACGCTGGCGTCGCCGACATGGTCAAGACGACCATGGAAAAGTGGGGCCGGATCGACATCCTGATCGCCAACGCCGGCATCCTGCGCGACAAGACCCTGACCAAGATGGACCTGGCCGACTTCGAGCTGGTCATGCAGGTGCACGTGTTCGGCACTTTCAAGCCGATCAAGGCGGTCTGGGACATCATGAAGGCCCAAAACTACGGCCGCATCGTCGTCACCACCTCGTCGTCGGGCATGTACGGCAACTTCGGCCAGAGCAACTACGGCGCGGCCAAGATGGCGGTGCTGGGCCTGATGAACACCCTCAAGCTCGAGGGCGCCAAGAACGACGTGAAGATCAACGCCATCAGCCCGGTCGCGGCCACCCGCATGACCGTGGGCCTGATGCCGCCGGAAGTGCTGGCCAAGCTGGCTCCGGAATATGTCACGCCGGGCGTCGTGTACCTGGCCTCGGAAGACGCCCCCACCGGCGCGATCCTGACCGCCGGCGCCGGGGCCTTCGCCCTGTCGCGCATCTACGAGACCGAGGGCGTCTATCTGGGCGAAGACGGCCTGTCGGCCGAAGAGGTTCGCGACAGTTGGGACAAGATCACCGCCGAGGACGGCCAGAAGGCCTACTTCAACGGCGGCGAGCAGGGTCAGAAGTTCTTCCGCAAGATGGCCGGCGGCTGACCTAACGTAAGCATAGACACATTCCGGACAAGGTTCGGTAGAGTTTTGACATAACAGTGATTGATGCGGGGCCTTCGCGGCCCCGCTTCTTTAGCAAAACTGACAAAATTGCTGTTCAGGACAATTTATAGCAACGCTATTTGAACAGATACGTTAAACGCGGCGCTCCTCGAGCGTCACCTGACGTTCGGCGGGCCTCTTCCTCCCCAAGAAGGTCGCTGTAAAATGTCTCTCTCGCGTAACAGCCTCGCCGCCGGCGTCGCTCTGCTGGCGCTCGTCGCCGCCACCCAGGCCTCGGCTTCGGCCTTCTACCTCCAGGAACAGTCGGTGCGCGGCACCGGTCGCGCCTATTCGGGCGAAGTCGCCGACAAGGGCGTCGGCAGCCTGTGGTGGAACCCCGCCTCGATCGCCGGCATCGAAAAGAGCGAAGCCGTCTTCGGCCTGAACATGATCCAGGTGAACTCCAAGGTCACCAACAACGGCTCGACGATCACCCGCCCGGTGCCGCCGGCCGGCGTGACCACCCCGATCGGCGGCGCGGGCATCGCCTACGACCCGATCAATGACGGCGTCGTGCCGAACGGCGGCGTCGCCTTCAAGATCAACGACAAGCTGTCGCTGGGCATCAATGTCGCCGCGCCGTACAACTTCACGACCGAGTACAACGCCGACAGCTGGACCCGCTATGACGCGCTGAAGTCGCACCTGCGGACCATCAATGTCGACGGCGTCGTGGCCTACCGCGTCAACGACATGATCGACCTGGGCGTGGGCGTCACCGCCCTGTACGCCGACGCCGAGCTGACCAACGCCCTGCCCAACATCTCGCCGCTGCAGGCCGATGGTTCGCAGTCGCTGAAGGGCGACGGCTGGGCCTATGGCTACACGGTCGGCGCGCAGGTCCACCCGTCCAAGAGCCTGACGATCGGCGCCAGCTATCGCAGCAAGATCGACCAGAAGCTTGACGGCACGGTGAAGGTCGCCGGCCTGCTGGCCCCGATCCCGGCCGCCAACAACTTCACCGCCGACGGCCAGGCCAAGATCACCCTGCCCTGGATCGCCAACCTGGGCGCCCGCTGGGCCGTGAACGATGCGTGGACCCTGAACGCGTCGGTCAGCCGCGTGGGCTGGGGCGAGTTCGACGCCATCCGCGTCACCTTCCCGGGCGGCGGCTCGACCAGCGCCCAGAACTACAAGGACGTGACGACCTACGCCGCCGGCGTCGACTACCAGGCCTCGCCGCGCTTGACCCTCCGGGCCGGCGTCCAGTTCGACCCGACCCCGACCCCGGACGTCGGCCGCACCGCCCGCGTGCCGGACGGCGACCGCATGATGTACGCCGCCGGCGCCACCTGGGTCGCGACCGACAACATCAAGCTGGACGCCGCGATCAGCTACATCAGCTTCGACGACACCACGATCACCCGTGACGACGTGACGGCGACCAGCTCGACCGTCCGCCTGCGCGGCGACGTGACGGGCTCGGCCGTCGTGCTGTCGCTGGGCTCGCGCTTCAGCTTCTAAGGCTGAGCGAAAGCTGAAACGAGAAGCCCGCCTGGAGCGATCCGGGCGGGCTTTTTGCTTAGTGGCTGACGCTCTTCCAGAGGGTCTTGGCCGCCTCGACGAACACTTGGGCCGCCTGGCCCTTGGGCTCGGAGATCACGGCGGGAACGCCTTGGTCGCCGCCGACGCGGACGGCGATCTCGATGGGCACGCGGCCCAAGAGCGGCGTCTTCAGGCGCTCGGCCTCAGCGACGCCGCCGCCTTCGCCGAAGATCGGGATCGGGGCGCCGGTCGAAGGATCGGCGAAGAAGGCCATGTTCTCGATCAGACCCAGGATCGGCGTCGCAGTCTTCTCGAACATCGCCGCGGCGCGGCGGGCGTCGATCAGGGCGATCTCCTGGGGCGTGGTGACCAGCACGACGCCGTCGATGCGCAGCTTCTGCACCAGGGTCAGCTGGACGTCGCCGGTGCCGGGCGGCAGGTCGACGACCAGCACGTCCAGCGGCGCCGCCTCCGAGCCCCAAGCCACGTCGTGGATCATCTGGCGGACGGCCGACGAGGCCATCGGCCCACGCCAGATCATCGCCTTGCCCTCGTCGACGATGAAGCCGATCGACATCAGCCTGACGCCATGGGCTTCCAGCGGCTGGAGCTTATTGTCCTCGAACAGCGGATCGCCATCGACGCCCATCATCTTGGGGGCCGAGGGGCCGTAGATGTCGGCGTCCAGCAGGCCGACGCGCAAGCCCATCTTGGCGAACGCCACTGCCAGATTGGTCGAGACCGTGGACTTGCCCACCCCGCCCTTGCCCGAGGCCACGGCGATGACGTGGCGGACGTGGGCGGGCTTCTCGGCTTCCGGCGGCGGGACCATCTTGGCCTGAGGGTCCTCGGTGACCTTGGCGCCCTTGCGCACTCGGGTCGCGCCCTCGGCGGCCTGGGCGGTCAGCACGACCTGGGCCTGCTCGACGCCGGGCAAAGCGGCCAGGGCCTTCTCGGCGGCGTCGCGGATCGGGGCGTAGGACGCGGCCTGGCTGGCCGGCACTTCCAGCATGAAGCCGGCGCGGCCGTTGCGGACCACCAGGCCCTGCACCAGGCCGGCGGCGACCAGCCCCTGCCCGCTCGCCGGGTCGACGATGCGGTCCAGCGCCACGCGGGCGTCGTCTAGGGTTGCGGTCACGGGGAGGCCTCCAGTCAGGAGGGCCTCATATCCGCGCGACCGCCAGTCATTTCAAGCGCCTTAGCGCTCGACGATGTCCTTCTGCTGCGGGGCCAGCTTGGCCAGCAGCTTGTTCTGGGCCGCGAACGGGACCTTCTCCTGGTCCATGGCGAACTGCAGGTTCTCGATCAGGGCGTTCATGTCGCGATTGGTCGTGCCCTGGTCCTTGTGCGAGCTCTTCATGTCCTTGCCGGTGTAGTCGCAGCCGCCGCCCAGGATGTAGCAGAACTGCTCCTTCAGGGTCCGCTTCAGGCGCACCTTATCGGCGGCGGCGAAGAAGTCCTTGATCCGGGGATCGGCGAAGTTGCGCTCGACCATGGTCTCGACGATGCGGTCGATGCCTTCCTTGCCGTGGAAGGCCTCGAACACCTTGGCATCCGTCATCGGCGTCGCGCCGGCATTGGCGTTCGACTGCTTGTAGGCGTCGACCGGCTTCTCGCCGGGCGGCGTGGCGTCCTGAGCGAAGGCCGAGCCGGTGATGGCCAGAGCCGCAACGGCGGCGAGGACGAAGGTCTTTTTCATCGTTTCAGTCCCCTTAGAAGCCGGCTTGCAGCGACAGGTAGAACCCGCGCTGGTTCTTGAAGGTGGCGATGTCGCCCAGGTCCACATAGGCCCCAGTCACCGACAGATGCTTGTTCACGGCATAGGCGACGAACAGGTCCTTCCAGTCGTCTTCCTTGGCGAAGCCCAGGTTGCTGGGCTTGGTGCGGTACTCGGCCCCAACCACCAGGCGCTTGCTGAGCAGGTAACCGGCCGAGCCTTCGAACTGCGGCTTGTAGCTGTCGTTCTGGTCGCCGCCGAAGCCCAGCAGGCCCGACTGGTTGGCCTTGGTCAGGCGCACCGTGCCGTTCAGCACCAGCGACTGGTTCAGCAGCAGCTTCGTGGCGGCCACGTAGAAGTCGACGCCGCTGTCCTTCTTGGCGCCGACGGCGCGGACGATGGCGTCCTGATTATTGTCCTTGTACTGGGCCCCGACGCTGACCTGCGGGACCCAAGTGTCCTGAGTGTAGACGGCGTCGCCCAGCACCCGGACCTTGGCGCCCAGCACCGTCTGCTTGAAGGTGAAACCCTTGCCCAGGCCGAGTTTCGCGCCCGTCGCGCCGGTGTCGAACTCCTGGCGGGCGGCCGACAGCTCGATGCGGTCATGCCAGCCGACGGCGGCGCCATAGGTGCGCAGGCTGTAGTCCTTGACGTCGACATAGGTCCCGTGGACCTCGCCGCCAACGCCGTGATTGGTGTCGTTGCCGGCGATCACGGCCCAGGTCGAAAGACCCCCGCCCGCGCTGCCCTCGACGGTGCTGACACCGTGGGTCAGCAACAGCTTGCCGCCAGTCTCGATCTCGCCAGCTTGGGCGCCAGACGCGCAAACGGCCAGCAGGGTCGCGGCGATCGCCGCGCTCGAAAGTCGCTTCATAGCCCCCTCCACAGAGAGCCGGCGACAAGCCCCACTCGAGCGCCGACGATCGGGACCGTGACCGCGAAGCTTTTACAGAGGGTTTCCAAGTAAATGCCCGATACCCGGAATAGTGTCGCACCCCGTGTCGCACCCCTAGCTACACGTTAACGAGCATTTCATCCCGTAAGCGCTAGAAAAGGCCTCATGAAGCGCCTCGTTCTACTTCTGATGGCCATGCTTTGGGCTGGACCAGCCCTGGCGGGTGATTTCACCGTCACGGTGCGCGGCGCCGATGGCAAGCCCGTGCCCGACGCCGTAGTCATGGTCTATCCTAACGGCCAGCCGACGAAGGGGCCGATCAAGTTCCCCTGGCCCTATCGCGTGGCCCAGCAGAACATCCAGTTCACGCCGTTCATGCTGATCGTTCCGGTCGGCGCGGACGTGGCCTTCCCGAACCTCGATAAGGTGCGCCACCACGTCTACTCGTTCTCGGCCGGCAACAAGTTCGAGATCAAGCTGTACGGCCACGAAGAGAACCGCACCGCCAGGATGAGCACGGTCGGCGTCGCGGCGATCGGCTGCAACATCCACGACCAGATGGTCGGCTTCATCCGCGTGGTCGACACCCAGTACGCCGGCAAGACCGACGCCAACGGCGTGGTCACGATCCAGGATGTCCCGGCCGGCGCCATCAAGGCCAGCGTCTGGCACCCGTACATGCGGGCCATGAAGAACGAGAAGACCCTGTCGACCACCAGCCTGCCCGGCGGCGCGGCACGCGAGCAGGTGTCGGTCGAGCTGCGCGCCCCGGCGGGACACTGATCCGCCGATGTTCCAGCGCCTCCAGACCAAGCTGACCGTCCTTTATGCCGGGCTGTTCGCCCTGGCGCTGAGCGTCGTGGCGGTGACGGTCTACGTGGCGATCGCCAGCAACGCCCAGCGGGCGGTGCGCGAGGAAATGGCCGCGTCGGGCACGGTGTTCGACCGCATCTGGGCCCTGCGCACCCAGCGCCTGCATGACGGGGCCGAGCTTCTGTCGCGCGACTTCGGCTTCCGCGCCGCCGTCGCCACCCACGACCGCCCGACCGTGGAGTCGGCGGTCGCCAACCTGCGCCAGCGCCTGGGCCTCGATGTGGCCTTCACCGTCGGCGTCGACGGCGAGGTGGTGGGCCTGGATCCGGCCCGCCTGGACCTCGAAAAGCTGTGGAGCGCGCTGGACGCCGAGGACGGCGCGCAAGGCGTCTTCGCCATCGACGGCAAGCCCTATCAGCTGATCTCGGCCCCCATCCTGTCGCCCACCCTGACCGGCTGGATCGTCTTCGCCGCCAAGCTGGACGAGCCCGAGATGCAGGCCCTGGAGACACTGTCGGCCATCGGCCTGGACGCCCAGGTCTTCGACCAGCGCGGCGACCAGTGGGTCTCGGCCGACACCGGCCCCGTCAACGAGCCGCTGACCGCCTTCGTCGCCAAGGCCATGCACGACAAGCTGCGCGCCCCGGCCCTGCTGCGCGGCGGCGCCGACACCCTGGTGCTGGTCAAGCCGATCCGCGCCCTGGACAAGACCTCCGGCGCGGCCCTGGTGCTGCGTTATCCCGTGGCCCAGGCCATGGCGCCCTATCGTCCTCTGATGGCCGCCGTGATCATGGTCGGCCTGATCGGCGCGGCCCTGGTGGCCGCCGCCAGCTGGGCCCTGTCGCGCGGCCTGACCAAGCCGATCGTCGCCCTGGACATCGCCGCCAGCCGCCTGCGCGATGGCCAGGACGTCAGCGTCGAGGTGACCACCCAGGACGAGATCGGGCGCCTTGCCCAAAGCTTCAATCAGATGGCCTCCGAGATCCGCGAGCGCGAGGCGGACATGATCCGCCAGGCGCTGCACGACGGCGAAACCGGCCTACCCAACCGCCGCGCCCTGGAACGCGCCATCCAGATGCGCCTGGCAGAACTTGAGCCGGGACAGCAGGTGGTGATCAGCGCCATCGGCTTCGACCGCTTCCCGCAGGTGCGCGCCGCCATCGGCTACGAGCTGGCCACAGAACTGGTGGCCAAGCTGGGCCAGCGGATCATGGAATACGCGCCGAACGCCTTGGTCGGTCGCCTGACGACATCCATTCTTTGCGTCGTCACGGCCTCCAACAGCCTGGACGACCTGCTGGCCCGCGCCGACGACGCCCTGGCCGTGATGGAAGCTCCGATCCAGGTCGGCGGCGAACCGGTGGACGTGCACATCACCCACGGCCTGGCGGCGACCGCGATCGATGAACTGGACGCCGGCCGCCTGATCGAACGCGCTCTGATCGCCCTGGACCAGGCCCGCGCCGCCCACAGGAAGTTGATGGCTTTCGACCCCGTCGCCTACGGCGACCCGGCCGCGAACCTCTCTCTGATGAGCGAAATGCTGGAGGCCGTCCGCAAGGGTGAGCTCTATCTGAACCATCAACCCAAGCTGGACCTTCGCACCGGCCAGATCACCGGCGTCGAGGCCCTGGCCCGCTGGAACCACCCGACCCGCGGCTTCATCCGCCCCGACCTGTTCGTCGGCATGGCGGAGGAAACCGGCCACATCCGCGCCCTGACCGACTATGTCCTGGCCCAGGCCATCGAGGACCAGTCCCGTCTGCGCAGCGCCGGCCACGACGTACTGATGTCGGTGAACATCTCGGGCCGCCTGGTCGACGACCACGCCTTCGCCGAATACGCCATCGCCCAGGTCACCGCCGCCGGCGCGCGCCTGTGCTTCGAGATCACCGAGACCGCCGTGATCGGCAATCCCGACGTCGCCCTGTCGGTGCTGGACCGCCTGGCCGAGGCCGGCATCCCGGTATCGATCGACGACTATGGCTCGGGCCTGTCATCCCTGGCCTATCTGAAACAGATCCGCGCCGACGAGCTGAAGATCGACAAGGCCTTCGTCATGACCCTGGAGGCCGGCGGCAAGGACGCCCTGCTGGTCAAATCCACGGTCGACCTGGCCCACAGCCTGGGCATGAAGGTCACCGCCGAGGGCGTCGAGACCCGTGAGGGCTTGGCGGTCCTGCAACTGATGGGCTGCGACCTGGCCCAGGGCTATCACATCGCCAAGCCGATGGGCCTGGACAAGCTGGTCGACTTCCTCGGCGAATGGTCGATCGACCTGCCGGCCCCGAAAGAGACGCGGCAGGACGAAGCCCGCAAGAGCGCCTAAGCGGCCTCTTCCACCGACACCTTCAGCAGGTCCAGCACGTGGTGCAGACTGTCGGCGATGTGGACGCACTTGTCGTGCATCTCTTCATTCGGATCGAGGATGTCGGGCACCATCACCGTCATCATGCCGGCCGCGTGGGCGGCGCGCACGCCGGGGTGGCTGTCTTCCAACGCCAGGCAGTGGGCCGGGTCGACGCCCAGGCGTTCAGCGGCCAGCAGGTAGGGATCCGGGTTCGGCTTGTGCTTGGTCACGTCGCTGTGGGCGACCACCGCGTTGAAGCGGTGCAGCAGGTCGAAGCGCCCCAGATACTTCTCGACCGCGACCATGCCGTTCGAGGTGGCGATGCCGCGCGGCAGGCCCAGATCATCCAGATAGTCGAGGATCTCGATGACCCCGGCCTTCAGCTTGGTCTCGGCCGCCAGCAGGTCCTCGACGTCGGACCAGACCCGCTCGAAATAGGCCTGGACCGGGAATTCCTCACCGTACAGCTCGCGCAGCATGACCCCGCACTCCGGCGTGGTCTTGCCCACCATCGAGGCATAGGTCTCGCCGGTGAACTGAACCCCGAAGACGGCGCCGGCCTCGATCATGGCGGCGCGATAGACGATCTCGGTGTCCAGCAGCAGGCCGTCCATGTCGAAGACGACGGCGTCTACCCGGCGGGGAAAGCTCACTTATAAAACTCCTCGGTCGTGTAGCCCTGGAAGTAGAGCAAGGTCGTCAGGTCGGTGTGATCGACCTTGGCGTGGGCCTGGGCGGCCACGATCGGCTTGGCGCGATAGGCGACGCCCAGGCCGGCGGCCTCGATCATCGCCAGGTCGTTGGCGCCGTCGCCCACGGCCAGGGCGTCGGCCGGGGTCACGCCCAGGTCCGCCGTCTCTTCGTTGAGCGCGGCCAGCTTGGCTTCCTTGCCCAGGATCGGATCACCGACCTGGCCGGTCAGGACGCCGTCCAGCTCGATCAGGGTGTTGGCGCGATTCAGGTGGAAGCCCGCCGCCTGCGCCACCCGGCTGGTGAAGAAGGTGAAACCGCCCGAGACCAGGGCGCAGCGCGCGCCGTGCTTGGCCATGGTGCGGACCAGGGTCTCGGCGCCCGGGTTCAACCGGACCCGCTGGTCGTAGCAGCGCTGCAGCGCCTCGACGCCCAGGCCCTTCAGCATGCCGACCCGCTCGCGCAGGGCGCCCTCGAAGGCCAGTTCGCCACGCATGGCGCGCTCGGTGATCTCCGAGACCTGCTCCTTGACCCCGGCGAAATCGGCCAGCTCGTCCAGGCACTCGACGTTGATGATCGTCGAGTCCATGTCGGCGATCAGCAGGCGCTTGCGCCGGTTCTCAGCGGACTGGACCGCGAAGTCGACCGGCAGATCGGCGACGGCGATCACGACTGCCGCCTTGATCGCCGCGACCTCGCCCTCGACCAACAAGTCGATCGCACCCTCGCCCAGCGCCGTCTCAACGGCTTGCGGGAAGGCTTCCACAGCGGCGGCGCGCGCCGTCTTCAGAGCGAAAGGATCGGACGAGACGAGCGTAATGGCCAGCATGGCGTGGCGGCTATTGGACACCGGCCGCCGCGTCAACCCCGAGCGGCAGACTTTAAGAAGCGGGTGTCGCCATGACCGTCGCACAGCGGTTGAACAGCGCCATCGTCGCCCGTCGCCCCTCGCCGCTCTTGATGTCCTTCACGCCTTCGAAACGTTGGGCAAGGAAGGCGACCGACCGCCGATGCGTGTCGGACGGGCTGACGCCCTGGGCGGCAGCCTCGGCGAAGGCGGCGTTGTAGGTCACCGTCGCATTTGCCGCCACCATCCGCATCATCGCCATGCCGCCCTCGCGATTTGGGCCCCCGAAGCGCTGCCCCAGCGCTGGAATGACCTTCACGACCTCATCGAACGACACGAACATCATCCCGCAGCCCAGCCGCTCGTCCAGGGTCGCGGGCGGCGGGAGGGACACGGAGGTCTGAGCCATGGCCGGCGCCGCGATCAGGGCCGCGATCGTCATCGAGATGGCGCCAAGGCCGCGTTTCATGGAATGTCCGTTCATTCGTATCTCCCACCGTGAGCTCGACCAGAGATTGTCCACGCAGATCACACTGATCGCCGGCCCGACGGCAAGCGGTAAATCGGCCTACGCCCTGCGTATGGCCGAGGAGACCGGCGGCGAGATCGTCAATGCCGACTCCATGCAGATCTATGCCGGCCTGCGTGTCCTGACCGCCGGCCCTTCTCCCGAAGAGACCACCCGCGCGCCGCATCACCTGTTCGAAGTGGTCGACGCCGCCGTCGGCTGGTCGGTCGGCCGCTGGCAGGAGGCTGCCATCAAGGTGCTGGCTGAGATCGAGTCGCGCGGCAATCCGGCCATCATCGTCGGCGGCACCGGCCTCTATTTCCGCGCCCTGACCCACGGCCTGGCCGACGTGCCGCCGGTGCCCGACACCCAGCGCGAGATCTCCGGCCTGCTCTATGCCGCCCGGGGCGAGGAGGAATTCCGCGAGATCCTCAAGCCCCTAGACCCCGAGGCCGAGGCCCGCATCGAGAGCGGCGACCGCCAGCGCCTGGTCCGCGCCCACGCCGTGGCCATCGCCACCGGCAAGTCGCTGACGTCCTGGCAGACCGACACCAAGCCGGCGCTCGCCCCTGGAAGCTGGAAGGGCGTGGTGCTGGATCCGCCGCGCGCCGACCTCTACGCCCGCTGCGACGCGCGGCTGTCGGTGATGGTCGAGCACGGCGCGCTGGACGAGGTGGCGGCCATGGAGGCGCGAGGCCTGGATCCTGCCCTGCCCGCCCTAAAGGCCGTCGGCTATCGCGAATTCGCCGCCCACCTGCGCGGCGAGACCACCCTTGACCAGGCCCTGGACGCCGCCCGGCAGGAAACCCGCCGCTACGCCAAGCGCCAACTGACCTGGTTCCGCAACCAGACGCCGGACTGGGAGAAGGTCAGCGTTCCGTGATCGTCACGCCGGTGCGGACCAGGCGCGGCTTTACAGCCAGTTGGTAGTCCTCGTCGAACATCTGGTCCTTGAGGCGGTCGAGGGTGGCGATCACCCGATCCTCGGCGGCCGTTACCGGCTTGGCGAAGACTTCGCAGGCTGTTCCGGCGGGCAGGTCGGTCTGGCCGTTGTCGATGGCCTGCAGCGGCTTGGTCGCACCCTCCTCGCAGCCGAGGAAACCACTGATCGAGTAAAAGCAGAGGTCGCGTTGCAGGTACGACTCGACGGTCCAGGCGCACGGGATGGCCGACACGGTCACGCCTTCCGGCACGGCCGGAACCGCGCCCGGCTTGGCGATCGTGCGCAAGAAGATTTGGTAGCGCACCACCACGCTCTCGGTCCGGCCGGCCTTGGCCAGGGTCAGCGACTTGGCCTTCTGTGAGACCGGCGCCAAGCGCTGCAAGGTCGGCGGCTGAGGTGGCGCCGGCGCGGTCGCGGCGGGCGGCGGGGCGGCTTGCAGCAGCACGAGGATCTCCGAGGTTGAGCTTGGCCATGATGAGCACGCCCGCTCAATCTTGGCGATAGCTGTCGATCACGCCTGTTTGCACGCCCGCGCCTTGGCCCTATGGAGGGGCAACACCAAGGAAGCCCGATGTCCGACCTCAACGCCCTCGCCGAACGTGTCGCCGCCGCCTTGACCGCCCGGGGCGAGACCGTCGCCATCGCCGAGTCCTCGGCCGGCGGCCTGATCTCGGCGGCGCTGCTGGCCGTGCCAGGGGCGTCGAAGTTCTATGTCGGCGGGGCGGTCGTCTACACGGCGCGGGCCCGCCTGACGCTGATGGACATTCCGCAGAAGGCCATGGACGGCTTGCGGTCGGCCAGCGAGCCCTATGCCGTGATGCTGGCCCGCGTGGCCCGCAAGAACCTGAAGGCGACCTGGGGCCTGTCGGAGACCGGCGCGGCCGGGCCGGACGGCAACCGCTATGGCGACGCGCCCGGCCACTGCTGCTCGGCCGTGGTCGGCGAAGAGGTCTCGGTCAGCGCCACGCTGGAGACCGGCGGCGACCAACGCCCCGCCAACATGCAAGCCTTCGCCGCCTTTGCGCTGGAGCAACTGGCCCAGACGCTGGAAGCCCAGCCCGCCGCCTAGACCGTCCCGAACAGGCTGTAGGCGAACTCGTCCATCGCCTTCTGGGTGATGCCGGTATTGTTCAGCAGCACGACGGTGGTCTGGTCGTCGAAGCGGTGGCCCAGCACCGAACGGTAGCCGGCCGCCCTGCCCGTCTCCCAGGCGAACACGCGCGGCATGCCGTCGGCGAACAGGCTCTTCACCCGGCCGCCCAGCGCATAGTCCTGGTCGGGCCAACCCACGGTCAGCAGCTGCTTCTTGCGGTCCGGCGGCAGGAACCCGCCGTCGAAGATCGCGTGCGCGGCCTTCAGCAGATCGCCCGCCGTGCTGGCGTAACCCCCGCTGGCCGCGAAGAACGGGAAGCGCTCGTTGGTCTGCCGAACCAGCGGCTCCAGCGTGCGGTACGAGGCGGCGATGTTGGGCGGATCGACCGGCGTGGTGCGAGTCAGGCCAAGCGGCCCGGTGACCAGCTCGGTCATCGCCTCCGCATAGGCCTTGCCCGTCACCGCCTCGATGATCGCGGTGATGATCACCCAATTGGTCAGGACGTAATCGAACTTCGTCCCCGGCTCGAAGGCGAGATCCCCCGAGCACCACAGCTTCACCGCTTCGGCGGTCGTGAAGCTCTTCTTGAACAGATCCGGATCCGGATTGGCCTTGGTCCAGGTCGCGAAACCGTTCGGCACGCCGCTGATGTTGGTCATCAGGTGGCGCAGCTTGACCTTCGCCCCGGTGTCGGCGCGGTAATCGGGCAGATAGGTCGAGATCGGCGCGTCCAGATCGAGCTTGCCGGCCTGGACCAGCTTCAGGATCGCCGTCGAGGTCAGCCACTTGGAGATCGAGGCGATCACATAGGGCGTGTCCAGCGTGGCGGGCGTCTTGGCCTCGATGTCGGCGAACCCGACCGTCCGTGAGTAGATCGGCTTGCCGGTCTTGCCGATCAGCACCACGCCCTGGAACGGCTGCAGCTTGAGGAAAGCGTCGACCGCCTTGTCCGCCGCGCGGCCGGACAGCACCGTCGCCGATGCGTTTTCGACAAGACCTAGGGCGGCCGCTCCGGCCAAGAATTCACGCCGTCCGAACACTCTCACGCTCCTTGATTTCAGGCGCGCGACCGTGGCGGGGAAAACCTGCCCCTGTCACGTGAATCTCCGGTAAGGTCACACCGCCCAGAAAAGGCACATCCTTGCGGCAAAGCGCGCCTTGACGCTCCAGCTGGCGCATGTCATGACCCATTCCGTAGCTTTGGAGCAAGACTCGTGCGCAAAACCATGATCGTACTTATGGAGCGGCCGTTCGCGGGGTGACCTTGAAGTCACGTCGTAGCTCGGTCGCGCGCGCAAAGGTCCTTCGGGACCTTTTTTCTTTTCCGCCTACCACCAGTCCAGCTTTCCGCCCTTCCCCATCCGGATCCGTCCCATGACCGCCCATCAGACCATCGAGAGCCAAGCTCCCGCAGACACCGCCGATCGCGCCATGACCGGCGCCGAGATCGTGGTTCGCGGCCTCGTGGACCAGGGGGTCGAGGTCCTGTTCGGCTATCCGGGCGGCGCGGTCCTGCCGATCTATGACGCGCTGTTCCACGAGCCGCGCCTGCAGCACATCCTGGTTCGCCACGAGCAGGGCGCGACCCACGCCGCCGAAGGCTACGCCCGCAGCTCGGGCAAGCCGGGCGTCGTCCTGGTCACCTCGGGTCCGGGCGCGACCAACGCCATCACCGGCATCATGGACGCCCTGATGGACTCGATCCCGATGGTCGTCATCACCGGCCAGGTCCCGACCCACCTGATCGGCACCGACGCCTTCCAGGAAGCCGACACCGTCGGCATGACCCGCTCGTGCACCAAGCACAACTACCTGGTCAAAGACGTCCGCGACCTGCCGCAGATCATCCACGAGGCCTTCAAGATCGCCACCACCGGCCGTCCGGGTCCGGTGCTGATCGACATCCCCAAGGACGTCCAGTTCGCCAAGGGCGAATATTACGGCCCGACGGAAGTCGCCTCGACCCACGCCTATGCGCCCAAGACCAAGGGCGACGCCAACCGCATCGCCGACGCGGCCAAGCTGATCGCCGGCGCCCGCCGCCCGATCTTCTACACCGGTGGCGGCGTCATCAACGCCGGCCCCAAGGCCAGCGAAGCGCTGCGGGAATTCCAGGCCCTGACAGGCGCGCCGGTGACCTCGACCCTGATGGGCCTGGGCGCCTTCCCGGCGGCCGATCCGGCGTGGCTGGGCATGCTGGGCATGCACGGCACGTTCGAAGCCAACAACGCCATGCACGACTGCGACGTGATGATCTGCGTCGGCGCCCGCTTCGACGACCGCGTCACCGGCCGCCTGGACGCCTTCTCGCCGGGCAGCAAGAAGATCCACATCGATATCGACGCCTCGTCGATCAACAAGAACGTCCGCGTCGACCTGCCGATCGTCGGCGACGCCGGTAGCGTCCTGGAAGACCTGATCGCCGCCTGGAAGGCCGGCGGGCATCAGCCGAACAAGGCCGCCCTGACCGACTGGTGGGCCCAGATCGACCAGTGGCGCGCCCGCCAGTGCCTGAACTACCGGCGCTCCGAGACGGTCATCAAGCCGCAGTACGCCGTCGAGCGCCTGTATGAACTGACCAAGGGCAAGGACGTCTACATCACGACGGAAGTCGGCCAGCACCAGATGTGGGCGGCGCAGTTCTTCCGCTTCGAGGATCCCAATCGCTGGATGACCTCGGGCGGCCTGGGCACCATGGGCTACGGCCTGCCCGCCGCCATCGGTGTACAGATGGCCCATCCGGGGGCGCTTGTCGTCGACATCGCCGGCGAAGCCTCGATCCAGATGTGCATCCAGGAGCTGTCGACCGCGATCCAGTTCGACCTGCCGGTCAAGATCTTCATCCTGAACAACGAGTGGATGGGCATGGTCCGCCAATGGCAGCAGCTGCTGCACGGCGAGCGCTACAGCCACTCCTATTCCGACAGCCTGCCCGACTTCGTGAAGCTGGCCGAGGCCTATGGCGCCGTCGGCATCCGCTGCTCGGACCCGGCCGAACTGGACGGCAAGATCCTGGAGATGATCAACAGCGACAAGGTCGTGGTCTTCGACTGCCGCGTCGAGAAGCATGAAAACTGCCTGCCGATGATCCCCTCGGGCAAGGCCCACAACGAGATGATCATGGGCGAGGTCGAGGACATCGGGAATGTGATCGGGGCCGAGGGCGCGGGGTTGGTGTAAGGCGCGCCACGCCCTCGCCCTTCCCTATCCTTTTGGCATAGAAGCGATCCATGACCGCCAACGTCCAACCTGCTCCCGCCTCGGCCTACGACCTTAGCCCCACCGGGCAGGTCGAGCAGACCGCCACCTTCGCCCTGCTCGTCGACAACGAGCCCGGCGTGCTGCATCGCGTGGTCGGCCTGTTCGCCGCGCGGGGCTACAACATCGAGAGCCTCACGGTCGCCGAGACCGATCGCAAGGCCCACACCAGCCGCATCACCGTGGTGACCCGCGGCACGCGTCAGGTGCTGGAGCAGATCGAGGCCCAGCTGAACAAGGTGGTCAACGTCCGCCGCGTGCACGACGTGACCCGCGACCCGAACGGCGTCGAGCGCGAGCTGGCCCTGGTCAAGGTGCGCGGCTCGGGCGTCGATCGCGTCGAGGCCCTGCGCATCGCAGAGATCTTCCGCGCCAAGCCGGTCGACACCACGCTGGAAAGCTTCGTGTTCGAGATCTCGGGCGCGCCGTCCAAGATCGACAAGTTCCTGGACCTGATGCGCCCGCTAGGCCTGGTGGAACTTTCCCGCACGGGCGTCCTTTCCATCGAGCGGGGCGTCGAAGGGATGTAAGCGATGAGCGGCCTGACCGGACTAATCGCAGGGCTCCTGGCCCTCGCCGCCGTCCAGCAAGGCCCGCCGCCCGCGCCCTTTCCTGATCCGGCGACCTGGTGGTCGCCGGACGTTCCGCGCCCGCCGTCGGAACTCGAACCGCTGTACAATCGCCGCCTCGGCCGCGACGAGCGGCCCATCCCGATCGACAACGGCGTCGAGCCCCTGCTCTACCGCCTGTGGGGCCTACCGCCGCTGCAGAGCCAGGTGCTCAAGCGCGGCGAGCTAATCCTGGAGGTCTGGGCCCGGCCCGCGCGCGGCGTGCGCCAGGCCGTGGTCCGCGTCACCCTTCGCCGCGACGGCCGCGCCTTCGTCCAGGCGCGCGCGGGCCTGGGTTGCTGCACGCCCGAGATCGGCCGGCGGGTCGACATCAACGCCGAGCTCGCCGACATCCAGATCGCGCCGTTGAAAGCCTTGTCCGGCGATCCGGCCTGGGGCCAACCGCGCTCGGTCATCGTCGACTATGGCGGCGGCGCGGTGTCGGCCCTGTGCGTCGATGGCGTCTCGTGGGACGTGACCCTGCTGGTCCCCGGGCAGGCGCGCCACCTGCGCCGCGCCTGCGACGACGCTGAGGTGGGCTCGATCGCGCCGATCCTGGCGGCCGCCGTAGGCGCCGCGGCCGGCCGTGATCCGCGCTTCGACGCCGTGCTGCCTCGGGGCGCGGACTTCTCGCGACAAGCGGATGCCTACCGGTCGCTGATCGGGTCGGGCGGCCGATTGATCCCGGGCGAGAGCAACCGGCCGCAGCCGCCGGCGGTTCCGATCCCGCCGGACGAACCGCCCGAGAGCGTCAGCCCACCTTCAGGATCTTGAAGCGATAAAGCAGCGCGCCGAGGATCGCGCCGATCGCCGGGGCCACGAAGAACAGCCACAGCTGCGCCAGGGCCTGACCGCCGACCAGCACCGCGGGCCCAAAGCTGCGGGCCGGATTGACCGAGACGCCCGTCACCTGGATGCCGACGATGTGGATCACCGCCAGGGCGATGCCGATGCCAAGGCCGGCAAAGCCGGGCGCGGCGTCAGCGCCGGTGGCGCCCAGGATGACGATGACGAACAGCGCCGTCATCACGATCTCGAACACCAGGGCGGCGTGCAGCGAATAGGCGCCCAGATAGCCGGGACCCCAGCCGTTCTGGCCGAGGCCATGGGCGGTCCCGCCGGCGATGCAGGCCAGCACGGCCGCGCCGGCCAGGGCGCCGGCGAACTGGGCGACCCAGTAGAGCCCCATCTCCTTGGCGCTCATCCGGCCGGCCACGAACGCCGCCAGGCTGACGGCCGGATTGACGTGGCAGCCCGAGACCGGACCGATCCCATAGGCCAGAGCGATGATCGCGAAACCAAAGGCCAGGGCGGTGCCCAATTGGCCGACATGGTCTCCGCCAAGAACCGCCGCGCCGCAGCCGAATAGAACCAGAGCAAAGGTCCCGATGAATTCAGCAACAATCTTTGACATTTTGCGTCCTCCCCGACTGAACTTGAGCAAGTTCACCTTATGTCGTGGAGTCGACTATGCACCTTATCGGTGAGTCTCCAAATATCTCTACCGACCTCAGGCGCCCGCCATCTGCTCGGGCTGCTCACGCAGCCGCGCCACGTCCCGCAGCGGCGGGGCTCCGAACAGGCGGGCGTACTCCCGGCTGAACTGCGAGGGGCTGTCGTAGCCGACCGTGTGGCCGGCGGTGGCCGCGTCCAGGCGCTGGACCAGGATCAGCCGGCGGGCTTCCTGCAGACGGATCTGCTTCTGGTACTGCAGCGGCGACAGCGAGGTCACGGCCTTGAAGTGCTGGTGCAGGGCCGAGGCGCTCATGCGGGCCTCCTCGGCCACGGCGTCGATGCTGAACGGCTGGTCGAAGTGGCGCTTGATCCAGCCGATGGCGCGGTTGACCTGGCGCAGGCGACCGTCGCGGCGGGCGATCTGGGCCAGGCGCGGGCCCTGCGGGCCGGTCAGCAGGCGATAGAGGATCTCGCGCTCGATCAGCGGAGCCATGACCGGGGCGTCCTCGGGTGCGTCCATCAGGCTGACCATCCGGCAGGCGGCGTCGAACAACTGCGGCGTCATCGCCCCGGCCGACATGCCGCCGACCAGCGGCGCGGCGGCGTCCAGGCGCGCGGCCAGGCCGCACTCCATGATCATCTCGCTGATCAGATTGGCGTCCAGCACGATGCGGAAGCTGAGATAAGGCTGCTCGGGCGAGGCCTCGACCACCTGGCCCGTCACCGGCACGTCGATCGACGACAGGAAGAAGTTGCGCTCGTCGTATTCGTGCACCGTCTCGCCGACCAGCACCCGCTTGCGGCCCTGGGCCAGCACGCAGAAGGACGGGTCGTGCAGGGCGTGCGACGGCTCGCTGGGCGCGTGCAGCCGGTAGAGATTGACCCTGGGGCAGCAGGTGTCGAGCGGCCCCTCGTCCGGCGTGAATCGTTCAATCAGGGCGGCCAGCGCCTCGCGCGTGCTCATGCAATTTCCCTTTTCGCAGCGAGGCTATTTATAGGCCTTGCACGATCCTCCGTCATGCGACGGCGTTCGGTTCTGGATTTTCGTGCAAGCATGCCGGAGCATCGGTCTACCGACTGGACGGACCCGTGCTGCATATTGGCCTCGTTCCGCACCCCAACGCGGCCAACCCCAAAATCAGAGCTCCGCGATGAGACGCTACACGCCCCGACGCGGCGTGACGGCTCCGCGCTGGTTCGTCGCCGCCCTGCTGGGCGGGACGGCCGCGCTGACGGCCGCCACCGCCGCGCTCCCTAACCTTACGCCCGCACCCGCCACTACCGCCTGGAGCATCGCCCCATGATGATGTCCGCCATCGTTCCCCACATCCCGGTCGCCGGCGTCTGGACCTCGCCCGACGGCCACATCAGCCTCGAACTGCGCGCCGACGGCCGCTTCATCGAGACCCGCGACGACTTCGCCGACGTGTTCACCGGGGTCTATGTCCTGGTCGGCGAGAGGCTGAAATTGTTCGAGGATCGCGGCGCGGTCATCAGTGGCACGCTGGTGGACGGCCGTCTAAGCCTGGGGACAGCCTGAGCCTCGCCCTTCCATTGGCTGGACGAACCCCCTATATTGGAATTGTCCGACCTCGGTCGGACTATGGGGATAAACGCGCACGTAATAAGCGGACTGGACCCGGGTGCGATTCCCGGCGGCTCCACCAATCTCTCCCAAGTTATCATGGGACTGCATGGGGCCGATCAGCATCGACAGACGTGTAAAGGTGTATGCTTTCTCTCGGCTTGATCCACCGTTCCGGGTCATTTTTCTAAATGCGAACGATAACTTCGCTGAAGAGTTCGCCGTCGCCGCGTAATGCGGTGCAGGTGAATTCGCCTCTTAAGTCCTAGGGGTTCAGATCCCTAGGCGGGGCCCGGAGGGAGCCTGCCAACAGAATCCCTCCACTTTCCTCACATCGCTGTGAACGACATCGTTTGCGGACCTCCGGAATCGGCAGCCACCCGCTTTGCGCGAAGCTTCCGACGCGCTACGTTCCCGGCTTCGTTTTCAGTTCGAAGTATCGACTCCGCGCATGTCCCAGACCCAACCGCCCGAAGACCTCATGCAGTACGAGGCCATGGCCCAGGACGCCCTGCGCGGCGTGGTCAAGGCGGCCCTGAAGAAGGCGGCCGCCCCCGGTGGCCTGCCCGAGCCGCACCACCTGTACATCACCTTCAAGACCAAGGCGGCCGGCGTCTCGGGTCCGCAGGACCTGCTGGGCAAGTACCCGGACGAGATGACCATCGTCCTGCAGCATCAGTACTGGGACCTGGCCCCCGGCGAGACCTTCTTCTCGGTCACGCTGAAGTTCGGCGGCCAGCCCAAGCGCCTGTCGGTGCCCTACGCGGCCCTGACGCGCTTCTATGACCCGTCGGTGCAGTTCGCGCTGCAGTTCACCGCCCCCGAGGTCATCGAGGACGAGCCCGAGCCGGAACCGGAAGCCGAGGACAAGGCTCCCGCCCCCACCGGCGAAGAGGGCCCCAAGATCGTCTCCCTGGACCAGTTCCGCAAGAAATGAGCGACGTCGCCTCGGACGCTCCGCAGATCCTGACGGACGAGGCGATCCTCGCGCGCTTCCGCGCATCCAAGAGCCAGCCGACCGGATCCCAGACCCTGGGCTTCGAACTGCTGGCCGTGCGCCAGGCCGACCGCGAGGTCGAGGTCGGTTTCACGGCGCGCGCTGAACTGCTCTGCAACCCGATGGGGCAGATCCAGGGCGGTTTCGTCTGCGCCATGCTGGACGAGAGCATGTCGGTCGCCGGCATGATCACCTCGGGCATGACCCACGTGGTGCCCACACTTGAGATGAAGACCAGCTTCCTGCGCCCGGCCATGCCCGGGTCCCTACGCGGCGTCGGCCGCGTGGTGAAGTGGGGCCGCACGGTCTGCTTCATGGAGGGCGAGCTCTACGACGCTGAGGGCCGCCTGCTGGCCAAGTCGACGGGCACGGCGATCCCGACACCCTTCGCCAACTTCAAGAAGAAGTAGGGGGCGGGCTCATGCGGGGAGCGGCGGCGGTCATCGGACTTCTGGCTCTGCTCTTCGCCCCGCTGGAGCCTGCGCGCGCGGCGGGCCCGTTCGCGAACTGGACGGCCGTGGTGGTGGCCGGCGATTTCCACGCCCATTCCGGCGGTCCCACCGAGGCCTTCGACAACGCGCGCCGCGACGTCGCCAAGGCCCTGGTCGAGCTGGGCTTCGACAAGGACGCCGTCCAGCAGTTCTCGGTGCGCCCCAAGCGTTATCCCGCCGACTCGCCGGCCCAGTCGGACGCCCGGACCATCTACGACGCGCTGCGCGTGAAGGCCGAGACCGCCAAGGCCGGGTGCCTGTTCTACATCAGCACCCACGGCAGTCCGGAGGGAGCGATTCTCGGCGAACAGCTGCTGCGCCCGCATCTGCTGGCCGCAATGCTGGACGACGCTTGCCCCGCACGCCCCAGCGTGGTCGTGATCTCCGCCTGTTTTTCGGGCGTCTTCATCCCGCCGCTGCAGAAGAGCGACCGCCTGATCCTGACCGCCGCCCGCCCCGACCGCGCCTCGTTCGGCTGCGGCGAGGACGACAAGTATCCCTATTTCGACGACTGCTTCCTCTCCGTAGCCCCGCAGGCCAAGGACTTCGCGGCCCTGGGCGCTGGCGTGCAGGCCTGCGTGGCGCGCCGCGAGAAGGAGACCGGCGCCGAGCCCGCCTCCGAACCGCAGGTCTGGATCGGGGCCGCCCTGCGCCCGATGCTGCCGCTCTACGCGTTCAACCGGAGCAAAACGAAGTCGCCGTGACCGGTGATCGGGTTTGACCCTGGCGGCCAGCACGTTACACAAACCCTTGGAAGTTTTCCGCTTCACGGACTTTTCCGCTCTACCTAGGGGACATCGTTGACGTCGCGCGTTTCGCCCGCGGCCGCCTTCCTGGCGGCCTTCATCGCCCTTTGCGCCCTGGTCGGATCGGAGGCGCTGGCGCAGGACGCTTCGCCGCCGGCCGCCGCCCCGTCCGAACCCATCCTGAATGCCGCGCCGCGTCCGTATGCCAGCCTGCGTCCGCGCCGCGTGCGCCCGCGTCCCGCCGCCGCGACGCCTGCCCGCCCGGTCCCGGCCGCCGTCGTCGCGCCGGCAGCGCCCGCCGCAGTTCCGCCGCCGGTTCCTTCGGCCGCCGCCCCCCTGCCCGGCCCGGAGCTGGAAGCCTTTGTCGACGGCATCGTCCGCCGCTCGATGAGCCGCGACCACATCGCCGGCGCGACCATCTCGGTGGTCCAGAACGGCCAGGTGGTGCTGAAGAAGGGCTACGGCTTCGCCAATCTGGGCCAGCGCCGGCCGGTCGATCCGGACAAGACCCTGTTCCGCGTCGCCTCGATCTCCAAGACGTTCACCTGGATCGCCCTGATGAACGAGATCGAGGCCGGCCGCATGCGCCTGGACGGCCCGGTCAATGTCTACCTGCCCCAGCCGCTGCAGGTGAAGGACCAGGGCAAGAAGACGCCGGTGCGCCTCAAGGACCTGATGACCCACACGGCGGGCTTCGAGGATCGCTCGCTGGGCCAGCTGTTCGAGCGTGATCCCAATCGCGTGCGGCCGCTGAACGACTATCTGCGCCAGGAGCGTCCGCGCCGGGTGCGCGAGCCGGGCCTGCTGCCCAGCTATTCCAACTACGGCGCGGCCCTGGCCGGCGCCGCCCTGGTCAACGTCACCGGCAAGCCGTTCGAGCAACTGGTCAGCGAAGAGATCATCCTGCCCGCCGGCATGAACCACACGACCTTCCGCGAGGCCCGCCCGTGGAACGACCGCCTGCCCGCGCCGATGAACGAGGCCCTGGCCGCCGAGCTGTCGGACGGCTTCTCGTGGACGCCGATGGGTTGGAAGACCCAGCCGCGCGAGTTCATGGGCCAGGTCGCTCCCGCCGTCTCGGCCTCCAGCACGGCCGGCGACATGGCGCGCTACATGACCCTGCTGCTGAACGGCGGCACGATCGACGGCAAGACGGTGTTCTCGCCCAAGACAGCCCTGGCCTTCCGCACGCCGATGTACCGCCCCGCGCCGGAAGCTGCCGGCTGGAACGCCGGCTTCCAGGACATGTCGCTGCCGGGTAATCGCCGCGGCTACGGCCACGGCGGCGCGACCCTGTATTTCCACTCGAACCTGGTGATCGTGCCCGACCTGGGCCTGGGCATCTTCGTCTCGGTCAATACCGACAGCGGCGCCAACCTGCCCGCCAGCCTGCCCGGGACCATCATCGAGCACTTCTACGCCCCCGCTCCGGCCGTGCCGCCGGCCAGCGCCCTGAGCTACGACCAGGCCCGCGCCTATGAGGGCGACTACCTGACCACCCGCCGCGCCTATGGCGGGCTGGAGGGCTTCACCAACCGCATCATCGGCCGCGCCAGCGTGCGCGCCACGGCCGACGGCCGCCTGGCGATCATGGACGGCGGCGTCAGCACCCTGTTCAACGGCACCGAGCGCCCCGGCGTGTTCAAGGCCGTCGACAGCGCCCTGACCCTGGTCTTCGACACCAATGGCGACAAGCCTTCGCGCTTCTACGCCGCGCGCGGCTGGTCGACCTATGAGCGGGTCGGCTTCTTCCGCTCGGCCGGCCTGCTGGCCTGGACCGCGGTGATCGCCGGCCTGGCCAGCGCCGCCACCATCCTGGGCGTGATGTTCCGCAACCGCCGCGAGGCGCGCCAGACCCCGGTCCAGGCCCGCGCCAGCCAGATGCAGACCATGCAGGCGGTGCTGTGGCTGATCTCGGCCGGCTGCATGGGCGTGTTCTCGGCCAAGGCCGCCGACCAGACCAACGTCTTCTTCGGCTGGCCCTCGGGCTGGCTGATGAGCGGTTCGGCCTGCGCCCTGGTCGCCGCAGTGCTCAGCATTCTCACGCTGGGCGTCCTGCCGATGGTCTGGCGCGGTGGCCGCCGGGTCGACAGCTGGAGCAGCGGTCGCAAGGTGGCCTTCACCTTCAGCGCCCTGCTCTTCGTGTTCCTGGGCGTGCTGCTGGGCGCTTGGGGCTATCTGGTGCCCTGGGGCCGCTAAGACCCAGCGTCCCGTCACGATCCACTCGTAAGGTCGTCTCCCGGCGCCCGCCTTGCAGAACTTCGTTCTGGGAGACGAGCGAGGGAGACGCGACGTGTCAAAACTGGACGGTTTGGCGTTTGGGGGAACGGGACTGGCGGCCTGGTCGGCGGCCACCCTGTTTTACGCTGCTTTCGGAGGGGGCCTCCTGGAGAGCGCCTTCTGGTTTTACGCGATCAACGCGTTCGCGGCCGCTGCAACGGTCACGTTCGCCTTCCAGGCGGTGGCGCGGCTGACGCACACGCCGCGCCGCCGCCGGCTGTTCCCGATGCTGCTGTTCTCGACGCCCGGCCTGGTGGCCGGCGCCCTGGTCATCGCGCGTTATGCCGAGGTCATGCCGACCAGCGACCCGGTCAGCATCGGCCGCTACGGCGCCTTCCTGGCGGTGACCTATGTGGCCGTGGCCGCCTCACTCTTCGAGCGTGCGCCGCATAAGGTTTGAGTTCAGCTTGCGCACCTGGATGACGATCCGCTCGCGATCGCCCGGCCGTCGCTCGACCAGCAGCCGGGCGACCTGGGCGTCGTCGTGGAAGGCATAGCCCTTGATGGCGTCCAGCAGGGCCTTGGCCAGGTTGTCCAGGTCCATCCAGGGCGGCTCGCCGACATATTCCATGCCGATCTCGACATTGAACTCGCCCCAGGCCGGGCGCGAGCCTCGCCACGACTTGCGGAAGAACTCGTAGATCAGCGGCTTGTAGTACTTGCCCTGGGTGGTCAGGCCGTCGACCACGATGGTCAGCTCGCCCCCGACCTCGCGGGCGCGGACCTTGCCATGGTGAGTCCAGTCGTCTTCGAGCAAGCTTTCAGAGCCTCAAGTGGATCCCGCGCTTGTGCAGGGGGATCAGGATCGCGGTGATCAGGCCAAGAACCAGAACCGCGCAGGCAAGGGAAGCCAGATAAGGGTCGGCGATGACCTTCATCACCAGGGCGTAGACATAGCCCTGCGGCGACGGGTCCACGCCAGGCATGATGTCCATGCCGCCGAACACGCCGAACAACTGCGAGAGGATGAAGGCCAGGATGGCGTTGCCGCCCAGCACGACCAGCAGATAGCCCAGGCGCGGCCCGCGCGGCGATCGCGCCAGCATGTCCAGGCCGACGAAGGCCACGGTCGAGACGCCGCTGCTCAGCAGCGCGAAGCTGGGCGTCCAGATGCGCTTGTTGATCGGGATGGCGTGATCCAGGAAGAGGCCGGCGGCGATCAGGAAGAAGCCCAGGGCCAGCACCCACATCAGCTTGCGCTCGCCCCGCGCCGCCAGGTTCGCCACGATCGCGCCGATCAGCACATTGACCGTGGCCGGCAGGGTCGAGAGCAGGCCCTCCGGGTCGTAGGTGACGCCGACGCCCTCGGTCACGCCCCAACGCCACAGGTGCGGGATCGTGAACACCACGCGATCGATATAGGCCGGCAGCGAGCCGTTGGAATCCAGGCGTCCCGCGCCAAAGCCCGGAACCGGCACGAAGGCGATCAGCGCCCAGTACAGCGCCAGCAGCCCCACGGCCGCAACCGCCGCTGCCGCCAGGTTGAACCTCAGCCGCCCGCCCTCACCGCGCCCGGCGGCGAACACGCAGATCGCCGTCGCCAGGGCGTAGCACAGCGCGATCCGCTGCAGGATGCCGGGGATGCGCAGGTTGGCCAGGTCGAAGGTCGGCAAGGCGTTCAGCACCAGGCCCAGCAGGATCAGCAGCCCCGTGCGCCGGGCGACCTTCAGCCACAGCGCCCCGCCCGCTCGATCGGCCGGCGTCAGGCGCGGGACCATCAGGCCGATGGCCATACCCACGCAGTAGAGGAAGGTCGGGAACACCAGGTCTCCCGGCGTCCAGCCATGCCAGTCGGCGTGCTTCAGCGGGGCGTAGGTCATCTCCCACGAACCGGGGCTGACCACCAGGATCATGCCGGCGACCGCCAGGCCACGCAGCAGGTCCAGCGCGACCATGCGCTGGCTCGATGAACTCGACATCCGTCCTCCCCGACTAGGCTCTCAGGCTTCCAGCATCTCGGTCAGCTTGAGCACCGTGTTCCAGTTGCGCGTGGTGCCGACCGGATTGCGCTTGGTCTTCTTCCAGTCCCGATCCAACAGCGAGTCGGCCATGCTGATGGGAAAATCCAGATAGAGCTCGCGTGGCCCCACCACGAACCGCTCGGGCCCGGTGTTGGCCGCCCGCAGGATCTCTTCGTCGCCGTCCGGCAGCGGGACCTTCAGGAAGTTGACGATGACGTGGCTGGGATGATCCAGCGCCTCGGCCTTAAACGGGTTGCCGTCGACCAGCGCCCGCAGTTGCGCCGGCGAGCGGACCATGAAGTCGGTGTGCAGGCCCATGCGCTTCTCGAGCGCGTCTTCCAGTTCGGCCTCCAGCGCCTCGCCGCCCTTGTGCTCGCCCCACAGCAACAGGTTGCCGCTGGCCAGATAGGTCTTGGCGGTCGCGAAGCCCGTGTCTTGGGCGATCCCGAGGAGATCCTCTTTCAGCACCTTGCGCTTGCCGGTGTTGATCGAGCGCGGCAGCGCGACATACGCGCTCACTGGGGCGTTCATCCGGGGTCTCCTTCGCGCTTGCGAACATTGCCCTTCGCGCCCTCAAGGTCTAGACCGCGCTCGACCGTTTTTCCGGAGATCTCCGCATGACCGCCACGCGCATCGAGACCGACACCTTTGGCCCGATCGAAGTCGCCGCCGACCGCTACTGGGGCGCGCAAGCTCAGCGCAGCCTGGGCAACTTCAAGATCGGCTGGGAGAAGCAGCCCTTGCCGGTCGTCCGCGCCCTGGGCATCGTCAAGCGCGCCGCCGCCGAGACCAACTTCAAGCTGGGCAAGCTGGACGCGGGCCTGAAGGACGCCATCGTCCAGGCCGCCAACGAAGTCATCGACGGCAAGCTGAACGACCACTTCCCGCTGGTCGTCTGGCAGACCGGCTCGGGCACCCAGTCGAACATGAACGCCAACGAGGTGATCTCGAACCGCGCGATCGAGATCCTGGGCGGCGAGATGGGCACCAAGAAGCCTGTCCACCCCAACGACCACGTCAATATGAGCCAGTCGTCGAACGACACCTATCCGACGGCCATGCACGTGGCCTGCGCCGAACAGATCGTCCACGACCTGCTGCCGGCCCTGAAGCACCTGCACGCCGCGCTCGAAGCCAAGACGGCGGCCTGGGCCGACATCATCAAGATCGGCCGCACCCACACCCAGGACGCCACGCCCCTGACCTTGGGCCAGGAGTTCGGCGGCTACACCCAGCAGGTCGCCAACGGCATCGAGCGTATCGAGAGCACCCTGCCCAAGCTGATGCAGCTGGCCCAGGGCGGCACCGCCGTCGGCACCGGCCTGAACGCTCCGATCGGCTTTGCCGAGGGCGTGGCCGAGGCCATCGCCGCGATCACCGGCCTGGACTTCACCACCGCCCCGAACAAGTTCGAGGCCCTGGCCGCCCACGACGCCATGGTCTTCAGCCACGGCGCCATCAACACGGTCGCCGCCAGCCTGTTCAAGATCGCCAACGACATCCGCTTCCTGGGCTCTGGTCCGCGCGCGGGTCTGGGCGAACTGTCACTGCCGGAAAACGAGCCGGGCTCGTCGATCATGCCGGGCAAGGTCAACCCGACCCAGTGCGAGGCCCTCACCCAGGTCTGCGTGCAGGTGTTCGGCAACCACGCCGCCCTGACCTTCGCCGGCAGCCAAGGTCACTTCGAGCTGAACGTCTTCAACCCGGTGATGGCCTACAACTTCCTGCAGTCGGTTCGCCTGCTGGCCGACGCGGCGATCAGCTTCACCGACAACTGCGTGGTCGGCATCGAGCCGCGGATCGACAACATCCGCAAGGGCGTCGAAAATAGCCTGATGCTGGTCACGGCCCTGAACGGCCGCCTCGGCTACGACATCTGCGCCAAGATCGCCAAGACGGCCCACAAGAACGGCACCACCCTGCGCGAAGAAGCCGTCGGCGGCGGCTACCTGTCGAACGAAGAGTTCGACCAGTACGTCCGCCCGGAAAAGATGGTCTCGCCGGGCTGATGCTCCAACTGGTTCGTCTGTTCGACGAACTGCCGGACGGCTTCGACGACTTGCTCGCCGAGGCCTCCGGCGAAGGCGTGCGCAACATGGCCCTGCTGGCTGAGGGCTGGGCGACTGGCGCACGCTTCCAGGACGACGGCGAGGCGATCCTCGCCGCGTACCTGGTCGGACAACTGGCGGGGATCGGCGCGCTCAGCGTCGAACCCGCTGCTTCCGAGCCCGCGCGCCGCCTGCGCCGCTTCTACATCCGCCCGACGATGCGCCGCCGAGGCGTGGCCACCGCCCTTGCTTCAGCGCTGGTCCACGAGGGCTTCGACAGCGTGGGGCTGCTGACGGCCAATGCGCAGGCCTCGGAGGCTGCAGGGCCGTTCTGGGAGGCGCAGGGGTTCGTCCCGGATACGTCGGGTCCGTGGACCCACGCGCTCCGGAAGGCTTGACCGTGCGCGAGACGCTGGACCGCGACGGCGCGGTCCTCGTGCCGGCTCTGCTCTCGAAAGCCCAGATCGAAGCCCTCCGCCTGCTCGCGGACGAAACCGTCGGCGCCCGTCCTGGCGTTCGGCTGCGGGGCGACGAGGCGTTGGCGGACGTCCTTTCGCCCGCCGGTCCGGTCGGCGCCCTCGCCGCACGCTTGACCTCGGACACCGCCCGCCCCGTGCGCGCGGTGATGTTCGACAAGACGCCGGAGGCCAACTGGATCGTCGCCTGGCACCAGGATCGCGTGATCCCCGTCCGCGAACGTCACGAGATCGAGGGATTCGGCCCCTGGTCGACCAAGGACGGCGTCCTGCATGTCGCGCCGCCGTTCGCGGTGTTGGAGCGGATGCTGACCGTCCGCGTCCACCTCGACCCCGTCGACGCCAACAACGCACCTCTGCGCGTGGCGTTAGGCTCACACCGCCTGGGCCGCGTTTCCGCCGAAGCCGCCACTCGAGAGGCCGAGGCGCTGGAGCAGCGTATCTGCCTGGCCGACACCGGCGATGTCTGGGCCTATGCCACGCCCATCCTGCACGCCTCCGACCGCGCCGATCCGCCGAGGCGGCGGCGCGTGCTGCAAGTCGACTATGCCGACTTCGATCTGCCCGGCGGGCTGGAATGGCTGGGCGTGGCCCTATCGTGAAGCCGTCTGGCGCGTTCCCATGGCATGCCCAACGCCCGTAGCCTCGTCCGCCTGCTGCTCGCCGTGATCTACGTACCGTTCGGCGTGGTGCACGTCGTCGCGCCGCACGGCTTCCTGGCGATCATGCCGCCGGGCGTGCCGTTCCCGCGCGAGGTAGTGATCTTCACCGGGCTCTGCGAGATCGCCGGGGCGATCGGGCTGCTCGTGCCGAGTGCCCGGCGATTGGCCGGCATCATGCTGGCGCTCTACGCCGTGTGCGTCTGGCCCGCGAACATCTGGCACGCCTTCAGCGGCGTCTCTGTACCACCCCTGCCCAGTTCGTGGTGGTACCACGGCCCGCGCCTGCTGATCCTGCAGCCGCTGTTCATCTGGGCTCCGCTATGGGCGGCGGGGGTGATCGACTGGCCTTTCGGCGCACGATTCGGGTTGAGGTAAATCGACGCACACTCCTATAAGTTGATTTCCTTCATACTCCCATGAGAACAATGGCCCATCCGGAACTGCTGGCTCAGGCTGAGGCAGTCTGGCCGAGCACGAAGACGCATCCGCCGCGCGCTCGACCGGCTGTCCACCGGGTTCTAGTCGACCCGCCGCACGTCGCGACCGATCGGGGCCAGGGCGATGTAGGCCAGTTGCAGGTCCTTGATGGCGAACGGGATGCCGATGATGGTCACGGCCTCGGCGACGGCGACCATGATGTGGCCGATGGCCAGCCACCAGCCGGCCAGGACGAACCAGATAACGTTGAGCACCAGGCCCAGCGGACCGCTGGCCAGGCCCTCCTCGCGGTGGACGATCTCCTTGCCGAACGGCCAGAAGGCAAAGCCCGCGATGCGGAACGCCGCGCCCGCATAGGGCAGGCCCACGATGGTGATGGCCAGGATCACACCAGCCAGCAGCCAGCCGAGGCCCGTGAGCAGGCCGCCGAAGAGGAACCACAGAACGTTCAGAATAAAGCGGATCATGTCTTGCCCCTAAAGTCAGGACCTAGACGTGGCCCCGCCCTGCCCCAGTGTGAAGGGCATTACACCGAATTCACGGCCACCCTCTTAGTCAGCCTTCTTGTCCGAGCCGATACTCGGATCGGGAAGGCTTCACTTGATCAGTTGCCAGCGCTTGGCCCAGCGGCTCTTGCCGACGGGCGCCAGGGCCAGGAGATAGATCCCGGCATAGATCACCGTGCCCAGGCCGATCAGCGTCCAGGACCAGGGACCGGGCATGTGCAGCGCCGGGGCCGTGGTGATCCAGTCATGACGCGGCGAGGTGAACTCCAGCCACAGGCCGCCGACCCAGATCAGGGCGAACAGGGCCACGACCGGATAGCGCAGGATCGGGCTGCGCTGGACCAGCAGGACAGTCTGGACGAAGGCCGCGCCGCCGCCGGCGAGAAGGCCGACCAGCCACGTCCACCAGGGTCCCGGCACGAAGCGTGCGGCCCGCAGGCCCGCCCACAGCGGCGCCCACAGGATCGGGCCCAGCATTAGAATGACCAGTAGCCCGCCGACCAGCACGCCGACACCGCCGCCGATCACCTTGCCGGCGGCTTCACCGGCCTCGTGCGGGCGGATGTTCGGATCGCCGCTGGGGTTCTCGGGCGAGGTGGCGATGATGGTCTGCAGCCGCGGCAGGGGCTCGCCCGGCTTGGCGGGGGGAAGTCCACCGAAAGAAGACTTCCGCTTGAACATCCTTAAGCCCTGCGGCTCACGGCGAAGTCGGCCAGATCTTCCAGAGCTTCGCGCCAGTCGTTGGCCAGGAACACCGCCAGCGCCGCCTTGGCCTTGTCGGCATAGTCGGCGGCCAGGTCCAGGGTGGCGTCCAGGGCGCCGGTGCCGATGATCAGCTCGCGGGCGCGACGGAAGTCGGCTTCGGTCTGCTCGCGGCGACCGATGGCGCGCTCCCAGAACTCGGCCTCGCGCGGGCCCGAGCGGGCGATGGCCAGCAGCAGCGGCAGGGTGGCCTTGCCTTCGCGGAAGTCGTCGCCGGCGTTCTTGCCCAGGGTCTCGGTCGCGCCGCCGTAGTCGAGGGCGTCGTCGGCCAGCTGGAACGCGAGGCCCAGGTTCAGGCCATAGGCCTTGAGCGCTTCGGTCTTGTCGGCGTCGACGCCGGCCGAGACCGCGCCGGCCTCCGAGGCCGCGGCGAACAGCTCGGCGGTCTTGGCCTGAATGATTTCCAGATAGACGGCCTGCGACAGGTTGAGGTCGTGGCTGCGCATCAGCTGCAGCACCTCGCCCTCGGCGATGACGCGGCTGGCCCGGGCCAGGATCTCCAGCGCCTTCATCGAGTTGGTCTCGACCATCAGCTCGAAGGCGCGGGCGAACAGGAAGTCGCCGACCAGCACGCTTTGGGCCGCGCCCCAGATCAGGTGCGCCGCAACCTTGCCACGACGCAGCTGGCTGCCGTCGACCACGTCGTCGTGCAGCAGGGTGGCGGTGTGGATGAACTCGACGGCCGAAGCCAGCTTCAGGCAGTGGTCATTGTCCGAGCCGGCCAAACGGGCGGCGGCCACGGTCAGCAGCGGGCGCAGGCGCTTGCCGCCGGCGGCGATCAGGTGCTCGGCCAGGGCCGGGATGATCGGCACGTCGCTCTGCATGCGATCGGTGATCAGGGCGTTGACGCCCTTCATGTCGGCCTCGGCGAGGCGCACGAGACGATCCACCGAGCCCGACTTCCGGGGGAGGGTCGCTGTCGCTGCGTCCAAAACCTTCGTCTCCTTTGGCCGGCCCCCCACGAACCATTGCGAGGGACAATGGTGGCGGGATAGGTCACGGTCAAGGCGAGCACAAGGCCTAGAGAGCATTGGACGATACGGGCGTTACCGAGGATCGGGTTCTGGGCGGTCGCGTGCGACTGCGCCAAAGGCCCGACGGCTACAGGGCTGGCATGGACGCAGCCCTGCTGGCGGCCGCTTGCGACGCCCTGCCCGGCCAGCGAGTGATCGAACCCGGATGCGGGGTCGGCGGCGCCCTGCTGGCCGCCGCGACTCGCCGGCCGGGCGCGATCTTCCAGGGTGTGGAGCGTGATTCCGTCGCCGCGGCCCTGGCGGGCGAGAACGCGGCGCTGAACGCACTCGCGGACCGAGTCGCCGTCACGCAGGGCGATGTCGAGGCCGGTTTCCGCGCCCTGGCCCTGCCCGTCTTCGACGCGGTGATGACCAATCCGCCGTTCTTCGACGACCCGAACGCCCTGCGCGCCCCGGCGCCGGCCAAGAGCGGCGCCTGGATGGCCGACGGAGGCCTCTCCGCCTGGACCGACTTCTGCCTGAAGGCCGTGCGCGAGGGCGGGACGATCACCATGATCCATCGCGCCGACCGCCTGGCCGACATCCTCGGCGCGCTGGCGCCCAAGGCCGGCTCGTTCAAGATTCGCCCGATCGCGCCCTTCGCCGACGCCCCGGCCAAGCGGGTGATCGTGCGGGCGATCAAGACCGGCAAGGCGCCGCTGTTCCTGCTGCCGCCGCTGGTCCTGCACGACCGCGAGGGCGGCAAGCACTCGGCGCAGGCCGAAGCGATTCTGCGCGGCGAGGCCGACCTGCCCTGGTGAAGCTGAACAACGCTCGATGAGCGCCGGTGCGCCAACACGCCGCAGGAGGAGACCTGCGATTTTCACCCCGGATTAAGCGACCAGACCGTCTCTATGCGGCCAGTTGTTTGGGGAGGGGACCGGATGTGGCGGCGTATCGCCCGTCCCGCGTTGGCGGCCTTGGCCGTCGCGCTGACGTTCGCGTCGGCCGCGCACGCACGCGCGCCATCCCCGTCCTTGGCGCCGAACCCTCGCGTCATCTACTACAACCAAGGCAATGGTCTGCGGACCGAAAAGACCTTCGGTTTCAGGGTCTTGCTGCTGGCGCTTCGCAAGAGCGGGGCGACCTACGAGCTACGCCCCTCGCCACTCGGCCGCACCACCGAACCGCGCGCCATCGAGGCGATCAGCGCCGGCGACAACATGGACCTGGCCCTGCTGGGCACCAGCGCCGATGCGGACGCCAAGTTGACGGCCGTCCGCATACCGATCGATCGCGGCCTGCTGGGCTATCGCATCTTCCTGATCGACGGCGCGCGCCAGCCGCTGTTCGACGACGTCCGCACCCGCGCCGACCTGACCCGCATCTCGACCCTGCAGGGCAAGGGCTGGCCGGACGTGCGGGTCCTGCGCAACGCCGGCGTCACCGTCTGGACAGGCGACTACGAGCGCCTGTTCCCCATGATCGTGGCCGGCCGCGCCGACGCCTATCCGCGCGGCGTGCTGGAGGCCTATGGCGAACGCGAGAAGTGGGGCGTCGAGCTGCCGACCCTGGCGGTCGAGAAGACCATCGCCCTGCACTACCGCTTCACCAGCTTCTTCTACGTGGCCAAGACCAACACCACGCTGCGCGACGACCTCTATCGCGGCATGGAGCGCGCCTTCGCCGACGGGTCGTACGAGCGGCTGTTCAACAGCGATCCGACCATTCGCCAGGCCCTGGCCAAGGCCGACCTGCGCAACCGCCGGATCATCGAGATGGACAACCCGTTCATCTCACCCGAGACCCGCGCCATCCCCGACCACTACTGGTGGCGGCCATGATCGGGGCCGCGCTGATCCGCCCGGTGCGCGGGCGCTCGATCCTGTTCCAGGTGCTGGCCCCCAGCCTGATCCTGGTGGTGCTGAGCTTCCTGGCCATGGCCGGGGTCACCGCCTGGTCACGAGCCTCGGGCGCGTCCGAGATGTTCCACCGCAAGGTCGAGCTCTCGGCCAACCTGTCGCGCGAGAACGTCACCGCCGGCGTCTGGATGCTGGACGAGGCCGCCGTGAAGGCCGCCCTGGCGCCGATCCTGGACGATCCCGACTCGCGCCTGGTGATGATCCTGGACCCGCAGCGCAAGGCGCTGCTGGAGACCGGCGACGCCGCCCTGCGCGACCAGGCCTTGCAGGCCCTGAGCCGCGTCCCGGACGGCTCGCCCGCCGAGCATCTGCGCCAGTCGCACTACCTGGTCTCGGTCGTGCCGCTGATCCACGAGGAGAACGACGAGGCCCGGGCTCTCGGCCACATGGTCATCGTCTACGACACCGCCTCGGTGGCGGCCGCCGCCTGGTCGACGGCCCTGTGGGTCGGCGGCGTGGCCATCGTCGCCACCGCCCTGATCGTGGCCCTGCTGGTCGCCTTGATGCGCCGCATCGCCAAGCCGCTGGACAGCCTGTCGGACGCCATGGGCGCCCTGGCCGTGGGCCGGCTGGACACGCCCTTGTCGGGCCTCCAGCGCGACGACGAGATCGGCGACATGGCCCGCGCCGTCCAGGTCTTCAAGGACAACGCGCTGCGCCTGCGCCAGGCCGAACACGAAAGCGCCCGCCTGGAGGAGGAGCGCGCCCGCGCCGACGCCGCCAACCATGCCAAGGGCGAGTTCCTGGCCCATATGAGTCACGAGCTGCGCACGCCGCTGAACGGCGTGCTGACCATGGCTCAACTTATGGCCAAGAGCGACCTTGGCCCCGAGCAGCGCGCCAAGCTGGACGTCATCCTGATGTCGGGCCAGGACCTGCTGCATGTGATCAACGACGTGCTCGACTTCTCGAAGATCGAGGCGGGCATGCTGGAGATCGACGACCTGGAATTCGACGCCGCCGAGGTGCTGGAGAGCGTGGTCGCCAGCTTCGCCGCCGTGGCCGAGCGCAAGGGCGTCCACCTGAACCTGCACGTCTCGCCGTTCGCGCAGGGCCTGCGACGCGGCGATCCGGCCCGCCTGCGCCAGATCGTCGGCAACTATGTCGGCAACGCCCTGAAGTTCACGCTGGAAGGCGGCGTCGACATCCATGCCGAGGGCCTGGGCCCCGACGGCCGCGAGGGCCTGCAGATCTCGGTGCTGGACAGCGGCATCGGCATCGAGCCCGAGAGCATGGCGCGCCTGTTCCAGCGCTTCAGCCAGGTCGACGCCTCGACCACCCGCAAGTTCGGGGGCACGGGCCTGGGCCTGGCCATCTGCCGCGAGCTAGCCCTGCATATGGGCGGCGAGGCCTGGGCCGACAGCACGCCCGGCGTCGGCTCGGCCTTCCATGTCGAACTGCCGATGGCGATCGTCGAGGCCGGGCATGCGAACCAGGACACGGCATCGATCGCCACCGCGCCCGTCGACCGCAACCTGCGGGTCCTGGCGGCCGAGGACAATCCGACCAACCAGATGGTGCTGCGGGCGGTCATGGACGCGTTCGGCGCCGACCTGACCCTGACCGCCACCGGCGTCGAGGCCGTCGAGGCCTGGCGGCGCGCCGACTTCGACGTGATCCTGATGGACGTGCACATGCCCGACATGGACGGCATCCAGGCCACGCGTGAGATCCGGACCGCCGAGGCCAAGGCCGGCCTGCCGCCCACGCCGATCATCGCCCTGACGGCCAACGCCTTCCACCACCAGGTGGCCGAGTACGTGGCCGCCGGCATGGACGATCACGTCTCCAAGCCGATCGACGTCCAGGCGCTGAGCCTGGCCATCGCCCGCGTGCTGCAGCCGACATCGATCGAGGCGGCCGCCTACTCGGCGTAGAGCGCCAGGGCCTGCAGGCACAGCTCCAGGCCAGTCAGGTCGCGCAGCGGGTCCTGGGTGACGATCACGAACAGCCGCCGCGCCTCGCCCCACAGCATGACCGTCTCGGGCAGGCCGTTGTCCTCGATCACGCAGCCGTCGCCGTCGCGCCAGACACCGGTCTCGTCCAGGGTCGCGCCCAGGATCGAGTCGACGCGGGCGACGTATTCGGCGTGGATCTCGCTGGTGACGTTCAGATAGGCGAAGGTCGGCCGCCCCAGGCCGGCCAGCACCCCGGCCTCGAACACCGTGGCGGTGTCGGCCGTGGGGCCGCGGAACGGCGTCAGGTTGATCACCGCCGCGTCGGCCTGGCGCAATTGCGCCATGCGGCCGGCGTAGAACTGTCGGGCCTCCAGCTCGTCGCCGCCTTCGCCCGGCGCCAGGCGGGTCGGGATCAAGGGCTCGAGGCCGGCGTCCAGGCACAGGGCCCGCTGACGGGCCGCCTGGGCTTCGGAATCTGGGAGCCAGGCCTCGGGGCCGGCCAGCCATAGGGAACGGACAGGACGCATGCGCCTTAGGTCTGGTTCCCGCGTTCCTATGTCAATGCGTACTCGGAGATGGAATGACGTCGATCGCGCGAAGAACCTTGTTGGCCGGCGGCCTCGCT
Source organism: Caulobacter sp. GW821-FHT11E11 (assembly GCF_058808315.1). Lineage (NCBI taxonomy): Bacteria > Pseudomonadati > Pseudomonadota > Alphaproteobacteria > Caulobacterales > Caulobacteraceae > Caulobacter > Caulobacter sp. GW821-FHT11E11. Next base: position 226,731 of record NZ_JBXARO010000007.1, read on the forward strand.
CTCGCCGCGACGCCCGTTCTGGCCGCCCCGCCTCAGCCCTGGGTGGCCTATGAGCGACGCCTGCGCGGCCTTCTGGACGATCCGCCCGGCGGCGACTTCGATCCGGACTTCGAAGAGACGCTGCGGGATCTCAACAACCTCATCCGCCGTCGCGATGGTCTGCCGCCGCTGGCTTTCGACGCCGGCCTGACCCGCGCCGCCCGCGCCCACGCCGCCGACATGGCCGTCACCGACGTCTTCGACCACGTGACGCGCGAGGGTTATTCCGCCGCCGGCCGAGTCGGCCTGCTGGCCCGCGACCTGGTGGGCGCGCCGGGCGAGAACATCGCCATGCGCCGCAACGCCGCCGGCGCGGTGCGGCCCGACCAGATCATGAACCAGTGGCGCACCAGCCCCGGCCACCGCGCCAACCTGCTGGCGCCGGGCTTCACCCATGTCGGCTACGGCGTCCTGCGCCAGGGTCCGCGAGTCATCGCCGTCGGCGCCTATGCCGAGGTCGCCGCCCGCCTGCTCGGCCCCGCGCCACTACGCGTCAGCTCGGCCGACGAGATCGCCCGCGCCCTCACGAACGCCACCCCGACGATCCGCCAGTTCTCGGTCTCCGAGCCCGGCGGCGAGGTGCTGACCACCACATACGTCGAAGGCCGCCCGCCCAGCGTCCTCCAGCCCGGCGCCTGGCAGCTGCGCCCGCACCTGTCCTCGGGCGAGCACCGCTACCAGGTGGCCTGGGGGCCGGTGTTCGTGCTGGGCTAGTGCGCTGCGCGCAGCCGCTTGTTGATCGCGCGTACGGCGGCCGGCCTGACGCTCTCCCAGTCGGGCGGCAGCGCCGGCAGCGCCCTGATCACGCTCAGCGACGCCTCGTCGCCGTAATAGCGCATGGCGCACAGCACCAGCCCCGCCTTCTCGGGGCAGGATAGCGAAAGCAGCCGGTTCAGGAACTGGGCGACCGCCGGCGGCTCGAGCCCCGAGCCTGTCGCGCCACCTATGCCGAGAAGGTTCAAGGTCGAGGCGACCCCGCGGGCAAACACCATGTCATCGGGGAGCAATGGCGCGAGCTCAGCGGCCAGGTCGAACACGATGTCGACGCTGGGCGGGTCGGCCAGAGCTTCGAGCAGCGCCAGGGCAAAGACGCGCGCCTCGGCCTCCCGGACCGCATCTCGCAGCGCCGGGTGGCCGCCGAGGCAGTAGCGCGACACCACCTCGGCCCAGTTGCGGTACGGGACCTCGGGCAGGCAGGGCGCCCTTCGCCAATCCAGCTCGTCGGCCAAGGCGTCCAGCGTCTCGGCCAAGGCCGGCGAAGGCGCGCGCGCGGCGGCGAGAATGTGCTCGACCTCCATCGTCCCGCGCCTGGCCCGTCGGCTGAGAGCCTCCGGAGTCAGCGGTTTCAACGGCTTATTGCGCCACCGCCAGAGTCTCGATGCGGATGTTGACCGCGTCGCCGATCACGCCGGCCGCGCCGGCGCTGCCGAAGGCCTTGCGGCTGATCTGGCCGGTGATGGTGAAGCCAGCCTGTTTCTTCTGGTTGTTGGGCGCGGTGCCGATCTTGTTCAGCTTGACGTCCAGGACGGCCGGCTGGGTCACGCCCATGATCGTCAGGTCGCCGGTGACCTTGGCGGTCGTGTCGCCGGTCTTTTCGACCTTGGTCGACTTGAAGGTCATGGTCGGGCTCTTGGCGGCGTTCAGCCAGCGCTCGCCCTTGATGTGCTCGTCGCGGGTCGGGTTGGCGGTGAGCAGGCTGTCGACGGTCACCGTAGCCTCGACGCGCGACTTCTCGGGCGCGGCCTCGTCCAGCCAGATGGTGCCTTCCGAGGCGGCGAAGATGCCGACGATCGAGGTGAAGCCGAAGCGGTCGATCGTGAAGGTGGTCTCGGTGTGGGCCGCGTCCAGCTTGTAGGCGACCTCGGCGGCGAAGGCGGGCGCGGCGGTCGTCGCGACGGCGGCGGTGGCGATCAGGGCGGCGAGCAGGCGTTTCATGGAGGCGTCTCCCACGTCCCCGAGCGGGACCGGCGCGAACTCTTCCGTGCGGAGGGAAACGACGCAAGCCACAAACGAAAAGCCCCCGATCGCTTTCGCGATCGAGGGCCTCCGTGGGATTTCAGCTTTGGGAAACTGAAGTTTAGTTCTTGGCCTGGTCGACCAGCTTGTTCTTGGCGATCCAGGGCATCATGTCGCGCAGGCGGCCGCCGACTTCCTCGATCTGGTGCTCGGCCGCGCGGCGACGCGTGGCCTTGAACGAGGGCTGGCCCACAGCGTTCTCGAGCATGAAGTCACGGACGAACTTGCCCGACTGGATGTCTTCCAGCACGCGCTTCATCTCGGCCTTGGTTTCCGGCGTGATGATGCGCGGACCGGTGACGTACTCGCCGTACTCGGCGGTGTTCGAGATCGAGTAGTTCATGTTGGCGATGCCGCCTTCGTACATGAGGTCGACGATCAGCTTCAGCTCGTGCAGGCACTCGAAGTAAGCCATTTCCGGCGCGTAGCCGGCTTCCACCAGCACTTCGAAGCCGGCGCGAACCAGCTCGACCGTGCCGCCGCACAGGACGGCCTGTTCGCCGAACAGGTCGGTCTCGCACTCTTCGCGGAAGTTGGTCTCGATGATGCCCGAGCGGCCGCCGCCGATGGCCGAGGCGTAGGCCAGGCCGAGGTCCAGCGCGTTGCCGGTGGCGTTGTGGTGCACCGCGATCAGGCAGGGCACGCCGCCGCCCTTTTGATACTCGCCGCGCACGGTGTGACCTGGGCCCTTCGGCGCGACCATCAGGACGTCGATGGTGTCCTTCGGCTCGATCAGGCCGAAGTGGACGTTCAGACCGTGGGCGAACAGCAGGGCCGCGCCGTCACGGATGTTGGGGGCGATGTCGTTCTTGTAGATCGCGGCCTGATGCTCGTCCGGCGCCAGGATCATGATCAGGTCGGCCCAGGCGGCGGCTTCAGCCACCGTCATGACCTTCAGGCCTTCGCCTTCGGCCTTCTTGGCGGTCGGCGAACCGGCGCGCAGCGCGACGGCGACGTTCTTGGCGCCCGAGTCACGAAGGTTGAGGGCGTGGGCGTGGCCTTGCGAGCCGTAGCCTACAATAGCGATCTTCCGGTCCAGGATGCGGGCGATGTCGGCGTCGCGGTCGTAGTAGACGCGCATGATTTCTTCTCCAGGACTGGTCAATCAAGGTCGCCCGCGCAACGGCTGAGCGACAAAGGCCGGGCGTTTGAGCGTTTTTTTGCCGTTTCGTCAAGGCGAAGCCGACAGAACGCCGAAATGCGAACAGCCTTCCGGCCACGTTTTAAGCGCTCGTGCGTTCGTACGCCATGCCGACACCCGAAAAGGACGGCCACGAGCCGCCCAAAGCCGCCATTCACCCGACCGAACAGCGTCCGCTGCGGGTCCTGATCGTCGCGGGCTCGCAACGCCGCCACAACAGTTGCCCGGGCCTGGATTCGAAGGCCCGCGCCCTGATGCTGCGGATGGCCGCGCGCATGCCGCCGGGCTGGCAGGTCGACACCGAGGACCTGGGCAACCAGCACGGCAAACCCAAGATCCAGGCCTGCAACGCCTGCGTCAGCTCGTCGATGGCGCTCTGCGTCTACCCCTGCAACTGCTACGGCCCGCGCTCGACCAGCCAGCCGGACCTGATGTGGGACCTGGACCTCTACGGCCGCCTGGCCCGCGCCGACGCCTGGGCGCTGATCGGGCCGACCAACTGGTACGGGCCGACGACCAACTTCAAGCTGATGTTCGATCGCCTGGTCTGCGCGGCCGGCGGCAATCCCCGCCCCGATCTGATCGACAAGAAGGACACCCTGAAGGCCCAGGCCCTGGAGCGCTCGCCCGAGTGGCGGCAGATAACGAAGAACCACCTGGAAGGCCGCTCGGCCGGCTTCTTCACCTATTGCGACGGCGGGGCCAACGAGCTGGGCAAGGACGGCCGGCCCAAGCTGGTGCGCGACAAGGAGTGGTTCGATCCGGCTGAGGAGCCCTACCCCGACGAGCGCCTGTCCTACCAAGGGCTGGTCTGGCAGTGCCGCTACAGCGGGATCGAAGTCCCTGACGAGCTATGGGTGGCCGGCGCGTTCGGCGAGGGCGTGCCCTATGCCGACGACCAGATCGAGGACGCCATGGCCGACGCCAAGGCCCTGAAGCCCTTCGACGCCTGGGCCAGCGCCTTCATCCGCCATGTGGAGAAGAAGGGCGTGGTGGCGACCAAGGACGACGAACGGGCGGCGCTGTCGACGACCAATATCTAGCCGCGCAGCTCCAGCCCGTTGCCGTCGGGATCCTTCAGGTAGATCGACACTGACAGGCCCGATGCGCCGAAGCGGTCGCCCTCATCGCCCAGCGCCACGCCTTTGGCGACCAGCTCGGCTTTGACCGTCTCAAGGTCGAAGCCTTCGATGGCGATGCAGAAGTGGTCCAGGTTGCGGCCTTCGACGCCCGGCGCGGCGCCGCCCTGCTTGCCCAGCACGCCGTCGATCTCGACCAGGTCGATCAGCGAGGATCCGGCCCGCAGCTGGGTCATGCCGATCCTGTCCTGCCGGCGCTCCAACGCGCAGCCGATGACGTCCCTGTAGAAGGCCTCGGCGACGGCGCGGTCGCGCACCCGCAGCACCACGTGATCGATCCCGGCCGGCTTCATCGGCGTGCTCCCTCTTTCGCTCGGATATAGGCGCGGTCAGGCGCGGCGGAAGGGAAACTGGGCGCGCAGGGCCGGGTCGCGCAGCCACAGGCCGCCCCACATGAACAGGCCCAGATAGAGCGAGAACAGTTCGTGGCTGAACAGCGGGCTCTCGACCCGCACCTGGGTGGCCATGGCCCCGCCCAGCAGGCCCGTCATCAGCACCGCGCCCAGAACAGCCGTGCGCGGGAAGAGATAGAGCGCCAGGAAGGCCAGCTCCATCAGGCCGATCATCAGGACGTAGTCGGCCTTCCAGCCCAGCGACACCAGGGTCTCGGCGGCCACGGGCATGCCCAGCAGCTTAGGCGCGATCGACGCGCCCAGCATGAAGAGGGCGAAAAGGCCGGTCAGGACGCGACCGGTCCACACCATGGGGGAAGCTTTCATCGGATCTCTCTCCATTCGGCGGGATGTCCGCCTTTGGACCGAGGACGGCCGAGCTTCGCCCGGTCCGACATCGCAGGGAAAGAAATTCGACGAACGCCACGAGAGGGTCCTCCAAAAGAGAACGGGCGGGCCTCCTTAAGAGACCCGCCCGCGGCATTACCAGAAGAGGTCGTAGTAAACGCTCAGGACCTGGCCGCTCCAGATGTCGACCAGGATGGCGTTGTCGCCGACCCGGACCCATTCGCAGCCGATCGGAGGCTGCGGCAGGCCGTACTGCCAGGCGTCCAGATAGTACGAGCTGCCGTACCAGCCGCCCGGCAGATAGTCGCCGAACGACCAGCTGCGGACGTACCAGCCGCGCGGATAGCGGTAGGCCGGGGCGCGATAGCGCTGAGCCGACCGGAAGCTCGGGCGGTAGTGGTTACGGTCGTACTGCGGACGATTGCGGTCGCGATCGCGATACTGGCCCTGGCCCGGGCGACGGTCGTTCCGGTCCCAGCCGCCGCGATTGTCGTTGCGGTCGTTGCGGTCCCAGCCGCCCGGACGGTTGTCGTTGCCACGGTTGTCGTTGCGATCCGGACCGCGATTGTCGTTGCCGCGATCCGGACCCCGGTTGTCGTTGCCGCGACCGGGGCCACGGTTGTCGTCACGGTTCCAGCCGCCCGGGCGGTTGTCGTTGCGGTTCCAGCCGCTGCCGCCGTTGTTCTGCGGCTGCTGCTGGGGTTGAGGCTGAGCCTGGGGCTGCTGCGGTTGCGGGCGCTCGCCGCCACGGTTCCAGTCCGGCCGGCCGCCGCGATCGCCGCCCCGATCGCCTCGGTTCCAGCCGCCGCCGTTGTTCTGCTGCGGTTGGGCTTGAGGCTGAGGTTGAGGCTGGGCCTGCGGACGTTCGCCGCCGCCACGGTTCCAGCCGCCGCCGCCGCCGCGATCACCGCGCTCGACACGATCGCCGCCACGGTCTCCACCGCGATCTCCGCGCGGGCCGCCGTCGCGCTGTTCGCGCTGCGCCTGCTGTTGTTGAGCGACCACCGCCCCGGCGGCGCCGGCCTCGGCAGCCGCACCGCCCAGCAACGAAAGCAGCATGGCGGTCGTGATCAGACGTTTCATTTCTTGCTCCGAAGGGCCTTGAAGCAAGGCCCGGGCTTGTCCCTTGATAGCACTCTCGGACTCACCGGATGAACCGGGCTTGAACGGACTTCACGAGGGCCTTCGATGAGCGCGCACCCCAACGACGTCGTCAGTTTCTGGCGCAAGGCCGGCCCGAAGAAATGGTTCGCCAAGGACCATGCCTTCGACGCCGCCATCGCCCTGAAGTTCGAACAGACCCACTACCGCGCCTCGATGCGCCGCTACGACGCCTGGATGGAGACCCCCATCGGCGCGATGGCCCTGATGATCCTGCTCGATCAGTTCCCGCGCAACATGTACCGCAACACGCCGCACGCCTTCGCCACCGACCCGCTGGCCCGGATGTTCGCCCGCCAGGCCATCGCCGCCGGCCACGACACCGACGCGGCCATCGAGGCCGACCTGCGGCCGTTCTTCTACCTGCCGTTCGAGCACTCGGAATCGCTGGTCGACCAGGAGTTCAGCGTCGAGCTGTTCGCCGCGCTGCAGGCCGACACCGGCGACGAGGAGTCGATGAAGTACGCGATCATCCACCGCGACATCATCGCCCGGTTTGGTCGCTTCCCCCATCGAAACGAGGGTCTTGGTCGCATAACCACCGACGCCGAGCGCGAATTCCTCGACGAAGGCGGTTTCGCTGGTTAACCACGCCTCAATCTTGGCGCGACCCAGGCTCGCCTGTAGGGTGAAGCGCAGGTCGGGGATTATTCGGGGAATACGAGTTATGAAAGCTTTCCGTAGCGCGCTGGCCGTTGGCTTGGCGCTTACCGCGCTGACGCCGTCAACGACCTTCGCCCAGGCCAAGGCCAGCAAGGGCCAGACGATGCAGACCCAGGCTTCGGGCGAGGTGCCGCGCTGCTCGCGCAAGCTGGGCACGCTGTCGATCGTCGATGGTGACGATTCCAGCGGCTGGACCCAGTACAACCTGGCTTCGCCGCAGAAGGTGCTGCGCGCCATCGTCCAGAAGTCGGGCTGCTTCAATCTGGTCGACCGCGGCGCGGGCCTCGGCGCGGCGCAGAAGGAGCGTGAGATCGGCGGCGGTCTTGGCCTGCAGCGCGGCTCCAATGTCGGCCAGGGTCAGGTCAAGGCGGCCGACTACGTGCTGGTCGCCGAGGTCCAGGGCAGCAACAGCAATGTCGGCGGCGGCGCGGTGGCCGGCGCCATCGGCGGCCTGATCGGCGGTCGCGTCGGCGGCCTGGTCGGCGGCATCAAGACCAAGAAATTGGAAGCCAACACCGTCCTGTCGCTGACCAACGTCCGCACCACCGAGACCACGTCGGTCGCCGAGGGCTATGCGGTGAAGAACGACATCGGCTGGGGCGCAGGCGGCGGCTACGGCTTCGCCGGCGCGGTCGGCGGCGGCTACGAAGACACCGACATCGGTCGCATCGTCACCCTGTCGTTCATCAACGCCTATTCGAAGATGATCGGCGACCTGGGCCTGCTGTCGGACGGCGTTCCGGCCGCCCAAGCCGCGCCGGCCAAGACCTTCGCCGCCCAGCGCCCCGTCGCCATGCGCGCCACCCCGGTCGCCGGCGGCAAACTGATCCGCACCCTGCCCGCTGGCGCCATCGTCTATCCGACCGGCAAGCAGCAGGAGCTGTGGTGGGAAGTCGCCGACGAGAACGACAACGTCGGTTGGGTCCTGAACACTGGCCTGGCGCCATCGAAGTAAGGCCAAGCTCCCAAAAAACGGGGAGAAATGGCTGTCGATTGTGGACGCCCGCCAGGCTCGTACTGGCGGGCGTTTCGATTCGGCGGCACTCTAGGGCCATCATGAGCACCGCCGTCCTCGCCCCCGCCAAAGCCGCCGATCACCCCGAGCGGCAGTATCTGGCCCTTCTCGCCGACATCCTTGAGAACGGCGTGCAGCGTGGCGACCGTACGGGCACCGGCACGCTGGGCGTGTTCGGCCGGCAGATCCGCTTTGACCTCGCCAAGGGCTTCCCGGTCCTGACGACCAAGAAGCTGCACCTGCGCTCGATCTTCATCGAGCTGCTGTGGTTCCTGAAGGGCGACACCAACATCGCCTATCTCAAGGACAACGGCGTGCGTATCTGGGACGAGTGGGCCGACGAGAACGGTGACCTGGGCCCCGTCTACGGCAAGCAGTGGCGCTCGTGGGCGACGCCGGACGGCCGGGTGATCGACCAGATCGCCAACCTCGTCGAGAACCTGAAGACCAATCCCAACAGCCGCCGCCACATCGTCACGGCCTGGAACCCGGCCGATGTCGACGACATGGCCTTGCCGCCTTGCCACTGCCTGTTCCAGTTCTTCGTCGCGGATGGGAAGCTGAGCTGCCAGCTCTACCAGCGCAGCGCCGACGTCTTCCTGGGCGTGCCGTTCAACATCGCCAGCTATGCCCTGCTGACCGTGATGGTCGCCAAGGTCGTCGGCTTGGAGCCGGGCGAGTTCGTCCACACCTTCGGCGACGCCCACCTCTATCTGAACCACCTGGACCAGGCCCGCGAGCAGCTGGCCCGCGAGCCCTTCGACTTCCCAACCCTGAAGATCGCCGACAAGCGCGACCTGTTCGCCTTCGAGTACGAGGACTTCACGCTGGAAGGCTACCAGGCTCACCCGCACATCAAGGCCGAGGTCTCGGTTTGATCCGTCTGGCCATCGTCGTCGCCCGCGCGGCCAACGGCGTGATCGGTCGCGACGGCGACCTGCCCTGGCGGCTGAAGTCGGATCTGGCGCTGTTCAAGGCCAACACCCTGGGCAAGCCCATCATCATGGGCCGCAAGACCTGGGACAGCCTGCCCCGCAAGCCCCTGCCCGGCCGCACCAACATCGTGTTGTCGCGCGACCAGAGCTTCGAGCCCCAGAACGCGGTGGCCTGCGAGACCTGGATGGAGGCCGTCGAGATCGCCAAGGAGCAGGCCTCCGACGACGGGGCCGAAGAGGTCTGCGTGATCGGCGGCCACGCGCTGTTCGAGCTGGCCCTGCCCAAGGCCAAGCGCCTGTACCTGACCGACGTCGCCGCCGAGGTCGAGGGCGACGTCCACTTCCCCGAGTTCGACGAGAGCGCCTGGACCGAGGTGCGCCGCGAGGAACACCCCGCCGGTGAAGGCGACGATCACGCCTTCACCTTCCGGGTGCTGGAGCGCCGCTGAGGCCCTCGGCTTCAGTCCCGCCCGATTACGACTTCCAAGGCCATTTGAAGCCACGCTTCCGCGGGGTTGGGCGCTCCTGGAGCGTAGGTGCGGCTTCGGCGGCCGCATCCGCCAGCGTCTGTGGCTTGCGCTCCAGGTTGGCCAACTTTCGCGTCTTCAAGGGCTTGCCGGTGCAGGCCTGGAAGATGGCCTCGACCTGGCCGCCTTTGCCGACTTCGGGCATGGCGTATTTGGCCGGGCCGATCCGGTGGGCGGTGATCACGGTGTCGCCCTTGTCGGTCTTGCTCCAGCCGAGACGCGAGTGGACCGCGGTGTCGCCGAAGCGCTTCTGGAGATCGCGATCGAAGGCCTTGTGGATCGCCGCGTCGACGACCGGGCTCCACTGTTCGTTCTTCATCGCCGGGCAGCTGGCCCGCGTCGGCATCGCCGCTGGAGACTTCGACCAAGGCGTGGAGGGCAAGGTCCCGCAGCCCGTCAGCATCAACCCCGCCGCAGCGACCGCCATCACAGATACCCGCATAGCCCAGAATCCCTTGTCCGTACTTCGCCCCACGCTCACCGCGAAATCGTGGCGGGCGCAAGGCCTAGCCGCGCCAATTTGACGCTGCCGCGATTAACCGGCGGCAGGCGCCTGGGCGCGCATTCTGGTCATCCCAGTATGGGTGGACCAGACGTTGACGCGTAGCACCGAGCGCCTTTCCCAGGACGGCCAGAACCTCAGGATCGCGGGGCTGCTCGCGGCCTTCGTGGGATCGATGGCCTATAGCCTGTTCCTGGCCGGCGCGACCAAAAACCTGCCGTCGATCTGGACCGCCAACGCCGTGATCATCGCCGGCCTGCTGACCCTGACGGGCCGGGCCCGCTGGATCCTGCTGGGCTTGGCCGCCGTGGCCGACGTCGCCGTCGAGCTGGTGGCCGGCGTCGACCTGGGCTTCATCCTCGTCGTCGCGCCGCAGGATATGCTGCAGGTGGCCATCACCGCCTGGGGCCTGCAACGCCTGCGCCTGACCAGCCATATGCGCAGCCCCTGGGGCCTGGCCCGCATCACCGGCGTGGCCACGATCTTCATCGTCGCCTCGTCACTGGTGACGACCGCGACCCTGGCCATTTCGCAAGGACGCCCGCCCCTGGACGGCTGGGCGGACTGGATCATGCCCAACGTGCTGGGCCTGATCCTGGCCATGCCGACCACGATCATCCTGATGGACCGCCGCCACAAGCCGCTGTTCGCGGCCTCGGCCTGGCAGCTGACGGTGCTGACCCTGCTGGTGGCCCTGAGCGCGGCGGCGATCTTCACCTGGGAGCCGGCGCTGCAGGCCCTGCTGTTCGCCCCCGCCATGCTGGCCGTGTTTCTGGGCGGGCCGCGCGCGGTGGCCATCGTGGTCATCGCCTCGCTGGCGGCCTCGATCCCGGCCGTGCTGCGGCGGACCGGCGTCGATCCCGAGGTCGCCCTCTCGCCGCTGCGCCACACCCTGGTGTTCCATGCCATGCTGTTCGCCGTCTGCCTGATGGCGGCGATGATCCTGGAACGGCAGAAGCGCCTGCAGGCCCTGATGGCGCGGGGCCGCGACGCCGCGCGCGCCGCCCAGGCCAGCGCCCAGGCCGCCAACCAGGCCAAGTCCGAGTTCCTGGCCACGATCAGCCACGAGATCCGCACCCCGTTGAACAGCATCCTGGGCTTCGCCGATCTGGTGGCCGACGATCCGGGCCTGTCGGGCGAGAGCCGTCGCCGCGTCGACCTGATCGGTCGCTCTGGCCGCTCGCTGGTCGAGATCATCAACGACCTGCTGGACTTCTCGAAGCTGGAAGCCGGCCGCATGGAGCTGGATCCTGAACCGCTGGCTCCGGCCCTGGTGTTGCGCGACGCCGTGGCCATCGCCGCTCCGGCCGCCGAGGCTAAGGGCCTGGATCTGCGGGTCGAGGTGGTCGGCGGCGACGAGGACGCCCTGTTCGCCCTGGACGACACCCGCCTGCGCCAGATTCTGCTGAACCTGGTCTCCAACGCCATCAAGTTCACCCGCGACGGCGCGGTGACCGCGCGCCTGGACCTGTCGGCCGCGCCTGGGCGCCTGCGGTTCGAGGTTTCCGACACCGGCATCGGCATCGCGCCCGAGGTGCAGGCCCGTCTCTTCCAGCGCTTCACCCAGGCCGACAGTTCGATCAGCCGCGGCTTTGGCGGCACCGGCCTGGGCCTGGCCATCAGCAAGGCCCTGGTCACCCGCATGGGCGGCGAGATCGGCGTCGAGAGCGCGCCGGGCCGGGGCTCGTGCTTCTGGGTCGACCTACCGGTCGAGACGGCGCAGCCGGTGGCGGCTCCGGCCGTCGCCCTGCCCGAGGCCAGCAACACGCGCGGCGCCCGGGTGCTGCTGGTCGACGACCACCCGGTCAATCGCGAGCTGGGCCATGCCCTGCTGGTTCTGGGCGGCCACGAGGTGGTTACCGCCGAGGGCGGGGCCGAGGCTCTGGCCCTGGTGCGCGACGAGGCCTTCGACCTGATCCTGATGGACGTCCACATGCCCGACATGGACGGCCTGGCCGCCACTCGCGCCATCCGGGCCATGGGCGGCCACCGGGGCGCGACCCCGATCCTGGCGCTCAGCGCCGACGCCATGCCCGAGCAGGTCGCCCGCTGCCTGGCCGCCGGCATGGACGGCCATGTGGCCAAGCCGATCGTCCGCGACACCCTGCTGGCGGCGGTCGCCCGCTTCACCGCCCCGTCGGTCGAGATCGTCGAAGCTCAGTCGTCGGTGAAGTAGTCGGCGATCGCAGCGTCGACGGTCTCCAGCTCGAACTTCGGCGAGGCGGCGCGCTCCAGGGCCCGGCGGATCTGCCAGGCGCTGCGGCCGACGTGGACGCCCATGCCGCGCAGCTCGGCGACGATCGCCTCGCGCGTGGCCTCGTCGACCGGCTGGTTGTTGCGCAGCCGCGCCTGGTCCAGTCGCCAGCCGAAGAAGGCGTCGGGCCGCAGCTCCACCACCGCGCCGGGCGCGGGCTGCCATTCGTAGATGGCGCTGCGCTGGTCGACGGCGCTGTCCAGATAGTCGACCAGGCAGTTGCGGTAGCGGCGGGCGGCGTCGCGGATGGCGGCGGCCGTTTCCAGCGGCCTCAGGCGCTCGGTTCCCGGATGGGGCGCGGGCGGCAGCTCGCGGCGGAAGTCCTCGACGACCAGAGTGAACAGCGCCTTGGGCGTGGGCGCCTGCCCCCAGGCCGCCACGCGTTCGCCCAGCACATCCGCAGGCAGAAGCTTGGCCAGGACGGCGTGCGTCTCGGCCAGCAGCGCCGCCTGGGCGGGCGTGACGCGCAGGGCCACGCCGCCGACCTCACGCAACTCCTTGGGCAAGGCCGTCAGCGCGCGAACAAGATCAGGCGTGATGGCCTCAGCGTGGCGCAGGGTCTTGGCCGGCGCGGGGTCGACCAGCAGGTGGACCAGGGCGCGATAGTCCTCGGGCGCCCAGGCGATCTCGCCCAGGTGTTCGAGAGCCCGGCGCAGGCCTTCAGGCGCGACGTCCTCCAGCGCCAGGCGAATGGCCTTGCGCATCGGCAGGTCCATCAGGCGGGTGACATCGATCGGCGGGCCACCGAGGGGTTCGGCGGCCAGCATCAGGCAGATCAGGTGACGGCGCGCGGCCGTGGCGGTGACGAACGACGCGTGCGGCGCGGGCCACAGGGCGGCCAGCACGTCGGCATAGGGCGGCGCGATCAGGCGTAGCAGGGGCGAGGCGACCAGGGTCGAACTCGCGAGAGACTGGACGGTCATCTAAGAGCTCCGGCGGCGGCCGGAGCGGCCGCGGCTAGCGGTAGGTGCGCAGGGGGCGGGAGGCGGATCGGCGGCAGCGCGAATTCGACGGCGCGCGCCAACCCGCCATCGGCGGTGCGTTGGTCTGTGCGGCGGCGAGGGTCATGCGGCGGATCGGCTCCTGGAGCGGTGATGAGGGCGTGCTGATCCCACGACTCTCCGCATGAGAGCAAGCCCCGAGAACGCCGTTCTCGCACGCGACTGGTGGCTGTTGCGCGCGCGACACGGTTGGCCGAACGGAACCCTCGCCAGGTTCAAACGGGTGTTTATAGTCGTCTCCAGCGCCCAGCAGAGGCGCCAGGGAGAGACGCGATGGACATCCAGCTGGTGGCCGACGGCCTGCAGTTCCCCGAAGGTCCCGTGGCCATGGCCGACGGCTCGGTGATCCTCACCGAGATCCAGGGCCAACGCCTGACGCGGGTCTGGCCCGACGGTCGCAAGGAGACGGTGGCCGACACCGGCGGCGGCCCCAACGGCGCGGCGATCGGTCCGGACGGCGCGATCTATGTCACCAACAACGGCGGCAGCTTCCAGTTCTTCGAGGCCAATGGCCTGAACATCCCCGGCCCTACCCCGCCGAGCCACGAGGGTGGTTCCATCCAGCGGGTCGACCTGAAGACCGGCGCGATCACCACGCTCTACACCGAGTGCGACGGCAAGAAGCTGGTCGGTCCCAACGATCTCGTCTTCGACAAGCAGGGTGGGTTCTGGTTCACCGACCACGGCTGCTCGACGCCCGACGGCAAGAAGTACGGCGCGCTGTACTACGCCCTGCCCGACGGCTCGAAGATCACGCGCTGGCGCGACCACTTCGTCTCGCCTAACGGCGTGGGCCTCTCGCCCGACGAGAAGACGGTCTACATGGCCGACACCATGCTGGGGCGGCTGTGGTCGTTCGAGGTCACGGCGCCGGGCGTGCTGGTCGATCCGCATCCGCTGATGCCGGGCAATGTGGTCTGCAACCTGCCGGGCTATCAGCTGCTGGACAGCCTGGCCGTCGAGGCCGGCGGTAAGGTCTGCGTGGCGACCATCATCAACGGCGGCATCACCGCTTTCGACCCGGACGGCAGCACCGAGCACTACGCCTTCCCGGACGTGATCGTGACCAACATCTGCTTTGGCGGCGACGACATGCGCGACGCCTGGATCACCGCCTCGGGCACCGGCAAACTCTACAAGGCGCGCTGGCCGCGTCCGGGCCTGAAGCTGAACTTCAACGCCTGAAATGATGACTTGAATTCACAAGTCCTGGTCCCGGCCACGGCGTAGTCTGGCGTCGTGGCGGGCCCATCTTTGGCTTCGTCAAACAACGGAGCCCAGCGATGGACCTGAAACTGAACGACAAGACCGCGCTGGTGACCGGCTCGACCGCCGGCATTGGCCTCGAGATCGCCCGCACCCTGGCCGTCGAAGGCGCCAAGGTGTTCGTCACCGGCCGCACCCAGGACAAGCTGGACGAGGCGCTGGCCAGCATCCGCGCCTCGGGCGGGGCCAAGGTCGAGGGCGTGCTCGCCGACGCGGCCACGGCCGACGGTGCGGCCGCCATCCTCAAGGCCGTCCCCTCGGTCGACATTCTCGTCAACAACCTCGGCATCTACGAGATGAAGGCCTTCGCCGACATCCCGGACGAGGACTGGCTGAAGCTGTTCGAGGTCAACGTCATGAGCGGCGTGCGCCTGTCGCGCGGCTACTTCCCCGGCATGCTGGAGCGCGACTGGGGCCGGGTGATCTTCATCTCGTCGGAGTCGGGCCTCGCGATCCCGGGCGAGATGGTCCACTACGGCATGACCAAGAGCGCCCAGCTGGCGGTCGCGCGCGGCATGGCCCAGCAGACCAAGGGCACCGGCGTCACCGTCAACTCGGTCCTGCCGGGTCCGACCCGCGCGGCGGGCATCTTCGAGTTCCTGAAGAGCGTCTCTGCCAATCCGGACGGCACGGCCGACGAGCACGAGGCCGAGTTCTTCGAGAAGCACCGCACGTCGTCGCTGCTGCAACGGATGATCGAACCGCAGGAGATCGCCAGCCTGGTGGCCTATGTCGCCAGCCCGCTGTCGGCGGCGACCAACGGCGCGTCGCTGAAGGCCGAAGGCGGCCTGGTCACGACGATCGCCTAGCTGTCTTCCCGCAGGAACGTCCCCGCGATCAGCAGGGCCATGGCCAGAAGCGCCAACAGGCCCGCGGTGTAGGGCATCCAGGTCATCGTCGCCTCCCTCAAAGATTGGAGGCGACGATGGTCCGGGACCGTCTTTTCCGACAGCCCCGGAACAGGGGGTATGGCTAGTACAGCGTGCCCCCTAGTAGAGCGTACCAAGCGCCGCGCGCTCGAAGTTCTGCAGTTCGCTCTCGCGGCCGTCGCGGATCTTCACGACCCACTCGGGGTCTTGCAGCAGGGCGCGGCCGACGCCGACCAGGTCGAACTCGCCGCGCTCCAGGCGCTCCAGCAGGCCGTCGATCGAGGCGGGCTCGCTGCCCTCCCCGCCGAACGCGGCGATGAACTCGCCCGACAGGCCCACCGAACCCACGGTGATGGTCGGGGCGCCGGTCAGCTTCTTGGCCCAGCCGGCGAAGTTCAGGTCTGACCCGTCAAACTCCGGCTCCCAGAAGCGGCGTTGCGAGCAGTGGAAGATGTCGGCCCCGGCGTCGGCCAGAGGCTGCAGCCAGGCTTCCAGCAGCTGCGGGGTCTCGGCGTTCTTGACCGCATAGTCCTGCTGCTTCCACTGCGACAGGCGGATGATCACCGGATAGTCGGGACCCACGGCGGCGCGGACGGCCTTCAGGATCTCGGCGGCGAACTTGCTGCGGTCGGCGATGGTTGCGCCGCCGAACAGGTCGTCGCGAACATTGGTGCCGTTCCAGAAGAACTGGTCGATCAGATAGCCATGGGCGCCGTGCAGCTCGATGGCGTCGAAGCCCAGGCGCTTGGCGTCGGCGGCGGCCGTGGCGAAGGCGGCGATCGTGTCGGCGACGTCCTCGTCGGTCATCGGCTCGGTGAACTGACCACCGCCAGCCTTGGACAGACCCGAGGGGCTGTCGACCTTGCCCAACTGCGCCGGGCCCTTGGCCGAGCCCACGTGCCACAGCTGCGGGGCGATCAGGCCGCCGGCGGCGTGGACTTCCTCGACCACCTTCTTCCAGGCGGCCAGTTCGGCGTCGCCATGGAAGCGCGGCACGTTGGCGTCGTTCAGCGAGGCGGGACGGGCCACGCCCGTGCCCTCGGTGACGATCAGGCCCACCTGGCCTTCCGCGCGGCGGCGGTAATAGGCGGCGACATCGTCGGTGGCCACGCCGCCCGGCGAGAACGACCGCGTCATCGGCGCCATCACCGTCCGGTTGGGCAGCTTCAGCGACTTGAATTCGAACGGCTTGAACAGGGCGTCGAGCGACATGGGGTGTTCCGGAACAGAATGTGTTGCGCGCGATCCAAACACTTGTTCGGAGGTCGCGCCACTCAGAAAAACTGGGGCGCTAAAGCCCCAGCACCATCTTGGCCATGATGTTGCGCTGGATCTCATTGGACCCCGCGTAGATCGAGGCCTTGCGGTAGTTGAAATAGGCCGGCGCCGCCGGCGCCGCGTAGTCCGGCCCCGCCCGGCCCTCGTTGCTCTGGCTCCAGGGATCCTCGAAGAACGGCGCGGCATAGGTCCCGACCGCCTCGAGGGTCAGCTCGGTGATCGCCTGCTGATACTCCGACCCCACGCATTTCAGCATCGACGACGCAGGCCCGATCGCCTTGCCGGCGGTGCGGCCGGAGAAGATCCGCAGCTCGGTCGCGTTCAGGGCCGCGACCTGGATCTCCAGATTGGCGATCTTCTCGCGGAAGTCCCGATCGTCGATCAGCCGCCCGCCGTCGTCGGCCAGCTCCAGCGCCGCGATGCGCTTGACCTTCTTGATGGCGTTCATCAGGCCGGGCGCATAGGCGTTGCCGCGTTCGAACTCGAGCAGGTACTTGGCATAGGTCCAGCCCTTGTTCTCTTCGCCGATGCGGTTGGCGACCGGCACACGGACATTGTCGAAGAAGACCTGGTTGATCTCCTGCTCGCCGTCGGGCGGACCGTCGAGCGTCGGCAGCGACTTGATCTGGATGCCCGGCGTGTCCATCCGCAGCAGCAGGAACGAGATGCCCTCCTGCGGCTTGCCCTCGGACGAGGTGCGGACCAGACAGAACATCCAGTCGGCCCACTGGGCGTGGGTGGTCCAGATCTTCGAGCCGTTCAGGACATAGTCGTCGCCGTCTCGCTCGGCCTTCATCTGCAGGCTGGCGAGATCCGAGCCTGAACCCGGCTCCGAATAGCCCTGGCACCACCAGATGTCGGACGTCAGGATCGGCGGCAGGTGCTGGGCCTTCTGGGCGTCGGAGCCGAACGCCATGATCACCGGCGCGACCATCTTCAGCCCCATCGGCGAGGACGTCGGCACGCCGGCCAGGCTCATCTCCATGTTGAAGATGTAGCGCTGCGAGGGCGAGAACCCCGCCCCGCCCAGCTCGACCGGCCAGTCAGGAGCCGCCCAGCCGCGATCAGCCAGCGTCTTCTGCCAGGCCACCTGGCCGGCCTTGTTCAGATAGCCGTTCTTGGACTGGCTGAGCTGCTTTTTCAGGCCGTCGTCATAGGCGGTCGCGATCCAGTCGCGGACCTCCTGCTGGAACGCCAGGTCTTCGGGCGAGAAGGCCAGATCCATCGGCCTCTACTCCACCGCGTCGAGATACTCGATGTCCGGGCGACCCGCCATGAACGGCCCCATCGCCGCGCCGGCGGCCTTGAAATAGTCGGTGCCGCCGTGGTGCTTCAGCGCGTCCTCGGAGGCGTAGAGCTCCAGCACCTTGTAGATCCCGGCTTCGGTCTTGGATTTGGTCAGCTGGTAGACGAGGCAGCCCGGCTCGTTGGCCTTGACCCGGTTCTGCAGGTCCAGGAACACCTTTTCGAAATCCGCCGATTTCTCCGGCTGGACCTTCAAGGTCGCGACGACACCGATCATGCTTGCCTCCCAACGTTTGTTTGAAAGGCAGGATGGGGCGGTTGCGGGCGCGGGGCAAGCCCCCACAAGCGCCCGCTCCCCTCACGTGCCTTCCTAGGCCTTGTGCCTAGGATCCAGGGTTCAGCTGCCTCTGAGCCTCAGGGCGCGCTTGGCCTTAGCCCACGCGAAACCGTCCTGCTCAACACAGGCCGCCAGCATGGGTCCTAGGCACAAGGCGTAGGAAGGCAGTGTTTTTAGTTTGAAGAGCCCTAGGGCCGCTCGTTCCAGCCGTAGGCCACCCACGAGTGGCCGCCGACGTTGCGGGCTTCGATGAGGCCGTCCTCGGCCTTTGGCTTGGCCTTGCGGCCGCGCAGGGCGAAAGCAGCCAGGCCGAACAGGGCGCTGCCGATGAAGCCCACCACCACCACGGTCGCCGCGAAGACCACCGCCAGGACCGCTCCGACCACCACCGCGACCGACGTCGCCAGGGCGCCGGCGATCCAGGCCAGGTTCCTCAGGGGCGAAGCAGCAGCGGTGCTCATCGGTATCCTTTCGTACGCACGCTCATGGTCAACGAAGTTGGTTCACAAGCGCTGAAGAACAACTGAACACCCGCCGGGGCCGGATGAAAAGCCTTTTCCCGTCCTTAGGGACGTGAGGCCCCGAGACAGATCGTCTCGTCAACCCGCGGTAGCCAACCCCAGTTCCCGGCGCTCGCGCATCACGGTCGTGAAGGCGGCGTTGATCGAGGCGGCCTTGGATTCGGCCAGGGCGATGAAGTCGGCCGGCAGGCCCCGGGCGCGGGCGCGGTCGGGGTGGGCGTTGGACAGCGCGATCTTCCAGGCCTTGCGCACGGCGGCGTCGTCGGCGTCGGGCAGCACTTCCAGGATGGCGTAGGGATCGTCCTTGCCGACGCCCAGGTGGGTGGCGCGCAGGCGGCGGAACGACAGCGGCGACATGCCGAACAGGTTCGCCACGCGCTCCAGATAGTCGAGTTCGTCCTGGGTCACCACGCCGTCGGACTTGGCGATGTGGAACAGGCCGTCGACCACGTCTTCCAACAGCTGCGGGCAGCTGGAATAGCGCTTGGCCAGCCGCTTGGCGTAGCTCTCGAAGCCGTGGGTGGTCTGGCGGGCTAGGTCGTACAAGCGGTGGATGTTGGGCTCCGACGCCGGGTCGGGCTGGAACACCTCGGTAAAGGCCTGGAACTCGCTGCCGTCGGCGCGGCCGTCGACCTTGGCCAGCTTGGCGCCCAGCGCGGTGACCGCGGTCGAGAATGCCGGGTCCTCGCCCGGCAGACCGCCCGGACATTCCGTGCAATCGGCCAGATCCAGACGACGGGCGGCGATGCTCGCGATATTGCGCCAGAAGCTCATGAAGCGCCTCGAATCCAGCGGCGGATGGAAGAATTACGCGTGAAGCGGCGAACCGGATCACCTCGTCACCGTGCTTCTAGCACAATGAGAATGATCGTTCACATGACTTTCCCGCAATGCGGCGAAACGCCTGAGCCCTTAAGGTGGAGCCATTGGCGGACTCGCTCGTTATGGCTCCGCTCGGCGGGAAACGGCCACGCTACGGTCCCAATCGGGCCGGAAATGCTCTAGTGACTCGCTACGTTATCCTGAAAGGACCTCCGCCCGCATGGCGAACGCCCTCTTCCTTGCTCTCGCGCTTCTGGCCCAGGACGGCCAACCCGCCGCCCAAGGCCCCAATTCTCCGCCGGCCGACGAGTACGGCTATGTCGCCTGGTGCTACGGCGCCCTGGGTGGCTACGCCAATCTCTATGACCGCGTGATGCCGGAGGTGACGCGGATCGAGAAGGCGTTTCCGGGTCCCGACGGCGTCGCCGCGTCGCTGAAGACCTATCCGGAACTGCGCAGCCAAGCCCAGAAGGATCTGAAGACCTTCTCCTCGGCGATCACCGCGGCCGAGAAGGCCAGCCCGCGTCCGATCTCGGAATATGGCGGCGCTCAAGTCAAGCGCGGCGCGGCCATCTGGCAGGGCGCCGACACCGTCGACAAGGCGCGCCTGGCCCAGATGTGGATGAGCTGGAGCCCGCCCGGCGACTGCGAGAAGCGCGCCAAGACGCTCGAGATGAAGTCGAGCATCCTGGGCAAGGCCCTGAACTATAACGCCGCCCCGACCAAGACGCCGACGCCACAGCCCGCGCCGGAAGCCCCCGCGGCTCAGCCGGTCGCCGAAGCGGCTCCGCCGCCGCCCGCGCCGGAACCGGTCGCCCAAAAGCCCGTCGCTACGCCGAAGCCCGCCGTTGCCAAGCCGGCCCCGGCGAAGGCCGCTCCGGTCAAGACCGCGGCCAAACCCGCTCCCGCTCCGGCAGCCAAGAAGCTGACCCCGATCGGCGGCAACGAGGTCATCGTCGACCCGGTCAACCCCGTCCCCTGCGCCGGCAGCCTGGTCCCCGCCAAGCGCGGCGGCCGCGACGTGCTGATCTGCAAGGCGGACTAGGCCTATGTGGCCGGCAGCAGCCCGCTGCCGGCCAACGCCTTGAACCACGCATAAGACGCCTTTGGCGTCCGCACACCCGTCGCCCGGTCCATCGCCACCAGGCCGAACTTCGAGGTGTAGCCCAGGTCCCACTCGAAGTTGTCGATCAGGGTCCACTCGAAATAGCCGCGCACGTCGCAGCCGGCCTCGCGAGCGGCCAACACCGCCTGCAGGTGGCGGCGCAGATAGGCGATGCGGAAGTCGTCCTTCAGGATCCCCGGCCCGTTGCCGAACGGATCCGAGCAGCCGTTCTCCGTCACCATCATCTTGGGCGCGCCGTATTCGCGGCGCACACGGTCCAGCACCTCGAACAGGCCCGACGGATCGATGTGGCGGCCAAAGGCGTCCAGCTCCGCGCCCTTGGGCGGATTGGCCGGCGCGATCTTGCTGGGCGAGTTGAGGTCCAGGCGCACATAGGCCGGCGCGTAGTAGTTCACCCCCAGGAAATCGAGCGGCTGCTGGATGGTCTTCAGGTCGCCGTCCTGCACGACGCCCTTCAGCAGATCGTCCATGTCCTTCGGATAGGTCCCGCGAAACACCGGATCCAGCCAGGCCTTGTTCCACAGCGCGTCCAGGCCGTCCGAGGCCAGGCGGTTCCAGACCGCCCAAGGTCCGCCCGCCGGCCGGCAAGGCTGCAAGGCCATGGTGGTGCCGACATTGAGACCGGTCGCTCCCGCCCGCAGCGCCTGGATGGCCAGGCCCTGCCCCAGGTTCATGTGGTGGACGACCTTGCCCAGCAGGTTGATGTCCTTCAGCCCCGGCGCGTGCTCGCCCAGCACGTGGCCGAAGACGGCGTGCACGGCGGCTTCGTTGAGGATGATGTAGTTCTTCAGCCGGTCGCCCAGCTTGTCGACCACCGCATGGGCGTAGTCGGCGAAGCGCAGCGCCGTGTCGCGCGCCGCCCAGCCGCCCTTGGCCTGCAGGCCTTGCGGCAGGTCCCAGTGGAACAGGGTCGCATAGGGCGTGATGCCCTTGGCCAGCAGAGCGTCGACCAGCTTCGAATAGTGGTCGAGCCCGGCGGCATTCACCGCCCCCTCGCCGCTCGGCATGATCCGAGACCAGCTCAGTGAGAACCGATAGGCGCCCAGGCCCGCCCCGGCGATCAGATCTACGTCGTCCTGGAAGCGACGATAGCTGTCGGTGGCCACGGTCGCGTCCGTACCGTCTTTCACATGGCCCGGGACCTCCTCGAAGACGTCCCAGACGCTGGGCCCGCGCCCGTCGGCGGTCTGCGAGCCCTCTGTCTGAAAGGCGGCGGTGGCCACGCCCCAGACGAAATCCTTGGGAAACTGCCGGCTTTTCGGCTTCAGGTCGGTCTCGCCCGGCCCCTCGCAACCCGATAGCCCCACGGCCGCGCCGCCGAGTGCGAGCGCACCCAGAGCCCGGCGGCTGACGCCTGACCGTTCCATCGTCCCCTCCCTTATGTCGTTGAGAGGAGGATGCGTCCGGGTTGCAGCCTTGGCTAGTTCACGTTGCGGAAGCTAGCGCACCGTCTCGCGCACGCCGGCGATCGCGTCGGCCGGCATCGGGCGGCCCAGCAGGAAGCCCTGGAACTCCGTGACACCCAGCTTGATCAGGGCCTCGAACTGGCCCTCGGTCTCGACGCCCTCGGCCGTCGTCTTCAGGCCCAGCGAGCGGGCTAGGCTGACGATGGCCGAGGCGACGGCCAGGCTCTCGCTGTTGCCCGGCAGGCTGGAGACGAACGAGCGGTCGATCTTCAGCTTGTCGATCGGATGACGGCGCAGATAGGCCAGCGAGGCGTAGCCGGTGCCGAAGTCGTCCAGAGCCAGGCGGAAGCCCAGGCGCTTGAGGCGGCGCAGGGCCTCGTGGACACCGTCGCTGTCCTTCAGTAGGGCCGTCTCGGTGATCTCCAGCATGAAGACGTCGGCGCGGGCGCCGGTCTCGGCCAGGGTGGCGACCATCTCGTCGACAAAGCCGGCGCTGGACAGCTGGATGGCCGAGACGTTGACCGAAACCTCCAGCCCCGACCAGCGCAGGCTGTCATAGCAGGCGCGGCGGAACACGGCGGCGCCGATCTGGCCGATCAGGCCGCAGGCCTCGGCCAGGGGGATGAAGATGGCCGGCGAGATGTCGCCGCGCTCGGGATGGTTCCAACGGGCCAGGGCCTCGACCCCAACCATGCCGCCGCGTGCGTCGGTCAGGGGCTGATAGGCCACGGTCAGGGCTTCGTTCTCGATCGCCGTGCGCAGGTCGCGCTCCAGGCCCTTCCGCAGGCGCAGAGCCGAGTCCATCTCGGGCTCGAAGAAGCAGAAGCGGCCGCGACCGCTGTCCTTGGCGCGATAGAGGGCGACATCGGCCTGGCGCAGGATTTCGGCCTGGCCCTGGTCGCCGTCCGAGACCACCGCCACGCCCACCGAGCAGGACAGTTCGGCGCGGCCGATCGTGAGGTCGACCTCGCCCGACAAGCCGTCGACCACGCGCTGGGCCAGGGTGGCCACGCCGGCGGGATTGGTGTCGGGCTGGATGATGGCGAACTCGTCGCCGCCCAGGCGGCAGATGGTGTCGGTCTCGCGGCAGATCTGCTTCAGCCGGCGGGCCACCTCGCGAATCAGCTGGTCGCCAGCGTCGTGACCGTAGTTGTCGTTGACCTCCTTGAACCGGTCGAGGTCGATGCACAGCACGCCCAGGTGGCCGGGCTTGCGGCGCAGCAGGGCGTGGGCGTGGACTAGGCGGTCGGTGAACAGGGTGCGATTGGCCAGGCCCGTCAGCGGATCGTGCAGCGACAGGTGCTTGGCCTCGGCCTCGCTGAGCAGCAGCTTCTTGGCCGCGCGGCGGGTGATGCGGAACAGCAGCAGCGAGCCGATCACGGCCGCGAGAATGGCGGTGACCAGCATGGGCGTCGCCGACTTCAGCAGCTCCTCGCCCGGCTGGCGCGGGGTCCAGCGCAGGGTGATGCGGCGGCCGTCGGCGGCCTTACCCAGGATGGCCTGGGCGCTTCGGGTCTGGACCTTGTTGGGCTGGACCACCTCGATATGGGCGTCGTGCAGCAGGAAGCGATCGGAGAAGGTCTTGATGACGCTGTTGGCCACCGGGATGCCGGTCACGATCAGCGGCGCCTGCGCGCCCCGGGTCTTGGCCTTCAGGTCCGGGCGGACCAGCGAGACGGTGATCAGCACCGGCTCGTCGCCGATCAGCTCCACGCGGCTTTTGTGCACGGCGCGCAGCTCGGCGACCTTCTTGGGATCGGCCTCCAGCTTGCGGATCGCGGCGACCAGCGGCGCGGTGGGGACGGCGTAGCGGGCGTAGGTGTCGGGCGTGACGTCCTTGCCGTTGACGTGGCCGTACAGCGGCTGGTCGGCCGCATCCAGCACGTAGACGATCTTGTAGCCCAGGGCCCCGCCCAGCGAGGCGCCGATGTTCTGGCTGGCCCAGGCCTGATCGAACTGGTTGTCCAGCTTGATGATCGCCTCGTCCCAGATCACGTAGGGATTGAGGGCGGTCTGGATCTCCTTGCCGCGCTGGCGCAGGCCGTTGCCGACCAGGGTCTGCTCGTATTGGCGCTCGCGCAGATCGGCGTGGCGGGTGGCGACGGTCAGGGCGATACCGGCAAGCAGGATCATACCCGCCGCCATGCCGGCGATCAGGCCAAAGATCTTGAGCTCGATGTTCCTGCGGTCCATCCCACTCCCCTGAAGGAAGCGGCATCGTCCATGGGAACGGTTGCGGAAATCCTTACCCGCACTGTCCTGCGGACAATTTATCGCACACCGTTACGCGATTTGGGTTTTGGCGCGTCATCGACCCGACACACGCGGTCCAGAACGGCCCAGTCGCGGTCGGACATCGAAGGCTGGCCGGGCCGGATCGCCCGCTTGGCCTTCTCCGCGCGGCCGGCCGTATCGGGGTGAGTCTGGAACCACTCGGCGGCTTGGCGCAGGCGCGGATCGTCGCCGCGATTGGCCAGGCGGTCGAAGAAATCGGCCATGCCTTGCGTCGAGATGTTCTGGGCGTGCAGGATCTCTATCGCCCGGTCATCAGCCTCGGCCTCCAGCGTGCGGCTGAAGCGATGGTCGGCGAAACCACCGGCCAGCACCACCAGCTGCTGTCCCGCCCCGCTGCCGCCGCCGACCACGGCGTCCAGCAACAGGCCCGCGCCCATCGAGCGCCAGGCGGCCTGCATGACGTGGCGGCGCTCGACGTGGGCGATCTCGTGGGCCAGCACGGCGGCCAGCTCGTCAGGCCCCCTCGCCTCCTCGATCAGCCGGCCGGTGACCAGGATCGTGCCGCCCGGCAGGGCGAAGGCGTTGACGAACGGCGCGCGCACGGCCCGCACCTTGATCGGGAACGGCGAGTCCGCCGCCTTGCCCAGCCGCTCGCCCAGGTCGCGCAGAAGCGCGGCTGACTCCGTGTCGGTCTTGCAGGGCCGGAACGGCACGGTCAGCTGCTTTTCCATGCTGGCGCCGAAGCGGGCCTCCAGCGCCGGCGGCGTGTGCCGCGCCAGCGGTCCCGCGGCCAGCGGCACGCCGACGAAGACCACCGCCGCCACCGTCAGTCCGGCCCCTACCAGGCCACCGACCAGGGCCCATTCGCGGCCTCGGCCACGCCTGTGGATGTCGGCATGGGTGCGGCCGGCCAAGGCCCGCCAGGCCTGGGCCTCGACGATCAGCCGGGCGTCCTCGTCACCGCGCGAGAGGCTGTAGCGGCCGTCCGAGCGCAGGGTCTCGCGCACTTGGTCCAGCGGCCAGTCCAGGCCGACAGACGTATCGTCGACCGCCCGGACGACGATACGTCCGCCCTCTAGCGCGATCGTGACCCGCCAAGGCCGTGCCGTGCGGCCGTCATACAGCTGCCCCTCCACGCCCGCCTCAGAAGGGCGAGACGTCGAAGGCGTCGGCCAGGCCCTCGCCCGTCTTGGGTCCGCGCGGCGCCTGGTGGGCGTCGGAAAGCGGGGCCAAACCGGCGCTGAACAGACGCTCGATCAGGAACTTGGCCGAGCGCGCCATGGCGACGGGCTGCAGGAAGCCCAGGCTGAGCACGATGATCAGCAGGTTGGTGACGGTCAGGCCCAGCAGCGCCCCGGCCTTGACGTCCAGGGCCAGCTGCGCGTCGCCGATGCGGATCGAGTCCGCGATCTCGCGCAGCACCGCGGCGTGGTAGGCGGCCGAGGCCAGCACCACGAGCAGGGCGTAGACGATGGCCATGGCATAGACCTGCAGGATGAAGGTGACGCCGGGCTCGCCTTCCTGCATGCGCGTCGAGACCATCGCGACGACCACGCCGACCATGACGAAATAGCCGACCATGCCGACGATCCAGGCGATGGCGAACGGGCCGTACAGGTTCTGGCTGTTGGCGCGCTTCCAGGTGAAGGGCTGGTCGCCATAACTCATGCCGCCCCAGATCCGCGCTGACAGCCGCATGGTCATGGCCGGACTGAACCAGCCCAGGGTGACGCCGTTCAGCAGCGCATAGCCCAGATAGGTCCAGCCGTAGTTGCTGGCCTTGCCGCTCAGGTGGAAGCGCACGCCGCGCCAGGTCGTGCGGCTGGCCATGTAGCGCCAGGTCATGAAGATCGCCATGCCGACCAGTACGATGGCGGCGATGTAGACCGGGATCATCAGCAGGGTGAACAGCGGGCTGACGAACTGGATCGCCAGCACCAGGGCCAGGTACGGCACGCCGATCAGCAGCGTGGCCAGCAGGAAGCCCAGGAACAGCTCCTTGCCCTTGCCGGTATATTCGAAGGGCTCGCCGTTCAGGGTGATGTGCGACCACACCCGACGACGGACCTCGGTCTTACCCCAGAAGCGGTACAGCGTCAGCGTGACGATGTTGAGGAGGCCGTTCTTCAGGCTCAGGCCGATGAAGGCCTTAGGCTCGATCGTCTGGCCGAAGGTCAGTGTCTCGCCGGCGGCCGGCGTCGACACGGGCGTAGCTGCACCGTCCATGAAACTCCTCGAAGGCCCCTCGCCCGCCAAGCTAGCGGACGAGGGCGAGCCTCGTGGGATTTCACGGCACGGTCAACCTTAGATGGATGACGTGGTTAAGCCGCTGCATCGCGCGCCCGGGCGGCCGGGTCGTAGTTGAGGATCGGCGACAGCCACTTCTCGGCATAGGCCATGTCCCAGCCCTTGCGGCGGGCATAGTCCTCGACCTGGTCGGCGTCGACCTTGCCCACGCCGAAATAGTGCGACTGCGGATGGCTGAAATACAGGCCCGAGACCGCCGCGCCAGGGGTCATGGCGTAGCTCTCGGTCAGCTTCAGGCCGGTGGCCGCCTCGGCGTCCAGCAGCTTGAACAGCGTGCCCTTCTCGGTGTGGTCGGGCTGGGCCGGATAGCCGGGCGCGGGGCGGATGCCCTGGTACTTCTCGGCGATCATCACGTCGGTGTCGGCCGCCTCTTCAGGCGCGTAGCCCCACAGCTCGACGCGGGCCTTGTAGTGCAGCCACTCGGCGAAGGCTTCGGCCAGGCGGTCGGCCAGGGCCGAGGCCATGATGGCGCTGTAGTCGTCGCCGGCGTCCTTGAACTTTTTGACGATCTCGTCCTCACCATGGCCGGCGGTGACGGCAAAGCCGCCGACATAGTCGCCGCCCTGGCCGATCGGCGCGACGAAGTCCGACAGCGCCACGTTCTGCTTGCCCTCACCCTTGTCCATCTGCTGGCGCAGGGTGAACAGGCGCGACAGCTCGGTCGTGCGGGTCTCGTCCGTATAGAGCACGATGTCGTCGCCGTCGGCCTGGGCCGGCCAGAAGCCGATCACGCCCTTGGCCCCGAACCACTTCTCGGCCAACACCTTGTCGAGCATTTCGCGGGCTTCGCGATAGAGGTCTGTGGCGGCCTCGCCGACCACGTCGTCTTCCAGGATCTGCGGGAAGCGGCCGATCAGCTCCCAGCTGGCGAAGAACGGCGACCAGTCGATGAACGGAACCAGCTCGTCGAGCGTGGGCTCGAACGTGCGCGCGCCAATGAAGGCCGGCTTGGGCGGGACATAGCCGTCCCAGTCGATGGCGAACTTCTTCTTGCGGGCGTCGGCGATCTTGGTGCGCGCCTTGGCCGTCTGGCCACGGGCATATTGCTCGCGGATACGGACATATTCGGTGCGCGTCTCGGCCTGCAGGCGGTCGCGCTCGGTGGCCGACAAGAGACCTGAGACCACGCCCACCGCCCGGCTGGCGTCCAGCACATAGGTGGTCGAGCCCTTGTGATAGGCCGGCTCGATCTTGACCGCCGTGTGGGTGCGGCTGGTGGTGGCGCCGCCGATCAGCAGCGGGATGGTGAAGCCCTGGCGCTCCATCTCGGCGGCCACGAACACCATCTCGTCCAGCGAGGGGGTGATCAGGCCCGACAGGCCGATCATGTCGACGTTGTGCTTCTTGGCTTCGTCCAGGATGCGGTCGGCCGGGACCATGACGCCCAGGTCGATGACCTCGTAGTTGTTACACTGCAGCACGACGCCGACGATGTTCTTGCCGATGTCGTGGACGTCGCCCTTGACGGTCGCCATCAGGATGCGGCCCGCCTGCTCGCGCGGCTTGCCGGCCTTCTCGGCCTCCATGAAGGGTTCGAGCCAGGCCACGGCCTGCTTCATGACGCGGGCCGACTTCACGACCTGGGGCAGGAACATCTTGCCCGAGCCGAACAGGTCGCCGACCACGTTCATGCCGTCCATCAGGTGGCCTTCGATGACGTGCAGCGGCCGCTCGACCGACAGGCGCGCTTCCTCGGTGTCCTCGTTGATGAACTCGGTGATGCCGTGGACCAGGGCGTGGGTGATGCGCTCGTTCACCGTGCCTTCGCGCCAGGCCAGGTTGGCGGTCTGGACCTGGCCCTTCTCGCCCTTGTAGCGCGGGGCCATGTCGACCAGGCGCTCGGTGTTGGAGACATTGGTCCGCTGCGGGCGGTTGAGGATCACGTCCTCGACGGCCTCGCGCAGTTCGGGGTCCAGGGCGTCATAGACCGGCAGGTCGCCGGCGTTGACGATGCCCATGTCCATGCCGGCGTTGATGGCGTGGTACAGGAACACCGAGTGGATCGCCCGGCGCACCGGCTCGTTGCCGCGGAAGCTGAACGAGACGTTCGACACCCCGCCCGAGATGCGGGCGTAGGGGCAGCGCTTCTTGATCTCGCGCGTGCCCTCGATGAAGTCGACGGCGTAGTTGTCGTGCTCCTCGATCCCCGTCGCCACGGCGAAGATGTTGGGGTCGAAGATGATGTCTTCCGGCGGGAAGCCCACCTTGTCGACCAGGATGTTGTAGGCCTTCTCGCAGATCTCGATCTTGCGGGCGGCGGTGTCGGCCTGGCCGACCTCGTCGAAGGCCATCACCACCACGGCCGCGCCGTAGCGCAGGCACAGCTTGGCCTGCTCGATGAACTTCTCTTCGCCTTCCTTCATCGAGATCGAATTGACGATCGCCTTGCCCTGGACGCACTTCAGGCCCGCCTCGATCACCTCCCACTTGGAGCTGTCGATCATCACCGGCACGCGGGCGATGTCCGGCTCGGCGGCCATCAGGTTCAGGTAGGTGATCATCGCCTGCTTGGAGTCGAGCAGGCCCTCGTCCATGTTGACGTCGATGACCTGGGCGCCGGCCTCGACCTGCTGACGCGCGACCGACAGCGCCTCGGGGTAGTTCCCCTCCACGATCAGCTTCTTGAACTTGGCCGAGCCGGTGACGTTGGTGCGCTCACCGATGTTGACGAAGACGGGTCTCATAGTCGCTTAGGCCAATTCAAACGGTTCGAGGCCCGCCAGGCGCATGGCCTTGGGACGCTCGGGGATCTGACGAGGGGTCACGCCGCGCACTTCATCGGCGACGTGACGGATGTGGTCCGGCGTGGTGCCGCAGCAGCCGCCCAGGATGTTGACGAGGCCGTCCTTGGCCCATTCGTGCAGGGCGTGGCCGGTCTCGTGCGGCTCCTCGTCGTACTGGCCCATGGCGTTGGGCAGGCCGGCGTTGGGATAGGCCGCGACCAGGGTGTCGGCGATGCAGGCCATCTCGGCGATGTGCGGGCGCATCAGGTCCGCGCCCAGAGCGCAGTTGAAGCCCACCGCGAACGGCTTGCAGTGCTTGACCGAATTCCAGAATGCCTCGGCCGTCTGGCCGGATAGGGTGCGGCCCGAGCGGTCGGTGATGGTGCCGCTGATCCAGATCGGCAGTTCCTCATGGCCCTCGTCGCGCAGGTCGAGGATGGCCTTGATGGCAGCCTTGCAGTTCAGGGTGTCGGTGATCGTCTCGATCAGGAAGAGGTCGACACCGCCCTTGTACAGCGCATCCACCTGCTGGCGGTACGCCTCATAGACCTGGTCGAAGGTCACCTTGCGCGCGCCGGGATCGTTCACGTCCGACGACATCGACAGCATGACGTTCAGCGGGCCGATCGAGCCGGCGATAAACTTCGGCGAGGCCGGGTTCTCGGCGTTCCAGCGGTCGGCCACCGAGCGGCCGATCTTGGCGCCTTCGAAATTGATGTCCCAGACGTCCTGTTCGCCCAGGTGATAGTCGGCCTGGGCGATGGTGGTGCCCGAGAAGGTGTTGGTCTCGGAGATGTCGGCGCCGGCGGCGAAATACGCATCATGAAGCTCGGCGACGAGATCCGGCCGGGTCAGGCACAGAATGTCGTTGTTGCCCTTCATCTGGCCGTTGTAGTCGGCGAAGCGATCGGCGCGGTAGTCGGCCTCGTTCAAGCCCTTCTTCTGGAACATCACGCCCCAGGAGCCATCCAGGATCAGAATCTTCTGCTTGGCGGCGGCCTTGAGGGCGGCGACGCGATTAGCGCGGATGGAGAGTTCGGTCATCGTTTGGCTCCCGGATTGGCCGCCTGCTGGCGCGCCAGTTCCTGGTTGAACCGGGTCTCATAGCCGTCGACGAAGCGGCCCAGTTCGGTGGGGTCGATAAAAGCGTTCGGGTCGCCGCGCAGCAGCTTCTGGCGCTTGGTCAGCAGGTCGCCCTGCTCCTCGTGGCTGGGCAGCACGACGTCTGTCGGGATGGCCCGCATGGCCGCGAAGCTGGCGCGATAGTCGGCGACGATGCTGCGGTGGGTCTTGTTGCCGACCAGGTGGTTGCCGGCCACCGACAGCGAGCACGGGAAGGTCACGTTCAGCGGCCGGCCCTTCTCGGTCACCTGGGTGGTCCAGGTGGTGCAGCCGATGGTGTGGCCCGGCGTCAGGTGGGCGACCAGGGTGGTCTCGCCGACCTTCAGCCTCGTCCCGTCGCCGAAACCCTTGTCGACCTTGACCGCCGGAAAGGGCGTCAGGCCGTTGTCGTTGTCGCCGAAGTGCTGGCCCTTCTCCAGGGCCGGCTCGTCCAGGCGCGAGGCCCAGACCTTGGCGGTCGGGATGTCGGCCTTCAGCTGGGCGATGCCGCCGGCGTGGTCGAAGTGGGCGTGGCTGTTGATCAGCACCTTCACGTCCGCCAGCTGGAAGCCCAGCTGCTGGATGCTGCGCTCGATCAGCTTGCCGCCCTCGGCCGAGGGGCCGCCGTCCAGCAGGACGTGGCCTTCCGAAGAGGTGATCAGCCAGGCCGACAGGCCTTCGGAGCCAACGTAATAGATATTGCCGACCACGCGGTACGGCTTGATCGGCTTGACCCAGTTGCTGTTGTCGTCA
The DNA here is from genome assembly GCF_058808315.1 of Caulobacter sp. GW821-FHT11E11. NCBI lineage: Bacteria > Pseudomonadati > Pseudomonadota > Alphaproteobacteria > Caulobacterales > Caulobacteraceae > Caulobacter > Caulobacter sp. GW821-FHT11E11. The sequence goes on from NZ_JBXARO010000007.1 coordinate 257,853, forward strand.
GCCTGGGCCGACGGAGCCGCCATCGCCGCCAGGGCGAAGGCCAGGGAGATCAGGACGCGCTTCATGCCGCAGCCTCCGCCGGAGCCGGGGCTGTCTCGCGCACGCCCAGCACACGGCAGATGGCGTAGACCAGATCGGCCCGGTTCAGGGTGTAGAAGTGGAAGTCCTCGAAGCCCTGCTCCTGCAGCTTGGCGCACATCTCGGTGGCGACCGAGCAGGCGATCAGGCGGCGGGTCTCGGCGTCGTCGTCCAGGCCTTCGAACAGGTTGGCCAGCCAGCCCGGGATCGCCGTGCCGCAGGCGGCCGACATCTTCTTCAGGCCGTTGAAGTTGGTCACCGGCATGATCCCCGGCACGATCGGGATGGTGATCCCGGCGGCGCGGACCTTGTCGACGTAGCGCAGGAAGGCGTCCAGATCGAAGAAGAACTGGCTAATGCCCAGCGTCGCGCCAGCGTCGACCTTCTGCTTGAGCACGTCGATGTCGTGCTCGATCGACGGGCTTTCCGGATGCTTCTCGGGATAGACGCCGACCAGCACCTCGAACGGCGCGACGCCCCGGATGGCCTTGGTCAGCTCGGTGGCGTTGGCGTAGCCGTCGGCGCGCGGCACATAGACCCCGCCGATGCCGCCCTCGGTCGGCGGCGGATCGCCCCGCAGCGAGACGATGTGGCGGACACCGGTTTCCCAGTACTCACGGATGACCTCGTCCACTTCCTCGCGGCTGGCGCCGACGCAGGTCAGGTGGGCGGCGGGCTTCAGGCTCGTCTCGTCCAGGATGCGCTTGACCGTGCGGTGCGTGCGCTCGCGGGTCGAGCCGCCGGCGCCGTAGGTCACCGAAACGAAGGCCGGATCCAGCGGCGCCAGGCGGGTGATCGCCTGCCACAGGTTCTCTTCCATCTGTGGCGTCTTGGGCGGGAAGAACTCGAACGACACGCGCGGACGCCCGGTGCGTTCACCGGCGCGGGCGACGGGACCGATCACGCGGCGGGTGGGCGGAAGGGTCATGCGGCGTTCCTCGAAGCGGTAGCCAGACCGGGACGGCGCGCCGTCCAGATCTTCACGGTCAGGCCCTCGGCCGTGGCCGGCGGCAGGGCGATATTGCTTTCCAGCTGCAGGCCGGCGGCCTGCAGCCAGGTGACGATCTCGACGTCGTCGAAGCCCAGGCGGCGATGCTGGTGCACCTCGCGCAGGAATTCGTGGTCGTGCGGCGCGAAGTCGGCGATCAGCAGCAGGCCGCCCGGCGTCACCAGCCGCGCGGCCTCGGCCACGGCGTTGGCGGGATCCGACAGGTAGTGCAGCACCTGGTGCACGGTCACCAGGTCGGCGCAGCCGCCCGGCAGGCCGGTGCGGAAGATGTCGCCGTGGCGCAGCTCGCAGCTGACCAGGCCGGCCTTGGTGACCTCGTCGCGGGCGATGTTCAGCATCTGCTGCGACAGGTCCAGGCCCAGGGCGTTGCTGGCCCGCTTGCCAAGCAGGGTCAGCATGCGGCCCGCGCCCGCGCCCAGGTCGACCAGTTCCTCGAATGGACCCTCGCCGGTCGCGCGCAGGATCGCGGTCTCGACCTCGGCCTCGTCGACATACAGCGAGCGGATCTCGTTCCAGCGCGCGGCGTTGCGGGCGAAATAGGCCTGGGCGTCGGTCGAGCGCTCGGCGCGCACGGCCGACAGCTTGTCGGCGTCCAGGCGCACGATGGGATCGGTGTCGTCGATCAGGTCCAAGGCCTGTTCGACCAGGAAACGACCCGGCGACTTGGCGGCCAGGCGGTAGAACACCCAGGCCCCGTCCGGGAAGCGCTCGACCAGACCCGCCTCGGCCAGCAGCTTCAGGTGCCGTGAGACGCGCGGCTGGCTCTGGTCGAGGATGCGGCACAGCTCCAGCACCGACAGCTCCTCGGCCGCCAGCAGGGCCAGCAGTCGCAGGCGCGTGGACTCGCCGGCGGCGCGCAGCACCTCGACGACCTGTTCGGCGGATAGCTTCATGGGGACATAAAGATATCTTTATGTCCGATTTGGCAAGAGGATATTATGCCCCAGGTTCAGCCTTGGCAGGCTGCCAGAGCTCAATCTTGACCCCTGCAGGATCCAGAAGCCAGGCGAAACGGCCCATGCCGCCTTCATCCTGTTGACCCAACGCCTCGACGCCCTCGGCGGCGGCCTTGGCCAGCACGCCGTCGATATCATCGACTATGAAATTGATCATGAACGGCGCGGCCGACGGCGCGAAATACTGGGTGTCGGCGGCGAACGCCGACCAGTTGGTGGTGGTCTTGGGCTGCTTGAACATCGCCCCGCCCCACGAATGGATGTCGAAACCCAGCACCCGCGCGTACCAGTCGCGCACGGCTTGCGGATCCTCGGCCTTGAAGAAGATCCCGCCCAAACCCAGCACCTTGGCCATCGCCTGCTCCCTTAGTCCCGACGCACTCTACCTCAGCGGACGACGGCTTCCACCTGTTCGCGCAGCCAGGCCGAAGCGGCGTCCGCGTCCAGCTGCGGCGGGTGCATGATCCACTGCTGGTCGGGCTCCTGCGACATGGGAAGCTCGACGCCGCGCACGCCCAGCGGCGCGCCCAGGGCCGCGATCATTCGCGAGGGCAGCACCGCCACGTGGCCGCCGCGCGCCACCAGTTGCAACGCCAGCAGATAGTGCGGCACCACGACGGCGATGCGACGTTCGCGCCCCTCCCCGGCCAGCCAGCGGTCGACCGGATCCTGCGTCGCCCCCGCCGCGATCACCGCCACATGGTTCAGGGCCAGCAGGTCGCCCGACGGCGGCTCGCCCGCGAAGGCCAGGATGTCGTGGTCTTGGTAGAGCGGCCGCATCCGGTAGTCGGGAAAGGCGTCGATCTCGGTAGTGATCACCAGATCCAGGTCGCGCGGCTGCTCGGCCTGGCGCCGCCACGGCAGCAGATCCAGCCGGCAGCCCGGCGCGTCTTTGGCCAGGCGCGCCAGCAGCTCGGGCAGGATCACCGCCGCCACGACGTCCGGGATCACCGCCCGGAACACCCGGTCAGCCGTCGCCGGATCGAAACCAGCCGGGGCGTAGAGGCCCTCGGCCATCCGCAGCAGGGCCGCCAGCGGCGCACGCAGAGCCTCGGCGCGCGGCGTCGGTCGCATGCGGGCGCCCACCCGCACCAGCAGCGGATCGTCAAATGCCTCGCGCAGCCGCCCCAGCGTGCGGCTCACCGCCGGCTGCGACAGGCCCAGCCGCTCACCGGCCACGGTCAGGTTTTCGGTGTCGAGGATGACGTCGGCGGCGACCAGCAGGTCGAGCTTGCCACGAAGATCATGCGCATCACGCATCATTAATATCTACCCTATGCAGTTCACGCATAGATTAGCCGACCGCATCCTGGCGCTCAAAGGAGATCCGCCATGAGCGCCCATGACAACAAGGAAACCATCCGCCGCATCTACGCCGCCCTCGAGACGGGCGACCGCAGCGTGTTCAGCGACAGCGTCCATCCAGACTATGTCTGGCGCTTCCCGGGCCATTCGGACTGGTCGCGCCGCTTCGAGGGCCAGGAGACAATCCGCCGCGACCTGCTGGCGCCGCTGTTCAACCTGTTCGCCGACACTTACACCGCCCGCGCCATCAACCTGATCGCCGAGGGCGACCAAGTCGTCGCCGAGGTGCGCGGCAGCGTGCTGACCAAGGCCGGCCAGCGCTACGACAACGAGTACTGCTTCATCTTCCGCTTCCGTGACGGCAAGATCGCCGAGGTGGTCGAGTACTGCGACACCGACCTGGAGGTGCGGGCTCTGGGGTCCTACGACGCCGCCGTAGCGGCCTATCGCTCCAAGGCCTGAGCCCAGGCCTCGGACCAGGCCATCAGCGGCCATAAGGCAGCGATCAACTCGCTTCCGCGCGAGCTCAGCCGATAGCCGCCGTCGGCCGCCACGATGTCGGCGGCGCGCAGTTCGGACAGACGCGTGTTCAGCGTCCCCGGCGGCAGCTCGGCCGCCGCCTGCAGGGCGCGGAAGGTCAGAACCCGGCCCTCGCGCAGCTCCCAGACGATGCGCAGCGCCCCGCGCCGGCCCAGCAGATCCAGCGCCGCCATGATCGGCTTGCCGGTTTCCGAGCCCCTTACGGCGCGCCCCGGCAATGGAGTCACTCGGGTCGCTTCATTTTTTGTAGCGTCGTCGGAATTTTCCATGTTACAAATTTTGTAGCACGGAGGAGCGCCCATGTCGCCGAGGATCGAACCCGCAGAGGCCCCCTACCCGCCTGGCGTCGCTCGTACGCTGGAGCAGCTGAAGACCCCCGGCGACCAGCCGCTGTCGCTGTTCCGCGCCCTGGCTCGCGACGAGCGGCTGTTCGGTCGCTTCACTGGCGGCGGCCTGCTCGACCCAGGTCACCTGACCCTGCGAGAGCGCGAGATCGTCATCCACCGCACCTGCGCCCTCAACGGCTGCGGCTACGAGTGGGGCGTGCACGCGGCGATCTTCGCGGGCGCCGCCGGCCTCGACGCCGAACAGCTGGCCGCCACCGTCACACCAGGCATTGCGGACTGCTGGGCCCCGCGCGAGGCACTGCTGATCGCCTTCAGCGACGCGGTCCACGTCCGCGCTGATATCGACGACGCCCTGTGGGCGCGCCTGACGCAGGCCTTCAGCGAAGAGGCCCGGATCGAACTGATGATGCTGACCGGCTTCTACCGAACCGTCAGTCTACTGGCGAATGGCCTGCGGCTGGAGCCGGAGGCGTTCGCCGCGCCGTTCCCAGCCTAGCCGCAGCGATCGGAGACCTTGGTCCAGGTCTCGCGGGTCACCACCGTCGTGTCGTTGCCCGAGGCCCCGCCGCCCAGGCTGGCCTTCAGTGCGGCCAGTTGCTGCCTGGCGGCTTCCCGTTCGGCGGGCGGGCCCGAGCGGATCTGTTCTTCGATCTGGGCGATGACCGGGGCCATGGCCGCGTTCGTGCGCGGATCGACCGGCGCGGCCGAGGGGATCACGCGGTCGGCCTGGAAGGTCCGCTCCCAGCGGCCGTCGGCCAGCTTGCGGAAGCTGTCGGAGATCACTTGGCCGCCGCCGCAGACGGCCTGCTGGCTCATGCCGCCGCCGGGCAAGCTCGTGACCGAACGGTTGGCGCAGGCGATCGCGCCGGGCGGCGGAGCGCCGGGGCCCTTCACGCACCAGGGGTTGGGACCCTGGCCGGGATAGGCCTGGCGGGCTGTCGAGCCGTCAGGCGCGGTCTGCTCAACCGTCGTCGCGCCCGTCGCGCCGTCGACGTGTTGCACCGAAGTCATGACCATCGGCCGGCGTGGCTGGTCGTGGTCGTCTCGGCGTCGATGCGGTAGTCGCCCGGCGGCGGCGTCATCTGGCCGGCCGCCAGCACGGCGGCGGCCGACGCGAAGGCGACCGCGCCGCCCAGGATCAACGCCCGCATGGCCTCAGGCCGCGACGGGGGTGGCCAGGGGTTCGCCGTGGAAGTAGCGGCGCAGGTTCTCCAGGGTCAGGCTGACCATGGCCGGAATGCTGTCCAGCGTCGCGCCGGCGGTGTGCGGCGTCAGCACGGTGTGGGGCACACCCACCCAGCGCGCGGCCGGCGTCGGCTCCTGGGCGTAGACATCCAGCGCGGCCATGCCGAGCGTTCCGGTCTTCAGCGCCTCGATCAGGGCGTCCTCGTCGATCAGCGCGCCGCGCGCGACATTGACGATCAGGCCCTGCGGCCCCACCGCCTCGATGACGGCCTTGTTGATCAGGTGATGGTTCGAGGCGTCCGAGCGCGAGCAGACCACCAGCACGTCGCTGTCGCGGGCCAGGGCCAGCAGGCTGTCGGCGCGATGATACTCGGTGTCCTTGGGGCGCGGTCCCCACCAGGCCACCTTCATCTCGAAGGCGCGCAGGCGGGTAGCCACCGCCTCGCCGATATAGCCCAGGCCGACGATGCCGACCTTGCGGCCGCGCAGGCCGTGGCGCGGAGCCATGCGCTCGGCATGGGTCCAGTGGCCCGAGCGCAGGCGATGGTCGCCCTCGACGATGCCGCGCCAGGCGGCCAGGACGAGGCCCACCGCATGGTCGGCCACGTCGGCGGCGTTGAGGCCGGTCGAGTGGGTCACGGCGACGCCATGCGCCTTGCACCACGGCACGTCGACGCCGTCATAGCCGACGCTGACACAGGCGATCAGGCCCAGCTGGTTCATCTCCGACAGCATGTCGCGCGACAGGGCGAACTCGCCAGCGTGGACGATGGCCCGCACCCGTCGCCCCGGCCCTTCCAGGAAGGCCATGGGATCCGGATAGTCCCACAGCCGGTGCACCTGGTAGGCGCTCTCCAGCAGCGGCTGCAGCGGCAGCAGCATCTCGTGCGAAAGCAGGATGTGGGGCTTGTCGGCGAGCGTTTGCGGCATGCGTGTCTCCTTGGCGGGACAATCGTCTTTGCGGACCAAGCTACTCCTCTGGGAGCGCTTAGCCAGACCTAAGCAGGGGAACGGCGGATCGCCAGCCCCTCCCGTGAAGCATCCCGCCAAGAACCCGGCCATAGCGTGGCGGTTCCCGGGCCGACACGGTCTAGCTGTGAACAACCTTCGCTCCGGCGGGTTTTGCTAAGCAGCGCCACAACGGCGCATCCAGGCCTGGAGAAACCCCTATGTTGACCAAGACGCTAGCCGCCGCGGCGGCGCTTTCGCTGCTGGTCGCCGGCGGCGAGGCCCTCGCCGCTCAGAAGAAGATGTCGGCGCCCGTGGCCGGCCCCAAGCAGCCGCTCCCCTACTCGCAGCTCGACGCCTATACGAAGGCCTCGGCCAAGACGCGGGCCAGCAAGGATTGGTGGGCCGGCTCGGCCTCGACCGGCATGTCGACGGACACCGCCGCGACCGCTCCGGCCACGGCCAGCGATCCGGCGACCACGATGCCCATGCCGGACACGGCCGTGAACCCCGCGCCCACCGCCGCGCCGCCCAGCTTGCCGGTGACGCCGCCGATCAATGCGACGCCGCAGACGGGCGATCCGACCTTGCCAAACCAGCCGGTGCCAGGCGATCCGGCCGCACCGCCGGCCCCGAAGTAGGTCCGAAGTAGGTTTGTGGACCCGGGACGGCCTGGCCGTCCCGGTCCCTCAGCCGCCGCCGAAGATGAAGTCGGCCTTGTAGTAGCCCTTGGCCGGATCGAGGATGTCGATCGCGAACGGCGCCGAGCCGTCCGCCAGGTCGGTCAACCAGGCGTCGTTGGATCGCACCATGACGCCCAGGTCGGCCTTCTGCGCCTCGGCCAACAGCCAGCCGACCATCGCCGCCTTGGTCCCGATGCCGCTCACGCCGTCGCCGCCATAGGCCGCGAAGTAGTCGACGCGCGTGTCGATCATGGCGTGGATCTTGGCGTCGGTCGGGGCCGCGCCGAAGATGGTCTTGTAGGCCTCGCGGGTGGCGTCGACGAACGACAGCGACCCGTACTTGGCCAGGAAGGCGTCCTTGCCCTCGCCCAGCTTGCCCAGATTGACCGCGAAGTTGATGTAGCGGTTCTCAAGATTGAACGACTGGTAGTAGGCGCTGTTGAGGTTGTTGGCGTTGGGACCGGTCGGCGAGACCAGATAGTCGACACCCGTCTGGGCCGGGATCTTTCCGGTGAAGAACTCATAGGCCAGCGTCGCCACCGAGGTGGTGGCGCCGGCCGCCTTGACGATCTCGGCGGTGACCTGGCTGGCCGACAGCTGTCCGGCGTCCCAGCGCTTGAACAGATCGTCGGCGATCGCGGTCAGGGAGGCGTTGCCCGAGGCGGACTGGCGCAGGATGGCGTTTATCTCGTTGCCGACCTCGCTGGTCGACGGCGCCAGGGCGAAGACGAGGTTCTCGACACTGACCAGACGGTCGACGCCATCCGGCGACCCGGCGCGCAGGTCGGTGACCGTCACCGTTCCGTCAGCCGCCGTGACCACCGAATATTTCGACATCGGTCCGGAATAGATGACCGTGTCATCGCCCGCGCCGCCGTCTATCTGGTCGTTGCCCGCCCCGCCGACCAGGGTGTCGTCGCCGGCGCCGCCCGACAGGGTGTCGTCGCCCGCGCCGCCTTCCAGCCGGTTGGCGGCGTTGTCGCCGATCAGGGTGTCGGCATAGGCCGAGCCTTTCAGCCCTTCGATGCCGTCCAGCAAGTCGACGCCGGCGCCCCGCGTGTTCTGCAGCGTGCCCGCCTTGGTCAGGTCGACCGTGACGGCGCTGGTGGCGTTTTCGTACGAGGCGAAGTCGAAGCCCTCGTTGCCGTAGAGGCTGTCGTCGCCGTCATCGCCCCGCAGGATGTCGTCGCCGCCGCCGCCCATCAGCGTGTCGGCGCCGCCGCCGCCGCGGAGGATGTCGTTGCCCGCGCCGCCGGTGAGCTGGTTGGCGTTGGCGTCGCCGACCAGCGTGTCGCTGAACGCCGAACCGAACACGTTCTCGATGCTGATCAGGGTGTCGATACCGCCGCCCTTGGTGTCCTGCGCATAGGGCGCGCCCAGGCCGACGACGACGCCCGCGGTCGCATCGCGATAGTCGGCCCAGTCGCTGCCGTCGCCGCCGTCGATGCGGTCATTGCCCGAGCCGCCCGCCAGGACGTCGTTGCCGCCGTCGCCGTACAGGCTGTCGTCGCCCGCCCCGGCCGAGAGGGTGTCGTCGCCGTTAAAGCCCTGCAGGCGATCGGCGTTGGCGGTTCCGGTCAGGATGTCGGCGTTGTCGGTGCCGCCGTCGGCCTTGATCGTGGAGAGGTTGACCGAGACGACATTGGCGTCGCCGCTGATCAGCAGGCGGGTTCCGTCGGCGCTGATCAGCACCCGGTTGCCGTATCCGGCCGAATAGTAGCCCGTCGGGCTGAGCCCGATGTCGACGCCCAGCGAATAGACCTGCTCCAGCGCCCAACCGCCCACGGTGGAAGCGGTGGAATACTGGAAGACCCGGTCCGCCGCGGAGTCGGCGACATACAGGTGCTTGCCGTCCGGGCTGAAGACCATGCCCAAGACGCTCTGCGCGGTCAGCTCCGGGTGCGCCTTGGTCAGATCGCCGATGAACTTCAGCGCACCGTCATAGACGTAGAGGCTGCCGGAGAGCTGCGCGACGAAGCGACCGTCAGCCGCGATCGAAACGACCGGGACGCCATAGCCCTGAACGCCGTCGGCGTACATGCCGTGGAAGGCGGTCTGCGCGCCGTTCTGATAGGTGTAGAGCGGCGCGTCGGAACCACTTCCGCTGAAGAGCGCCTTGCCGTGATCGACGGTCGTGACAATGCTGCCGTAGTACTGAGCGCCGTTTTGCTCGCTGGCGAAAACGCCGGTGGCGAGATCCAACAGCAGCGGCGCGGCCGTGCCCCAGCCGCTGGACTGGCCATAGAGCACCTTGTTGTCGTTGGTGAAGACGACATCATAGAAGCCCGCCGAATTGCTGCCGGTGCGGGCGTAGTCCTTCACCTGGCCGGTCAACAGGTCCAGGACGTGGATCTTGATCGTGGCGGTGGAGCCAGACGAACCGTACGTCACGTTCTCCAGGGCCCGGTCGGCGACGACGATGTAGCGACCGTCCGAGGACAGGTCCATGCCGGCCAGCTCCGTGCCGACCTTCCAGCGGCCCAGGACCTCGCCGGTCGCCGTGTTGAGCGCCGTGATGTAGCCTTCGGTGTTCGAGACATAGGCCGTACGCCCGTCCGACGAGAGCAGAGCGTCGACGATCTGGCCGGTCGCCAGCGTCTCGGCCTGCGTCACCGGCAGGACGTCATTGAGCGTCACCCCCGCATCCGACGAGGACAGCGTCACCGTCTTGTCCGTGAACTGCAGCAGCTCGACGTTCAGCAGCGTGTCGACGCCCTCGCCGCCCGTGGCGCGCAGGTCGCGCACCGTCCAGGTCCCATTGGCGTTGCGGGTCCAGCTGTAGTTGCTGGAGGCCGCGCCGTAGATCGCCGTGTCCTGGCCGCCGCCGCCATCGATGACGTCGTCTCCGCCACGCCCCTCGAAACGTTCATCGGCCGCCGAGCCCTGGAAGACGTCGGCGAAGGCCGAGCCCTTCACCCCCTCGATCCCGCTCAGGCGATCCAGACCTTCGCCGCGCGTGTTCTGCAGCAGGCCGCTCTTGGTCAGGTCGATACGGACACCGGCCGTGGCGTTCTCATAGGACGCGATGTCGACGCCGCTGCCGCCGTCGAGCGTGTCGTCGCCGCTGCCGCCGGCCAGCACGTCATTGCCCGCGCCGCCATTCAGCGTGTCGCTGCCCTCCATCCCCTTCAGGAGGTCGTCGCCCGCCCCGCCGTCCAGGCGGTTGGCGTAAGCGTTGCCGCTCAAGGTGTCGGCGAAGGCGCTGCCGACGACGTCCTCGATCCCGGTCAGGGTGTCGCGGCCGGCCCCGACGGTGTCCTGGCTGTAGGGCGAGACAAGGCTGATCGTGACCGCGGCCGTCGCCGTGCTGTAGTCGGCCGCGTCGACGCCCGCCCCGCCATCCAGGGTGTCGTCGCCCGCGCCGCCGATCAGCCGGTCATCGCCATTGCCGCCGTAAAGGCTGTCATTGCCGGCCGCGCCGTCCAGCACGTCGTTGCCGCCATAGCCTTTCAGGATGTTGGCCGAAGCGTCGCCGGTCAGGGTGTCGGCGCCATCGGAACCGCCGGCCGGAATGGCGGTCGCCACGTTGACGGCGTTGAGCTGCTTGTCGGACAGCACCAGCAGATAGGCGCCGTCGGCCGACAGGCTCAGTCGATCGCCATAGGCGACGCTGGAGAACGGCGACGTATAGGGATCGGTCTTCACGCCGGGGTCGAAGGCCCGCAGGATCGACCAGTCCTTGGTCGAGATCTGCAGGACCAGGCCGTCGCTGTTGTTCAGGACGAAGATGCTGGAGCCGTCGGCGCTGAAGACCGCGCCGATCGGCTGGATCTGTTCCTTCTGGAGCGTGGACAGCGACCCCTTCAGGTTCAGGGCGCTGTCGTACAGGGCCCCGCTCCGGAAGATCAGCTTGCCGTCCTGCGAGACGGCCTGGGCGCCATAGCCGTTGAGCCCGTCATAGGAGGCGTCGCGCGATACGGTGACCCCCGCCCCCGGCTTGTAGACTTGAAGGGGCAACGAAGAGATGCCGTTCTGGGCGTGGACGACCAGCGTTCCGTCGCCCGAGGCGGTCAGGATGCCGTCCTGGTAGTAGCCCTGCGTGCCGAAGGTGAACGTCCCGGAGACCGGATCCAGAACCGTGAGCGGCTCCCAGCCCGAGCCACTATAGCTCTGCGACAGCACGATCTTGCCGTCGGCGGTGTAGACCGCGTCGAAGAACGGTCCATCGCCGCTTCCCTGGACGGCGGTCGTGTAGTCGCGAACCTGGCCGGTGAGCAGGTCCAGGACATGGACCGTCACGACGGCCCTGAGGTCGAAGCCGGAGCCGGTCGTGGTAGAGGCGCGCTCGGTCGCGACCAGGTGCCGGCCGTCCTGCGATACGTCCATGCCGGCCAGGGTGGTTCCGACTTTCCAGCGCCCGACGAAGTCGCCGGTGGCCACATTGAAGGCGTTGACCACGCCCTCGCTGTTCGAGACGTAAGCGGTCTTGCCGTCGCTGCTGAGGACAACGTCCTTCAGATCGCCCGAAGCGATCGTCTGAAAAGTACTCACGAAAACCCACCCGACTACGAACTGAACGGCGCGCCGCAATACACTATGTCAAGTTGAGTTCGGCAACCTCATAATCCGAAACGGTCGCCACGAAAAAGGCGACGGCCGAAGCCGTCGCCTTTCCAGATCATCCAATCCGGGAAGCCCGCGTTTAGCGCGCGAACTTCTGGAACTTGATGCGCTTGGGGATCAGGCTGTCGGCGCCCAGACGGCGCTTCTTGTCTTCCTCGTACATCTCGAAGTTCCCCTCGAACCATTCGACGTGGCTGTCGCCTTCGAAGGCCAGGATGTGGGTCGCCAGGCGGTCCAGGAACCAGCGATCGTGGCTGATGACCACGGCGCAGCCGGCGAACTCTTCCAGCGCCTCTTCCAAGGCCTGCAAGGTTTCGATGTCCAGGTCGTTGGTCGGTTCGTCGAGCAGCAGCAGGTTGCCGCCGGTGGCCAGGGTCTTGGCCAGGTGGACGCGGTTGCGCTCACCGCCCGACAGCAGGCCGACCTTCTTCTGCTGGTCGCCGCCCTTGAAGTTGAACGAGCCCACGTAAGCGCGGCTGTTGATCTCGCGCTTGCCGACGATCATCACGTCGGTGCCGCCGCTGATCTCCTGCCAGATGGTCTTGTTCGGATCCAGCGCGTCACGCGACTGGTCGACATACGAGAGCTTGACGGTCTCGCCGACCTTGACCGTGCCGTTGTCGGGCTGTTCGCGGCCGGTGATCAGCTTGAACAGGGTCGACTTGCCGGCGCCGTTCGGGCCGATGACGCCGACGATGCCGTTCGGCGGCAGGCGGAACGACAGGTCCTTGAACAGCACCTTGTCGCCGTATTCCTTCTCCAGGCCGGTGACTTCCAGCACCAGGCTGCCCAGGCGCGGGCCCGGCGGGATCTGGATGTGAGCCTGGGTCTGGGCGGCGCGGGCGTTCTCCTGCGCGGCGACCATTTCATCGTAGCTCGCCAGACGAGCCTTCGACTTGGACTGACGAGCCTTGGGCGAGCTGCGGACCCATTCCAGTTCGCGGGTCAGGGCCCGTTGGCGGGATTCGGACTCCGACTGCTCCTGGACGACGCGCTTCTGCTTCTGCTCCAGCCAGCCGGAGTAGTTGCCCTCGTAGGGCACGCCCTTGCCGCGGTCGAGTTCCAGGGTCCACTTGGTGACCTGATCCAGGAAGTAGCGATCGTGGGTCACCAGGATGACGCAGCCCGGGAACTCTTCCAGGTGATGCTGCAGCCAAGCCACCGACTCGGCATCCAGGTGGTTGGTCGGTTCGTCGAGCAGCAGCATGTCCGGCTTGCTGAGCAGCAGACGGGCCAGCGCGATGCGGCGCTTTTCACCGCCCGACAGGCTTTCGATGTTGCTGTCATTGGGCGGGCAGCGCAGGGCGTCGATGGCCATCTCGACCTTGGAGTCGATGTCCCACAGGTCGCGGGCGTCGATGATCTCCTGGAGCTTGGTCATCTCCTCCATCAGCTCGTCGGTGTATTCCTCACCGAGCTGAGCCGCGAGGGCGTTGTACTTGTCGAAGATCTGCTTGTCTTCGCAGTCGGCGATGACGTTGCCCCAGACGTCCAGGGTCGGGTCCAGCACCGGCTCCTGCGGCAGGTAGCCACGACGGATGCCGTCGGCGGCCTTGGCCTCGCCCGAGAACTCCTGGTCCAGGCCGGCCATCACCTTCAGCAGGGTCGACTTACCCGAACCGTTGACGCCGACGACGCCGATCTTGGCGTCGGAGTAGAACGACAGCCAGATGTTCTCGAAGACCTTCTTGCCGCCGGGATAGGCCTTGGTCAGGCCCTGCATCTGGAAAATGTATTGCTGAGCCATAGGGCGCGCGTGCTCGCTGGACGAGGGTTTCGGGGATTGGGCGCTGAAATAGCCGTCCGGACGGCTTCGCGCAATCGTGGCCGGGCTCGACGGCCCCCTTCGGCGTTAGCGCTATCGTCATGGTATAGTCGCGCGACTGTCGGACAGCCGACACGCATCCGTCGCCGCGCCGTCGTCGACCACTGTTAGCCGAGCTCCCCAGGTCGACGCCTCCCCGCGTCGGCAAGGGGAATAAAAGCTTATGAAAAACCACCTGATGCTGGGCGCCGCCGTCAGCGCGCTCCTGTTCGCCGGTCACGCCTTCGCTGCCGAGACCCCGGCCACTGTTGACGCCGCCGCCGCCGCGCCCGCCGACAACGCCGAAGTCGACGCCGTCATCGTCATCGGCCAAGGCCAGAGCCGCCAGGTCCAGACCCTGAAGGACGACGCCATCGGCCTGGAAGCCGCCGGCGCCAGCGCTCTGAAGGCCGTCGACAAGCTGCCGGGCGTCACCTTCCAGTCGGCTGATGCGTTCGGGGCCTACGAGTGGTCGACCCGCATCTCGATCCGTGGCTTCAACCAGAACCAGTTGGGCTTCACCCTGGACGGCGTGCCGCTGGGCGACATGACCTACGGGAACCACAACGGCCTGCACATCAGCCGCGCCACCGCCACCGAGAATCTCGGCCGCGTCGAGCTGGCCCAGGGCGCGGGCGCCCTCGGCACCGCCTCGACCTCGAACCTGGGCGGCACGCTGCAATTCTTCTCGCGCGATCCGCAGGAGACCCTGGGCGGCGAGATCGACGTCACCGGCGGTTCGGACAGCATGCACCGCGTGTTCGGCCGTTTCGAAACCGGCGCAATCGAGCAGCTGGGCGGCCTGCGCGCCTACCTCTCGGTCGCCGACCAGAAGGCCGACAAGTGGAAGGGCGGCGGCGAGCAGAAGCAGCGCCAGTACGACCTGAAGGCCGTGATGCCGCTGGGCGACCGTGGCGAGCTGTCGGGCTTCTACCACCGCTCGGAACGTCGTGAGCAGGACTACCAGGACCTGTCGTTCGAGATGATCAGCCGCCTGGGCCGCGACTGGGACAACACCCAGCCCAACTGGGCGCTCGCGATCGCCGCGGCCCGCGCCTACAACACGCCGGGCGCCACCCTGCCCGCGCCGTTCAAGACGGTCGACGACGCCTACTACGCCGGCGCCGGCATCCGCGACGACGACCTGTTCGGCGCGGCCCTGAAGCTGGACGTGACCGACAACGTCAAGCTGGACGTCACCGCCTACGAGCACAAGAACAAGGGCCAGGGCCTGTGGTACACGCCCTACACCCCCACCCCCGGCTTCGGCGCGGCCGGTTCTGACGCCGCCCCGCTGTCGATCCGCACCACCGAGTACGACATCAGCCGCGGCGGCATCACCGGCGGCCTGACGATCGACCTGGGCGCCCACCGCATCGGCGTCGGCGGCTGGCACGAGATCAACCACTTCAACCAGGCCCGCCGCTTCTACGGCGAGACGATCTCCAAGCCCTCGCGCGATGCGTTGGACTTCCAGGAGAACCCGTTCTTCACCCAGTGGCAGTACCGCTTCGAGACCAAGACCACCGTCGCCCACCTGGAAGACGAGTGGACGATCAGCGACGCCTTCAAGGTCAATTTCGGCTTCAAGTCGATCAAGGTGACCAACGCCGTGACCACCGTCGTCGGCAATCCGCTATCGGGCGAGATCGAGAGCAAGGACAACTTCCTGCCGCAGGCCGGCTTCGTCTGGAAGGCCACGCCTGACTTCGAAATCTTCGGCGGCTACACCGAGAACATGGGCGCCTACGTCTCGGCGGCCACCTCGGGTCCGTTCAGCTCGCTGAACCAGGACAACGTCAACTACGTCGCCAACAAGCTGAAGCCGGAAAGCTCCAAGACCTTCGAAGGCGGCGCCCGCTATCGCACCGACCGCTTCCAGGGCGTGGCCGCCGTCTATCACGTGGCCTTCGACAACCGCATCCTGGCGGTGCAGCAGGGCTCGTCCATCCAGGGCAACGCCCCGGTGCTGTCGAACGTCGGCTCGGTCGAGACCAAGGGCGTCGAGCTGGCCGGCACGTACCGCCTCACCGACGCCTGGAGCCTGTACGGCGCCTATACCTACAACGACTCCAAGTACGACAACGACGTCGTCTCGCTGGACGGCAAGCTGCAGGCCCGCACCAAGGGCAAGACCGTGGTCAACACGCCCAAGAACATCTTCAAGGGCGAGATCGCGTTCGACCAGGCCGGCTTCTTCGGTAAGCTGGGCGTCGCCTACACCGACAAGCGCTACTACACCTATGAGAACGTCGGCGGTCAGGTCCCCTCGACCACCGTCGCCGACCTGACGGTGGGCTACCGCTTCGCCGAGGACAGCTGGGGCAAGGGCTTCGAGATCCAGGCCAACGTCACCAACCTGACCGACAAGGACTACATCTCGACCATCGGCTCGGGCGGTTTCGTCAACAGCGACACCAAGGGTGAAGCCATGACCGTGTTGCCGGCCCCGCCGCGTCAGTTCTACCTGTCGCTGAAGAAGACTTTCTAAGGTCCTTCAGGGTCGAAACGACGAAGGCCGGGAGGGCGACCTCCCGGCCTTTTTCGTGTGTGGTGTTCAGGCTTCCGGCTTCTTGCCGCCGAACTTGATGATGCCGAAGCACAGGGCGAAGCCGACGATGACGCCAATGGCCATGTTGTCGATCAGCGCGCCCAGGATGATCCCGGCGACGATCCCCATGGGGCCGCCAAGGAAAACGGTCTTGTTCATCGGACGCCCCTTACCCTTCAACCCTCGCATGAACCGCGCGGCGGCGGTTCACGTCAAGGTCGCGGCGGCCGGCTTCGGGACGGGCTTGGCCTTTGGCTTCTTGCGCTTGGGCACACCGGCCGGATTGCCCCAGAAGGTGACCACCGCCAGCGTGCCGAGCAGGGTCAGCGCCAGGCCCGAGATCGTCATCACCAGGCGATAGGCCAGGCCGCCGACCTTGGCCGCGTGCAGAGGGTAGTCGAGATTGGCGATGCGCGATCCCAGCGGCATGCTTTGCGCGTCACGGCTGGCGACCATCGCGCCGGTGGCCGGATCGAACCAGGCCATGCTGCGGCCATTGGGCAGCCACTCGGCCTGCTGGCGCAGACGGATCGAGACCAGCGCGCCTTTCTTCTGCGGCAAGCTGATGATCCGCACCTCCGCGCCGGGGAAGCGCGCCTGGGCCTGGCCGATGACCTTGGTCCAATCCATATCCTTGGCCATCTTGCCGCCGTTGATCTTGGGGACGGCCGAGGCCTTCTCCATCACAGCCGCCGACGAGAACGGCGCGCGCAGGGCTTGCGAGAACCACTTCAGGTTCATCGCCGCGCCGGTGGTCAGCGAGAGGATCAGCAACGGCGCGACCAGCACGCCCAGGTCGCGGTGATGATGCACGATCGCCGCCCGCTTCATCATCCGGGGCCAGGCGCGCAGGTGGAACATCCGCCGCGTCGGCCACCACAGGATCAGGCCGGTGATCACGAAGCCCAGGCCGGCAAGGCCCGCGACGCCGCCGACAATCGAGCCGGTGTCATCGGCGAACAGGTGGTGGTGGAAGTCGAACAGCCAGACTTCGGGCCGGGCCCAGTTCGACGTCCAGGCTTGGACGATATCGCCGTCCTGGTCGGCGAAGGCCGCCTGCTGCTCTTTCTTGTAGGCCAGCCTGTGCAGGCCCAGCCGCTCGGTCGCCAGCACGATCGAGCGCGGACGGTCCTGGGCGGCGAAGACCTTGGTCGTCATCGCCGCCAGGGTGGCGGTGTCCTGCCGCTGGGCGTCGGCGGCGTGGGGCACGGTGGCGCGCAGGAAGGCGTCCTCATGCACCAGCAGCGCGCCGGTGAAGCCCAGCAGAGCCAGCAGCAATCCGATCAGGCCGCCGGTCCAGCGGTGCAGCAGGCGCAGGGTCTTCATCAGAAGCGGGTTTCCCAGCCGAGCGTCGCGGTGCGGCCACGGCCAGCGTAGAACTTGTCCCGCGCGGGCAGCGTCGTGTCCGAATGGTAGGTGATGTACTGCTTGTCCAGAAGGTTCTGGACGCCCAGCGACAGCGCCCCGACCGGCAGTTCGTAGCGCACGAAGGCGTCGACCACGGAGTAGCCGTTGAAGTCGTCCTTCACGGTCGCCGTCTGCATGTTGCGCGACATGTACTTCTGCATCTGCAGGCGCAAGGCCCACTTGCCGGTCTGATAGTCGGCGGCCAGGTTCAGGCGGTCGGGCGAGATGTTGGCGCCGTCCAGGTCGGTGTCCATCTTGCCGTCGCGGTTCGTGTCGGTCTGGCCGCGTAGGCGGGCATAGCCGGTCGAGACGTCCAGGCCGGGCACGGGCGTGCGGGCCTTCACATTGACCTCCAGGCCCTCGATGGCCACGCCCTGGCGCTGCACGTCGAAGATGCCGTCGGCATTGCGCACCAGGAACTGGCCATACTTCGACTTGGACCAGAAATAGGCGACGCTGGCGTCGAACGGGCCGCGCTTGACCTCGGCGCCCAGCTCGCGGTTGTTGGACACGATCGGCTCGATCGCCAGGTAGGTGTCGACGTCCTGATTGGGGATGTTGATGCCGCGCAGGATACGACCCACGTCCGGTACGGTGTAACCCTCGGCATAGCTGCCATAGACGCGCACGCCCTTGGCCGGTTCGAAGACGACGCCGCCGTTGATCAGCGTGGACTTGAACTCGGGATTGCCGCCGCCGACCTTGCGCGAGCCATAGGAGGCCAGGGTGGTGAAGTCGTCGACCTTCAGCTCGACGTTCTCGAAACGCACGCCGCCGGCCAGGCGCAGCTTGCCGTCGAACAGGGCGTAGTTGCCCTGGATGAACGGGGCGATGCTCTGGAACTTGGTCGGCGGCACCCAGGCGCGACCGGTGGCGGTCAGCAGTTGCGCGGTGGTGTCGGTCAGGGCGTCCAGGCCGGCGGTGGCGACCAGGCCCTCGATCCCCGGCACGGCGCGCTCGTAGCTCATCCGCGCGCCCAGCTTGCGCGAGCGGTTCGCGGACTGGTCGAACAGCGTGTTGAGCGGCGCGATGCTGGCGTCCTGGAAGGTGGCGCTGATGTCGCCACCGAAGGTGTCGCGCGTGCGGTTGAAGAACAGCTGGGCGTTCAGCACGCCGCCGTAGAGGTCGTCATTGACCAGCGACGCCGAGATGGTCTCGACGCGGTTGGCCGCCGGGTCGCCCGGGACCACGCCGCGGACGGCGGTGGTCGGCAGGCGCAGGGCGATGTTGCCGTCCGTCGGCAGGATCAAGGCGGCCGGCGTACGGCCAGCGGTCGGGGCGGTCACATAGTCGCCGTCGCCCTTCAGCTCGAAGCGGCTGCCGATCACGTCCAGGCGCATGCTGGGGCTGAGCTGCCAGCCCACGCGACCGAACAGCGACAGGGTCTTGCTGTCCTGGACATCGCCCTGGGCGGTGTCCATGCCGATGCGGCGGCCATTGCCGTCGTAAAAGGCGCCGCGCGTTTCATAGGCGACGCCGCCAGTGGTGTCGAAGGCGCCCGAGCGCCAGCCGACCAGGCCGGCGACCTTGGCTCCCACCGAGTCGCCCAGCTTGTTGCCGCCCGAGGCCTGGATCAGCGTGCGGCCCGAGACGCCGTCCGCCTTCGGCGGTCCCACGGTCACCTGGTTGACGACGCCGCCGGTGGCGCCGATGCCCTGCAGGGCGTTGGAGCCGTAGATCAGCTCCACACGATCGATGAAGAACGAGTCGATCGTGTAGCCATCACGCGAGCCGTCGCGGATCGGGGTCGACTGCGGGATGCCGTTGATGGCGTACAGCGGCGAGCGGCCGCGCAGGCTCTCGCCCGCCCCCGACAGCTTCTGGCGGGTGGGCGAGAACGACGGCGACAGGGTCGACACCGCGTCGATGATCGAGCCGCTGATCGCCACCTGCTGGTTCAGGGTCTCGTTGTCGAGCACGTCGACCGTCAGCGGCAGGGCGCTGGCCGGCAGCCGCGTGCGCGCGGCGGTGATCACCACCTGGTCGACATCGCTCCCGCCGGACTGGGCATGGGCCGCGCTGGCGCAGGCCAGGGCCAGCAGGGAGACGGCGGCGAGACGACGGGCTTGGGGCGACATGGGCAGGGATCCGGACAGCGAAGGTCCGGCGGCGGGTATAGCTTTTGCGACTGATTTGCAATATCGAACGTCAGGACGGCAAAGCTTTGAAACATGACCTGCGGGGTCATGTCGCCGCGTCGCCGCCTGCTCTACTCCAGTTCACACACGTAACTCGGGGAGAGACGGATGACCTTCGGACGCAGAACCTTCCTGGCGGGCGCGGGCGCGCTGGCCGCCTCTACCGCCCTCGCGGCGCCGGCAAAGCCGCGCAAGATCATCGACGTGCATATGCACGCCTACCCGGCGACGACGGTCTTCGACGACCCGATCGTCAATCCGATCACCGGCAAGAAGAGCCCGATCCGCACCGGCGCCGACCATATGGAGGCCTGCATCGCCGAGATGAAGCGCCGCAACGTGGTCATGGGCGTGGTCAGCGGCGGCGATGGCGACCGGCTGAAGGCGGCCACTGACTGGCACGACCGCGACCCGGCCCGCTTCATCGCCGGCGCCGGCGTGCGCGGTTCGGACGACACGCCGCTGCCGCCGCTGGACGTGCTGCGCAAGGCCTTCGCCGACGGCAGCCTCAAGGTGCTGGGCGAGGTCACCTCGCAATATGCCGGCCTGCCGCTGGGCGACCCCAAGTACGAGCCCTACCTGGCCCTGGCCGAAGAGTTCGACATCCCGGTGGCCCTGCACACCGGCTCGATGCCGGGCGGCACGACGTTCGACGCCTGCTGCCGCACGGCGCGGGCGCGCCTCGGCAATCCCGAATATGTCGAGGAAGCGCTGAACCGGCATCCCAAGCTGCGGCTGAACCTGATGCACGGCGGCTGGCCCTATCTGGAGCAGACCATCGCCATCCTGATGCTGTATCCGAACGTCAATCTGGACACCGGCGCCCTGGCCTGGCTGCTGCCGCGTCCGGCCTTCCACGGCATCCTGCGCCAGCTGATTGAGGCGGGGCACGCCAAGCGGATCATGTTCGGCTCGGACCACATGTTCTGGCCAGACGCCATCGGCCTGTCGATCGACGCGGTCGAGGCCGCGACCTTCCTCACCGAGGCTCAGAAGCAGGACATCTTCTTCAACAACGCCGCCAAGTTCTACAAACTGCCGGTCGCCTGATTTCACCCCATGCCAGCGGTGACACGCAAAAGAAAAGCCCGGCCAAAACGACCGGGCTGAAAGTTTATAGGGAGGAAACGCCCAGGAAGGGCAGAGGCGCTCGGCGCCTCACGGGATCCTGATAGCGCTACCATCAGCCTAGATGCAAGCGATTCCTGACAGACGCGGCGACCTGCCGCACTTTGATCGCTCGCGACGCTTTACGGCGCGGCCCAGAGGTCATACCAATGTTACCGCTACCGACAGCAAGCCGGGGCGGGAGAAACGCTGATGAAGATGTTCGCGCGGCCTGCGTTCGTCGCCGCTGGTCTGGCCTTCGCGCTCGCCCTGCCCGCCCATGCCGAAACCCAGCGCTGGGTCGGCAGCTGGGCCAGCGCCCAGGTGGCGCCGGACGCCAAGAACAGCCTCGCCGCCGAGGACTATCCCGACGCCACCCTGCGCCAGGTCGTGCGGCTGTCGATCGGCGGCGACAAGATCCGCGTGCGGCTGTCGAACGCCTTCGGGACACAGCCTCTGACGATCAAGGCCGCCCGCGTCGCGGTATCCGCCGCCCTCAATAGCGCCCGCATCGAGCCCGCCACCGACCGCCCCCTCACCTTCTCGGGCCGGACCGAGGTGACCATCCCCGCCGGCGCCGACTACTGGTCTGATCCGGTGGCGCTGAAGGTCACACCCCTCACCTCCCTCGCCATCAGCCTGCACTATGCCGCAGCCCCCAGCGTCCAGACCGGCCACCCCGGCTCGCGGGCGACCTCGTACGTCCTGGCCGGCGACCACACCGCTGACGCCGACCTGCCGGGGGCCAAGACCGCCGACCGCTGGTTCCAGATTTCCAGCGTCGACGTGGTGTCTTCGAAAGCCGGCGTGATCGTCGCGTTCGGCGACAGCATCACCGACGGCTACGGCGTCCAGCCCAACACCAACCTGCGCTGGACCGACGGCCTGCTGGAGCGCCTCAAGGGCAAGAACCTCGGGATCCTGAACCTGGGCATCGGCGGCAACCGCGTGCTGCTCGACGGCTCTGGCCCCAACGCCCTGGCGCGGTTCGAGCGCGACGTCCTCAGCCAGGCCGGCGTCACCCACCTGATCCTGCTGGAGGGCGTCAACGACCTGGGCGTCCTGACCCGCGACGCGCCCGCCACGCCGGAGGCGCACAAGGCTCTCGTCGAGCAGGTCATCGGCGCCTACCGCCAGATGATCGTCCGCGCCCGTGCGAGGGGGATCAAGGTCATCGGCGCGACCGTCCTGCCCTACTCGGGCTCGGCCTATTACCACCCCGGCCCCGAGAGCGAGGCCGACCGCCAGGCGATCAACGCCTTCATCCGCGCGCCCGGAAACTTCGACGGCGTCATCGACTGGGACAAGACCCTGCGCGATCCGGCCCGCCCGACCTATCTGCTGAAGGCCTATGACAATGACGGTCTTCACCCCAACATGGCCGGCTACAAAGCCATGGCGGACGCGATTCCGCTGAGCCTGTTCGAAAGCAAGTAACCGATGCGCCTTGTACTCGCCGCCGCTCTCGCCCTGGTCACCACGACGGCTCAAGCCGCCGACAAACCCGTCATCGCCTTCACCTGGGACGACCTGCCCGCTCACGCGGCCCTGCCGCCGGGCGTCACCCGCACCCAGATCGCCACCGACCTGCTGAAGGCCTCGGCCGACGCCAAGGCTCCGGCGTTCGGCTTCATCAACGGCGTCCAGACCGAGCGCGAGCCCGGCTCCGATGCGGCGCTGAAGCTGTGGCGCGAGGCCGGCCAGCCGCTGGGCAACCACGGCTGGTCGCACCAGAACCTGGCGACCCTGACGCCTGAGCAGTTCGCGGACGAAGCCGCCAAGAACGAGCCGATGCTCAAGGACCTGATGGCCGGCCAGGACTGGCGCTGGCTGCGCTTTCCGTTCCTGTCGGAAGGCGACACGCCGGAGAAGCGTCTCGCCGTTCGCGCTTGGCTGGCGACCAACCAGTACAAGATCGCCAGTGTCACCATGAGCTTCGGTGACTGGGCCTTCAGCGATCCCTATGCCCGCTGCGTGGCCAAGAACGACCAGGCCGCCATCGCCCGGCTGGAGACAATCTATCTGGATGGCGCGGCCGCCGTCGCCGACCGCTCGCGGGCCATGGCCAAGACCCTGTACGGCAAGGACATTCCCTATGTCCTGCTGATGCACGGCGGCGCCTTCGAGGCCCGCATGGCGACGCGCCTCTTCAAGCTCTACCAGGACAAGGGCTATGGCTTCACCACGCTGGAGAAGGCCGAGAGCCACCCGTTCTACAAGACGGACGTGGACCCCAGCCTGCCGCCCGAGCCCACTACCCTAGAGGACGTCCTGAAGGCCAAGGGCCTGCCGGTCCCGGCGCTTCCGATCGACCTGGCGGCTGTGCAGGGAATGTGTCGCTGAGCGACGTTTCAGTTCCGCAACAACTTCCCTGCTGACAACGGCGACGCTCACGCCTAGCGTCCCGCGCCATGATCAAGCCCTCGCTCACGGCGCTCGCGGCCGTCCTCGCCCTCTCCACCCCGGCCATGGCGGAAAAACTCACCCCGGAACGGGTTTTCGCCGATCCCAGCCTGTCTGGCCCGACGGCCAAGGGCGTGGCTCTGTCGCCGGACGGCAAGCGGGTCACCTATCTGAAGGGCAAGCCCGAGGCGGCCAACGTCCAGGACCTGTGGGCCGCGGACGTCAAGGGCGGCGAGCCCTATCGCCTGATCGACAGCGCCGCGTTGTCCTCGGGCGCCAAGGAGCTGTCGGAGGCCGAGAAGGCCCGCCGCGAACGCGCCCGCGTCTCGGCCCGCGGCATCGTCGAATACAGCTGGGACAAGCAAGGCCGCTTCATCCTGGTCCCGCTGGATGGCGACCTCTATCTGGACAGCGTCGCCGACGGCAAGGTCACCCGCCTGACCGAAACGCCGGGCGATGAGGTCGACGCCAAGGTCTCGCCCAAGGGCGGCTACGTCTCCTACGTCCGCGACCAGAACCTCTACATCAAGCCCCTGGCGGGCGGGGCAGAGACGGCCCTGACTACCGAGGGCAAGGACACCTTGTCGTTCGGCGTCGCCGAGTTCGTGGTGCAGGAAGAGCTGGACCGCTTCACCGGCTACTGGTGGAGCCCGGACGAGAGCCGCATCGTCTACACCCGCGTCGACGAAAGCACGGTCGACGTCGTGCCGCGCGCCGACATCGGCCCGGGCGGCGCCACCGTGGTCGAGCAGCGCTATCCCCGCGCCGGCCGCCCCAACGCCGTGGTCGAGCTCTTCGTTCGCGACTTGGCCTCCGGCCAAATCCGCAAGCTCGATTTGGGCGCCAACAAGGACATCTACCTGGCCCGCGTCGACTGGTCGGCCGACGGCAAGACCGTCTACGCCCAGCGCCTGTCGCGCGACCAGAAGACCATCGACCTGATCGCCTTCGACGCCGCCACCGGCGCGGCCAAGACCATCGTCACCGACACCGACGCCCACTGGGTCGAGGCGCGCGACGACTTCTATCCGCTGAAGGACGGCACCTTCCTGTGGTCGTCGGAGAAGGACGGCAACACCCACCTCTACCGCTATGGCGCCGACGGCAAACAGATCGCCCAGATCACCAAGGGCGACTGGCCGATGGCCGGGCTGGAAGGCGTCGACGAGGACCGCAAGGTGGCGATCTTCATCGCCTCGATCGACACGCCGCTGGAGCGCCGTCTGTACGAAGTCAGCTATGCCAAGCCGGGCAAGCCCAAGGCCCTGACCTCGGCCGGCGGCTGGTGGTCGGCCAAGGTCGCCGGCAGCGGCGGCGCCTTCGCCGGCACCTATGAAGATCCCAAGACCCCGCCCCAGACCGCGCTCTACGACAACACCGGCAAGCGCGTGCGCTGGATCGAGGAAAACAAGCTGGCCGAGGGCCATCCCTACTGGCCCTACGCCTCGACCCTGCCGGTTCCGGAATACGGCTCGCTGAAGGCCGCGGACGGCGAGACGCTCTACTACGA
The DNA here is from genome assembly GCF_058808315.1 of Caulobacter sp. GW821-FHT11E11. Classification (NCBI taxonomy): domain Bacteria; kingdom Pseudomonadati; phylum Pseudomonadota; class Alphaproteobacteria; order Caulobacterales; family Caulobacteraceae; genus Caulobacter; species Caulobacter sp. GW821-FHT11E11. The sequence goes on from NZ_JBXARO010000007.1 coordinate 282,387, forward strand.
GATCCTCAAGCCGCAGAACTTCGACGCCAGCAAGAAGTACCCGGCGCTGCTGGCGGTCTATGGCGGCCCGCACGCCCAGCAGGTCAAGCGGACCTGGCAGAGCGTGTCCGAGCGCACCTATCTGGAAGCCGGCTACGTCGTCTTCCGGATCGACAACCGCGGCAGCGGCAGCCGCTCGGCCAAGTTCATGCGCGCCCTGGATCGCAACCTGGGCACGGTCGAGGTCGAGGATCAGCTGTTGGGCGCTAAGTTCCTCAGCAACCTGCCCTATGTCGACGCCGACAAGCTGGGCGTGATGGGCTGGTCGTACGGCGGCTTCATGACCCTGATGTTGTTGACCGCCGACAACACCCCGTTCAAGGCTGGCGCGGCCGGCGCGCCGCCGACCGAGTGGAGCCTGTACGATACGGCCTATACCGAGCGCTACATGGGCAAGCCGGACGACAACAAGGCCGGCTACGCCTATTCGGATCTCAACACCCGGATCGGCAAGCTGGCGCCCGGCAGCCTGCTGCTGCTGCACGGCATGGCCGACGACAACGTCATCTTCGAGAACAGCACCCGGCTGATGTCGGCTCTGCAGGCCAAGGCCGTCCCGTTCGAGATGGCGCTCTACCCCGGCGAGCGCCACAGCGCGCCGCGCAGCAAGACCAAAGGCCTCAGCGTGCTGACGAAGCACCTGGAGTTCTTCGACCGCAAGCTCAAGGGCCAATAGGCCTGGCGCGCCGTTCGCGTCCTTTAAGGGCGCGGACGGCCTGCGACACCCTGCCCGCCCCCATTGACCTTATGTCGCAGGGTGCTCGGGCCGGGTACAGCTTATGGTTATCGGCGCTGGTTCAGGAAAAACGCGCCATGACCAAGACTACCGAAGCCGCCGTCGAATGGCTGATCGAGACCGTCAAGGAAGCCCTCGAGGAAGGGCGCGCCACCGAGACCGAGCTCGAAGAGTGGCTGCTGGCCGCCATCCTGCTGGAAGAAATGGCCATCGAGGAACAACAGGACGAGCAGGAAGCCCGCACGCTCGGCGCCTGGTTCGCCCAGGCTAACGGGACGCTGCACTAGCGCGCCACGCCTCTGCGTCCAGGCTCAGATAGACGCTGTCGCACCATTCCTCCCCAACCAGCCAAGTCTTCTCCTTTCGCCCCGTCTCCACGAATCCCAGGCGCGTCAGCAGCTTCAGGCTGGCGTCGTTGCGTGGGTCGACGTCGGCGATCGCTTCCGGCCGCGATGCGAGCCCTCGATCCAGCACCGCGCTCAGCGCCTCGCCGGCGAAGCCCCAGCCCCAGTGGTCGGGATGGAAGATGAAGCCGATCTCTGGGTAGCGATAGAAGCCGGCCTTGCCGATCACCACGCCCTGGTGTTCGACGACGAAGTCTTCGCCCTCTGTCGGGTCGATCTCGATCATCCCCGTCAGCCAATCCCGTGACTGCTCCAGCGTCGCGTGCGGCGGCGTCGACCAGAACCGTGTCGCGCGCGGGTCGCTCAGGATCGCGTGGATCGCCGGGAGATCCCCCTCCTCGGCTTTGCGTAAAAGCAGCCGTTCAGTGCGAAGCGTGGTCATGGCCCTCGACTAGCACGACACCCGCTTGACTTCCGTAGCGAAAGAAAACGAACCTTCGTTTCATGACCAGCTACACCGATCTCGTCGCCGCCATCGCCGCCACCGACACTGGCTTCTCGGCCCACGTCTCCGACGACTGGAAGCAGGGCCGCACCACCTATGGCGGCCTGAGCGCCGCCCTGTGCGTCGAGGCGGCCCAGCGGGCGTTTCCGGAGGCGCCGCCGCTGCGTTCGGCCCAGTTCGCCTTCGTGGGCCCGGCCGCCGGCGAGCTGTCGATGCAGGTCAGGACGCTGCGCCAGGGCAAGTCGACGCTGTTCGCCAATATCGACCTGGTCGGCGAACAAGGCGTGGCCACCCACGGAACCCTGACCTTCGGCGCGGCCCGCGAGTCACACCTGGCGCACGAGGACGTCCCCTGCCCGGCCGTCGCGCCGCCGGACCAGTGCGAGCCGTTCCACAAGGGCGACACCAGCCAGGCGCCCAGCTTCATCCGCCAGTTCGACTTCCGAGTCGCCGGCGGCGGCCGGCCAGGCACGGGCGAGCCGCCGGAATATCTGCTGTGGATCCGTCACCGCGACGCGGCCGCGACCTCGCTGTCAGCTCTGATCGCCCTTGGCGACGCCCCGCCGCCGCCGGCCATGACCCTGTTCAAGAAATTCGGCCCGATCTCGACCATGACCTGGGCGCTCGACGTCGTGGGCCTTCCGGGCGAGGACGACGACGGCTGGCGCCTGCTGCGCAGCAAGTCCGAGACCATCGGCGACGGCTATTCCACTCAGGAGATGCACCTGTGGGACAGCCGTGGCCGTCCGCTGATCCTGGCGCGGCAGAACGTGGCGATCTTCGTCTAGCCGCGCACGAACCTGCCCAACGGCCCTTGGCGCGCGCGGATTTTTGACCTCATGCTCCCCATCCGGTCCGCGCCCTGAGAGTCGCGAGGCCAAGTTCGGGGAAACGCTCATGACCAAGATCGCCTGTCTGGCCGGCGTCGCTGCTCTCGCGCTGCTCGCCGGGGCCGCATCGGCCCAGACGTCCGAAGACGCGACCAAGGGCTATCTGGCGGTCATCAAGGACAAGAACCCCGTCCTCAACGCGGTCATCGCCACCAACCCGCACGCCCTGGCCGACGCCCGCGTGCTGGACGCCGAGCGCAAGGCCGGCAAGATCCGCTCGAACCTGCACGGCGTGCCGATCCTCCTGAAGGACAATATCGAGAGCGCCGACGACACGGCCACCACCGCCGGCTCGCTGGCGCTGAAGGACAATGTCACCGGCCGCGACGCCCCGATCGTCAAGCGCCTGACCGATGCGGGCCTGGTCATCCTGGGCAAGGCCAACCTGTCGGAATGGGCCAATATCCGCTCGTCCAAGTCGATCAGCGGCTGGAGCGCGGTGGGCGGCACGGTGCGCAACCCCTACGTCCTGGACCGCAGCGCCTGCGGCTCGTCCAGCGGCTCGGGCGCGGCGGTGGCGGCGGGCTTGGCGCCTCTGGCGATCGGCACCGAGACCGACGGCTCGATCACCTGCCCGGCGGCGATCAACGGGCTGGTCGGGATCAAGCCGACCCTGGGCCTGGTGTCGCGCACCCACATCGTGCCGATCAGTCACAGCCAGGACACCGCCGGCCCGATGACCACGACGGTCGAGGACGCGGCCAAGGTGCTGACCGTCATCGCCGGCAGCGACCCCGCCGACCCGGCGACGAAAGACGCCGACGCCCGCAAGACCGACTACGCCGCGGGCCTCTCCAAGGACGCGCTGAAGGGCGTCAAGCTGGCGGTGGCCCGCTTCTACACCGGCTATTCGCCCAAGACCGACGCGGTGTTCGAGGCGGCGCTGAAGGAACTGCAGGCCCAGGGCGCGATCCTGGTCGACGTCAAGGAGTTCGACGAAGGCCCGATCGGCAAGGCCGAGGGCGTGGTGCTCTATACCGAGCTGAAGGCCGACATGGCCGCCTACCTGGCCTCGACCGATCCGAAGAAGGTGCCGAGCCGCACCCTGGCCGACCTGATCGCCTTCAACAAGGCGACCCCCAAGGAGTTCGAATGGTTCGGCCAGGAGAGCTTCGAACGCGCCGAGAAGACCAAGGGCCTGACCGATCCGGACTACCTGAAGGCGCTGGCCGACTCCAAGCGCCTGGCCGGCCCGGAAGGCATCGACAAGATCCTGAAGGACACCGGCGCGGTCGCCATCATCGCCCCGACCACGGGCCCGGCCTGGACCATCGATCCGCTGAACGGCGACAACTATGGCGGCTCGTCGACCACCCTGCCCGCCGTGGCCGGCTATCCGCACCTGACCGTGCCGATGGGCGCCGTCACCGGTTTGCCGGTGGGCCTGTCGTTCATCGGCCCGGCCTGGAGCGAGAAGCTGCTGCTGAACCTGGGCTACGCCTATGAGCAGGCGACGCACCATCGCAAGCCGCCGCAGTTCTTGAAGACCATCGCGCCGTAGACCGGCGCTGAAATCACCCCTAGGTTGACCTCCCTAGCGCCCAGCTTTCGTCATATTACGATTGTAATTGATTGGGCGTCACAGGCAGGGAGATCGGCCATGGTTCGTCGAGGGCTTCGCGTCGCGGGCGTCAGCCTGCTCTCTCTGGCCATGGTCGGCGCGTCGCCGGCCTCGGCCCTACCGCCCGGCGACGGGATCGTGACGCCGGAGGCCTGCGCGGCCCTGGGCTTCGCGGCCGTCTTGAGCCGAGACGACATCGTCGTATCGGGGGTGCGCAAGCATGTCTCCGGCGTCACCGGCCGGGCCCCCATCGCGGAGTATTCGGCCCGGGTCGGCGCGCCGCCGCCACCGCCGCCGCCTCCCCCACCGCCCGCCCCGGCATACGCGACGCCTCCGCCGCCACTGCCGATCCCGCCGGTGCAGTCGCGCCTCGCCGCGCCCCAGAACATCGGCGCCTTCCCGTCCATCCAGGCCCCACCGCGCGACACCGAGCGCTATCCCAACGCGGCCGCCAACCCGGTCAAGCGCGTGGCCGAGGAGCCGGTCTCGACCTTCTCGATCGACGTCGACACCGCTGCCTACGCCAACACCCGCCGCTTCTTAAACGACGGCGCCGCCCCGCCGCGCGACGCCATTCGCGTCGAGGAGCTGGTGAACTATTTCGACTATGGCTATGCCCGTCCGGCCAGCGCCGAGACGCCGTTCCGCGCCACCGTCGCGGTCGCGCCCTCGCCGTGGTCGAAGGAGCGTCAGATCCTGCATATCGGCCTGCAGGGCTATGCCGCCCCGCGCGCCGCCGATCCGCCGCTGAACCTCGTCTTCCTGGTCGACACCTCGGGCTCGATGATGAGCGCGGACCGCCTGCCTCTGGCCCAGAAGGCGCTGAACGTGCTGATCGACCAGTTGCGCCCGCAGGACCGCGTGGCGATGGTCGCCTATGCCGGTTCGGCCGGCGCGGTGCTGTCCCCGACCGACGGCCGCTCCAAGCTGAAGATGCGCTGCGCCCTGGGCGCGCTCCAGGCGGGCGGCTCCACGGCCGGTGGTCAGGGACTGGAACTGGCCTACGCCCTGGCCAAGCAGAACTTCGCCAAGGGCGCGGTCAACCGGGTGATCCTGGTCACCGACGGCGACTTCAATGTCGGCATCTCGGACCCGACCCGGCTGAAGGACTTCGTCGCCGACCAGCGCAAGAGCGGCGTCTACCTGTCGGTCTACGGCTTCGGGCGCGGCAACTACAACGACACGATGATGCAGGCCCTGGCCCAGAACGGCAACGGCGTGGCCGCCTATGTCGACACCTTGAATGAGGCCCGCAAACTGCTGCGCGACGACTTCCAGGCCAGCCTGTTCCCCATCGCCGACGACGTGAAGATCCAGGTCGAGTTCAATCCGGCGCGGGTCGCCGAGTACCGCCTGATCGGCTACGAGACGCGCCTGCTGAACCGCGAGGACTTCAACAACGACAAGGTCGACGCCGGTGAGGTCGGTTCGGGCGCGTCGGTGACGGCGCTGTACGAGATCACCCCGGTCGGGGCGCGACCGTCGTCGGATCCGCTGCGCTACGGCGAGCAGAAGCCCGCGCCGGTCGCGAGCGGCGAGTTGGCCTTCCTGAAGGTGCGCTACAAGCCGCCGGGCGGGACGACCTCGAAGCTGATCGAGCGCCCGATCGGCAAGGCGGACAGCTACGCCACACTATCGGCCGCGCCGGAATCCACCCGCTTCGCGGTGGCGGTCGCGGCCTATGGACAGAAGCTGCGCGGCGATCCCTGGCTGGACAACGGCTTCGACTGGCCTGCCATCACCACTCTTGCGCAAGGCGCGCGCGGCGATGATCCCGACGGTTTGCGCGCGGAGTTCGTGCAGCTGACCAAGGCGGCGCGGGACGTGAAGGCGCGGTGATCGTCAGCCGAACCAACCAACTTCGCCTTCCTAGGCCTTGTGCCTAGGACCCATCGTTCCGCAGCTGCTGCGCTGACCGGATGCTCGCCTACGCTAGCGGAGCCTCCAGGAAACGGCCGCATCCAGCCGCGCCATGGGTCCTAGGCACAAGGCCTAGGAAGGCAGGTGAGTTGGATAGGTCGGGATTTTCTAGTCTACGGAATACGCGGCCGGATCGTGTCGATCGGCGGCGGGGGCGGCGTCACCTTGTGCGGGTTCGGCGCCGAGGGGGCCGGCGGGCCATGGTACGGCGGATAGGGCCGAGCACCGCAGGCCGCCAGGGCCAGGGCGACGAGGCCCAGGGCCAGGGCGGGTCTCAGCATCGACGGTCGCCCGGGCCGCCCAGGCCCAGGCCCGAACGGAAGCAGCGGTTCTCGTAGCGCGGGTCCCACACCTCGGTGTGGCCGTCGCTGCGGGTGAACTGCCAGCGCTCGCCACGATCGTCGCGGCCCGAGATGCTGACCTGGCCCGGACGGTCCGAGGTCACGCCGTACGACTCGCGGGTGATGCCGTCGACGGCGCAGGACGAGACCAAGCCCGGTCGGCTCAGATCGCCGGTCAGGCCCGCGGCCGAGCCGGTCTGGGCGTTGTAGGTGGCGATGTCGGCGCCGCCACCACGCCCGCCGCCGACGAACACCTGGGTGCCCGTCGTGCTGTCATAGGTCATGATGTCGGGGGCCTGGCCGGTGATCGGCGCGCCGCAGATGTCGCGACGCTTGGGACCGCCCTGCCCCGGCTGGGCCGAGGCCTGGGCCGCGACCAGGGTCGAGGCGGCGACCAGCGTGACCGCGAAAGCGCGAACCAGCTTGCTCATCGGGGAGCTCCTTGAGCCGAGGGCGGCGAGACTTTCTCGTAGGTCGGCGGCGCGCCCACCGGACCGGGAACGGTGCGGTAGACGTCGGGCTTGCGCTGCGGACCGCCGGCCAGGCCGGAGGCGGCGGCGTCATCGGCCAGTTCCGGCGGCGGGTTGGACGCGGCCATCGGGGTCGAGGCCCCGATCGCGTCAGCGGGCCAGTAGGTGTCGTAGTCCAGGCGGGCCCGGTCACGCTGGGTGCGATAAAGCTCCGGCGCCTCGAACCACGGACGGCAGGTCAGCTCGCCGTCGAAGAAGCCGCTGACCAGGGCCTTGCAGCCTTCGGGGCGGGCATAGATGCGGTTGTCGACAGCGCGGATCTGGCCGCCGGCGTCGGCGTAGATGCCCGAGCGCATGACGCCCACGATCTTGTTGTGGCTGGCATAGGCGATGCCCGAGGCCACGTAGAGGCCGACATCGACCGCTTCCAGCTCGCCGTCGTTGAGGCGCAGGTTGGCGTTCTCGACCGTCACGGCCCAGTCGCTGTCGCGGACCACGGGGCGCAGCAGGGTCGTCTCGTCGCCGCCGCCGATGTAGACGCCGCGCGAGAAGCCGTCGACGTACAGGCCGTCGATGGTCACCAGCTGCTGGCGGTTCATGCCGCTGATCACGAAGCCGGCCGAGTTGCGGGTGCGCGACGAGCCTGTCCAGTCGCCCAGGCGGACGATGCGGATGTCGCGCAGGCGGCTGTCGCCGGCGGTCTCGAAGGCGCCGCCGATTGCCGTGGCGGCGATCTCGACGTTCGAGGCCATGATCGTGCCGGTGGCCTTGACCACCGCCGAGCGGGTGCGGCCGATGAAGACGGCGTTGGACAGCTCGATGCGGCTGTCGCCGATGTCGAAGGCCGAGGCGTCGCCGTCGTAGCGGACCGAGACGTCCTTCAGGGCGATCTCGGTGGCGCGGCCGACGATGCACGAGGCCGAACCGCCGCGGCGGGACTCGATGCCCAGGCCTTCCAGCACGACGAACTGCACGCCCGGCGCGATCTTGATGCAGGGCTGGTCGGCCGGGGCCACCAGGATCGGACGGCCCGGCGCGGGCTGGTAGTTGCGCACCACGATCGTCACCGACTGGGTGATGTTCAGCGACTCGACGCAGGCCCCGCCCTCGCTGGAGGTCAGGGTCAGGGTGTCGCCGTCATAGAGGCGCGCCAGCGTGTCGGAGACCTGGCCCGGATAGGCATAGTCGCAGTTGATCTCGCGCGGCACATAACCGCCGCCGCCGGGACCGTAGCCGCCACCGCCGCCCATCACGCAGCGACCGCTGCGGGCGCGATAGTAGCCGCGCGGACAGGGCCTGGGCTTGGCGTAGCGGACCTTGCAGCCATGCGAGAGGTTCGGCTGGATCAGCAGGCCGAAGCAGGGCCGGATCTGCTGGTCGATCTTGGCGTCGGGCGAGGCGAAGGCGACCTCGGGGGCGGCGGCCGTCACGCCGAGGATCAAGGCGGCCCAAAGCGCCATCAGGCGGCTGAGGCGCAGCATCAGTAGTCCCTTTCGCTATACGGACGACCACGATCGGCCGCGGGCCGAGGCGGACGCGAGACCTGGGCCAGCAGCTGTTGCAGGCGGTAGGCCGACGGCTTGAAGCCCGAAAGGGCCCCATCCAGCTGGTAGACCACCGCCTTGGCGCGGTCCTGGTCGGCCACGCCCTGCAGGCCCAGGGAGAAGAAGGTCGACATGGCGTACTTGGCCTCGGCCGAACCCTGGCGCTCGGCTTCCGAGTACCAGTGGTAGGCGCGGGCGTAGTCGCGCGGCACGCCGACGCCTTCGGAGTACATGACCGCCAGCACCAACTGGGCCTTGGACGAGCCGTTGACCGCCGCGTACTGGATGGCCCGCACCTTCTCGATCGCGGCCAGGCGGCCGGTGGCGGGACGGCCCAGCATGCTTTGCAGCGTCTGGGCGTCGTTCACGGTGAGCAGCTTCTCGTCCAGCATCGGCGACGGGATGACCCGCAGATAGGTCAGGGCCTCGGCCACGTGGACGAAGGGCAGTTCGTTGATCCGGCTGAGCGCGGCCTCGCGCGCCTCGCCCGACAGGTCCGACTCGTCGGAATGCGGCACGCCCGAGTCGGGCGATTCCGGCGGATAGAACTCGTAGGTCGGGATCCAGCGCTTAGCCTTGGTCTCGACGAACGAGCCGTAGGACGCGCGCTGCGGCGAGGACCGTTCGAAGTCTTTCAGCATCACATAGGCCGACACATCGCCGGTCTGCACCGCCAGGTAGTTGTACAGATAGGCGTCGACGTCGTTGCGACGGAACAGGTCCAGAGCCGCCGGCGCGCCGGGCGTGCTGGGCTTGCCGTAGGCCTCGATGGCCTGGAGGTTGTCCGACGGCTCGCCATAGGGGCCGAAATAGCCGTCGTGGATGCGCGCCAGGGTGCGGAAGCCGTCCGCGCCCTGCGCCGACAGCACGTAGATCACGCGGTTGCGGACCTTCTCGCGCTCTTCGGTCGACATGCGCGACAGCAGGCGGTCGAGGGCGCCATAGGCGCTGCGACGCTCGAAGGCGCGGCAGTCGTCGAAGCGCGAGACGGCGCGCGATTCCTTGCCGCGACGCTCATAGGCCGCGATCGGCGCGTAGCCGCCCGAATTGGACAGGGCCATGGCGTACCAGACGGCCGCCTCGACCGAATCCTCGAGGTTCTTGTCGACCGCGCGTTGGCCTTCGTAACGACGGGCCAGCTCCAGCTGGGCGAAGAAGTCGCCGCGGAAGCCGCCCTGGCGCAGGGCGCGAATCTCTTGCTGCTGCTGATTGAACTGGCCCGACACGCCCTGGGCCGCCTGCGGCCGGGGGCAAGCGCTGGCGCGCTTGTGGAACCAGAAGCTCGGGCCTGTGTCGCAACCAACGAGGGGAATCACCACCGCCGCCACGATCGCGCCCACGGGGGCGCGACGCAGCCAGACGGAACGACCGGCGTAAGCCCGCCGGGCCGCTTCGCGGAGCATCGCAAGGCGCGCAAAAGCGTCGCCGGCCTGCCGCATGAATCCCCCTTCAGCCCAGCCCGTTAACCATAAAACAACGATCTCTCATGTGCCCGGCAGCGAGCACTGTCAAGGTCAGCTCAACCCATCCGGGGATGAAGTCTTTGTCACGACAGTGAAGGTTCGCTCGACAGGCGAATTTTCGGGATTTCCCGGCATTTCGCCGTCGACGGAACAACTTGAGAGAAGCGTCGAGAAGCCGACGGCAGTCTTAAACCGCCGCCGACTCTCTCATAGCGAAGCTAGACGAAGATTCGACGAAGCTAACGACCAGTCGGCATGTCCTTGAAGGCCACGTCCTTGTCGACCCGCACATCGCCGGGCAGTCCGAGGACCCGTTCGGCGATGATGTTCTTGAGGATTTCGTCCGTGCCGCCGGCGATCCGCAAGCCCGGGGCCCACATCAGGCTCTGCTGAAAGGCCGCTTCGGCCGGGGCCTGATCGGGATCGACGAGGATGCCGTATTGGTCCTCCATCTCGACCGCGGTGTTGGCCAGTTCCTGCAGCTGGTTGGCCGAGATGATCTTGCCGATCGAGCTTTCCGGCCCCGGCGTCTGGCCGCGCGACAGGGCGGTCATGGTGCGGAAGCGGGTGAACTTCAGCCCCTCGGACTGGACGTACCAGTCGGCCAGCTTTTCGCGGAACGCCTGATCCTTCAGCGCGGGGCCGGTAGCGCCGGCTAGGTCGCGGGCCAGCTTCATGATCTCGCGATAGTTCGGGCCGGCCGAGCCACCCACGGCCAGGCGCTCGTTCATCAGGGTGACCAGGGCCACCTTCCAGCCCTCGCCGACCTCGCCCAGGCGCTGGCTGTCCTTCACGCGGAGGTCGGTGAAATAGACCTCGTTGAACTCGCGACCGCCCGACATCTGGTGGATCGGCCGGCACTCGACGGCGGCGTCGCGCATGTCGATCCAGAACATGGTCAGGCCCTTGTGCTTGGGCACGTCGGGGTCGGTCCGCGTCAGCAAGATGCCGTAGTCGCAATAGTGGGCGCCGGTGGTCCAGACCTTCTGGCCATTGATCACCCACTCGTCGCCGTCGCGCACGGCGCGGGTGCGCAGCGCCGCCACGTCTGAGCCGCCGGCCGGTTCGGAGAACAGCTGGCACCAGATCTCCTCGCCCTTCACGGCGGGCGAGACGAAGCGCTTCTTGGTCTCGCCGTCGGAGAAGGCCATGACCGTCGGTACGCACATGCCCAGGCCGATCGTGAAGTAGCCGTAGCCGAGCCCGGCCTTGCCCTCTTCCTGGCCGAAGATCACCGACTGGATCGGCGTGCCGCCGCCCCCGCCGATGGCCGCGGGCCAGGTGATGCAGGCATAGCCGGCCCCGGCCTTGGTCGCCTGCCAGTCCTTGGCGGCGGCCATGTGCTCGGGCGTGTTGGGCTTCAGCTCACCGAACTTGGCGCGGTGCGCGGCGGCGTTCTCGGCCAGCCAGGCGCGGGCCTTTTCGCGGTAGGCGGCTTCTTCGGGGGAGTCGTTGAAATCCATGGTCCTCGCGCTCCCTTAAGCCGCGTTCTTCTGTTCGAGCTGGCTGACGAGCCGCTCCTTCCAGACCTTGGGCGCGCCGGCGACCAGGCTGAGCTGCCGCGAACGGCGGTAATAGAGGTGGCAGTCCACGTCCCAGGTGAAGCCCATGCCGCCATGCACCTGGATGCTTTCCTTGCTGGCGAACCAGAAGGCTTCCGACGCCGCGATCCGCGCCGCCGAGGCCGCGATCGGCAGCTCCGGCGCGTCGTCGTTCAGGGCCCAGGCGCCGTAATAGGCGTTGGAGCGGGCGACCTCGTTCTTGACGTACATGTCGGCCAGCTTGTGCTTGATCGCCTGGTAGCCGGCGATGACGCGGCCGAAGGCGTAGCGGCCAAGCGCATATTCCTTGGCCATCTCCAGGCAGCGATCGGCGCCGCCCAGTTGTTCGAAGGCCAGCAGCACGGCCGCGCGGTCCAGGATCGCCTGGACGATCTCAAAGCCCGCGCCCGCCTCCCCCACCCGCTCGGCGACCGCGCCGTCGAAGGTCAGCTTGGCCACGCCGCGCGTGGGATCCAGGCTCTTCAGGGTCTCGCGCTTCACGCCGGCCTGTTTCAGGTCGACCAGGAACAGGCCCGGACGGCCGCCCTCGCTGGCCAGCACCAACGCGGTGTCGGCCACGTCGCCGTCGGTGACCGGGATCTTGGTCCCGGTGAGCTTGCCACTCTCGACCCGGCTCTGCAGCGTGTTGGGGCCGACGACGCCCGGACCTTCCGAGGTCGCAAGGCAGCCGATCAACTCGCCGGCGGCGACGCGCGGCAGGATCGCAGCCTTCTGGCCATCCGTGCCGTGGGCCAGGATCCCCTCGGCCAGGAAATAGACGGTGGAGGCGAACGGGATCGGCGCGACGGCGCGGCCCAGTTCCTCGGCAATGGCGCACAGCTCGATGCGGCCCAGGCCCAGGCCGCCGTGCTCCTCGGGGATCGAAGCGCCCAGCCAGCCCTGCTCGGCTACGCCCTTCCAGAGCTTCTCGTCGAACGAGCGGTCGGCATTGTCGAGCACACCCCGCACGACGGCGACATCGCAATGGGCGGCGAGGAACTTGCGCGCCTCGTCCTTCAGGAACTTCTGGTCGTCGGAATAGTCGAAATCCACGAGCGTTCTCCCTGGACCGGGCTCTTTACGGCCGATCTCGGGGACCACACTGAACGACGTTCACGCGAAGGGAAAGATTGACCCGGCGTCAAGAATTTCAGGTTCTTATGGCGACCTTTCGTATCCAGTCGGACGTTACCCCACGGCATGGCCAAGACCGTCTTCCAGAAGAACCAGAGGGTGTGGGTCGAGAGCGTCGGCTGCTGGGCGACGGTCGACAAGATCGTGCCCATCTGGGCCAAGGGCTTCGACGAGCCGGTGCGCGTGACCTACGACGTCGGCCTGGGCCGCGAGTTCCTGGCCCACGAGCTGAAGGCCGAGGACAAGGTCGACCCGCAGGAAGGGGGCCTCGCCTCCAACTGGCGGATCCTGCGAGCCCGCAACAAGTGGCAGCAGGAGAACGACTGCGCCCACCATCCCTACCCCGGCACCTATCCGGTGGTGGTCACCGACGCCCAGGACTGGGGCGGGTGGCGCACGCCAGGGGCGGAGTACGACCGCGACCCGCACAAGATGGAATACCAGGCTCGCCTGATCGCCAGCGCCCCGCGCCTGCACGCCATCGCCCGCGAACTGCTGACCCTGGTCGCCGACAATCCCGAGGACGCCCCGCCGGCCCTGACCGGCCTGGCCCAGAAGATCGTCGCGATCGAGCGCTACCTGCAGGAAGCGCCCGCCGCTGGCCCCGCGTCGGACGAAGACTAGAACCGCCTTCCGAAGCCGACCGAGACCACCAGAGGGTCCAGCTTGACCTTGGACGTCAGCGCGCCGCCATTGATCTTGGCGTCGGTGTCGAACCACACCTTCTTGACGTCCAGGTTCAGGCTGTAGGCGGCGTTGATCGGGATGTCCGCGCCAGCCTGCAGGGCGTAGCCGAAGCCGTTGTCCAGGTCGACGGTGAAGCCGTTCGCGTCCTTGCCGCTGTAGAACAGCATGTAGTTCAGCCCCGCCCCGACATAGGGGCTGAAGCGTGCGCCGGGCAGCGGGTGGTATTGAAGCGAGACGACCGGCGGCAGGACCCAGGTCTTGTGGACCGCCACGTCCGTCCCCGCCCCCACGGCCTTGACCGTGTGCTGGGTCGTGCCGGCGATGACCTCGACGGCCAGCTTGTCGGTCAGGAAGTAGCTGAGGCCGATGGTCGGCTTGATGTCGTCCTTGACGTCGGCCTTCAGGCCCGTGGCCGCGCCGGCGGCGGTCAGGATCGGGTCGCCTGCGTTGGGCGCGACGTCCGTGAGCCGGACGTTCAGGACGATGTCGCCCTTGGCTTTCGGCGTGACCTGCTGCGCCAGAACCGGCGTCGCGCTCAGGCCCGCGACCACGGTCAGGGCCAGGAAAAGCTTGGTGGTCATCGGTATCCCCTTTCGACCTTTGCTGTGTCGAAAGGGGTTTGCGCCCGCGTTCAGGCCGGCTCGTTGACCCGCCTCAAAAGACCACAATAATTTTGTGACTATTCCACTGCCGCGTCCGGCTTGGCCTTGAAGTTCCCCTTCTTCCAGGCCCACCACAGCACCACGACCGCCGTCAGGGTGCCGACCACCATGGCCGGCAGCGAGGCCTCGGGACCGAAGGCGCCGCCGCTCAGGAACTCGGGCGCGCCGGGCTTGGGCTTGCTGACCAGCCAGCTCTCGACCACCGGGATGCCCGAGACCGAAGCCCCCCACACCCAGCCCTGGGTGAAGTTCCAGGCCGCGTGGACGCCGATCGACATCCACAGGCGCCCGGTCAGCAGATAGAAGCCGGCCAGCATCAGACCCGCCTCGATGGCGATGGCGGCGGCGGCGACCGGGCTGGCGTTGGGATTGGCCAGGTGCAGGGCGCCGAACAGCGCCGCCTGCAGCACCAGGGCCGGCCAGATGCCGAAGGCGCGCATCAAGAGGCGCAGGACGATGGCGCGCATCAGCAGCTCTTCCATGACGCCGGACTCGACGGCCATGGCGATGGTGCCCCAGGCCGAGGCCGGGCGCGGGCCGCTGATGTCGTAGACGCCCAGGGCGTAGAGCCCGGCCACCGCCGCGCTCAGCATGGCCGCCCCGACCACGAGGCCGATGGCCAGCTCAGCCGGCGCCTCGCGCAGGTTCAACTCCTGCGGCCAGCGTCCCTCGGCCAGCCAGACGATCCCGCCGTAGAGGGCCAGGCCCGCGACGCAGATCGCCGTGACCTTCAGCACGTCCAGCAAGTGGCCGCCTTTCGCGAACAACGGATTGCCGACCGCCTGGGCGCCCGCATAGACGAGGCTGAAGACGATGAAGAGCAGCACCATCCAGCCGGTCGCGCGCAGCCAGCGCAGCGGCCCGGGATGCAGGAACCGCCTGCGCCCGACTTCCAGTCCGCTCTCCGCCATGACGCACTCCCCCCGCTGATCCGATGCGCAACCAGCCAATAATTCGAGCTTGGCCGCAAGGTCCTCTCGCGGAGGCGATCCCGCGGGACTAAGTAGGACGTATGCGCACCGACACGCCCCAGCCCGTCCGCCTGGCGGACTATCGCCCGTTCCCCTTCGCCATCGAGACCACCCGGCTGATCTTCGATCTGCACCCGTCCCAGACGCGGGTGACAGCCGAGCTTTCGGTCAGCCGAACCGGGGCCAAGAGCGAGCCGCTGGTGCTGGACGGCGAGCGGCTGAAGCTGCTGTCGATCGCCATCGACGGCCAGGCCCTGAGCGCCAACCAGTACACGGTCGATCCCGAGCGCCTGACCCTGCACGAAGTCCCCGACCAGTTCGTGCTGACCACCGAGGTCGAGATCGATCCGTCGGCCAACAAGGCCTTGATGGGCCTCTACATGTCGGGCGGCCGGTTCTGCACCCAGTGCGAGGCCGAGGGCTTCCGCACCATCACCTACTTCCCTGATCGGCCGGACGTGCTGAGCCGCTACAGCGTGCGCGTCGAGGCCGACGCCCAGTTCCCGCACCTGCTCAGCAACGGCAACCTGGTCGACCAGGGCGCGCTGGACGGCGCGCGCCACTTCGCCGAGTGGACCGACCCCTTCCCCAAGCCCTGCTACCTGTTCGCCCTGGTGGCCGGCGACCTGGACGTGCTGGCCGACACCTTCGTCACCATGAGCGGTCGCGAGGTGGCGCTGAAGGTCTTCGTCGACCCCGGCCAGGCCCCGCGCGCGGCCTATGCCCTGGATAGCCTGAAGCGGGCCATGAAGTGGGACGAGGAGGCGTTCGGCCGCGAATACGACCTGGACCTGTTCATGATCGTCGCCGTGCGCGACTTCAACTTCGGGGCCATGGAGAACAAGGGGCTGAACATCTTCAACAGCTCCCTGCTGCTAGCCGATCCGCAGACCGCCACCGACATGGACTACGAGCGCATCGAGGCGGTCGTGGCCCACGAATACTTCCACAACTGGACCGGCAACCGCATCACCTGCCGCGACTGGTTCCAGCTGTGCCTGAAGGAAGGCTTCACGGTCTTCCGCGACCAGAGCTTCAGCGCCGACATGCGCGGCGCGGCCGTGCAGCGGATCAAGGACGTCAAGGCCCTGCGCGCCCGCCAGTTCGCCGAGGACGCCGGCCCGCTGGCCCACCCGGTGCGCCCCTCCAGCTATCTGAAGATCGACAACTTCTACACCGCGACGATCTACGAGAAGGGCTCGGAGATTATCCGGATGCTGAAGACCATCCTGGGCGCGGAAGCGTTCCGGAAGGGCAGCGACCTCTATTTCGAACGCCACGACGGCCAGGCGACCACGGTCGAGGCCTTCATCGCCTGCTTCGCCGAGGCCTCGGGCCGCGACCTGTCGGACTTCTTCGGCTGGTACGAGCAGGCCGGCACGCCGACCGTGGCGATCGCCACCGTCTATGACGAGGCCGCCCAGAGCCTGACCCTGACCCTGGCCCAGGCGACCGCCCCCACGCCCGGCCAGCCGCTGAAGAAGCCCCTGCCCATCCCGGTCGCCATCGGCCTGCTCTCGGCCGACGGCGCGGTGCTGCGCGACACCGAGGTCTTACTGCTGGACAAGCCGCTGCTGACCGTCCGCTGGGATGGCGTGACCAGCGCCCCGGTCCTGTCGGCCCTGCGCGGCTTCTCGGCCCCGGTGAACCTGTCGACCGACGCGCGGCCGTCCGACCGCTACGTGCTATTCGGCTCCGATCCCGACCTCTTCAACCGTTGGGAAGCCGGCCAGACGTTGGCCGGCGACCTGATCCTGGCCCGCGCCGCCGGGACGCCCGACGAGGTCGGCGAGGAACGCTACGCCGAGGCCCTGGGCCACGCCCTGGTCGACGAAGCGGCCGAGCCGGCCTTCAAGGCCCTGCTGCTGTCCCTACCGTCCGAGCCGGACCTGGCCCTGATGTCCGAGGCCGCCGATCCGGCCGCCCTGCACGAGGCCCGCGACAACCTGCGCGCGCGGATCGCCATCCATCTGGGCGACCTGCTGCGCCGCCTGCACGGCGAGATGCAGAGCGAGGGCGAGTTCTCCGACAGCGCCCAGGCCGCCGGCCGCCGCGCCCTGCGCAACGCCTGCGCCGACGTCCTGGCGGCCGATCCGCACGCCGACAACCTGATGCGCCTGGCCGGCCACTTCGAGGCGGCGCGGAACATGACCGACATGATCGGCGGCCTCAATCCGCTGATCGCCACGGGCGGCGACGCCCGCGACAAGGCGCTGGCCAGCTTCCACGACGCCTGGAAGGCCGAGCCGCTGGTGCTGGACAAGTGGTTCGCCGCCCAAGGCCGCGATCCGAACGAGGACGCCCTGGAACGGGTGATCGCCCTGACCCGTCACGTCGACTTCGAGCCGACCAACCCCAATCGCCTGCGGGCCCTGGTCTCGACCTTCGCCAACTTCAACCCGTCGCGGTTCCACGACCCCAGCGGCGCGGGCTACCGCTTCCTGGCCGACCAGATCCTGGCCGTCGACGGCTTCAACCCGATGACCGCCGCGCGCCTGGTCGAGCCCCTGGGCAACTGGCGGCGCTACAAGCCCGAGCTCGGCCAGCTGATGCGTCAGCAGCTGGAACGCGTCGCGGCCCATCCGGAGCTGTCGAAAAACGTCCTGGAGCTGGCGACCAAGGCCTTGGCCTAAAAGAGGATTTCACGAGTCGCCGCCGCCTGGGTTGCGACCAATGGGCTCACAAGCACGGAATCCGCCTTTCCGGCGGTGACGCGATCACGGCCGGTACGGTAGATTCACCATCTTGGCGAAGTGACTCGCCGCGTGAATCTGGAGCCGGGTGGTTTGGACAGGGGTATGGCTAGACACGGGGGGCCGGCGGCTGCCGGACCAGCCGCGCCTGCGGCCGTGCGCGCCAAATCCGTCCAGGCGCCCTCTCAAGCCTTCGTCCGCGTGGCCATCTTGGCGGCCCTGCTGCTGCTGGCCGTCTACACCGCGTTCGGCGTCCGGCGCCTGCAGCACGAGGCCACGGCCCAGCCGGGCGGCGCGCCGCTGTCGGCCAAGGCCGGGCTGATCGCCGGCCGGGTCGAGACCGGCCTGGCCGCCCAGCGCGCCGGCCTGTCGGCCGCCGCCGACCTGCTCAAGCGCGATCCGGGCGCGACCATGGACGCCGCCGAGACCGCCCTGCGCGCCGCCGGCGGCGAGGCCGCGGCCATCGCCGTGGTCAGCCCCGCCGGCGTCGTCTCCGTCGCCGGCCGCGACGACGGCGCCGACTGGAAGTCCGCCGCCCAGGCCGCCGCCGCTTCGGGCCGCACCACCTGGACCGGCTCGGTCGGCGACAGCGGCCGCCTGTACGTCGCCACCACCGCCACCCTGGACAAGACCCGCGCCTTCGTGATCGCCAGCGGCGACGCCACGCGCCTGATCGAGGATCCGGAAAAGGGCGACAGCGGCGCCCTGGCCCTGCCCAGCGGCAAGCTGATCGCCGCCCGCGGTCGCGCCTCGCAAGGCGCCGCCACCCTGCGCGAAGCCTTCGCCCTCGCCGCCGAGGATATCGGCGACGGCCCCGTCGCCCTGCGCGGCCAGGCCGTCGACGGCGCCGCCCTGGACCTGGCCGTCCGCCCGGTCGCCGAGGGCGCCCTGCTGGTGCTGGCCGCCTCGCCCACCCGCAGCGTCGCCAACCTGGACCGCCAAGTCATGGAAGGCGCCTTCAACCTGCTGGCCCCGTTGGCCGTCGGCATCGCCCTGGCCTTGCTGCTGATGATCCAGAGCCGCAAGGCCGAGCGCGCCCACCGCGAATTCATCGATAGCGAGCAGCGCTTCCGCCTCGCCGTCGAGGCCGCGCGCTGCGGCATCTGGGAATGGGACCTCAACGCCGACCAGGTGTTCCTGTCCGACGTCACCGGCGCGATGTTCGGCTGGGGCGGCGGCGGCGTGGTCTCGGGCCAGGACCTCTTGGAGCGCATCTCGATCGACCACCGCGAACGTGTGCGCCAGGCGCTGGCCAACGCGGCCATGTACGGCGCCTTCGACGTCTCGTTCCGCGTGCCGGCCACCGAGCATGGCCAACGCTCGCTCTGGATCGACGCCCGCGGCCAGGGCTTCGGCAAGCCCGGCGCCGACGGCTATGTCCGCATCATCGGCGTCGCCTTGGACGTCACCGAGGAGCGCATCGCCCAGGCCCGCGCCCAGGCCGCCGAGAACCGCCTGCGCGACGCCATCGAAAGCGTGTCGGAAGCCTTCGTCCTGTGGGATCGCCAGGGCCGGCTGCTGATGTGCAACCGCAACTACCGCAGCGTCTTTTCGCTCGAACCGAAACTGCTCAAGCCCGGCGCCGCCCGCGCCGAGGTCAACCGCTTCGCCGCCCTCGCCATCAAGCAGGACCACCCTGCCCCCGACGGCGCCAAGGGCGTGCGCGAGGCCGAGCTGATGGACGGCCGCTGGATCCAGATCAGCGAGCGCCGCACGGCCGAAGGCGGCCTCGTGATGACCGCCGCCGACATCACGGCGATCAAGACTCAAGAAGAAGCCCGCCGCCTCAACGAGGAGCAGCTCCAGAACGCCATCACCGGCCTGGAGCGCAGCCAGGAGCAGCTGGCCGAGCTGGCCCGCAAGTACGAGACCGAGAAGGTCAAGGCCGAGAGCGCCAACAAGGCCAAGTCCGAGTTCCTGGCCAACATGTCTCACGAGCTGCGCACGCCGCTGAACGCCATCAACGGCTTCTCCGAGATCATGATGAACGAGATGTTCGGCCAGCTCGGCGACAAGCGCTACAAGGGCTACAGCCAGGACATTCACTCGTCGGGCCAGCACCTCCTGGCGCTGATCAACGACATCCTCGACATGTCGAAGATCGAGGCCGGCAAGATGAACCTCAAGTTCGAGCCGATGCATCTGGAGGACGTGGCCGAGGACGCCGTCCGCCTGATCCGCAACCGCGCCGAAGCCGCCGGCTTGAAGCTGGCCATCGAGTTCCCGCACCTGCCCGAGATCGAGGCCGACTATCGCGCGGTCAAGCAGGTGCTGCTGAACCTACTGTCGAACGCCATCAAGTTCACCCCGCGCGCCGGCAGCGTCACGGTCCGCGCCGAGGTCCGCCGCGACCCGTTCGGCGACATGGTCAAGGTGTCGGTCACCGACACCGGCATCGGCATCGCCAAGGAAGACCTGGCCCGCCTGGCCAAGCCGTTCGAGCAGGTCGAGAGCCAGTTCTCCAAGACCACGCAAGGGACCGGCCTGGGCCTTGCTCTGACCAAGTCCCTGATCGGCATGCACGACGGCGTGCTGGAGATGCACTCCCAGCCGGGCGAAGGCACCACGGTCAGCTTCACGCTGCCGGTGCGGCAGAGCGACCACAAGGCCACGCGCGACTTCGTGGCGGCGTAAGGGGGTTAGCCTGCCAGCCGGTTCCCTATCGATCTGGCGATCCGGCCCGGCCCTTGCTCGCCAACAGCATTATCGGCAAGACAAGCAGCATCGTCAGCGCGACCGCCGTGAAAAGCGCTAGACCGACCGCGATCTTCGCGGACGCTGCCACTTCCCTTAGCCAAAACTCTGATGTCCCTCCGACGCCTACGTAGGTCAGCGCGAATAGCAGCTTGATGGCGGCGGCCAATGCGCCGACCTGCACCGCACCGACCGCGACCGATCTCAACATCTTCTTGAGAGCATCGCTCCGCTGAGGCTGGTCTTCGAGCATGCTCCAAGGTGGCCAGACTAGCGGGCGGTCCGCAATGAGTGGAGTGCGGATGTTCCGGCTGATCACTCTGAACGTCCGATTGGCACCAATCGCGGACTTTGCCATGCCTCCAGAAACTGGACTTATCGAACAGCGCACCGAGGGGGCTTCCTGCTCAGTCGCGTTAAAAGGTGAAGCATGGCCTGGGCGGTATTACTTCTCTTCGACCTGCAACACGGTGTTGAGGGTGCTATGCGCTCGTTTCACCATGCTAGGAGCTACCAGCACGAGTAGGAGACCAACCAAGATTAGCGCCACAGCGCCAACGATGGCCCGCAGCGCCTGCTCCGCAATCCATTTCAGCGCATTAAAGAAACCGGCAGTAGGCTTGAACCAATCCAGAAAAAGCTTGAGCAAGCCGGCCGCGCTCTGGGCGGCTACATAGGTTTTCAGCCCTTCACCTGCCTCTGCCCGGAGTTCGCGAAGCTGCTTCTCGGTCAGATCGTCCCAGACGCTCCAAGCGATCTGTTCGTCATAAGTGCCGTTGCATTTATGATCTTCGGCTAGCCAGCGGTCCTCTACGAACCGACCGATTGCGATCAGCCACTCAATCTCGTCAAACTTCTTCCCAGCGGTCGCCGACTCGGAAAGGAATCTATCACGGATGCTAACATACGGCACGATCGCATGATCCGCCGAACTGTTGCCCTTCCGCGATTTACGGGCCTTCGCAGGCTGCTCGGTCAAGCAGCCTCGATCCGAGCGCGGATCTCTCTTTGGGCATCGAGCTCATTGTCGAGCAAACCGGCGGCTTGCAGGCGCTCACGCGCTCGCTCGCTGGCAGCACGGAGTTTCTCGCGGTCGCGAGTGATAAACGTGCCGTAGGCAGCCCGATCGTGCGAACCGTAGCCGCTGAGCAGGCGTGCCAGAACTTTGACCATTAGTCGTCCCGTCATCACAAGCTCCGGCGACTTAGGAAGCCGAAGCGTCACCATAATTTGGGTGATGCTTCGTATTGTCAAGTTTGGGATCAACGCGCCTGCCGCGACTTGTTTCCACAATTCAGCACTTTTCGTGGCGATTGCGATGGGTGTGGGTCTTGCATTTCAGCCTTCCGGTTCGACCTGCATCGACTCGCAGCGGCGAACGAATTGGGTCAGCAGCATGGATGACGTCCGCCCGGGGTCGGAAGCGGACACGCGCGTCCCGCTTCAACAGAACGGGCATTGAGAATCGCCAATCCCCGGCATTCGCGGTCTCGACCCCAGCGAAATCAACGGCTTCCAACTTTTACATCCGCGCGAATGATCCGCGCTCAGCTCCGCCCCATAATCGTCCTCACCCGATGGCCTGGAAGGGACGTCCGGCCGGCGAACTGGGCGGCTGTCGGGGGTGGTCGAGCGGGCGTGTTCGGCGGCGCGGGGATAGACCCGCAACGGCATCTCTCTGGCGGCGGTCGGCCCTGGAACACAGAAACGACGTGGGATGCTGGCCGGCGACACGACAGGCGGATCGAAAGGTCCGCATCCGGGACCGGGCTTGCCGCCCGCCCCGCCCGTCGGAGGCTTCAAGGACGGCCAGGCGCCAACAGCGTCGGGACGTCGCGCTTCCGGATAACGACCGCGCGGGGCGTTGCGCTTCGTCGAAACGGTAAGTTTTTCCATCTGCTCCGGGCGAGGTCCCGGCGTCCCACTTCCCTCCCCGTCCCCTCCGGCGCAGACGCGTCGGAGCGCTTCGACCTGCCTGAAGGAAAGAAAAGGCCCATGCCGCGAACCTCAAGCCCTCATCCGCCCGATCCCGAATGGCCGCCGGCCCGCAAGGCCCAGCTGCGCCGGAACGTCTGGAAGAAGATGCGCAAGTTCAGGAACTCCAAGGAGTTCGCGCGGATGGCCGCCAAGGACAAGCCAACATGAACTTTTAGAAATATTACTTGGACTTCATAGACTTAAATCGACGTCATGAAGCACTCGTAACGAGTATTCAGCCGGCAGCCAGACTACACCCTCATTCAACGGATCGCCGCCGCGGGCGACCACAACAAAGACTAGAGGGACATTAGTCATGAGCAAGATCGTCAACCGTATCGCCGCCGTCGCCGCCCTGGCCCTGGCCGCCACCCCGATCATCGGCCTGACCGCCGCCCACGCCGCTCAGCCGGTCCAGCCGGTGGCTCGCATCCTGGTCGGCGACCTGACCCTGTCGGACCCGACCGACGCCCGTGAGTTCGAGCGCCGCGTCGATCGCGCCGCCGCCAAGACGTGCAACGGCCTGCGTGGTCTGTCGGCCAAGGCCTGCCGCATGGACTTCGCCATCGACGTCAAGGACGCCATGACCGAGCAACAGGCCGGCGACCTGAAGATCGCCCAGCGCGCCGGCGCCAACATCGCCCTGGCCTCGAACTAAAGGAACTCGGGGCCTAGCCCCGGCGCATCCAGGCCGCGACCGCCCAGGCATGGGCGTCGTGGCGGAGGGCCACCACCGCGTCACGCGGGTCCAGCCACACCAGCTGGTGGTCGTCCTCGATCTTCAGGCCCGGCTTCTCGCCGGTGACCTTCACGACGTAGATCCCGCCATGGTTCAGGACGGGCTCGCCGTCGGACTTCAGGAAGTGCTGCGACACCGTTTCGATCAGGGACCCGGCCTGGACCTCCAGGCCGGTCTCCTCGCCGAACTCGCGGGCGACAGCTTCCTCTTCGGCTTCATCGCCATCCACCGCCCCGCCGGGCAGGTCGAAGTACGGCGCCTTGCCGGGCTTGGTGACCTGGGCCAGGGCGATCCTGCCTTGCCCGTTCTCGGCCACGCCGAAGGCGGCGCGGCGGTGGCGATAGGTCAGCCCCTCGACGGGCTTTCCGAAGTCCAGCATTCCCGGATCAGTCCTTGCCGTAGAGGTCGAACCACGGATCGGCCTTGCCGGCCGCGACGTCCGCGACGCTGATCTCGGGACGATAGCCGATCTTGCCGTTGGCGCTTTCACGCCAGGCGTCGGTCACCAGGTCGCGCAGGGCCGTGGCGCCGGCCGCGATGCGGACCTGGACGAAGGTCTTGGCGCGCGGGTCGGTCGCGACCATGCCGCCGGCCTTCTCCAGCGCGTACAGCGGCTCGGTCTGCTTCCAGGTGTCGGTCAGATAGCCCACGATCCGGGTCTCGATCGAGCACTCGCAGGCCTTGTAGGCCGGCACCAGCGCGGCGACCGACTTCTCGTCGCCCACCGCCGCGGCCAGCGGGCCTTCGAACGCGCCGTGCGTCTGGCGCGAGTTGGTGTAGCCGTTGGGGTTCGGATAATCGCCCCAGCCGTTGTAGTGCACCGACAGGTGCAGCGGCTGGCTGCCGTCGCCGACATAGTGGGCCCAGACACCCAGGTCGCGCAGCAGCAGCTGCTCGCGACGCTTCAGGTCGGCCTTGTAGTAGGCCAGCCTGGTCTTGTCCTTCTCCAGCTTCACGGCGGCGGTGAGGATGCGCCAGTAGGTGAAGTCCTTCACCAGCTGCTGGTAGCCGTCGATGATCGCGTACGGCAGGTAGCCGGCCTTCCAGCTGTCGACGCCGGCGGCGCGCAGGGCGGTCTCGTAGTCGACGCGGGTCGGCGGCAGGGTCGCCACCGTGAACATCGGACCGCCGTACATCCGGCCCTGGTCGTCGACGTCCAGGAAGTGGGCGGCGTCACGGTCGGTGTCGTGGATCTTGCCCGAGCCCTTCCAGCGGTCCGGCTCGCGGGCATATTCGCCGATCGCGGCGATCCCTTCCGGCGTGCGCAGGAAGGCCGGCACGTCCGATGGCAGGCTCTTGGCGCCGACGACGCCCACCACGCGGTGGCCCGAGGCGCCCCAGGCGAAGGCCGAAGCGGCCGGCGCCGACAGCACGGCGGCGAGGGTCAGGACTTTCAGGCTGGTCGACAGACGCAAGAGGGACGCTCCGAGAAGGATCAGATAATGCCGAGCGCGGTCTCCATCCGCCCCACCCAGGCCTTCACGGCCGGATACTGCGAAAGGTCGAACCCGCCCTCGTGCGCCACGCGGGTGTAAGCCACCAGGGCGATGTCCGCCAGGGTGAGACGCTCGCCGACCAGAAAGGGCGTTTGTTTCAGCTGTGTTTCCAGGCGCGCCAGGGCCGCGTCGCCGCGCTCGATCAGCTTGGTTTCCAGGCTGTCGCGGCTCCTGCCCAGATAGGCCATCTGGAAGCGGGCCACCGCCACATACGGCTCATGGCTGTACTGTTCCCAGAACAGCCATTCGAACATCTTGGCGCGGTCATAGGCTTCGGCCGGGATCAGCACCGAGCCCTCGGCCAGATGCAGCATGATGGCGTTGGACTGCGACAGCGGCCGGCCGTCCTCCAGGATCACCATCGGGACCTGGCCGGCGGGGTTCAGGGCCAGGAACTCGGGCGTCCGGCTCTGCGCCTTCAGGATGTCGGTCTCGATCCAGTCGAACGGCAGATGCAGGCGCTCGGCCGTCCACTTCACCTTCAGGCAATTGCCCGAAATCGAGTCGCCGTAGATGCGCAACGTCATGCCGGGTTCCTTCTGCGAAGCTTCTGAATCGTAAAAAAGTGAGTCTTTACAGCACAGTTTCAAGCCTCTGAATCCTTGCCGTTTTTTCGCCCACCAAGCGAGCGTGACCGCAGGTGCGACGCCTGCCGGGGTTGTCACGGGTCCGTGATAGGGCTACCCAGACCCCGCCCGACAGATACGCCGATAAGAGGACACCCTCGATGCGACGCAAGCTCGCCGGAATTTTGGCCACCGCGGTCATCTCCGCACTCGCCATTCCCGCTCTCGCCAATGCCGCCGAATCCACGCCCGCCACGGAAGTGCGTTCGGACCCGCTTGGCGACCTGATCAGCACCGCCCTGGGCGGCGGCGCCCTGCCCGGCTCGGTCGAGTTCAAGATGCGGGCGACGATGTATCACGCCGGCGCCAAGGGCATCCGCGCGCTCGACTCGCTGGGTTGCAAGGTCGCGGCCATGCGCACCGTCGCGGTCGATCCCAAGGTGATCCCGCGCCGCACCGTGATCTTCATCAAGGAAACCGTCGGCCTGACCATGCCCGACGGCGCCAAGCACGACGGTTACTGGTACGCCTCCGACATCGGCGGCGCGGTGAAGGGCCTCAAGCTCGACCTCTTCAGCGGCGTCGGCGCCGCCTCGATGAAGGCCTTGGGCGGCGTGGACCTGACCAGCTTGTCGGTCAGCACGGTCGGCCAGTTCAAGGGCTGCCCGCCGCAGTAGCACTTAACGTCCGCGACCTACGCGCGGACTGGCATTGATCTCCAAACTGAGCTTGGATCCCCACCTTTATGGGGGTTCGCATGCGTAGTCTTTCGGTCAGCATCCTGGCCCTGGCCGCCGTCCTGGTGACGGCTCCCGCCCGCGCTGACGACCTCCCCCGCCTCAAGACCCGCGCGGCCGCCGTCTCGATCACCCGCGACGACTGGGGCATCGCCCACATCCACGGCAAGACCGACGCCGACGCGGTGTTCGGCATGGCCTACGCCCAGGCCGAGGACGACTTCAACCGCGTCGAGACCAACTTCATGACCTCGCTGGGCCGCACGGCCGAGGCGGAGGGCGAGAAGGCGATCTGGGCTGATCTGCGCCAGAAGCTGTTCATCGATCCGGCCGTGCTGAAGGCCGACTACGCCAAGAGCCCGGCCTGGCTGAAGGCGCTGATGAACGGCTGGGCCGACGGGCTGAACTTCTACCTGGCGACCCATCCGGACGTGAAGCCGCGGGTCATCACCAAGTTCGAGCCGTGGATGGCGCTCAGCTTCTCGGAAGGCAGCATCGGCGGCGACATTGAGCGCGTGGCCCTGACCCAGTTGGAGGCCTTCTACGGCCAGCGCCAGCTGGCCATGACCGCCGACGAGAAGGGCCTGCTGTTCAAGGAGCCCACCGGCTCGAACGGCATGGCCATCGCGCCCAAGCTGACGCTGGAGGGCCACGCCCTGCTGCTGATCAACCCGCACACCAGCTTCTTCTTCCGGTCCGAAATGCAGGTCAGCAGCGACCAGGGCCTGAACGCCTATGGCGCGACGACCTGGGGGCAATTCTTCATCTACCAGGGCTTCAACGCCAAGGCCGGCTGGATGCACACCTCCAGCGGCGTCGACGTGGTCGACGAGTTCGCCGAGACGATCGTCGAGAAGGACGGCCAGCGGTTCTACCAGTACGGCAAGGAATTGCGCCCGCTGAAGAGCGAAGTCATCGCCGTCCCCTACCGCGCCGCCGACGGGTCGATGGCGCAGAAGAAGTTCACCGTCTTCAAGACCCACCACGGCCCCATCGTCCGCGAAGAAGGCGGCAAGTGGATCAGCATCGCCCTGATGAACAAGCCGGTCGCGGCGCTGGAGCAGTCGTTCCTGCGCACCAAGGCCACCGATCTGAAGAGCTTCATGAAGGTGGCTGAGCTAAAGGCCAATTCGTCGAACAACACCCTGTTCGCCGACAGCAAGGGCGAGATCGCCTATCTGCACCCGCAGTTCATCCCGGTGCGCGACGACCGCTTCGACTACACCAAGCCGGTCGATGGCTCTGATCCGGCCACCGACTGGAAGGGCCTGCACGTCCTGAAGGACGCCCCGCATGTGGTGAACCCGCCAAACGGCTGGACCTTCAACACCAACAACTGGCCCTACACCGCCGCCGGCCCCTACAGCCCGAAGAAGGCCGACTATCCCAAGTACATGGACACCTTCGGCGAAAACCCGCGTGGCCTCCACGCCGAGCTGGTGCTGAAGGACGCCAAGAACCTCACGCTCGGGGGCCTGATCGACAAGGCCTACGACCCGTACCTGACCGCCTTCGCGCGGCTGATCCCGACGCTGGAAGCGGCCTATGCCGCCGCCCCCGATCCCAAGCTCACCGAGCAGGTCGCGGCGCTGAAGGCGTGGGACTGCAAGTGGTCGGCCCGCTCGACCGAAACCTCGCTGGCCGTCTTCTGGGGCGAAGCGATGTGGGCCAAGGCCGCGCCGGCCGCCAAGGCTCAAGGGCTCAACACCTATGACTACATGGCCGACAAGCTGACGGCCGCCGAGAAGGTGGCGGCCCTGGCCGAAGCCTCCGACCGCCTGACCGCCGACTTCGGATCGTGGAAGACGCCGTGGGGCGACATCAACCGCTTCCAGCGCAACGACGCCGCCATCGTCCAGACCTTCGATGACAGCAAGCCCAGCATTCCGGTGGCCTTCACCTCGGCCCAGTGGGGCTCGCTGGCCTCGTTCGGGGCCAAGCGCTGGCCGGGGACCAAGAAGTATTACGGCACGCTGGGCAACAGCTTCGTGGCCGTCGTGCAGTTCGGCGACAAGGTCCGGGCCCGCGCCGTCTCTGCCGGCGGTGAAAGCGGCGACCCCGCCTCCCCGCACTTCAACGACCAGGCTGGCCGCTATGCGATCGGCAATCTCCGCGACGTGTATTTCTACCCCGAGGACCTGAAGCCGCACGCCGTGAAGACGTATCGTCCCGGGCAATAGAGAGAGTAGGCGTCATCCCGCGAGAGGGCTGAAGGGCGGGATGACGCCACGCGCCCTCTAGAACCGGATCACGGCTCCGAGGTTCAGGCGCGTCTCGGCGCCATCCAGCTTGAGCTTGTCGCCCGTCGCGAAGGAGGCGGCCTTGTCGTCGTAGCGCACCCGCAGCAGCTCGCCGCGCATGGCCAGGTTGGCGGTCAGCTGCTGCTCGTAGCCGATGCCGTAGACCAGGCCCTTCTCGGTGACCTTCTTCCTGGAGCCGATGATCGAGGCCTCGACCTTGCGGCGCTCCAGCCCGACCTTGGCGTACAGCAGGGCGTCGTCGGCCACGACCAGGCCGGCGCGAGCGGCCACGCCATAGCGCAGGCCCGAATCGACCGTGACCTTTGCGCCCGACAGCGTACGCGAGGCCTTGCCGCCGCCCGCGCCCAGGCTGGCCTCGGCGCCGAGATAGAGACCATTGCCGATCACCGACCCGTAGCCGATGAAGCCGCCGTAGTCGAAGCCGGTCTTGTTGGCCGAGCCCGAGGCGGGCGCCCCGGTCTTGGGCGTGAAGTTCAGCTTGGTCTTGGGCTTGCCGTAGCCGACCTCGGCGCCGCCGTAGAAGCCGCTCAACGAGTCGGCTTCCTGGGCCATGGCGGGGGCGGCGACCGCGGCGCTCAGCAGGGCCGCGGCGATGATCGTGGTTTTCAGCATGGGAGAGACTCCACCTTCGTTGATGTCGCCGGTCGGGAGGCCGGCTTGAGGTGGAGCCTTGGTGGCGGCGGGCCATGGAGGGTCGGCGCGCGAAGTGTGGAGGCCGTGTGGGCGCGACCTTAAGAGTAATTCATTTGCCAGAACGCCGGTCCGTGGGCCCTGGCTAGGCTGGCCGGATGTTCACGGGGTCTCCACGGACCCTCGACAGTCGCGCGCCAGGATCGCCCGCTCACACCGCAGGACGGAAGAATGGAAAACGCGCTGATCTGCGTGGTCGAGGACGACCCCGACATCGCCCGCATCCTGCAGACCTATCTGGAGCGCGAGCGCCTGCGGGTGATCTGCGCGGCCGATGGCGAGACCGCCCTGCAGCAGCATCGCAGCCTCAATCCCGATCTGCTGCTGTTGGACGTCAACGTGCCCAAGAAGGACGGCTACGCCGTGCTGGCCGAGGTGCGGCGGCGCGGCGACACGCCGGTGATCTTCGCCACCGCCATGGCCGAGGACATCGACCGCCTGACCGGCCTGCGAATGGGCGCCGACGACTATGTGGTCAAGCCGTTCAACCCGGCCGAGGTCGTCGCCCGTGTGAAGGCCGTCCTGCGCCGGACCAGCGGCGGCGGCGCCCGGGCCGAGCTGCTGCGTCACGGTCCGATCGAGGCCGACCTTTCGGCGCACATCGCCCGCGTGGTCGATCCCGGCGTCGGCGCGATGGCGCTGAACCTGACGCTCAGCGAGTTCCGCATCCTGGTGCAGTTCCTGAACGCCCCGATGCGCGTGCTTACTCGCAGCGAGATCCTCGACGCCTGCCTGCCCGACAGCGACGCCCTGGAGCGCACGGTCGACAGCCACGTCAGCAACCTGCGCCGCAAGCTGGAAGCGGCCGGCGCGGTGGGCTTCGTCGTCAATGTGCGCGGCGTCGGCTATCGCCTGGCGGCCGGCGCGTGAAGGCCACCCCTACCCTCGCCGGTCGCCTGGGCACGGCCATCGCCTGGATGTTGGCCGGCGCGGTCGTGTTCATCGCCACCGCCTCGGCCGGCCTCGACAAGCTAATCGAGCTGGAGATCAAGAGCCGCCAGTCCCCGCGCCTGCTCCACGCCATCGAGGTCCTGGACAAGAACCAGGTCCCCTCGAATGCGGACATGCTGCTGCTGATCCAGACCATGGCCGTCGAGCAGCCGCGCGCCATGATCCTGAGCTATGCCGGCGTCGCCCTGCTCTCGCTGGCGGTCATCATCCTCTATGTCTGGATGGCCCGGCGCATCGCCAACCGCTTCGCCGCGCCCGTGCTGGCGGTGGCTGAGGGCGCCAAGAAGATCGCCGCCGGTGACTTCAGCCATCGCATCGCCTCGCCGCCCCGGCTGACCCGCGAGCTGGAGGGCCTGGTCGACGGCTTCAACGCCCAGGCCGAGGCGCTGGAGGGTTCGGAGCGGCGCATGCGGTTCCAGACCGCCGCCGTCGCCCACGAGCTGCGCACGCCGCTGACCGTGCTGAACGGCTACATCCAGGGCGCGCTGGACGGCGTCTTTCCCCGCGACGACGCCCATATGCGGATCCTGCTTACCCAGGTCAGCGACCTGTCGCGGATCATCGACGACCTGCGCACGGTCAGCCTCGCCGCCACGGGCGCCCTGGGCCTGGAAGTCGCCGACTGCGACCTGGCCGAGGAGACGCGGTCGGTGCTGCACGCCCTGACCCCACAGTTCGCGGCGGCCAGGATGACGGTGGAGACGGCGCTGGTCCCTGCCCTGGTCCGCGCCGATCCCGCCCGGATCCGGCAGATGCTGCGGGCGGTGCTGGAGAACGCTCGCCGCTACGCCGCCGAGGGTGGTTGCCTGAACGTCAGCACCTTCGTCCAGGACGCCGAATGCGTGCTGCGGATCGACGATCGTGGCCCTGGCTTTCCCGCGGACCATCGCGCGTTCGAAGGCTTCTGGCGCGCGGATCTCTCGCGCACGCGGGCCACCGGTGGTTCGGGCCTGGGGCTGTCGGTGGTCAAGGCATTGACCGACGCCCACGGCGGCGAGGTGACGATCCGCAACCGCCGCAACGGCGGGGCGCGGGTCGAGCTGCGGTTCCTGGCGCACGACGAGGCGATGCGCCTGGCGCTGCCGCGCCTGACGAAGGTCTAGATGTCGCCGCCGACGTTCGACGCCACGCCAGGTGCGCGGGCGACGTGGATGCCGCACTCGGTCTTTTCCTGGCCCTGCCAGCGGCCCGAGCGGCCGTCGTCCGAGGGCTTGGTGCAGGGCCAGCAGCCGATCGAGGCATAGCCCTGCGCCACCAGCGGGTGGGACGGCAGGTCGTGCTCGGCGATATAGGCGTCCAGCTCGGCCTTGGACCAGTTGGCCAGCGGGTTGAACTTCAGCTTGCCCTCGGCCTCCTCGACCACGGGCAGGCTCAGGCGGTCGCCGCCGTGGAAGCGCTTGCGGCCGGTGATCCAGGCGTCGAAACCGCCCAGGGCGCGGTCCAGCGGCAGCACCTTGCGGATGTTGCAGCAGCCGTCGATGCTGGTGCGCCACAGGTCAGAGTTCGGGTCTTGGGTCGCCAGGTCGGCAAAGGCCGGGCGCAGGTCACGCACGTCGGTCAGGCCGAAGCGCGCGGCCAGGTTCTTGCGGTAGTCCAGGGTCTGACCAAACAGCATGCCGGTATCGAGGAACAGCACCGGAATGGTCGGCGACACCTGCGAGACCAGATGCAGCAGCACGGCCGACTCGGCTCCGAACGACGAGACCAGGGTCAGCCGGTCGCCGAAGTGGTCATAGGCCGCCCGCAGGACGGTCAGGGGATGGGCGTCACGCAGCTCGGCGCCCAGCCGGGCCGCGAGGCCTGCCGCGGTCCCGCCGATCTGGTCGTACGCCATCAGCCTGCCCTTTCCTCAAAGGCGGCTCTTTCGTCGAGAGCAATGGGTCGATCATCGGCGGCGCGCTGATAGACGTGGCGGAAGCGGCTGGCTGCCTTGCTCCAGGCCTCGGGCGTCGCGCCATCGTTCGGCTCGAAGGCGTCGAAGCCGCAGCGGATCATGAAGCCGGCCTGCTCCTGCAGCACGTCGCCGACGGCGCGGATCTGGCCCTCATACTTAAAGCGCTCGCGCAGCAGCCGGGCCGAGGTGTAGGCGCGACCGTCGCGGTACTTCGGGAAGGCCAGGGCCACCACCGCGATGCGCGGCAGGTCATAGGCCAGGACCTCGACCTCCTGGTCGGACTCGATCCGCACGCCGACGCGGCGGCTGTTCGACGCCAGCAGGGCGTCGCCCTCGGCCTCGAAGCGGGCCAGCGACAGGATCACGTCGCCGCTCTCGGGGATGGCGTCGTCGTCGGTGACGTTGACGAAGGCGTTCTCGGCCCAGCGGGCCTCGCCGTTAGCCAGCTCAATCAGCTTGGGCATAGACAGCCTCCTTGAAGGGCTCGAGGCCGACGCGGCGATAGGTGTCGAGGAAGCGCTCGCCGTCGGTGCGGACGGTGAGATAGGCGCCGACCAACTGGTCGACGGCCGTCGCCACTTTGTCCGCGGGGAGAGCCGGGCCCAGGATCTTGCCGATCGAGGCGTCTTCCGCGCCCGAACCGCCCAGCGACAGCTGGTAGAATTCCTCACCCTTCTTATCGACGCCCAGGACGCCGATGTGGGCCACGTGGTGGTGACCGCAAGCGTTGATGCAGCCGCTGATCTTGATCTTCAGCTCACCCACGTCCTCGGCCCGATCAGGATCGGCGAACTGGCGGGCGATGTCCTGAGCGATCGGGATGGCGCGGGCGTTGGCCAGGGCGCAGTAGTCCAGGCCCGGACAGGCGATGATGTCGCTGATCAGGTCGATATTAGCCGTCGCCAGCGCCGCCGACTGCAGGGCCGCGAACACGGTCGGCAGGTCGTCCAGCTTGATGTGCGGCAGGACGAGGTTCTGAGCGTGGGTCACGCGCACGTCGTTGAAGCCGTAGCGCTCGGCGAGATCCGCGACGACTTCCATCTGGTGGGACGTGGCGTCGCCGGGCGTCTGCTCCGTGGCCTTCAGCGAGATCTCGACGATCGCATAGCCCGGCTGCTTATGGGCGCGGACGTTGTTGCGGACGAAGCGGGCGAAGGCGCTGTCCTTGGCCTTGGCCAGTTCGAAGGCTTCCGACGTGGCCGGCAGGGTTTCGAACGGGGTGCCGGCGAATGACGCGCGGATGCGGTCCAACTCAGCGGCGGGCAGGTCGGCGCGGTTGGCGTCGATCTTTTCCCACTCTTCCTGGACCTGGCGCGCGAACTCTTCGGCGCCCAGGGCGGCGACCAGGATCTTGATGCGGGCCTTGTAGATATTGTCGCGGCGGCCGTGGCGATTGTAGACGCGCAGGATCGCTTCCAGGTAGCTCAGCAGACGATCGGTCGGCAGGAACTCCTTGATGGTCGGGCCGACATAGGGCGTGCGCCCCTGGCCGCCGCCGACGATCACTTCGAAGCCCAGCGCGCCGTCACGGCCCTGGCGCATCAGCAGGCCGATGTCGTGCACCTTGGCCGCCGTGCGGTCCTTGGCCGAGGCGGTGATGGCGATCTTGAACTTGCGCGGCAGGAACGAGAATTCCGGGTGCAGCGTCGACCACTGGCGGATCACTTCGGACCAGACGCGCGGATCGTCGACTTCCTCGGAAGTCGCGCCGGCATAGGGGTCGGACGTGGTGTTGCGGATGCAGTTGCCGCTGGTCTGGATGGCGTGCAGGTCCACCTCGGCCAGCTTGTCCAGGATGTCGGGCGCATCCTTCAGCTTGATCCAGTTGAACTGGATGTTCTGGCGCGTGGTGAAGTGGCCGTAGCCCTTGTCGTAGTCGCGGGCGATCTCGGCCAGGCGACGCACCTGGGCCGGGTTCAGCGAGCCGTACGGCACGGCGACCCGCAGCATGTAGGCGTGCAGCTGCAGATAAAGACCGTTCATCAGGCGCAGCGGCTTGAACTGGTCCTCGGTCAGCTCGCCGGCCAGGCGGCGGGCGACCTGGCCCCGGAACTCGTTCGAGCGGTCGACCAGGAATTCTTTGTCGATGATGTCGTACTGGTACATGGCTTTTCGCCCTACTTCCGGCGGATCAGGTCGACGCGACCGGTCGAGCGCGCGGCGCCGGCGGCGTGGCGCAGGGCCTCGACGACATCGCCGCCCTCGGCCTGCTTGCCGTGCGTGGGTTCATTGGTGGGCCCGAGCGCCCGGATGCGTTCGCGATAGCTGACCGGGGCCCAGTGGCCTTCCGACGGGGTCAGGTCGATCGGATAGACGTCGACCACGACGGTCGGCTGGCCCTTGCCCGTGGCGACGGCGGCCTCGACATCGGCCTCGGTTCCCTCGCCGAACAGCTGGGCGTCGCCGAAGTGGTCCACCCACTGGCCCGACTTCCAGAACACGACATCGCCGTCGATCAGGCGATTGGCGGTGATAGCTTTCATGAGCGGGAACTCAGCTCGAACGGAGGAAACTGGGGGACGGCGACGGGCGAGACGTCGGCCATGGCCATCGACTCGCCGACCATCAGCAGCGCCGGGCCTTTGACAGTCTCGGCGGCCTGCGCCAGGCCCGACAGCGTGGTCAGGATGCGGCGCTCGTCGGCGCGGCTGGCGTTCTCGACGACCAGGGCCGGGGTCGAGCCCACGCGGCCGGCGGCGGTCAGGCGCTCGGCGATCAAGCCGGCGGTCGAGACGCCCATATAGACGACGACGGTCTGGTTCGGGCGCGCCAGGGCGGTCCAGTCCAGGTCAGGTTCGCCGTGGGCGGCGTGACCGGTGACGAAGGTGACGGCCTGGGCCGAACCACGATGGGTCAGGGGCGCGCCGGCATTGGCGCTGGCGGCCAGGGCGGCGGTGACGCCGGGCACCACGTGGCACTCGACGCCGGCCTCGCGGCAGGCCAGCAGCTCCTCGCCGCCGCGGCCGAACAGGAACGGGTCGCCGCCCTTCAGGCGCACGACGTTCAGGCCGTCCAAGGCCAGGCCCACGATCAGCTGGTTTATGTCGTCCTGCGGCAGGGTGTGGCGCGACTTGCGCTTGGCCACGTTGATGCGGCGGGCGCGGCTGGGCGCCAGGTCCAGGATCTCGTCGGAGACCAGGCCGTCATGCACCACCACGTCGGCGGCGCGCAGGGCGTTGAAGGCGCGGAAGGTCAGGAGGTCCGGATCGCCGGGACCGGCGCCGACCAGCCAAACGGCGCCCAACGCACGGTTTGCCCGCGTCCCGCCGACGACGACGAGACCTGGCTTGCTGCGACGGGCCGGCTGGCGGGCCATGGGCTTTAAGAACCTCTATCAAGGCGCTTGGAATAAAACGGTAGAACGCAACGCGGGGTCGCCCTTAACAGACGACCCCGCAAGCGCCCACTGACGAAAAGGGCCAATCCGTCAGCGAACGCTTGCAAAGTCGTCGCGAAGGGCTCAATTCGCAAACAAGGACTTCTGCCGGGGCGTTCAGTAAAACTCATGGAAAGACCGAACGAGCGCCGTCGCTTGCCGCCGCTGAACGCGCTGCGGGCGTTCGAGGCCGCCGCTCGCCATCTGAACTTCAGCCGTGCCGCCGACGAGCTGTCGGTGACGCCCGGCGCCGTCAGCCAGCAGATCCAGAATCTGGAAGACTATGTCGGCGCCGCCCTGTTCAAGCGCACGCCCAAGGGCCTGCTGCTGACCGACGCGGCCCAGACCGCCCTGCCCGCTTTGCGTGAGGCCTTCGACCGCCTGGCCGAGGCCGCGTCCCTGCTCACCGCAGCCGTCGACGGGCGCCGCCTGACCCTGACCGCCGCCCCGTCTTTCGCCGCCAAATGGCTGGTGCCGCGCCTGGGCAAGTTCGAGCAGGCCCATCCGCAGGTCGATGTCTGGCTGTCGGCCGGCATGGAGGTCGTGGACTTCGCCACCGGCGAGGTCGACATGGCCATCCGCTACGGCTCGGGTCGTTATCCGGGCCTGGAAGTCATCCGGCTGATGCACGAGACCGTAGTGCCGGTCGCCAGCCCTGAGCTGCTGGAAGCCAACGCCCTGGAGCGTCCCGAGGACCTGGCCCACCACATCCTGCTGCACGACGGCTCACCCGACGCCGACGACAGCTGCCCCGACTGGGCGATGTGGCTGGCGGCGCGCGGCATCAAGGGCGTCGACGGGGCGCGGGGCCCGCGCTTCAACCAGTCCAGCCTGGTCATCGAGGCCGCCGCCAACGGCCGCGGCATCGCCCTGGCCAAGCGCACCCTGGCCCAGGCCGACCTCGACTCGGGCCGTCTGGTGATCCCGTTCGAGGCCTCCACGGCGGTCGACTTCGCCTATTACGTCGTCCATCCCAAGGCCAAGGGCCGCCTGCCGCAGGTGAAGGCCTTCGTGACCTGGCTGCGCAGCGAGGCCGAGGCGCATGAGGCCGCCCTGCTGACCATGGACAACGGGTCGGGGATTTAAGCCCTTACGGCTCTGGTTTCTGTCGCCGGAACCGGCTTAAAGGAGCCCATGAAAATCACGACTCTCACAGTCGACGAGCACCTCGCTCCCGCCGACTGCCAGACCATGGCTGATGTCCGCCAGGGCGTGGACGCCCTGGACCGGGCCCTGGTCCAGCTCCTGACCGAACGTCAGGGTTTCATGGACGCCGCGGCCCGCATCAAGGCCGACCGCTCCAAGGTGTTCGACCGCGCGCGGATCGAGGACGTGGTGGAGAAGGTGAAGGCCGCCGCGCGCGAGTCCGGCCTGTCGGAAGCCATCGCCGAGCCGGTCTGGCGCACGCTGATCGACCGCTGCATCGCCTACGAATACGACAGCTGGGACAAGACCAAGGGTTGAGGAAAAGCGCCCCCTTGCGGGGCGCTCCCGCTCTTAGTTCCCATCGATCATCCGGCCCAGGCCGCCCAGGATCGAGCCCTCGCCCTGGTTGCCGCCCTGGCCTTGCGCGGCCTGCATCATGCGGCCGGCCAGGCGCGCGAACGGCAGCGACTGGATCCAGACCTTCCCCGGCCCCCGCAGTCGGGCGAAGAACAGGCCTTCGCCGCCGAACAGCACGCTCTTCACGCCGCCGGCCATGACCAGGTCAAAGTCGACGCCCGGCGTATAGGCGGCCAGGCAGCCCGTATCGACGTGCAGCTCCTCGCCCGCGGCCAGTTCGCGCTCGACCAGCGTACCGCCCATCTGCACGAACACCCAGCCGTCGCCTTCCAGGCGCTGCATGATGAAGCCTTC
Organism: Caulobacter sp. GW821-FHT11E11; assembly: GCF_058808315.1. Lineage (NCBI taxonomy): Bacteria > Pseudomonadati > Pseudomonadota > Alphaproteobacteria > Caulobacterales > Caulobacteraceae > Caulobacter > Caulobacter sp. GW821-FHT11E11. The sequence continues at coordinate 319,126 of NZ_JBXARO010000007.1, forward strand.
GCCGCCGAACAGGCCGGTCATCATCCGCTTCTGGAAGTGGATGCCGATCGACACGCCGCGCGCGGCGGCCAGGAAGCTGTCCTTCTGGCAGATCAAGGTCCCGCCCAACTGGCCCAGGTTCAGCGGCAGGATGGTGCCCGGCGTCGGCGAGGCGAAGGCCACACGCGCCTTGCCTTGTCCCGTGTGCGTGAAGACGGTGGTGAACAGGCTCTCGCCCGTGACCAGGCGCTTGCCCGCGCCCAGCAGCTTGCCCATGAAGCCACCGCCCTGGTCGGCCGAGCCGTCGCCGAAGACGGTGGTCATCTGGACGCTGGCGTCCTTCCAGACGAAGGCGCCGGCCTCGGCCACGGCGCTCTCGCCGGGATCCAGTTCGATCTCGACGAACTGCAGGTCCTCGCCCTTGATCTCGAAGTCGATATCGTCGGCGACGCTGGCGCTGCGCTGGTGGCTCCAGGGGCTCGTGGGCATGGGGGAGAACTCCTCTTGTCTCGAACACCGTTCTTAGCGAGCCCGCGCCCGCGCCGCCAATTACGCTTCCTTTAAATGCGCCTTCCGTAGGGGGCGGTCATGCCAGACGGTAAATCTGGTCATACCATTGGTCGGACAAATGACGCCATCGAACCGCCATGATCCCGCGAACCCGAAATGCGGACGAACGACAGGTTTTCCCTCGAAATTGCGCGCATCAAGTCAATAGCCCGCTGGACGCGCTTCCAACGCGCGAGCGGCTTACCCGCATCCTGAGGTTTGGCCTGACCAAGTGGTCGCCCCATTCTCACAAGTGGCATTACCAATTCTTGACAAGGCCACAAACTGGTCGGATAAGTCCTCTCAAGGGCGCCAAATCAGTGCGCCGGGGGAGGCCATCTCATGATCCAAGCACGCAATTCCTTTGCTCTCCGCGCCGCCTTGATGGCGTCCTGCGCGGCCCTGGCCGTCGGTTCTGCCGCCCAGGCCCGCCAAGCCGGCGAGCAAAAGCCGGAAACGGAAACCGTCGAAGCTGTTGTGGTAACCGGTTTCCGCCAGGCCTACGCCAACGCCATCGCCACCAAGCGCGAGACCCTGGAAATTTCGGACGGTATCTCGTCGGACGGCCTGGGCCGCTTCCCCGACCTGAACGTCGGTGAAGCCATCCAGCGCATCCCGGGCGTCCAGATCAACCGCGAAGCCGGCAGCCGCAACGCCACGATCAGCCTGCGCGGCCTGCCGGGCAGCTTTGCCCGCACCACGCTGAACGGCGGCGCGTTCGCCGACCCGATCCTGAACGGCTCGACCCCGCTGGGCGCCTTCAACTCCGACATTTTCACGGCGATCAACGTCATCAAGTCGCCGTCCGCCTCGAACCTGGCCGGCGGCCTGTCGGGCAATGTCGATCTGCGCATCAACCCCGCCCTGGCCCGCAAGGACGGCGGCTTCGCCAAGCTGTCCTACGAGTATAATGACCTGGGCAACCTGGGCAGCCCGCTGGCTTCGCTGGGCTACAACAAGCACCTGACCGACGACTTCGCCGTGTTCGGCGTCGTGGCCTGGAAGGACGAGAAGTTCCGCCGCGACTCGATCACCGTGAACTCGTGGGGCAACCGCATCGGCGGCATCCAGCTGGGCAACCAGGCGGCGGTCGCGACCACGGTTGGCGGCGTCCAGACCTACATCCCCGGCGCCAACGCCGCTTATGACGCCATGCAGGCCGCCCTGCCCGACAGCTATAAGGCGCAGTTCGCGCCCGGCCTGGCCCCCGTCTACTATCCCAGCCAGACCCGCCAGTTGGTGAAGTTCAACCGCGGCTCGACCCTCTCGGCCGCGACCGGCTTCGAATGGCGCATCAACGAAGAGTGGAAGTTCGGCGCCAACGGCTTCATCACCAAGCGCAAGCTGGATGAGGCCACCAACAACCTGCTCTATATCGACGCGGGTCCGGGCAACAACACCTTCACCGGCCTGACCGCCACCTCGGCCGTCGCCAAGCTCAGCAACCTGGGCACGCCCTACATCGTCCAGACGCCGAACGGCCCGCGCGCCTACATCAACAGCTTCAAGGCTGAGAACATCAACACGTTCGACTCGGTCCGTTCCGAGCCGGCCGAGAACCAGACCTGGGCCATCAACCCCAGCCTGGAGTTCAAGAACGACACCTGGAAGGCCAACGCCGCCCTGACCGTCTCGCGCGCCAAGGCCTATGCCAACCAGATCGAGTTCGACGTCGTCCAGAACCCCTACCGCAACCTGGGCCCGGCCGGCCTGAACGGCATCGTGGCCACGGTGTTCACGGGCGGCGCGAACTTGGGCGACTACACGGCGACCCTGGTAACGCCGCACGCCACCCACCTGCCGACCGGTGGCTTCGTGATCCCGGCGACTCCGACCGCGCCAACCCAGGCGGGCGCAGTGATGCCAGGCCAGGCCGCCAACATCGCCGCCGACCGCTTCGGCATCACCGGCACCAACGGCCAAGCCGACAACGACCTGGATTCATTCCAGCTGGACTTCGAGCGCTCGCTGGACGGCTTCGTGGACGCCATTCAGTTCGGCGGCCGCGCCGAGCATAACAAGTTCACGTCCATCGGTTCGCGCAACACCGCCCTGGGCGCCCAGACCCAGAACATCACGCCGGACATGGCCTATCAGCTGTCGTACGCCAACGACTTCTTCGGCGGTAAGGCCGGCGGCGCGACCAGCAACTGGATGAACGTCGACGTCGCTCGCGTGCTGAAGGCGATCACGCCGGTCAACACCAACCTGCGCACGACGCTGAACCCGAACGGCCTGCCCGACCAGTTCCTGCTGGGCGCGCCGGGCGTGTTCCTGACCCCGTACGGCGTGGTGAACAACTACACCGACGGCAACTACTGGAATAACAACTTCAGCAACCAGAACGACGTCTTCTCGGCGTACGTGGCGGCCAAGTTCAAGGGCGACCTGTTCAGCATCCCTGTCCGCGGCACCGTCGGCACGCGCTACGAGCGCACCGACCAGAAGATCGTCGCCCTGAACTGCAAGAACTGCGCCTCGGCCCTGGCCAATGTGGCCGGCCCGATCAACCACTCGCTGACCACCACCACGACCAAGAACAAGTTCGACTACTGGCTGCCGTCGGCGATCTTCATGGCCGACCTGCGTGACGACCTGGTCTTCCGCGCCGCCGCCTATCGCACCTATGTTCGCCCGCAACCGCGCGACAACGTGCCGACCACCTTCGTGCAGGTGCCGGTCGACATCACGCCGCGGGTCGACCCGGTCTACACCGTCACCCTGGGCGCCACGGACATCAAGCCGTACACCTCGAACTCCTACGACATGTCGCTGGAGTGGTATAACCGTCCGGGCGGCCTGATCTCGCTGGCGGCTTACCGCAAGGAAGTGAAGGGCTATATCGGCCCGATCACCGACCAGTCGATCCTCTGCCCCGCCAGCGGCAAGATTGAAGGCGTCGACGTCGACCTCGGCACGCTGACCATCGACAACCAAGCCGGCACGCCGCGCTGCGTGAGCTCCAACACCTTCCTCGGCGCGGCCGGCACTCCGGTGCGAGCCCAGGTCAACATCAGCGGCAAGACCAACCAGTCGCCGATGACCGTCACCGGCCTCGAGTTCAACATCCAACAGAACCTGGATTTCCTGCCGGGCTTCTGGAAGAATTTCGGCGGCGCGTTCAACTATTCGTATACGAAGATCGACGGCAAGGACACGGCAGGCAACAAGATCACTCTGCCCAGCGTGTCGAAGAACAATCTGAACGTCATCGGTTATTACGAAGCCAAGTGGGGCGGCCTGCGCCTAGTCTACAACTGGCGTGACAAGTACGACCTGGCGGCCGGCAACTCGTTCGTCGGCGACGCCCGTACGGTCAAGGCCCGCAGCCAGCTGGACGCCTCAGCCTCGTTCAACGTCACCGAAGACCTGACGGTCTCGGTCGACGCGTTCAACCTGACCGACGCCCAGCGCGCCGAGTATGAGAACGACCCGAACCTGCCGCGCTTCATCGACTACGACGGCCGCACCTACCAGGTGACCATCCGCGCGAAGTTCTAGCGCCAGACGATCGCGGTCGCCCTCGGGCGACCGCCCCCTCTCCTCCTCGAAGGGGCCGAAGTTCGCTTCGGCCCCTACTTTTTTGTCGAACCTACGACCCGCTGATAAAGAGTCAGCTGCTCTATCCCTTCAGCGACCGCAGGGCCTGTTCGTGGACGTAGGCGGCGATATCCATCAGAGCCGCGTCCAGGGCCGTCTTGACGGCTTCCAGGCTCTCCTCGCCCGCCTCGCAGCGTTCACAGACCTCGCCCAGATGGACCGCCCCCACGCCGCGCGCGGCGCCCTTCACCGTGTGGACCGCGTCCCGCCAACCGGGATGGGTCGGATCGAGCATCGGAGTCCACAGGGCGGCCTGTTCGCGAAACAGCGCCAGCACCTCTTCGACGACCCCGGAATCCCCGGCCGCGAACCCTTCCAGGTAAGCGAAATCAACGGCGCCGCTAATATCTCGTCTGGCCAAAAAATAGTCCCTTGCGTTCCATGATTCTTTGAGTATGTTCCGCGCCTCGCCGCCAGGGCACGCAAGTGCTTCGGACCGAGCGGGCGCATAGCTCAGTTGGTAGAGCAGCTGACTCTTAATCAGCGGGTCGTAGGTTCGAATCCTACTGCGCCCACCATTTCTCCAGGAATTAGTAAGTTGTCGGGGGCCGCGCAAGCGGCCGAGAGCCCCTGCGCGTTGTAACGCAACCCCTCCGTATTCCGCGACAAATGACGGCTTTCCGACACCCAAGCGGAGCCATATCGCGGCGAGATCATTTCAGCTCTGAAAACCGGCGCACACGTTAGGCCTCTACGGGTCGGAGACCGTCAGCTTTCTTGACGGTCTCCCCGAGGGCGGCCCGTTGCGCCGCCTGCTCACGCCGCGCTGGTCGCGGCCGGCTCGAAGGCTGACGATGACCGACTTCCAGACCACCGCCCCGCGCACGCCTCCGCGCCGCCGGACGCTGATCCTCGGCGGGCTGATCGCCATCCTCGCGCTGGTCGGCGTCGTCTGGCTGGCCTGGACCCTGCTGCACGCCGACAAGGGCGAAGGCGGCGGCCAGGGCGGTCCGGGTGGCGGCTTCGGCGGTGGCGGCGGCCGACGCGGTCCGGCCAGCACCGTGGCGGTCGCCACGGCGACCTCCACCGACCTTCCCATCATCATCGAGGCCCTCGGCACGGTGAAGCCGGCCGCGACGGTGACGGTGCGCCCGCAGGTCGGCGGCACGATCACCCAGGTGATGTTCCGCGAAGGCCAGACGGTCTCACGCGGGCAGGCGCTCGTTCAGATCGACCCTCGCCCCTACCAGATGTCGCTGCTGCAGGCGCAGGGGAACCAGACCCGCGACGAGGCCCAGCTGGCCGCCGCGCGCCTGACCCTGACCCGCTACCAGACCCTGCTGACGCAAGACTCGATCGCCCGCCAGGAGGTCGACAACCAGGCCGCCACGGTCAAGCAGCTCGAAGGCACGGTCATGGCCGACCGCGCCGCCGTCGGCACCGCCCGCCTGAACCTGGGCTTTGCCCGCATCATCGCCCCCGTCAGCGGCCGCGTGGGCCTGCGCGTAGTCGATGTCGGCAACTATATCGGCGCGGGCGACGCGACCGGCGTGGCCGTGATCACCACCGTCTCGCCGATCGATGTCGAGTTCACCGTCCCGCAGGACGACGTGCCGCGCATCGCCGCCCGTCAGGGCCGCGCCAACGTGCCGGTCACCGCCCTGGATCGCACCCGCACCCAGACCTTGGACCGCGGCACCTTCTCCACGCTCGACAACCTGGTCGACACCGGCACCGGCACGGTGAAGGCCAAGGCGCGCTTCGCCAACAGCGGCAACACCCTGTTCCCCAGCCAGTTCGTCAATGTCCGCATGGAGCTGGAAACCATCAAGGGCGCCATCGTCGTCCCCGCCACGGCCGTGCGCCAGAGCAGCGACGGCTCGTTCGTGTGGCTGCTGAACAGCGACCGCACGGTCAAGAAGACCAAGGTGAAGACCGGCCAGGCCACGGGCGTCCAGGTGCAGATCACCGAAGGCCTCAAGGCCGGCGACAAGGTCATCACCGAAGGCGGCGACCGCCTGCGCGACGGCGGCAAGGTCCAGCTGCCCGGCGCCCGTCCGCAAGGCCAGGGCAAGGGCGAAGGCAAGGGCGGCGAGCGTCGCAAGCGTGAAGGCGGCCAAGGTGGCGGCGAAGGCCGTCGTCAGCGTCCGGAATAGCCTTAGCGATGAACCCCTCGCGTCCCTTCATCCAGCGGCCGGTCGCCACGGCCCTGTTCATGGCGGCCATCGTCCTGGCTGGCTTGGTCGGCTTCCGGCTGCTGCCGCTGTCGGCCCTGCCCCAGGTCGACTACCCCACCATTCAGGTCCAGACCCTGTACCCCGGGGCCAGCCCCGAGGTCATGAGCCAGACCGTCACCGCCCCGCTGGAACGCCAGCTGGGCGAGATGTCGGGCCTGGCCCGGATGAGCTCGGTCAGTACGGCCGGCGCCTCGATCGTCACCCTGCAGTTCAATCTGGGTGAGACCCTCGACGTCGCCGAGCAGGAGGTGCAGGCCGCCATCAACGCCAGCGGCTCGCTGCTGCCGGCCGACCTGCCCGCCCCGCCGGTCTACGCCAAGGTCAATCCGGCCGACGCGCCGGTGCTGACCCTGGCCATCACGTCAGACACCCTGCCGCTGACCGAGGTGCAGAACCTGGTCAACACCCGCCTGGCGCAGAAGATCAGCCAGGTCTCGGGCGTCGGCCTCGTGTCGCTCTCCGGCGGCCAGCGCCCCGCCATGCGCATCCAGGCCGACACGCAAGCCATGGCCAGCTACGGCCTGACCCTGTCGGACGTGCAGACCGCGATCAGCGCCAGCAACGCCAACAGCGCCAAGGGCAGCTTCGACGGCCCGACCCGCAGCTATACGATCAACGCCAACGACCAGTTGCTGTCCGTTGACGACTACAAGAACCTGATCGTCAGCTACAAGGACGGCGCGCCGATCCGCCTGTCGGACATCGCCCAGGTCGTCGAGAGCGCCGAGAACACCCGCCTGGGCGCCTGGGCCGGCAAGACCCCGGCCATCATCGTCAATGTCCAGCGCCAGCCCGGCGCCAACGTCATCAAGACCGTCGACGCCATCAAGGCCAAGCTGCCGGAGCTGCAAGCCGGCCTGCCCGCCACCCTGGACGTCCGCGTCCTGGCCGACCGCACCACCGGCATCCGCGCCTCGGTGCACCATGTCGAGATGGAGCTGCTGCTGGCCGTCGCGCTGGTGGTGCTGGTGATCTTCTTCTTCCTGCACAGCCTGCGCGCGACGGTGATCGCCAGCCTGGCCGTGCCGATCTCACTGATCGGCTCGTGCGGGGTGATGTACCTGATGGGCTTCTCGCTGAACAATCTCAGCCTGATGGCCCTGACCATCGCCACCGGCTTCGTCGTCGACGACGCCATCGTGATGATCGAGAACATCACCCGCCACCTCGAGAAGGGCGAAAAGCCCATGGCGGCGGCGCTGAGAGGCGCGCGCGAAATCGGCTTCACGATCATCTCGCTGACCATCTCGCTGATCGCCGTGCTGATCCCGCTGCTGTTCATGGGCGACGTCGTCGGCCGCCTGTTCCGCGAATTCGCCATCAGCCTGGCCATCACCATCCTGATCTCGGCCGTGGTCTCGCTGACCCTGACGCCGATGCTGTCGGCCCGCTGGCTGAAGCCGCACGAAGGCCAGAACCCCAAGGGGATCGCCAAGAAAAGCCAGGACCTCTTCGAAAAGGTCGAGGCCCGCTACGAGAAGGCCCTGGCCTGGGTGCTGCTGCGCCAGAAGGCCACCCTGGTCGTCGCTGTGCTGACCCTGGTGCTGACCGGCCTGCTCTATATGGTCATCCCCAAGGGCCTGTTCCCGACCCAGGACACCGGCCAGCTGCAAGCTCGCACCGAGATGTCCCAGTCGGTCTCGTACGACCGCATGGCGGCCCTGCAGCAGCAGGCGGCCGAGGCGATCATGGACGACCCGGCGGTCGAGAACGTCGCCTCGTTCATCGGCGTCGACGGCGCCAACAACGCCATGCTCCACACCGGCCAGATGCAGATCAACCTCAAGCCCGACCGCTCGGGCTCGCAGGAGAAGATCATGCAGCGGCTGCGCCAGCGCGTGGCCGAGGTGCCGGGTGTGACGCTGTACCTGCAGCCCACCCAGGACCTGACCATCGACGCCGAGACGGGCCCCACCCAGTACCGCCTGTCGCTGGAAGGCGCCGACACCGCCACGATCAAGGAATGGGCCGGCAAGCTGACCGCCGAGCTGGCGCATGTGAAGGCCGTCCGCAACGTCTACAGCGATGCCTCGGCCACCGGCCAGGCGGCCTATGTCGATATCGACCGCGACACCGCCGCGCGTCTTTCCATCACCGCCTCGGACGTCGACGATGCGCTCTACAGCGCCTTCGGCCAGCGGATCGTCTCGACCATCTTCACAGAGACCAACCAGTACCGGGTGATCCTTGAGGCCAAGCCCGGCGTCCTGACCGACCCGACCACCTTGGGTAACCTGAACCTCAAGACCGGCGGCGGGTCTCCTGCCCCGCTGTCGGCGTTCTCGACGATCAAGACGCAAGCCTCGCCGCTGCAGGTCACCCACGTCGCCCAGTTCCCGGCCACGACGATCGGCTTCGACACCGCCCCCGGCGTCTCGTTGGGCCACGCGGTCGACGAGATCCGCAAGGCGATGAAGGCGATCGACATGCCGGTGGCCGTCACCCACACCTTCCTGGGCGCGGCGGGGGCCTATCAGAACTCGCTGTCCAATCAGCTGTGGCTGATCCTGGCGGCCGTAGTCTGCGTCTACATCGTGCTGGGCGTGCTCTATGAGAGCTACGTTCACCCGCTGACCATCCTGTCGACCCTGCCCTCTGCGGGCGTGGGCGCCCTGCTGGCCCTGTGGATCACCGGCAACGACCTGGGCGTCATCGGGATCATCGGCATCATCCTGCTGATCGGCATCGTCAAGAAGAACGCGATCATGATGATCGACTTCGCCATCGACGCCGAGCGCGAGCAAGGCAAGAGCCCGCACGACGCCATCTTCCAGGCCGCCGTGCTGCGCTTCCGGCCGATCTTGATGACCACCTTGGCGGCCCTGTTCGCGGCCGTGCCCTTGATGCTGGGCTTTGGCGAAGGCGCTGAGCTGCGCCGGCCGCTGGGCATCGCCATCTTCGGTGGCCTGCTGCTCAGCCAACTGCTGACCATCTTCACGACCCCGGTCGTCTATCTGGCCTTCGACCGTCTGGCCCCGACCGCCAAGCGCGAGCGCCGCGAAGAGGGCCCGCATCCCGACCGCATCGATCCGGACCCGATCCCGGGGGCGCCGTCGTGAACCTGTCGGGACCCTTCATCCGGCGGCCGGTCGCCACTATCCTGCTGACCATCGGCGTGGCGCTGGCGGGCATCTTCGCCTTCTTCGTGCTGCCGGTCTCGCCCCTGCCGCAGGTGGACTTCCCGACCATCTCGGTCTCGGCCAACCTGTCGGGCGCCAGTCCCGAGACCATGGCCTCCAGCGTCGCCACGCCGCTGGAACGCCGCCTGGGCACGATCTCCGGCGTCAACGAAATGACCTCGCAGAGTTCGACGGGCTCCAGCCGGGTCACCTTGCAGTTCGACCTGAACCGCAAGATCGACGGCGCCGCGCGCGAGGTGCAGGCCGCGATCAACGCCGCCCGCGCAGACCTGCCGGCGACGCTGCGCAGCAATCCGACCTATCGCAAGATGAACCCGTCGGACGCGCCGGTGATCATCCTGGCCCTGACCTCCAACACCAAGACGCCCGGCCAGATCTACGACGCGGTTTCCAACATCGTCGCCCAGCGCATCGCCCAGGTGACCGGCGTCGGCGATGTCGAGATCGGCGGCGGCTCGCTGCCGGCCGTGCGGATCTCGGCCAACCCCTTCCTGCTGAACCAGTACGGCGTGGCCATGGAAGACGTCCGCGCGGCGATCCAGTCGGCCAACGCCAACCGCCCCAAGGGCGCGCTGGAGGGCAACGGCCAGCGCTACCAGATCTACACCACCGGCGCGGGCCGCAAGGCCGCCGACTATGCCGGCCTGGTCGTCGCCTGGCGCGGCGGCGCGGCGATCCGCCTGTCCGACGTGGCGACCGTCACCGACAGCGTCGCCGACACTCGCACGCTAGGCCTCTTCAACGGCAAGCCGGCCATCATCGTGCTGATCACCGCCCAGCCCGGCGCCAACATCATCCAGACGGTCGACAGCGTCCGCGACGCCCTGCCCGAGCTGCGCGCCCAGTTGCCCAGCGACATCACGGTCGACGTCGCCAGCGACCGCACCAACTCGATCCGCGCCTCGCTGCACGAGATCGAGATCACCCTGCTGATCTCCATCGTCCTGGTCATCGTGGTGGTCAGCGTCTTCCTGCGCAGCGCGCGGGCGACCTTCATCCCGGCGGCGGCGACCATTGTCTCGCTGCTGGGAACGTTCGGGGTCATGTACCTGCTGGGCTTCTCGCTCAACAACCTCAGCCTGATGGCCATCACGGTCGCGACCGGCTTCGTGGTCGACGACGCTATCGTCGTGCTGGAGAACACCGCCCGCCACATCGAGAAGGGCATGGACCGCTTCGAGGCCGCCCTGCTGGGCGCGCGGGAAGTGGGCTTCACGGTGCTGTCGATCAGCATCTCGCTGGTCGCCGTCTTCATCCCCCTCCTCTTCATGGGCGGCCAGGTTGGGCGGCTGTTCCGCGAGTTCGCCGTCACCCTGTCGGCGGCAGTGCTGATCTCGCTGGTCATCAGCCTGACCACCACGCCGATGATGTGCGCCTACCTGCTACGTCCCGAGAAGAAGGAGAAGGAAGGCCGCCTGGCCCGCTTCTTCGAGCGCGCCTTCGACCGCGTGCACAAGATGTACGAGCACAGCCTGGACTGGGCCCTGGCCGCCAAGCCGCTGGTCATCCTGATCCTGGTCGCCGTCATCGCCATGACCGCCTGGCTCTACATCGCCGTGCCCAAGGGCTTCTTCCCGCAGCAGGACAGCGGCCAGCTGAACGCCGGCATCCGCGCCGACCAGTCGGTCTCGTCCCAGGCCATGCAGAAGAAGCTGCGCCAGGTGGTCGGCATCATCGACAAGGACCCCGCGGTCGACACCGTGGTCGGCTTCACTGGCGGCGGCCGGGCCGGCGGCGGCTTCCTGTTCGTGAACCTCAAGCCGATCGGCGAGCGCAAGGAGAAGGGCTCGGACGTCATCGCGCGCCTGCGGCCGCAGCTGCAGAAGGTGACCGGCCTCAACGTCTTCCTGAACCCGGTGCAGGACCTGCGCATGGGCGGCCGGCAGAGCAACTCGACCTACCAGTACACCCTGACCAGCGACTCGAGCGCCGCCCTCAAGGAATGGTCCGGCAAGCTGGCCGAGGCCATGAAGGGCCATGACGACGTGTTGACCGACGTCGACTCCGACCAGCAGGAGAACGGCGTCGAGACCTTGGTGACCATCGACCGCGACAGCGCCTCGCGCCTGGGAATCACGCCGCGCGCGGTCGACAACGCGCTGTACAACGCCTTCGGCCAGCGCCAGGTCGCGACCATCTACGAGGACGTCAACCAGTACGCCGTGATCCTGGAGTGGCAGCAGAAGTTCGCCCAGGGTCCCGAGGCGCTGAACGACGTCCACGTGCCGACCCGCCCCTCGGGAACGGCGACGGCGACCGGTCCCAGCGTCAATCCAGCCTTGCGTGACCAGTCGACCGGCTCGGCCCTCAACACCGCCGCCACGGCCATGACGCCGCTATCGGCCATCGCCAGCGTCTCACAGAACGCCACCCCGACCTCGGTCAACCACCAGAACGGCGAGCTGGCCACGACGGTCTCGTTCAACCTGGCCGAGGGCAAGTCGCTCAGCGACGCCCAGGCCGCCGTCGCCGCGGCCGAGGCCGAGATCGGCATGCCCACCAGCGTGCGCGGCAGCTTCCAGGGCCAGGCCCGCCAGGCCAACGACCAGATGAAGCAGCAGCCGCTGCTGATCCTGGCCGCGATCGTGGCGATCTACATCGTGCTGGGCATTCTCTACGAGAGCTACGTCCACCCGATCACGGTGCTGTCCACCCTGCCCGCCGCTGGCGTCGGCGCGGTTATCGCCCTGCTGATCTTCAAGATGGAGTTCTCGATCATCGCCTTGATCGGGGTCTTCCTGCTGCTGGGCATCGTCAAGAAGAACGCCATCCTGATCATCGACTTCGCCCTGGACGCCCAGCGCAGCCGAGGCCTGACCGCCCAGGAAGCCGCGCGCGAAGCCAGCCTGTTGCGCTTCCGCCCGATCCTGATGACCACCCTGGCCGCAGCCCTGGGCGCCCTGCCCCTGGCCATCGGTTTCGGCGAAGGCGCCGAGCTGCGCCGCCCGCTGGGCGTGGCCATCATCGGCGGCCTGATCGCCAGCCAGCTCCTGACCCTGATCACCACCCCCGTGGTCTATGTCTATCTCGACCGTCTGCGCGGCAAGGCGCGCGACAAGGACGAGCGGCATCTGACCCACCACGCGCCGGAACCCGCTCGATGACCCGCTTTCTCCATCTGATCGGCGCGGCCTCGCTGCTCGCCCTCGGCGCCTGCTCGATGACGCCGGCCTACGAGACGCCCGCCCTGAAATCCGCCCCGCCGGCCCAGTTCAAGGCCATGGAGGGCTGGAAGACCGCTACGCCGTCCGACCACCTGGATCGCGGCGACTGGTGGACGCTGCTCGGCGATCCGCAGCTGAACGCCCTGGCCGAGCGGGTGAAGGTGGACAACCAGACCATCGCCGCCGCCGAGGCCGCCTATCGCCAGGCCAGAGCGCTCGTTCGCGAGCAGCGCGCCGGCCTGTTCCCCAGTATCGACCTGTCGGGCTCGGCCACCAAGTCCGGCGGCGGCGGCACCAAGACCACAACGTCGGCCGGTGGCGCCACCAGCGCCGGCGACACCCAGCGCTATCAGGTCGGCATTGGCGCCAGCTGGGAGCCCGACGTCTGGGGCCGTATCCGCGCCGGCATCAGCGGGGCCAAGGCCTCGGCCGACGCCAGCGAGGCTGACCTCGCCGCCGCCCGTCTCTCCGCGCAAGGCGAACTGGCGACCAGCTATCTGGGCCTGCGCCGCGCCGACGCCGAGATCGCCATGGTCCAGTCCACGGTCGAGGGCTACCAGCGCAGCCTGCAGATCACCACCAACCGCTACAACGCCGCCATCGCGCCCAAGTCGGACGTGCTGCAGGCCCAGAGCCAGCTGGCCAACGCCCAGTCGACGCTGGAGGGCTTGGTCCAGGACCGCACAGCCTTCGAGAACGCCATCGCCGTTCTAGTCGGCGAGCCGGCCAGCGGCTTCCGCCTGGCGGCAGTTGCCAATTGGCAACCGGTCGTGCCCGAGATCCCGGTCGGCGTGCCCTCGGCCCTGCTGGAGCGCCGTCCCGACGTCGCCGCCGCCGAGCGCCGCGTGGCCGCCGCCAATGCCGACATCGGCGTGGCCCGCGCCGCCTTCTTCCCGACCTTCAACCTCAGCGCCGACGGTCGCTCGACCGCCAGCCGGCTGGGCGACCTGTTCGCGACCACGGCCAACACCTGGTCGCTGGGCCTGACCGCCGCCCAGACCCTGTTCGACGCCGGCGCTCGCCGCGCCCAGGTCGCCCAGAGCCGCGCCGCCTATGACCAGACGGCCGCCAACTACCGCCAGACGGCCCTGCAGGCCTTCGAGGACGTCGAAAACCAGCTGACCGCCGCCCGCACCCTGGAACGTCAGTACGCCCTGCAACTGACCGCCTCCCAGGCGGCCGACCAGACCGAGCAGATGCTGCTGAACCAGTACAAGGCCGGCCAGGTCGCCTACACGGACGTCGTCGCAGCCCAAGCCTCGGCCTTGTCGGCGCGGCGGACGCTGGTGACCACGGCGGTGTCGCGCCAGACGACGGCGGTGGCGCTGGTCCAGGCCCTGGGCGGCGGCTGGCGCTGAAAACTAGTTGAGGCCCCGGCCGCGCGACTCTAACACTTGTTTGAGCGCGACGATCCGGGAGCCTTCGCATGACGACCGCCTATCTCTGTGACGGGATCCGCACGCCGATCGGCCGCTATGGCGGCGCGCTATCCAAGGTCCGCGCAGACGACCTGGCGGCGATCCCGCTGAAGGCCCTGGCGGCGCGCAACGCCGGCCTCGATCTCTCCGCCATCGACGAGGTGGTGCTGGGCTGCGCCAACCAGGCTGGCGAGGACAACCGCAACGTCGCGCGCATGGGCCTGCTGCTGGCTGGCTATCCGGTCGAGGTTCCGGGCGTGACGGTCAACCGCCTGTGCGCCTCGGGCCTGGAGGCCGTCGGCTATGCCGCCCGCGCCATCCTTTCCGGCCACAACGACCTGGTCATCGCCGGCGGCGTCGAGAGCATGAGCCGCGCGCCGTTCGTGATGCCCAAGGCCGACAGCGCCTTCGCCCGCAACGCCGAGATCTACGACACCACGATCGGCTGGCGGTTCATCAATCCGGCGATGCGCCAGCTGTACGGCGTCGACTCAATGCCCGAGACCGCCGAGAACGTCGCCGCCGACTATGGCGTCAACCGCGAGGACCAAGACGCCTTCGCCCTGCGCAGCCAGCAGCGGGCGGCGGCCGCCCAGGCGAGCGGCTTCCTGGCCGGTGAGATCACCCCGGTCGAGATCCCTGGCAAGGCCGGCCCTACGATCGTCGACCGTGACGAACATCCGCGCGAGACCACCCTCGAAGCGCTCGCCAAGCTGAAACCCGTCGTCCGCGAAGGCGGCACGGTGACAGCGGGCAACGCGTCGGGCGTCAATGACGGTGCGGTGGCCATGATCGTCGCCTCCGAGGACGCCGTGAAGCGGCACGGCTTGACGCCTCGCGCAAGGATCACCGGCTATGCCACCGCCGGCGTCGCGCCGCGCGTGATGGGCATCGGCCCGGTCCCGGCGGTCCGTAAGCTGCTGGCCAAGACCGGCCTCGCCATCGGTGACTTCGACACGGTCGAACTGAACGAGGCCTTCGCCGCCCAGGGCCTGGCGGTCCTGCGCCAGCTCGGCCTGCCCGACGACGGCGCGCATGTGAACGCCAACGGCGGCGCCATCGCCCTGGGCCACCCGCTCGGCGCGTCCGGCGCGCGGCTGGTGCTGACGGCCCTGCGCCAGCTGGAAGCCACTGGCGGCAAGCGCGGCCTCGCCACCCTCTGCATCGGCGTCGGCCAGGGCGCGGCGCTGTCGTTCGAGCGCGTCTAGTGGACGCCGAACTGATCGAGGCCCTGCGACAGACGGTGCGGGCCCTGTGCCGCGACTTCCCGCCGCCCTACTGGCGCGCTCTGGACCGCGAGAAGGCCTATCCGACCGACTTCGTGGCCGCGATGACCAAGGCCGGCCTGCTGGGCGTGCTGATCCCGGAAGAGTACGGCGGCGGCGGTCTTGGCCTGACGGCAGCGGCGGCGATCCTGGAAGAGGTTCACGCCAGCGGCGGCAACGCCGCGGCCCTTCACGCCCAGATGTACACCATGGGCACGGTCCTGAGGCACGGCTCTATCGCGCAGAAAGAGACTTGGCTGCCCCGGATCGCCGATGGCTCTATCCGCCTCCAGGCCTTCGGCGTCACCGAGCCTACGGCCGGCACCGACACCACCTCGATCTCGACCTTCGCCCGGCGCGAGGGCGACACCTATGTCATCAACGGCCAGAAGGTCTGGACCAGCCGCGCCGAGCACTCCGACCTGATGGTTCTGCTGGCCCGCACCACGTCCAAGGACCAGGTCGCCCGCAAGAGCGAAGGCCTGTCGGTCTTCCTGGTCGACATGCGCGAGGCGAAGGGCAACGGCCTGACGATCAAGCCGATCGCCACCATGCTGAACCACGCCACGACCGAGGTCTTCTTCGACAACCTCGTCATTCCCGCCGACAGCCTGATCGGCGAGGAAGGCAAGGGCTTCCGCTACATCCTGGACGGCATGAACGCCGAGCGGATCCTGATCGGGGCCGAGTGCCTGGGTGACGCCGCCTGGCTGATCGGCAAGGCCCGTGACTACGCCAACAGCCGCGTCGTATTCGGCCGGCCAATCGGCCAGAACCAGGGCGTGCAGTTCCCGATCGCCCGCGCCTACGCCCAGGCCCACGCCGCGCGCCTGACGATCTATGATGCGGCCGCGCGCTACGACGCCGGGCAGCCGTGCGGCGAGCAGGCCAATATCGGCAAGATGCTGGCCTCGGAGGCCTCGTGGGCGGCGGCCGACATGTGCCTGCAGACCCACGGCGGCTTCGGCTTCGCCGAGGAGTACGACATCGAGCGCAAATTCCGCGAGACGCGCCTCTACCAGGTGGCGCCGATCTCGACGAATCTGATCCTGGCCTATGTCGCCGAGCACGTGCTCGGCCTGCCCCGGTCGTACTGATGCAGCGGCGGCGGACGGCGGTCCTGGCGGGTTCGGACCTGACGCGCCTGGCGGCGGTGCTCGACCGCCCCACGCCGACCGAAGTCCCGCCCGCCTGGCACTGGGCCTGCCTCGCCGAGCCTGTCCCGCGCGCTGACCTCGGCGCCGACGGTCATCAGAGGCGCGGCCTGTTCCTGCCGGCGATCGAAGCTCCCCGTCGGATGTTCGCTGCGGCTGACCTTCGGTTTACAAAACCGCTGCACCCCGGCCTCGAGACCGAGCTCGTCGAGGCCATCGCCAACGTCGAAGAAAAGCCGGGCGCGAGCGGCCCGCTAACCTTCGTCACCGTCGACCGAGCGTTCAGTCAGGCCGGCAAGGTCTGCGTCACTGAGCGCCAGACGATCGTCTACGCCGCTACTCCGCCCGCGCCGCGTACGCCCGATGACGAGCTTCCGCAGGCCGAGTGGTCCCACGAAACCCCCACCGATCCTGTGCTGCTGTTCGCCTTCTCGGCGGCGACCTCGAACAGCCACCGCATCCACTACGACCAGGCCTATGCGACCGACATCGAGGGTTACGCGGGCCTCGTCGTCCACGGCCCGCTGATCGCTTTGCTGCTGCTGGAGGCCATGCCCGCACGGCCGATCTCGCGCTTCTCGTTCCGCGCCCTGAAGCCCGCCTTCGCCGGCGAGACGATCACCGCCCACGGCCGGCTGACCGACGACGGTGCCGAGCTGTGGGCCACGAGCGGCGGCGCGGTGCTGATAAAGGCCCGCGCCGGCTTCTGACCCGCCCTACTCCTCCAGCGTCGACGTATCGAAGCCGTGATACAGCGATAGGAACCGGAACGGGTGGCCGGGCACGTATTCCTTGAACATCACGTTGTTGATGTCGGTGTTGGTGTCGAAAGCCCCGACCTTGGCCCCGGGCAGATGGATCGCCAGGTGGGCGCGGGCCAGGTTCAGGGCGACCTGGTCGATCCAGCGGGTGACGACCGCGCGCGACAGCCGGGCGTCCAGATAGGTCCGCAGCCAGCGCAACAGCACCGAGGTCGCCTCGGTCGGACGCGCCAGCACCAGATTGGCGGTGATCCGCGAGCCGGCCTGCATGTTGCGCTCGTTCTCGTTGATCACGAGATCGGCGTCGGCCCACTGCTGCAGAAGGTCGGCGACGCCGCGCTGCAGCAGCAGGTCGATGTCCGAGACGAACACCGGCCGTTGCAGCAGGTCCAGTAGGCCGCCCAGGCGCTGGAAGCGCACCGACTGGTAGTGGGCGACGGGAATCTCGATCAGGCCCTTGGGCGGGGCCTCGTAGCACTTGATCGTCACCTTGGCGGCGTCGAAGTCGTCGCCGGTGAAGACCAGTCGCGGGTCGTCTATCCGAACCGTCGCGGCCGCCTGGGCCAGACGCCCCGCGCCGCCGATCACGTGGATCACCACCAGGAACGGCACGTCGCCGTGCTTGATCACCGACAGGGTCAGCCAGCGGGCATAGAGCTCGACATACCGCTCGTCGGCGGCGGCGAAGAACACCACCCGGGCCCCCAGGGCGTCGGCGTGGGCCTTGAGCCCCTCGGCGTCCAGTGTCTTGCCGTCGCCAGTCAGGAAGGTCTGCGGACCATCGTCCGGCGCGGGCGGCGTCGGGCCGTCCAGATCGGCGCCAGTCAGGGCGTCCATCACCGCGCTGTAGTGGTGGATCCAGCCGACCCATTCCTCGCCCGGCGAGTCCACGTCCATGGCCGCCGCCTCGGCCAGGATCAGCTCGAACAGGTCCAGGCGCTGGCGCGTCGGGTGCTCGCACAGGATCAGGCTGGTGGCGTCGTGGTAGTATTTCATCCGGCCCAGCGGATGCAGTTTCCCGTGGTCGCGGGCCTGGGCCAGGGCCTGGACTAACTGCCCTTCGATATCGACCTTCGACGACGGCGGCGAGCTCTGGGGCGCGGCGCTGGTCACCTCGACACCCTCGAAGAAGCGGCCCAGCAGGGCCTGCATCATGGCGCGCGGCAGCGAAGCGCCCTCCCCGCCCAGGATCTCGAAGCGCAAGGCGCCACGCCAGCCGACCTGCAGCTCGAAGCGGTCCTGGGCCTGCTCCCAGACGGTCTCGCCGGGGAAAACCAGGTGCTCGACCTGTGGGGCCTTGGGCGCCAGCGTCAGCACGCCATCCAGATGGTCGACGCCCCAGCGGTGATGGGCGAAGCCGCGATGTGGTCCCTCGACCTTCAGCATCTCCAGATAGCGTGACGGCATGGTGATCCAGCCCGCCTCGGCCAGCAGCGGCAGGCGCTCGAGCAGCGTCGAGGGCCGGGCCAGCATCTGCATGACATGCAGCGCCACGACATAGTCGAAGCGGCCCTCGCGGGCGACCTGGGCCAGCAGGGCGCGATAGATGTCGGGATCGGAAAGGTCGCCGGTGAACGCGCCCACCGCCCCGCCAAGGGTCGCGTCGCACAGGTCGCTCGGCCACCCCGGCGGGCCGCCGCCGATCACCAGCACGCGGAAGCCGGGATCGGCGGCCTTGCGGCGACGCAGGTAGTCGATCAGCCCGTTCAGGGCGTTCAGCACCGCCAGGCGGCTGAACTGCGCCGGTCGGGCGACGCCGGGCGCGAACAGCGCGTCCATCCCCGGGGTGACCTCGACCGGAGCCTCCAGCGGCTCGCGGCTCACGAGCCTGCGTCCTCCCACAGCCGGCCGTCGGCGGGGATGGCCTTGACGCTGTGGCGACGAGCCAGTTCGTGGCGATAGAGGGCGTGCAGGTCGGGCTCGGCCTGCATCTCGCGATCGTCGCGATCCAGGGCCAGGCCGATCTCCAGATAGGTGCGCAGGTTGGCCAGGTTCGGCTGCGGGCGATTGCCGGCCTGATACTCGGCGATCATCTCGCCGTAGAGCTCTTCCAGCTTGCCGGCCAGCAGGTCCATGTCGAACAGCACGCAGGTGTCGCGGGTGGCCTCGAGCTGGGCGCGCAGAGCGCGGGCCTTCTCGGGGTTGGCCCCCAGTTCGACGGCCTTGTCGACATAGGCCTGGGCGCTGTCGACGACCAGCTCGGGCAGGCCGGCGCTGCGCACCAGGCTGCCGCAGACGCGCGAGGCGAAGCTCTTGCCCGACCAGGTCAGCACCGGCACGGCCATCCACAGCGCGTCCGAGGCCGTGGTGTGGGCGCCGTAGGGCGTGGTGTCCAGGAACAGGTCCGCCAGGCGGTAGCGCGCCAGGTGGAAGGCGTTCTGCAGCTTCTGGGCGAAGACCAGGCGGGTGCGATCCACGCCCCGCGCCTCGGCCGCGTCGCGCAGGCGGCCGTTGGTCTCGGGATTGTTGTCCAGCAACCACAGCACGCTGCCGGGCGTGCGCTTGAGGATCTCCATCCAGCGGTCGAAGACGAAGGGCGTGATCTTCTGCGTGCCATTGAAGCAGCAGAACACGAAAGCGTCCTCGGGCAGGCCGGCCTCGGTCCGCGTCGGCGCGACGTCGTTGACCTTCCGGCGGCGGTCGTTGGGCTGGTAGCAGGGGATCCGACGGACAGCCTCGGAGTAGTAGAGCTCCATCTCCGGCGGGATGATCCACGGATCGGCGACGATGTAGTGGTGGTAGTCGCTGCCCATCGTGCCCGGATAGCCCAGCCAATTGACCAGGATCGGGGCCGGACGGCGGGCGAAGACGGCCGTGCGGGCGTCGCGCGTGTGGCCGTTGACGTCGACCAGGATGTCGATCTGGTCATCGACGATGCGCTGGGCGGCTTCATCGTCCGACATCGGACGAATGTCGGTGAAGTGCTCGGCCGCGGCGCGAATGCGGGTGTTCAGGCCGTCGCTGGACTCCGGCCCGCAGTAGTAGGCGAAGACCTCGACCTTCGACTTGTCGTGCACCTCGAACAGCTCGGCCATCAGATAACCGACGGCGTGGTCGCGCAGGTCCGACGAGATGTAGCCGATGCGCGGGCGACGGCCCTTGATGTCGATCGGGGCGTCGCGGCGGTCGGCGCGGATCTGTTCGGGCGTGGTCTTGGACTCGCGCTCGATGAAGTGGTTGCCGGCCGCCAGCAGCAGCAGCGGGTCGTCGCTATAGGCCGAGATCGACAGCGGATTGACGCCGCGCAGCAGAGTCTCCCGGCTCAGGCGCTCGGTCGGCTGCAGGGCCGGCCACTTGCATTGGGCCAGACGAGTGGCGACCAGTTGGCCGATCACCTCCTCGGCGGTGGGGTCGAGGTCGGCGGCGCGCAGCAGGGCCAGCTCGGCCCGCGCGGGCTGCGAGATGTCGCCCAGCAGGCGGGCGATCTGCTTGAGGCAGGTGAAGGCGTAGTTCACGCCCATGCCGCTGGGAACGACGCTGCGGTTGGCTCCGGTCTCCCAGGTGGCCACGGCCATCTCGTGCAGGCCCGCCCGCTCCTGCAGGCCGCCCAGATTGACATAGGCGGGCATGAAGTCAGCGTTCAGCGCGATCGCCTGCTCCAGCGAGGCCGCCGCGCCGATGTTGTCGCCCAGGGCCGATTGCAGGATCGACCGATTGAACAGCGCCACGCACAGCTGCGGATGCTCGGGATTGAAGCGGATCCAGATCTTATAGGCCTGGTCGGCCAGGGCGGGTTGCCCCCCTGTCCCGAAGCGGGCGGCTATGGTGATCACTTCACCGAGCGAGCAACCCTCGGCGGTAAGCTTGCTGAGCAGATCCAGCGTATCGACGTCGGCCATTGTCTTCCTGATACCGATAAGCGGCGAGGGACAGGCGCGCGCAAAGGCGACGCGCGAGTCGGCGCAGCGCGATCATGGCATGGGGCTGGGGGCTCGACCAATGGCCGAGAGAGGGTTCGCCGCCCGCGCCGGTGGGCGCGAGCGGCGGCCGTTACTAGGTCGCGTTCAGGTACGAGACGATCTGGGCGTCGCTCAGGCTTTGCACCTGGCTCTGCGTCAGGGCGTTGGCCTGGGTCGGCGTCATCGCTTCGATGTTGGTCGTCGACAGGAAGTCCAGCTGGGTGGCGGTCAGACCCGGCAGTTGGCTGACTTCCAGCTGACCGACCTGGGTGGTGGTCAGCGCCGCGATCACGTCGGTCGACAGCTGGGCCACCTGGGTGGTGGCCAGCGAGGCCAGTTGCGTGCCGGCCAGGTCGGCCACGTCGGTCGCCGTCAGACCCTTCAGCTGCGACGCCGTCAGACCCTTGATCTGCGCCGTGGTGAGCGACGCGGTCTGGGTGGCGTCGAGGGCCGAGATGTTGGCCGACGAGATCGACTGCAGTTGCTGGGTGCTCAGCGCGCCGATCTGGGTGCCGACGAACTGACCGACGTCGGTGGCGTTCATCGCCCCGAGCTGGGTCGTGGTGATGGCCTTGACCTGGGTCTCGCTCAGAGCCGCCACCTGGGTGTCGGCCAGGCTCGAGAACGTCGTCGTGGTCATCGCCGCGACCTGGGTCGTGGCCATGGCGCCGATCTGGGTCACCGACAGCTCGCCCGCCTGGGCCGCGCTGAGCAGAACCACCTGGGCGGTGTTCAGCGCGCCGATCTGGGCCGTGGTCAGTTCGCCGATGTCGGTCGTCGACAGACCCTTCACCTGGTCGCCCGTGAGCGCCTTGATGTGGGTCGAGGTCAGCGAGCCCATCTGGGTCGCGTCCATCGCCGACAGGTTGGTGGTCGTCAGCGCGACCAGCTGGCTGGTGGCCAGGGACTGGATCATCCCGGTCGTCAGCTCGCCGATATCGGTCGTCGTCAGGTTCTTGATCTGATCGACGGTGATGCCCTTGATCTGCGTGGCGTTCAGCCCCGCCATCTGGGTGGCGTCCATCGCCGAGAAAGCGCTGGTCGTCATCGCGCCGATCTGAGCCGCCGACAGCGCCTGGATCTGGGTATCCGCCAGCTCGCCGATGTCGGTGGTCGTCAGGCCCTTCATGTGGGCGGTCGTCAGGCCCTTCAGCTGCGTCGCGGTCAGCACAGCCACCTGGGTGCTGTTCAGGCTCGAGAAGCCGCCGGAGGTCATGCCCGCCAGCTGGGTCGAGGTCAGGGCCTGGACCTGGGTGTCGGCCATGGCCGCGATGCTGGTCGCGTTCAGGCCGGCCATCTGGCTGGTCGTCAGACCCTTGACCTGATCAGCGCTCAGGGCGGCGATCTGGGTGTCGTTCAACTGGTTGAAGTTCGTCGACGAGATCGCCGAGATCTGGCCCGTGGTCAGGCCGCCGATCTGGGTGGTCGACAGCTCTTGCAGCTGGGTCAGGGCCAGGGCCCCGACCTGCAGGTTCGAGAGTGCGCCGATCTGGGTCGACGACAGCTCATCGATGTCGCTGACCGACAGACCCTTGAGTTGCGAGGCCGAGAGCGCCTGGATCTGGGTGTTGGCCAGGACAGCAACCTGGGTGTCGGCCAGGGCCGAGACACTGGCCGCCGACAGGTTCTTGATCTGGTCGACGGTCAGGGCCGCGATCTGGGTCGTCGTGAACTCGCCCACATCCGTCGCGTTCAGGGCCGCGATCTGGCTGGTGGCGATGCTCTTGATCTGAGTGACCGTGAGCGCCGCGACCTGCGTGGCGTCCAACGCCGAGAAGCTGCCCGTGCTCAGGGCCGACAGCTGCGTGCCGGTCAGGGCCTTGACCTGGGTGTCGGCCAGCTCGGCGATGTCGGTCGTCGTCAGGTTTTTGACCTGCAGGGTGGTGAGACCCTTGATCTGCGACTCGTTGAGCGCCGCCATCTGCGTGCCGTCCAGGGCCGAGAAGGCCGTGGTCGTCAGCGCCGACAGCTGGGTGGCGCTCAGTGCGGCGACCTGGGTATTGGCCAGTTCGGCGACATCCGTGGCGCGCAGCGCGCCGACCTGCTGGGTCGTCAGACCCTTCAGCTGGTTGGCCGTCAGCGACCCCATCTGGGTTGCGTCCAGGGCCTGAAGGGCCGAGGTCGTCAGGCCCGCGATCTGGGTCGAGGCCAGGGAGCCGATCTGCGTCGTCGAGAGCTGCGCGGCCTGGGTCGTGGCCAGGGCGGTGACCTGACCGGCGCTCAGGGCCGCGATCTGGGTGTCGACCAGTTCGCCGATGTCGGTCGTGTTCAGGCTTTGGATCTGAGCGTTCGACAGACCCTTCACCTGGGTGACCGTCAGCGAGGCCATCTGGGTCGCGTCCAGCGCCGACAGATTGCCGGTCGTCAGGGCGGCCAACTGGCTGGAGCTCAGGGCCTGGATCTGCGTGGTCGCCAACTCACCGATGTCGGTGGTCGTCAGGTTCTTCAGCTGGTCGACCGTAATGCCCTTGATCTGGGTAGCGGTCAGCGAGCCGAACTGGGTGGCGTCCAGGGCCGAGAAGCTGCTCGTCGTCAGAGCGGCGATCTGCGAGGTCGACAGCGCCTGGAGCTGAGTGGTCGCCAGATCGCCGACATCCGTCGTCGACATGTTCTTCAGCTGGGTCGCCGTGATGCCCTTGACCTGGTCGGCCGAGAGCGCGGCGACCTGGGTCCCGTTCAGAGCCGAGAAGCTGGTCGTCGTCAGGGCGCCGATCTGCGCGGTCGACAGCGCCTGCACCTGGGTATCCGCCAGGGCGGCGACGTTGGTGCTGGTCAGCGCGGCCGCCTGCTGGGACGTCAGCCCCTTGAGCTGAGCCGTCGTCAGGGCGCCGATCTGGGTGTCGTTCAGCAGCTGAACGTTGGTGGTCGAGAGCGCGCCCACCTGGGCGGCCGAAAGCCCGCCGATCTGGGTCGTCGACAGTTCCTGCACCTGGGTGCCGGCCAGCGAGCCGATCTGCAGGACCGACAGCGCGCCGACCTGGGCCGAGCTCAGTTCGTCGATGTCGGTAACCGACAAGCCCTTCAGCTGGGTCGCCGAGAGCGCCTGGATCTGGGTGTTGGCCAGGGCCGCGACCTGGGTGTCGGCCAGGGCCGAGACGCTGGCCGCCGACAGGCTCTTGATCTGATCGGCGCTCAGGGCCGCGACCTGGGTCGTCGCCAGCTCACCGATGTCGGTCGCACTCAGGTTCTTGAGCTGCGTCGCCGTGACGGCCTTCATCTGGGTCACGGTCAGCGACGCCACTTGGGTGGCGTCCAGGGCCGCGAAGGCCGTGTCGGTCAGGGACGCGATCTGCGAGGTAGTCAGCTGCGAGACCTGGGTCGTCGTCAGCTCACCGATGTCGGTCGTGGTCAGCGCCTTGAGCTGGCTGGCCGTGATCGACTTGATCTGGGTCTCGTTCAAGGTCGCCACCTGGGTGGCGCTCAGGGCCGAGAAGCCGGCCGTCGACAGAGCGGCCAGCTGGGTGCCCGCCAGGGCGGCCACCTGGGTGTCGGCCAGTTCGCCGACGTCCGTCGCGCTCAGGGCGCTGAGCTGGCTGGTCGTCAGGCCCTTCATCTGGGTCGTGGCCAGCGCGCCCACCTGGGTGGCGTCCCAGGCCGCGAACTTGGTCGCGCCCAGAGCGCCGATCAGCGTGGTGCTGAGGCCCTGGATCTGGGTCGTGGTCAGGTCATTGACGTTCAGCGCGGCGATCTGGACGCTCGAGAGCGCGCCAACCTGGGTATCGGCAAGTTCGCTGATGTCGGTGGTCGACAGACCGCCCAGCTGGCTGGTCGTCAGGCCCTTCATCTGGGTGACCGTCAGGGCCGCCGTCTGGGTCGCGTCCAGCGCCGACAGGTTCGCCGGCGTCAGGCTCTTGATCTGGTCGACGCTCAAGCCGCCGATCTGGGTCGTGGTCAGCTCGGCGACGTCCGTCGTGCTCAGGTTCTTCACCTGATCCAGCGTCACGCCCTTCAGCTGGCTGGTCGTCAGCGCGCTGAACTGGGTGGCGTCCAGCGCCGAGAAGCTGCTCGTCGTCAGGGCCGCGATCTGCGAGGTCGTCAGCTGGGAGACCTGCGTCGTCGTCAGCTCACCGACGTCGGTGGCGGTCAGCGCCTTGATCTGGCTGACCGTGATGGCCTTGACCTGGGTTTCGTTCAGCGCCGCCACCTGGGTGGCGTTCAGGGCCAAGAAGCTGCCGGTCGACAGGGCGGCGACCTGGGCGCCGGACAGGCCCTGGATCTGGGTGTCAGCGAGGGCGCTGACATTGGTGGTCGTCAGGGCGGCCGCCTGCTGGGTGGTCAGGCCCTTGAGCTGCCCCGCCGTCAGCGAGCCCAACTGGGTCCCGTCCATCAGCGTCAGGTTGGTCGAGGTGATCGCGCCAAGCTGGGTCGAGGTCAGACCGCCGATCTGGGTGGTCGACAGCTCCTGCACCTGGGTCGAGGCCAGGCCGGTGATCTGGGCGGCCGTCAACGCGCCGATCTGGGCCGAGGACAGCTCGTCGATGTCGGTGGTCGTCAGGCTCTTCAGCTGGGTGGCGTTCAGCGCCTGCAGCTGGGTGTTGACCAGCGCCGACACCTGGGTGGAGTCCATGGCCGAGATGCTGGCGGCCGACAGGCTCTTGATCTGGTCGACGGTCAGCGAACCGATCTGGGTCGAGGTGAACTCGCCGATGTCGGTGGTCGACAGGTTCTTCAGCTGGGTGGCCGTCAGGGCCTTGATTTGCGTCGTTTCCAGCGCCGCGACCTGCGTCGCGTTCAGCGCCGCGAAGCCGGTGTCGGTCAGCTGCGACACCTGAGCGGTCGTCAGCGCCTTCACCTGCGTATCGGCGAGCTCGCCGATGTCCGTCGCCGACATGGCGCGCAGCTGGCTGGTCGTGAGACTCTTCATCTGAGTCTCGGTCAGCGCCGCCATCTGGGTGCCGTCCAGGGCCGTGAAGGCCCCGGTGGTCAGAGCCGCCAGCTGCGTCGCGCCCAGGGCCGCGACCTGGGTCGTGGCCAGTTCGGCGACGTCGGTCGCGTTCAGGCCCTTAACCTGGTCGACGGTCAGGCCCTTGATCTGGGCCGCGCTCAGGGCGCCGACCTGGGTCGCGTCCATCGCGGAGAAGTTGCTGGCCGAGAACGCGCCCACCTGGCTGGCGCTGAGGCCGCCGATCTGGGTGACCGACAGGCTCTTCACCGCGGTCTGGCTCAGCGCCGCCAACTGCGAGTTCGCCAGCGCCTGGACCTGGGTGTCGGCCAGTTCGCCGACGTCGGTTGCGTTCAGCGCGCCGATCTGGGCGGTCGTCAGCCCCTTGATCTGGGTGGCCGTCAGGACCGCGACCTGGGTGTCGGCCAGGGCCGAGATGTTGCTCGTCGAGAGCGTCTTGATCTGGTCGGCGGTCAGGGCGCCGATCTGGGTCGTCGTCAGCTCACCGATGTCGGTGGTCGACAGACCCTGCAGCTGGCTGGTCGTCAGGCCCTTGATCTGGGCGGTCGTCAGGGCCGCCATCTGGGTGGCGTCCAGCGCCGACAGGCTGCCCGTCGTCATCGCGCTCATCTGCGCGGTCGACAGCGAGGCGATCTGGGTGGTCGACAGCTCGCCGACGTCGGTCGTCGTCAGGCCCTTGATCTGGCTGGCGGTCACGCCCTTCAGCTGATCGGTCGTCAGGGCCGCGACCTGCGTCGCGTTCAGCGACGAGAAGCTGGCGGTGTTGATCGCGCCCACCTGGGCGGCCGACAGCGCGCCCACCTGGGTGTCGGCCAGATTGCCGATGTTGGTGGTCGTCAGCGCGGCCAGCTGCTGGGTCGTCATGCCCTTCAGCTGCAGCGCGCTCAGCGAACCCATCTGGGTCGCGTCCATGACCACGAGGTTGGTCGTGGTGATCGCGCCCACCTGGCTCGAGGTCAGGCCGCCGATCTGGGTCGCCGACAGCGCATTGACCTGCGTACCGGCCAGGGCGGCGATCTGCGAGGTCGTCATCGCGCCCACCTGGGCCGCCGACAGCTCGCCGATGTCCGTGGCGTTCAGCGCCTTCACCTGGGCGACCGTCAGGGCCGCCATCTGGGTGGTGGCCAGCAGCGCGACCTGAGTGGTGCTCAGCGCCGAGACGCTGGCGGTCGTGAGGTTCTTGATCTGGTCAACGGTCAGGGCGGCGACCTGGGTATCGGCCAGTTCGCCGATGTCGGTCACGCTCAGGCCGGCCACCTGCTGGGTGGTCAGGCCCTTGATCTGGGCCGCCGTCAGGCCGGCGACCTGGGTCTCGTCCAGCGCCGAGATGTTGCCGGTCGTGACGTTGGAGAGCTGGGTCGTGCTCAGCGCGCCGATCTGGGTCGCCGCCAGCTCGCCGATGTCGGTCGTCGTCAGCGCCTTCAGCTGGCTGACGGTGATGCCCTTGACCTGGTCGGTCGAGAGCGCCGCCACCTGGGTCAGGTCCAGGCCCGAGAAGGCGCTCGTGGTGAGCGAGCCCAGTTGGGTGGCGCTCAGCGCGCCCACCTGGGTGTTGGCCAGCTCGCTGACATTGGTGGCGTCCAGCGCCCCCAGCTGCTGGGTGGTCACCGCCTTGATCTGGGTCTCGTTCAACGAGCCGACCTGGGTGGCGTCCAGCGCCTTGAAGGCCGAGGTCGTCAGGGCCGCGACCTGGGTCGTGGCCAGGGCGGCGACCTGGGTCGTGGCCAGGGCGGAGGCCTGGGTCGTGGCCAGCAGCGCGACCTGCGCGGTGGTCAGCGAGCCGATCTGGCCCGTGGTGAATTCACCGATGTCGGTGGCGTTCAGCGCCTTGACCTGGTCGGCGGTGACGGCCTTGATCTGATTGGCCGACAGGCCGGCCACCTGGGTGGTGTCCAGAGCCGAGAAGGTGGCGGGCTTCAGCGAGGCGATCTGCTGGGTCGTCAGGGCGCCGACCTGGGCCGCCGATAGCTCGCCGACGTCGGTCGCGTTCAGGCCATTGATCTGGCTGGTGGTCAGCGACGCGATCTGGTTGGTGCTGAGGACCGAGATCTGGGTCCCGTCCATCGCCGAAATATTGGTGGCCGAAAGCGCGGTCAGGCGATCGGTCGAGAGATAAGAAATCTGGGTGCCCGACATCTCGCCGATGTCGGTGACCGAAAGACCCTTCACCTGGGCGACGGTCAGGCCCTTGACCTGGGTCTCGTTGAGCTGGCCGACCTGGGTGGAGTCCAGCCCCGAGAAATTGGTGGCCGACAAAGCGCCGATCTGGGTCGAGCTGAGGACGGCGATGTGCGAGGTGTCCAGCGACGCCAGCTGGGTCGAGGTGAGCGCGGAAACCTGGTTGGTCGAAAGCTGGGTCAGCTGGGTGACGTCGAAGGTCACCGAAGTGGCGAACTTCGGGATCTGCGTCGTGGTGAGCGCCTTGACCTGGGTCGCGCTGAGCGCGGCGACCTGGGTGTCCGCGAGCGCGCCGATGCCGGTCGCGCTGATAGCGGCGATCTGTGATCCGTTGAGGGACTGGATGTCCGTAGTGGACAGGCCCTGGATCGCGGTGACCGAGAGAGCCGTAATCTGCCCGACGGAGAGACTCGAGATCGCCATACATTCATCCTTGCTGATGAACGCGCCCCAGCGCGCGCCCGAAGCAATGTGAAGACGCCCCCCAAAACGCAAGCGCCTCAATCAAGCCACACTACGGCCCGACGGGCGTAACCTTATTTCCTTTCCAAGTCCTTTCAACGAGACATGCGGCCGCAGACGACATTCCTGGGCTCGCACGGCTCCAGACGTGGAAGTCTCGGACGCATGAAGTCCGAAAAATCCTTACAAGACAAGGGCCATCAGTAAAGCTGCCGGAAGTGGCGCCTATGCCTGCCTCTGCAAGATTCTCCTAACGAGCGACTAATGCAGAGCGGTTTTCGAGCCGTTTGCGGCTCTTGGAGCCCCTCCGAGCCGTTTACGGTCGAACACGCGATTCGCGAGTCACCCTCTACCCAACCGGGAGAAGCTCGAAACTGGCGGCTAATCCGTCGACCGAAGAACTGGCGATCCAGACGTCGAATACTCCGGGTTCGGAGATCCAATAGTCGTTGTCGCCGACAAACATCAGGTGTTGTCGCTTCAGTTCGAACCGCACCTCCCGCTCGGCGCCCGGCGCCAGGGAGACGCGCTGGAAGCCCTTCAGCTCGCGCACTGGCCGGGTGCGGCTGGCGACACGGTCCCGGATGTACAGCTGAACGACATGGTCGCCGTGCAGGTTGCCGCTGTTCTTGACCTTGGCGCTCACGTGCAGCGTGTCGTTCCAGGCCAGGCGCGGCGTCGACAGCTTCATGTCGGTGACGTCGAAGCGCGTGTAGCTGAGGCCGAAGCCGAACGGATAGAGCGCGTCGTTGCGGATCGAGCGCCAGCGCGCCTTGTACTCCTGGCCGTTCGGATCGGACGGCGCGGGACGGCCGGTGGTGCGGCCGTTGTAGAAGAACGGCTCCTGGCCGCTGTCGATCGGGAAGCTGACCGGCAGCTTGCCCGACGGGTTCACAGCCCCGAACAGCACGTCGGCCACGGCGTTGCCCATCTCGCTGCCCAGGAACCAGGTCGCCACGATCGCCGGGGCGTCGCGGACCACACCATCCAGCTGGATGGCGCGGCCGTGGCGCAGCAGCACGATAACCGGCTTGCCCGTGGCGGCGATGGCCTCGGCCAGGCGCTGCTGGACGGGCGGGATGCGGATGTCTGTGCGCGACTTGGCCTCGCCCGTCATGTCCTGGCTCTCGCCGATGGCCAGCAGGACGATGTCGGCGGCGCGGGCCGCGGCCACGGCGCGCTCGAAGCCGTCGGCGATAGTGGTCTCGACCTCGCAGCCGCGCTCGACGATCAGGCTGCCGGGGTCAGCCAGCTGGGCGCGCAGGCCCGTGGCCAGGTCGACGTTCAGGCTGCGGTCGGCGAAGAAGCCGCCCCAGGCGCCCAGCACGTTGTCGCGATCGTCCGCAAACGGACCGATCAGCGCCAGGCGCTTGCCGGCCTTGGGCAGCGGCAGCAGCGCCCGGTCGTTCTTCAGCAGCACGATCGACCGCGCGCCGGCTTCGCGGCTCAGGGCCCGGATGGCGGGCGTCGCGGTATGCTCGGCCTCGTCGCGCGGGTCCAGCGAGCGATAGGGATTGTCGAAGAGGCCGATCGCCTCCTTCAGCGCCAGCACGCGGCGCACCGAGGCGTCGACCACCGCCATCGGCACCGCGCCCGAGGCGACCAGTTCCGGCAGGTAGCGATTGTAGAGGCCGCTCTGCATGCTCATGTCGACGCCGGCCAGGATGGCCAGGCGGGCGGCGTCGCGGTCGTCGGCGGCGAAGCCGTGGGCCACCAGCTCCTGGTCGGCCGTGTAGTCCGAGACCACCACACCCTTAAACCCCCACTCCCCGCGCAGGATGTCGGTCAGCAGCATCTTGTTGGCCGTGGCCGGCACGCCGTTGACGTCGTTGAACGCCGACATGGTGGTCAGGGCGCCGGCCGCGAAGGCGGCCTGGAACGGCGGCAGGTGCACCTCGCGCAGCGTGGCGTCCGACAGCTCGACGGAATTGTACTCCAGCCCCGCCGTCACCGCGCCATAGGCGGCGAAGTGCTTGGGCGTGGCCAGCATGCTGTCGTCGGCCTTCAGGTCCTTGCCCTGGAAGCCCCGCACGCGAGCGGCGGCCAGCACCTCGCCCAAGAACACGTCCTCGCCCGAGCCTTCGGCCACCCGGCCCCAGCGCTGGTCGCGGGCGACGTCGACCATCGGCGCGAAGGTCCAGTGCAGGCCCGAGGCCGTGGCCTCGACCGCCGTGGCGCGGGCGGTGCGCTCGGCCAGGTGTGGGTCGAAGCTGGCGGCCTCGGCTAGCGGGATCGGGAACACCGTGCGGAAACCGTGGATCACGTCGGCGGCGAACAGCAGCGGGATCTTCAGCCGCGAGCCCTCGATCGCGGCCTTCTGGGTGTCGCGCGCGGCCTGGGCGCCGACGCCATTGAACAGCGCGCCGATGCGGCCGGCCTTGACCTCGGCGGTCAGGATCTGGGCGTTGCGGATATTGACCAGCGGGTTCATGTCGCCGATCGGCGGCCGGATCATGTCGGCGAAGCACGACAGCTGGCCGGCCTTCTCCTCGATCGTCATCTGGGCCAGCAGGGCCTCGACACGACTGGAGGCGGCGAAGGCCTTGGGGGCGGTGACGGCCAGGCCCGCCAGGGCCGCGGCACCGGACAGGAAGGCGCGTCGGCTGGCCCCCACGGGGGCGCCGTTCGTCGTCTTCAAAGTCATGGAATCCCCCGGGGACGCTTCAACAGGCCGGCAAAATTGCCGCTAAAGCCTCCCGGCGCAACCGCGCTCGCCTATTCGGCGGGGTGCAATTGCGCCTCGGCCGGAACGCGAGCGGCGTTGTAGGTCTCCAGGTCCAGGATCCCTTCCCGCTTGGCCACGATGGTCGGGACCAGGGCCTGACCGGCGACGTTCACGGCGGTGCGGCCCATGTCCAGGATCGGGTCGATGGCCAGCAGCAAGCCCACGCCTTCCAGCGGCAGGCCCAGGGTCGACAGGGTCAGGGTCAGCATCACGGTCGCGCCGGTCAGGCCCGCCGTGGCGGCCGAGCCGATCACCGAGACGAAGACGATCAGGAAATAGTCCGACCAGCCCAGGTGCACGCCGAAGAACTGGGCCACGAAGATCGCTGAGATCGCCGGATAGATCGCTGCGCAGCCGTCCATCTTGGTGGTCGCGCCGAACGGCACGGCGAAGGCGGCATAGGCGCGCGGCACGCCCAGGCTGGTCTCGGTCACCGCTTCCGTCACCGGCAGGGTGCCGACCGACGAGCGCGACACGAAACCCAGTTGGATCGCCGGCCAGGCCCCCTGGAAGAACTTCACGGGGTTGAGGCCATTCAGCGCCAGGATCGTCGGGTAGACGACCAGCAGCACCAGGGCCAGACCGATATAGATCGCGCCGGTGAAGGCGCCCAGTTGGCCCAGAGTGGTCCAGCCGTACTGGGCCACCGCGTTGCCAAACAGGCCGATGGTGCCGATGGGCGTCAGGCGGATCACCCACCACAGCACCTTGCGCACGATGGCCAGGGCCGAGGCGTTGAACTTCAGGAAGGCCTCGCCCGCCTCGCCGACCTTCAGGGCCGCGACGCCGGTGACCAGCGAGATGACCACGATCTGCAGGACGTTGAACGACAGCGAGGTCGTGGCCGCGCCCTCGACGACCTTGGTCGAGGCGGCCAGGCCCAGGATGTTGCCGGGCACCAAGCCGGTCAGGAAGTCGAGCCACGAGCCGTGGGTCTTGGGCGCCTTGGCCGCGGCGGCCTCGACCGTGGTGTGCAGGCCCGGCTGCAGGATCAGACCCAGGACGATGCCGATCAGCACCGCGATCAGGGCGGTGACCGCGAACCAGAACAGGGTGCGCCAGACCAGGCGGGCGGCGTTCTGCAGCTGGGCGATGTTGGCGATCGAGGCGACGATGGCCGTGAACACCAGCGGCGGCACCAGGACGCGCAGCAGTTGGACGAAGATCGAGCCCACCTGGTGCAGGGTCTCGGCCAGGGCGTAGCCCGCCTGCCCTTCCGCCGGTCCCAGGTGGCGCGCCAGCAGGCCCAGGCCCAGACCCACGACCATGGCGGCCAGAACCTGGAACCCGAACCCGCTGATGAAGCGGCTACTCTTGGCTACGGCCATGTTCGATCCTCGACGAAATACTCAGGCGATAAATGTCGTGCGCCGTAGTGGGAATTACGAGCGAGGTTTTCCGGGAGCCCCTACCAGGAAAACTGAATCATGCCCCGGCGCCTAAAGGCTCGGCAGCAACTTCGCGTGATGCTCTTTCCGGCCTCTCGACAGGACTCGCCGGGGGCTGCAATTGCCTTTGCGGCAAAGGGGGCAGGCATGCGTGTGGCGGACTATGCGAGCGCAGTGAACGACGCTGGAGCGCCCGCGACCAAGTCACCTCGCGCCGTCGGACCGGACCTGCTGCGCGCCCTCGCCGTGCTGATGGTCATGCTGTGGCACCTGCCCCGGCCCGCGCGGGTCGGGATACTGCCGGACGCCTGGCCGTGGGGCTGGCTGGGGGTCGACGTCTTCTTCGTGCTGAGCGGCTATCTGATCGGCGGCCAGCTGATGGCGCGGATGGCCCAGGGCCGCCGCATCGACTTCGCCGACTTCTACCTGCGACGCGCCTTTCGCATCCTGCCGGCGTTCCTGGCCGTGCTGGCGCTGTATCTGCTGGTCCCGACCATGCGCGAAGGCAAGGACATGCTGCCCGCCTGGCGGTTCCTGACCTTCAGCATGAACTGGGACCTCGACAGCAAGGCGGCCGGGACGTTCAGCTCAGCCTGGTCGTTGTGCGTGGAGGAGTACTTCTACCTGCTGGCGCCCCTGACCCTGCTGGCCCTGCGGGGTCGCGCCAAGTGGATTGGCCCGGTTCTCGCCGGCTTGATCCTGGTGGGCGGCATGGCCTTGCGGGCCGGGCTCTACCCGTCCGTGGCCGACGCGCCGTGGAACCTCTACATGGCCAAGCTCTACTATCCGACCTGGGTGCGGTTGGACGGCCTGCTGCTAGGTGTGCTGCTGGCGGCGGGACGGACCTTCCGGCCCCAGCTGATGGCCTGCTGGTTGCCGTCATGGGCGGCGCTGCTGGGCGGTCTCGCGGTCATGGCCGGCGCCTTGCTAGTGATCAAGGACCAGGGCCCGCACCTGGACTTCGCCGGCTCGACCTTCGGCTATCCGCTGTTCTCGCTGGCCTGCGCCCTCCTGCTGTCGGCCTCGCTGGACGCCGAGCCGTGGCTGGCCAGGATCCCCCTGCCCGGCGTCGCGACCTTGGCGACGCTGTCCTACAGCCTCTACCTGGTCCACAAGCCGGTCTACACGCTGGACAAGGCCTGGCTGGACTCGGAAGCCCTCTCGGGCTGGCCGGCCCTGGCGCTCTATGGCTGCACCGTGATCGTGGCCGCGCTGGCGCTGCACTACGCCGTCGAGCGACCGTTCCTGAAGCTGCGGGACCGCGCCCTGCGGCGCTAGCCTTTCAGCTTCACCTTCACCGTCGTCGACAAGCCCGGCCGCAGACGCGCGACCTCGGCCTGGCCCGGATCGATGCGGATGCGCACCGGCACGCGCTGGACGATCTTGGTGAAGTTGCCCGTGCCCGGTTCGAACGGCAGCAGCGAGAACTGCGAGCCCGAGCCCGGCGCGAAGCTCTCGACGTGACCCTTCAGCGCCTTGCCGTCCAGGGCGTCGACCTTGATCGTCGCTTCCTGGCCCGGAAGCATGCGCGCGACCTGGGTCTCCTTGAAGTTGGCGACCACATAGAGCGCCTTCATCGGGACGATGGTCATCAGTCGCGTGCCGGGCTGGACGTAGTCGCCGGGCTCGGCTTGGCGGTCGCCCACCACGCCGTCCATCGGCGAGACGATCACCGTATGCGTCTGGTCCTGGCGGGCCAGGATCGAGGCGGCGCGAGCGCGGGCCACGGCGGCTTCGGCCTGAGCCAGATTGGCAGTCAGGGTGGCGCGCTTGGCGGCGGTGACAGCGGCCTGGTCCTGGCTGACCGATAGCTGGGCGCGGCTGCGGTCGGCGGCCGACTGGGCCCCGACGGCGGCGGCGCGGAAGCGTTCGACATCGCGCCGGGCCACCGCCCCGCTGTCGGCGAGGTCCTCGTAGCGCTTGCGGTCGGCCTGGGCGCGGACGTTCTCGGCGTCGGCGGCGGCGATCCCGGTCTGGGCGGCGCGGATGTTGGAACCGGCCAGGCGCTGCTCGGCGTCCAGCGAGATCAAAGCGGCTCGCGCGCTGGCGGCGGCGGCCTCGGCATTGGCGATGTCGGCGTCGGCCGAGGCCACGCGGGCGTCGAACTCCTCGGGATCGATGCGGACCAGCGGGTCGCCGCGCTTGACGGACTGGTTGTGGGCGACCAGCACCTGGGACACCAGGCCTCGGACCTTGGGCGCGACGCTGGAGCTGTCGGCCTGGACATAGGCCGCGTCGGTCGAGACCGCGCCCTTGGGCATGGCGATCAGCGCCGCGCCGCCGGCCGCGACGACGATCGCCCCGCCGACAGCCAGCACGGTCTTGCGCGAGAACGGCGCCTTCTTGGCCTTGGCGGCCGGGGCCTCGACGAGGCCTTCCTTGAACGTGGCGTCGGTCATTGGGCGGCCTCCAGGCCGAGGCGGCGCTTCAGGTGCGTCCGCGAGCGTTCGAGAATGGCGTCGGAGCGGTCGGCGTCGGGCTCGGCCCGCGCCAGGGTCAGGGCGCCGACCAATTCGGCCAGGGTCGAGCTGGCCTCGTCCTCGGCATGGTCGCGGCCCAGGGCCGACAGGTGCGTGGCGATGATCCCGGTCAGGTGCGCCACGCCCTTGGCGTAGCGTTCGCGCGAGGCCTCGGACAGCCGCGGCGCGTCGACGGCCAGGTACGGCAGCGGGCAGCCGCCGGTCCGCGAGTCGCGGTGCCGGGCCGACAGGTAGAAGTCGATATAGCCGGTGAGGGCTTCGCGCGGCGGCAGCTCCTTGACCTTCTCCAGCATGACCGTCGGCCCGCCTTCGAACATGTGGGCGATGGCGTCGGCGACGAACGCCTCCTTCGACGGGAAGTGGGCGTAGAAGCCGCCGTGCGTCAGGCCCGCGCGGGCCATGATCCCGGCCACGCCCAGGCGGTGCGGCCCCTCCTCGCGGATGGCCTTGGCGGCCTCGTCCAGCACCTTCTGGCGGGTGCGCGCCTTGTGTTCGTTGTCGTAGCGCATCTTGCGGCCTCGATTACATGACGCATATAATATTATAGCCATCATACTTTCAAGGGGCGCTCCGTGAGCCAACCGCCGATCGACCCTGGGGCCCTGCCCGACCGGACCAAGTTCCTGATCTTCGGCGTGATGGCGTTCGGCCAGTTCATGGCCCTGATCGACATCCAGATCGTCGCCGCCTCGCTGAACGACGTGCAGGCGGGTCTGTCCGCCGGACCGGACGAGATCAGCTGGGTGCAGACCGGCTACCTCATGGCCGAGCTGGTGATGATCCCGTTCGCGGCCTTCCTGGCTCAGGCGCTGTCGACGCGGTGGCTGTTCGCCCTGTCGGCGGGCCTGTTCACGATCTCGTCGGCCCTGTGCGGCATGGCCTGGGACATCGACTCGATGATCCTGTTCCGTGTGCTGCAGGGCTTCACCGGCGGGGCCATGGTGCCGACCGTCTTCGCCACGGGTTTCGCGATGTTCTCCGGACCGCAGCGGGCGATGATCCCGGCGATCCTGGGCATGGTCTCGGTGCTGGCCCCGACCCTGGGCCCCACGGTCGGCGGCTGGCTGACCGACGCCATCGGCTGGCGCTCGATCTTCTACATCAACATCGTGCCAGGCGCGCTCGTCACCCTGCTGGCGATCAACGTCATCAAGGTCGACCGACCGAATCTCTCGATGCTCAAGAAGATCGACTATTCGCACCTGGCGGCGATGGCGATCTTCCTGGGCGGCCTGGAGTTCGTGCTGGAGGAAGGCCCGCGCAAGCAGTGGTTCGAAGACACCCACATCGCGATCGCCGCCTGGGTCAGCGTCGTGGCCTTCGCCCTGTTCATCGAGCGCTCGTTCCGGTCGGGCGGGCCGATCGTGCGGCTGTCGCCGTTCCGCAAACCGACCTTCGCCTTCGCCTGCCTGTTCAACCTGGTGATCGGTTTCGGCCTCTATTCGTCGACCTATCTGATCCCCGTCTTCCTGGGCCGGGTGCGCGGCTATGACAGCCTGGAGATCGGCACGACGGTCTTCGTCACCGGCATCGCCCAGATCCTGTCGACGGTGATCGCCGCGCGGCTGTCGACGCGGGTCGATCCGCGCATCGTCGTCAGCGCCGGCCTGACCCTGTTCGCCGCCGCCCTGTGGCTGACCTCGCACATGACCAGCGAGTGGGGCTTCATGGCCCTGCTGGCTCCGCAGGCCCTGCGCGGTTTCGCGATCATGCTGTGCATCGTGCCCAGCGTGACGCTGGCGCTCGGCGGGTTCGAGATGGCCGCGCTGCGCTACGCCTCGGGCCTGTTCAACCTGATGCGCAACCTGGGCGGGGCCATCGGCATCGCCGTGGTCAACACCTGGCTGGGCGACAACGCCCGCATCCACGTGGCCCGCTTTGGCGAGGCCCTGGGCCAGGCCGGCCGCTCGGGGACCGACGCCCTCTCCACGCTGGCCGCCCGCATCGCCGAGCGCACGCCCGACGCTGCCCAGGCCGCGCTGATCCTGCAGGGCGAACTGGCCAAGGTGGTCGGCCGCGAGGCCCTGACCCTGGCCTTCAACGACGTCTTCCGAGTGATGGCCGTGCTGTTCCTGGCCGCCCTGGTCATGGCCCCGTTCTGCAAGCCCCCGCCCCTGGCCGGCGCCAAGCCTCCGCCGGATGCACACTAAAAAAATCCCCCGGGAACACGTGCTTCCCCGGGGTGCTTGCAGGTAGTTCGGAAAAGTCCTTCGAGGCTTAGTGGCCGCCGGCCACGCCTTCCTCGATCTCGTGCGTCGGGGCCTTCTTGGCCACGATCGCGAACCACAGGACGTAGAGGTAGCAGACCAGCGGAGCGATGAAGCCCATCGAGATCGAGCCGGTCAGCTCCTCGATCTTGGCGAAGGCCAGCGGCAGGAAGGCGCCGCCGACGATGGCCATGCACAGCAGACCCGAGGTCGCCGAGGTCGGCGCCGAGGAGCGTTGCAGGGTCAGGGTGAAGATGGTCGGGAACATGATCGAGTTGAACAGGCCGATCAGCAGCGCCGCGAAGGCCGGGATCAGGCCGCTGGTCAGCGGGGCCGAGGCCAGCAGCAGGTTCACGGTGCCGGTGTGAGCCGTCGGGGTCATGTCCTTAGTCACGATGACGACCAGGCACAGGGCGATGGCGCCCACGGCCACGAAGGTCAGCAGGGCGTAGTCCTTCACCGTCTTCAGCAGGGCCGAGCCGCCGAAGCGACCGATCATGGCGAACACCATGTAGAAGGTGGTCAGCTTGCCGGCCTGCTCGGACGGGATGTCCAGGATGCGCGCCTGCTCCAGGAACAGCAGCAGGTGCAGCGAGATCGCGACTTCAGCGCCGACGTACAGGAAGATGCCGATCGCGCCCAGGTTCGCCCACTTCGAGGTCAGGGCGGTGAACGGGTTGACCAGGTGGCCGGTCTTCGGCGCGGCGTCGGTGATCTTCTGGCGGACCAGGAAGATCAGCAGGATGAACAGCGCCAGACCCACGCCGATGGCGAGGTAGACGTTGGAGACGAAGCCCAGCGCCTGCTCGCGCATGGCCTGGGTGATCACCACGTCCTTGGTGAAGATCTCGCCCTTGAGCAGGAAGTTGGCGCCGAACCACAGGCCGCAGGCCGCGCCCAGCGAGTTGAACGCTTGCGACAGGTTCAGGCGGAACGACGACTCTTCGGGCTTGCCCATCGAGGCGATCAGCGGGTTGGCGGCCACCTGCAGCAGGGTCACGCCCGAGGCCATGACGAACAGGCCGACCAGGAAGATCCCGAAGGTGTGCAGCTTGGCCGCGGCGATGGCGATGAAGCAGCCGGCGACGATGCCGCCCAGGCCGACCATCACCGACTTGGCGTAGCCCAGCTTGGACAGGAACGCGGCCGACGGCAGCGACATGATCCCGTAGGCGATGAAGAAGGCAAAGCCCGTCAGGCTGGCTTCGACGGGGCTCAAAGTGAAGACGGTCTTGAAGGTCTTCAGCAGCGGGTCGAGCAGGTTGGTGACCAGGGCCCAGATGAAGAACAGGCAGGTCACATAGACGACGGCCAGCTTGACGCCGTTGCCTTTCGTCGTGGTTTTCGCGATCGCGGCGTCGGTCATCGGACGGCGCCCTCGAGGCTGTATTTTACCGCAATCACTTCACCACTCCCTAAGCGACGATGTTTCTGAGTCCGTCTTTGCGCGAACGCGCCATTCACCGGAAGCGTGACAACGTTGTCAACCACAGTCGTGGTTTTTCCACGATTGTTAGCGCTAACATTGGAACCAGATTTCTCCGTCTCCGCTGTTCTGGGCGGGATAGGAGAAAAACA
Source organism: Caulobacter sp. GW821-FHT11E11 (assembly GCF_058808315.1). Lineage (NCBI taxonomy): Bacteria > Pseudomonadati > Pseudomonadota > Alphaproteobacteria > Caulobacterales > Caulobacteraceae > Caulobacter > Caulobacter sp. GW821-FHT11E11. The sequence continues at coordinate 358,153 of NZ_JBXARO010000007.1, forward strand.
TGTCCGTCGTGGTGATCCTGGTGATGACGAGCGTGTTCGTGCTGGCGGCCATGGTCGGCCTGGCCGACGCCTTCGTGCATTTCATTTGCTGGAGCGCGAGCCGCCTGAGCGAGTCGGAGACGCTGACCGAGACGGCTCAGCCGCCGGCGCAGGGGATCACGGCGTAGCGCCGAGCCGTCCGCCAAGCGCTGCCCGAAGCATCCGTGAGTTCCAGGACGTACGGCGCCTTTGGCGTCCAGGCGCCCGCCTTGAGCGCTGGGTCCAGCGGGCCTTCGTCATCCCATAGCGGCCGAACGATCCAGGCCGGCGCGTCCGAGGCGGCGCAGAAAGCGCGGACATTGGCCGGCTTCGGCGGCGACACGCGTTGCGCCGCGACCGTCTGGGTGCGCATCCAGTCCCGCCCGACCAGACCCGCCGCCTGGAGGCGCTCCGACCTGTCCCACAGCGTCAGCGCCAGGGGGCGCGAGAACACCACGCCTGCGCTCTGTTCCTTGCTGGACCAGGTGGCTCGCCCCATCAATTGCCAGGGCTCGACATCGCCGCTGCCCCACAGCACCGCGCCGGGCCGTGACGCGGTCAGGGCGACCAGGGCTGGGTCCCTCCCCTCGTCGCGATGGCGGACATAGGCCGAGCGGTCGTCCCACAACGCGGCGGCCAGCAGGCCGATCACAGCGACAGAGGCGATGCGGATGGGCGCCGGCGGCGCGGTCCAGCCCCGCGCCAGGCCCAGGCCGACGATCAGGACGATCACGAGACCCGGCAGGTCGCTGCCCCAGACATAGCCCTGGCTGAACGGCCAGGCCTGCGGCAACCGCTCCAGCGCATGGGCCAGACCCGCACCGCGCAGGCCGGCATAGAACAGGGCTGACACGACCAGCAGCCCGATGGCCACGGCGCGAAACAGCGCCGGCCGGCTGTAGTGCATCTTGTCGCCGACCAGCACGAACAGCAGGCCGATCGCGGCGAGGCTCAGGCCCAGGGCGCCGACCTCGCGGAACATCCAGGCCGAGCCCAGAAAGGCCAGGCCCAGCAGGCCCGACGGCCCGCGCCGGGGCAGCTCGACGCACATAACGGCCAGGCTCATAGCGGCCAGCACCGCCATCGGCTCCAGCATCCGCCAGGCCTGGACCTGCAGGAACAGCAGCAGTGACAGGCCATCGCCCAGGATCGCGGTGACGGCCACGCCGGCCAGGCCGGCGATCAGCGCGCCCAGCGCCAGGCGACGCGGCGCGCCGTTCAGCAGGAAAGCGCCGGCGGCCAGGGTGCAGGCGTGGACCGCCAGGCGATTCCAGGTCTCGAGCGGCCACAGCGAGGGAAACACGATCGGGCTGCGCGCCTCGACCACCGTCCGCCAGGCCGGATCCATGACGGTGACGATGCGCTCGGCGACGGGCAGATGCAGCAGGCCCGCGATCGTGACGACGACGATCCCGACAAGGCCCGCCCACAGCCAGCGACGGTCCTCGAAACACATGGCCAGGCCAATGGCCGCCGCCGCGCACAGGCCCATGATCGGGTGGAACAGCATGGCCAGCAGGCAAAGGCCCAGCCCCGCGAACCGGCGGCCGGACAGATAGGCCGCCATGCCCGCAAACCCCGCCGTCTCGGCCAGGGCGCGCGGCGTGGCGTAGGGCTCGCCAAAGCCGATGATGTCCAGCGGGCCGTACAGCGACGGCAAGGCCACGGCGAAGACCACGGCCGCCCAGCGCAGGGCCGGCGGCCGGTCCGCCAGCAGCGTATCGACCAGCAGCGCCAGGGCCGCGAACCAGAGCAGCAGGGTGACGACGACGATCGCCAGCGCGCCGTTCGACAGGCCGAACGCCGCGATCAGCTTGGCCAGCAGGGGCGTGTACAGGCTGAACCCGAACTGGCCGTCATGGACGAACATCAGGTCCTTGCCCACGCCGCCAGGATCGAGCTTGGCGAGGGCGTCGGCGACATACAGGCGACCGTCGTGACGCACGCCCTGGTACGGGCGGCTCAGCAGGAAGATGCCGAACGCGGCCAGCAGACCCAGGATCTTATCGCGCCGGCTCACGGCTGAGCGGGGGCGGTGCGCGGGGCCTTGAACAGCAGCGCCCGGCGGACGGTGAAGTTGAACAGGAAGACGATCCCCGCGGTCGGGATCTTGGCCAGACCGGGCGTCATGTGCAGCACCTCGACCCACAGCGCCATCAGGCCCTGGGTCAGGATCAGGCCAGCCAGGCCCACGCCGATGAAGCCGATAAACTCACGCCGGCGGTCGGCGACCGGACGGTGGCGGAACACCACCGAGATCGACAGCAGATAGGTGACGGCGATGCCGCTGGTGAACCCCGTCCCCGAGGCGACCAGATAGTTCACGCCCAGCGCCGTCAGCCCCAGCAAAACGCTATAGTCCAGGCCCAGCGCCAGGGCGCTGGCCAGGCCGTACAGCGCCAGCTCACGCAGCCCCTCGGGTATGAGCCTCGAGAGCCGTCTCATGATCAGGCGGCGACCTTCTTCGGGACCATCCGTTCGCTGCGCAGGGCCTCGCGAGCGCCCGAGACGCCGGCCTCGCTGTACTCGGCGTCCTCGTTGACCTCCCACACGTCGTGCAGGGTCTCGCCGGCGATGATGTTCTCGGCGGTCAGGACGCCGGTCATCATGGCGTGGTCCTGGTTGTTGTACTTGTGCATGCCGTTGCGGCCGACCAGGTGCAGGCTCGGGAAGTGCATCTTCAGATCCAGGCGGATCATCTTGATGTGCTCGGCATAGGCGTCGTCATAGACCGGATAGGCCTTGTGCTGGCGCACCACGCAGGCGTCGTAGACATCGGCGGGATCCATCAGGCCGATCTTGGCGATCTCGCGCTTGGCCTGGGCGACCAGGTCCTCGTCCGAGGTGACCCACAGGCCGTCGCCCTCGAAGCAGAAGTATTCCAAACCGAGGCACGTCGAGACGCCGTCCGGGATCATCTCAGGCGACCACGAGCGGAAGTTCTGCACGCGGCCGACCTTCACCGACGGGTCGTGGATATAGATCCAGTTGTCGGGCAGTTCCTTCTGCGGCTTGCCAATCAGCACCACCGTCAGGAAGTCGCGGTACATCAACTCGCCGGCGTGGAAGACGCTGATCGGGGTCGGCGAAACCGCCTGCATCAGCTCACGGATCGGGGCCGAGGAGACGACGTCGTCGGCCGTGTAGATCTCTTTCTTGCCGTCCGCGCTGGTCACCGAGACGGTCCAGATCTTGGCCAGCTTGTCGTAGTGCAGCCCGTCGACCTTGCGGCCCATGCGGACCAAGCCGCCCAGGGCGATGATCTTCTGCGCGCAGGCTTCCCACATCATGCCGGGGCCCTTGCGGGGATAACGGAAGCTCTCGATCAGGGTCTTGGGCGCGCCTTCACCGATGGCCTTGGCCTTGACGCCCAGCGAGCGCTTGACGCCGTCGATGATGGCGGCGGCCAGGTCCAGGCCCTTGATGCGCTGGCTGGCCCAGTCGGCCGAGATCTCGTCGCAGCTCATGCCCCACACCTTCTCGGTGTAGGTCTTGAAGAAGATCGAGAACAGCTTCTCACCGAACTGGTTGCGGACCCATTCGTGGAAGGTGGTGGGCTTGGCGATCGGGTTCAGCTTGGCCCAGCCGAACGAGGCCATGCACTTGGTCGCGGTCCAGACGCCGAGGTTCGCGAGAGCCTCGAAGGCCTTCAGCGGATAGGCGTAGAACTTCTCGCGGTAGTAGATGCGCGACAGGCGCGGCCGGTCGATGAAGTCGTCGGGCAGGATCTCGTTCCAAAGGTCGACGATCTCCTTGCTCTTCGAGAAGAAGCGGTGACCGCCGATGTCGAACTTGAAGCCCTTGTAGTCCACGGTCCGGCTGATGCCGCCGACATAGGTCGGGTCCATCTCCAGCACGGTCACGCCGCGGCCCGCCTTGGCCAGCGTATAGGCGGTCGTCAGGCCGGCCGGTCCGGCGCCGATCACCAAGGTTTCCACGTGCTGGGCCATCCGCCCCTCCAGTCCCATTTCAATACAGGATGGGGCGTGATGGTTAAGGCCAGGTCCTCACGCGTGGTGAATCCAGGTTAATCGTGAATTCGAGACGATCGGTCGCGGTTCTAGATCACCAGCGCCGAAGCCCACTTCGCAAAGGCAAGCCACAGCGGGTTTTGCCAGACGAACAGAATGCCCACGGTCGCCCCCAGGACCACCAGGCCGCCCGCCAACGTCGAGCGGTGCGGGCGGCGGTCGGTAACCACGTCCCAAGCCATAAGCGCGACCGTGTAGATGTTCGGCAGGAAGAACGACCCGATCAGGAACGGAATGAACGGCATGCGGGCGAAGGCGGCGCCGATCATGGCGGCCATGCCCAGGATCATCAACCGCTTGTGCGCCGCCGGACTGCGCCGTAGGGCCAGGGCCGCCAGGAACAGGCCAGAGCATCCCACCATGGACAGCAGCGGCAGCGCCATCATCATGAACGGATCGAACGGCAGCCCCGCCAGCCGCTTGGAGAGGTTCAGGCCGGTCAGGGTCCCGACCACGATCATCGACAGCACCATGGGCAGGCCGACCAGGCCCAGCTTCATGTGCAGGTCCCGCCGGCCCGCGGCCACGAAGCCGACCTGGACCATGAACAGGACGATCCAGGCGCTGAAAAGCGTCGCGTGGACGTGCACCAGGGCCGACGGCGGCAAGACCATCGGCTGGGGCGGCAGCAGAGCGCGGAAGTAGTAGGTGCGGCCAAAGCCGACCAGCACCGCCAGCAGCATGCTGGCCGCCAGGGCGGTGAAGAACATCCGCTCGCCGGAGAGCTTCCGCGCGGAGGCCTTGCCCGAGAGAATGGCGATGTCGATAGGCATGTCATCTGGTCTCCTGACCGCTTGGCGTCAGCGGCCGGGATCGCAGCGAGGTCGTCTGATGGACAGGACGGCGAACCGATGATTGCCTGATGAAACGCCGACCAAGACGCGCTAAGGCGAAGTTCGACGGTGTGCTCGGGGAACGCGCGTTGGGAGAGGACCAAAAGCCGATTGATCTGGCGCACGCGCCCGACTTCGCGGTCGGCGGCGTTTCGGTGCGCCCGTCCCTTCGCCAGGTTATCGAGGCCGATGGTCGCGAGACCGTGCTGGAGCCCCGCGTCATGCAGGTGCTGGTCGCCCTGGCGCAGGCCGACGGCGCCATCGTCAGCCGCGACGACCTGACCGTCCGCTGCTGGTCGGGCCGCATCGTCGGCGAGGACGCCATCAACCGGGTGATCTCGCGCCTGCGCCGCCTGGCCGACGAGACCGGCGTCTTCCGCATCGAGACCATCACCAAGGTCGGCTACCGCCTGCTGGTCGAGGGCCAGGACGAAACGTCGGCGCAGGCCCCCGCCCGCCCCGATCGCCGCCTGCTGATCGCCAGCGGCGCGGCGGGCGTCGTCGCGATCGGCGCGGGCGCGCTGCTGGGCCGCCGCTGGCTCAAGCCCGCCAGGCCGAACGTCACGCCGCTGATCGTCCAGGCCACCACCGCCCTGGAACAGGGCACGGCCGAGAGCAACGACCAGGCCATCGGCCTGCTCAAGCGCGCCGTCGAGCTCAGCCCCAACGACGAGACCGCCTGGGGCGTGCTGGCCTTCTGCTATGCCGCCGCCGTCCAGCGCCGCTCACCCCAGGTGCAGGCCGACCTGATCGCCCGAGCCCGCGAGGCGGCTCGACGCGCCGAGGCGCTCCATCCCGGCGATCCGAACGCGCGCGCGGCGCTCATCCTGCTGGAGCCGGGTCTGCGACACTGGGCCTGGTCCGAGCGGTCCCTGCGCGACCTGATCAAGGACCATCCCGAGAACCTGCCCGCCCGCATGATGCTGGCCGAGGTGCTGGGCGCCGTCGGTCGCTGGCGCGAAGGCGCGGCCCTGTACGACACGGTCGACACCGCCAACTATCCCACGCCCGGCCGCGTCCAACGCCAGGTCCAGGCCCTGTGGTCGGCGGGACGGCTGCAGGAGGCCGACCGGGCGATCGCGCGCGCCGTGTCGATGTACCCCACGCACTTCGCGGTGTGGTTCACCCACTTCCACCTGCTGCTCTACACCGGCCGCGCCCGCGAGGCCCTGGCCAAGGTCGAGAACCTGGAAGGCCGCCCCGAGAACGTCGACGAGAGCAATTTCCAGACGATCCGCCAGGTCGCCAAGGGCATGGTCAGCCGCATGCCGGCCGATATCGACGCCGCCATCGAGCGCATCCAGGCCTCGGCGCGCGAAGGCGCGGGTCATGCCGAGAATTCGGTCCAGTTCGCCTCTGCCTTGGGGCGAAGCGATACGGCCTTCGAGATCGGCCAGGCCTACTTCTTCGGGCGCGGCTTCGTGGTGCCGGACGTCCGGTTCGCCATGCGCCAGAAGGCTTTCACGCCGCTGGCCGACCGCCGGACCAACTTCCTGTTCTTCCCGTCCACAGCGGGGATGCGCGGCGACCCGCGTTTCGCCCAGCTGACCGAGGCTCTGGGCCTGGCCGCCTATTGGCGCGAGACCCGGACACGGCCCGACTACCAAGTCGCCTAGTCGACAGGTCTGCATCCTTCCGGCGGTGAGCCGCGTTGTGAAGCCCGAGGGACCTTCACTGGCGAGGATCACATGCCACGTCTTATCGTTATCGGCCTGGCTGTCGGCGCCATGGCTCTTCCCGCCATGATGGCGCCGACCGACGCGAACGCCGCATCCTGTCGCAGCCGCAAGGCCACCGGCACCGTCATCGGCGGCCTGGGCGGCGCCCTGGTCGGCAACGCCATCTCCAAGGGCGGCGGCGGTCTTCTGATCGGCGGCGTCGGCGGCGCGCTGGTCGGCCGCGAGATCGGCAAGAGCGGCTGCCACCGCACGCGCACGGCCTATTACAGCTCCGGCTCAAGCTCGCGCGGCTATGCGCCGTCGCCCCAGGCTCAGCCGGTCCGTCAGGTCTATTACGACCACATGGGCAATCCGGTCGCCAGCGGCACGGTCCAGAACGGGACCTTCCAACAGGTGTCCAACACCGCCCCGTCCGGTGGCTCATGCCGTGACGCGACGATCTCCTATTACGACGACCGCGGCCGTCTGAGCTCGCGCAACGTCCAGATCTGCCCCCGCTAAGAAACAACGGAAATCCAGACGATGATCCGCAAGCCCGTGATGGCCGTTCTGGCCCTCGCTACCCTCGGCCTCGCCGCGTGCGAGAACGGCCATGACAGCATGGCCAATCCCAAGATCTGCGCCGACTTCAAGACCGCGCCCGGCGCCACGGCCGCGGCAGATCCGTCGATGCCGGTCGAAGAATGCACGCGTCGCTGGGCCTACAGCCTGGCCGGCTCGAAGGACAGCGCCGAGGTCGTGGCCGACGCCGTGGTCGCCGCCTGCGCCGCCCAACTTAGCAAGTGGAACCAGTCCGCGCTGGGCCAGTCCGCGGCCGGCAGCGGCGAGCAGGCGCTCAGCCTGACCACCGGCCAGCCGACCAACCCGCTGGCCGAGCACAGCGCCTTCGCCCAGGGCCGCGCCCTGCTCTACGTGGTCCAGGCTCGCGCCGGCCGCTGCAAGGCCCCACCGATCGAGAACGGCGCGCCGACGGGGCTCTAGACCCCCGAACTAGGCCTTGGCCGCCTGCTCCCACTCCAGGAACTCCGGAGTCTTTAGCAGGCGGTCGGCATAGGCCTGGGCCGGGCCGGCGTCGCCGTAGTCCGCCAGCTTGATCTCGTAGGTGCGGAAGCGCGTCGCCACCGGCGTCCAGAAGGCGTCGGCGATCGACCATTCGCCCAGCAGGAACGGGCCGCCCGAGCGCGCCAGCAGCTGGTTCCAGCGCTCGACGATCTTGCGCACGTCCTTCTGGGTGGCTTCGGAGATGTCCAGCTTGTGCGGCGCTGCGTCCAGCGCCATCGCGCACTCGCCGCGCAGCGCCTGGAAGCCCGAGTGCATCTCGGACGCCGTCGCGCGGGCCAGGGCGCGCAGGGCCGTGTCGGCCGGCCATAGCTTGGCGTCCGGGAACTTCTCAGCCAGGTATTCGCAGATCGCCAGCGAGTCCCAGACCACCAGGTCGCCGTCCTTCAGGGCCGGCGCCAGCTTGCTGGGCGAGATCTTGCCGATCTCGGCGGTCGTCACCTCGCCCTGGCGCAGCGCGACCTCGATCTCTTCGAATGCCGCGCCGGTGCGCTTGAGCGCCAGCCACGGGCGCAGCGACCAGCTGGACCAGGCCTTGGTGCCGATGACGAGTTCCATGACGCACTCTCCCCACGCGTAAATGCCGGATGGCCTTTCGGCTTACCCTGCGTCTAAGGTGGCCTCAACGATTAGAACAAATGTTTGAGGGAGAGAGTCCATGGCGGAAACCGCCACGCCGTCGCCCGTGATCGCGCCCGTATCAAGCGCCTATCGTCGTTACGCCCTCTGGGTCCTGCTGATCATCTACACCCTGAACTTCCTGGACCGACAGGTGGTCAATATCCTGGCCGAGCCGATCAAGCGCGACCTTAACCTGGCCGACTGGCAGCTGGGCATGATGACCGGCCTGGCTTTCGCCATCTTCTACACCGTGCTGGGCATCCCGATCGCCCGCATCGCCGAGACCAAGAACCGCCCCTACATCATCGGCGCGTCGGTGGCCGCCTGGAGCGCCTTCACGGTGCTGTGCGGCTTCACCCAGAACTTCTGGCAGCTGATCCTGATGCGGATCGGGGTGGGCGTCGGCGAGGCTGGCTGCACGCCGCCCGCCCACTCGCTGATCACCGACTATGTGCCCAAGGAAAAGCGGGCCAGCGCCATCGCCTTCTACTCGATCGGCACGCCGCTGGGCACGCTGGCCGGCATGGCCATGGGCGGGCTGATCGCCGACGCCTACGGTTGGCGCGCGGCCTTCATGGTCGCGGGCGCGCCGGGCGTGCTGTTCGCCCTGGTCGCCGCCTTCACCCTGGTCGAGCCGCGCAAGAAGCTGGCCGCCGAGATGGCTGCTCGCGCCAGTTCGCAGATCAGCTTCGCCGCCGCCCTGGCGGTGCTGGCGACCAAGAAGACCTTCTGGCTGGTGGCCCTGGCCGCCTCGATCAAGGCCTTCATCGGCTATGGCCACGCGCCGTTCACGGCCTCGTTCTTCTTCCGCAATCACGGACCGGAGCTGACGCAGTTGGCCGCGAACGTCGGCCTGAAGCCGGCGGGGTTCTTAGGGTTGGCCCTGGGCCTGATCGGCGGCACGGCAGGCGTCATCGGCGCCTGGCTGGGCGGGGTCTTCGCCGACCGCCTGGGGGCCAAGGACCTGCGGGCCTACGTCACCGTGCCGGCGATCGCCTCGGTGATCACCATCCCGATCTACATCACCGCCGTCAGCCTGGACGCGCCGATGACCGCCATCGGCCTGCTGGCCATCAACGCCCTGCTGGGCACGCTGTGGTACGGCCCCGTCTACGCCACGGCCCAGAGCATCGTCGATCCGGCCTTGCGGGCGACGGCCTCGGCCGTGCTGCTGCTGATCATCAACCTGATCGGCCTGGGCCTGGGTCCCGTCGCCGTGGGCCTGCTCAGCGACGTGCTGGCCGGCCACATGGGCCTGGGCGAAGCCCAAGGCGTGCGCTGGGCGCTGATCGTTTCCGCCACCTTAGGCTTTGCCGCGTTCGGCCTGTTCTGGGCGGCGCGGAACAGCATCCGGGAAGAGATGGTCGCCTGATTTGGCGGGCGCCGGAGGCTTGCGAAATAGCCTCTGGCGCTTTGGCTTCCGCTCCGTCACAGTCCCCTCAAAGAATTAGAACAAATGTTTGAAGGGAGAGAGTCAGTATGGCCGACGCGCGTGCGTCCGGCGGCGAACGGCCGCTTTATTCGAATGGCTACAAGGCGACGGTGCTGGGGCTGCTTCTGGCGACCTACACCTTCAACTTCATCGACCGGACGATCATCGCCACCATCGGCCAGGCCATCAAGGTCGACCTGAAGCTGACCGACACCCAGCTCGGCTTGCTGGGCGGCCTCTACTTCGCCCTGCTCTACACCATCCTTGGCATCCCGATCGCCCGCCTGGCCGAGCGATGGAACCGGGTGACCATCATCTCGGTGTCGCTGGTCGTCTGGTCAGGCTTCACCGCCCTGTGCGGCGCGGCCACCAGCTTTGCCCAACTGGCCCTGTTCCGCTTCGGCGTGGGCGTCGGCGAGGCCGGCTGCTCGCCGCCCAGCCACTCGCTGATCAGCGACTATTACGAGCCCAAGAAACGCGCCTCGGCCCTGTCGATCTATTCGTTCGGCATCCCGCTGGGCACCATGTTCGGCGCGGTCGCCGGCGGCTGGCTGGCCCAGGAGTTCAGCTGGCGCGTGGCCTTCGTCATCGTCGGCCTGCCCGGCATCATCCTGGCCCTGATCGTCAAGCTGGTGGTCAAGGAACCGCCACGCGGCCACTCCGAGATCGCCGAGCGCCCGCTCGAGGCCGAAAATCTGGTCGTCGAGCCCGCGCCCAAGCCGGCCTTCTCGCTGGCCAACGAGTTCTCCGAGCTGTGGGCGGTCTTCAAGATCCTGTTCTTCAAATGGCCCGTGCTGAACATGGTGCTGGGCGTGACCATCGCCTCGTTCGGCTCATACGGCTCGGGCGCCTTCGTACCGTCCTACTTCGTGCGCGCCTTCGGCCTGGGCCTGGCGCAGGTCGGCCTGATCACCGGCCTGATCGGCGGCTTCTCTGCGGGCGTCGGCACCCTGGTCGGCGGCTTCCTCAGCGACTGGGCCGGCAAGCGCAGCGTCAAATGGTACGCCTGGGTCCCGGCCATCGGCCTGATCATCTGCACGCCGATCTACATCCTCGCCTACCTGCAGAGCGAGTGGCAGGCGACGGCGATGATCCTGCTGATCCCCGGCATCTTCCACTACGTGTATCTGGCCCCGACGTTCGCCGTGGTCCAGAACTCGGTGGAGCCGCGTCGCCGGGCCACCGCCACGGCCCTGCTGTTCTTCTTCCTCAATCTGATCGCCTTGGGCGGCGGGCCGGTCTTCACCGGCTGGCTGATCGACCACTTGGCCCAGTACCACTTCAACGTCCCGGACGCGGGCGGCGTGATCCACAGCGTGCTGGCCTCGTTTGGTGTCGAAGGCGGCCAGAACTTCGCGGCGACCTGCCCCGGCGGCATCGCGCCCAAGAACTCGGCGCCCGAGCTGGCGGCGCAGTGCCGCTCGACCCTGGCCCTGTCCAGCCAGCAAGGCATCATCGTCTCGCTGTGCTTCTACGCCTGGGCCGGAGTCCACTACGCCCTGGCTGCGATCGGCATGGTCAAGCACATGAAGTCGCGTGAAGCCGCGTAAGTAATAAGCCTCTTCCCTTGACTCCGGGGGCGGTCGGGCCGAAACGGCCGCCCCATGATCAGCCGCTACGCCCGCCCCGAAGCCGCCGCCATCTGGTCCAGCCAGACCAAGTACAAGATCTGGTTCGAGATCGAGGCCCACGCCGCCGACGCCATGGCCGAGATCGGGACCATCCCGAAGCTCGCCGCCGAGACGATATGGGAAAAAGGCCGCGACGCGGTCTGGGACAGCGATCGCATCGACGAGATCGAGCGCGTCACCAAGCATGACGTCATCGCCTTCCTGACCCACGTGTCGGAGATCGTCGGTCCGGAAGCCCGCTTCCTGCACCAGGGCATGACCAGCAGCGACGTGCTGGACACCTGCTTCGCCGTGCAGCTGAGCAAGGCCACCGACCTGCTGCTGGAAGACGTCGACCTGGTTCTGGCCGCCCTGAAGCGCCGCGCGCTCGAGCACAAGATGACCGTCTGCGTCGGTCGCAGCCACGGCATCCACGCCGAGCCCCTGACCTTCGGCCTGAAGCTGGCCGGCTACTACGCCGAGTTCCAGCGCGCCAAGGAGCGCCTGGCCATGGCCAAATTCGAGATCGCCACCTGCGCGATCTCGGGCGCCGTCGGCACCTTCGCCAATGTCGATCCGCGCGTCGAACAGCACGTGGCCGACAAGATGGGCCTGGCCGTCGAGCCGGTCTCGACCCAGGTGATCCCGCGCGACCGCCACGCGGCCTATTTCGCCGCCCTGGGCGTCGTGGCCTCGTCGGTCGAGCGTCTGGCCACCGAGATCCGGCACCTGCAGCGTACCGAGGTGCTGGAAGCCGAAGAGCCGTTCGATCCGGGCCAGAAGGGCTCGTCGGCCATGCCGCACAAGCGCAACCCGATCCTGACCGAAAACCTGACGGGCCTGGCCCGCCTCGTCCGCTCGGCCGTGATCCCGGCGATGGAAAACGTCGCCCTCTGGCACGAGCGCGACATCAGCCACTCGTCGGTCGAGCGCGGCATCGGCCCCGACGCCACCATCCACCTCGACTTCGCCCTGCGCCGCCTGGCTGGCGTCATCGAGCGCTTCAACATCTATCCCGACAACATGGCCAAGAACCTGGACAAGCTGGGCGGCCTGGTCTTCTCGCAACGGGTCATGCTGGCCCTGACGCAAGAGGGCGTGTCGCGCGAGGACGCCTATGCCGCCGTGCAGGGCAACTCGATGAAGGTGTGGCGCGGCGAGGGTCGGTTCATCGACTTCCTCAAGGCTGACCCGGTGGTCTCCAAGGCCCTGACGGACGAAGTGCTCGAGGAGCTGTTCGACTACGGCTACCACACCAAGAACGTCGACGTGATCTTCAAGCGCGTCTTCGGGGAACAGGGCTGACCCGCAAGGCAGGCTTCCCGGCGGTCGTCGACGCGAATACCCGCGTCCTGATCCTGGGCAGCCTGCCGGGCGAGGCCTCGCTGGCGGTTCAGCAGTATTACGGCAATCCGAGGAATGCCTTCTGGCGGCTGATGGAGGGCGTGCTCGATACGCCCCTCGTTCCGCTGGACTATGAGGCGCGGCTGGCGGCGTTGCTGACCCACGGCGTCGGCCTGTGGGACGTGATCGCCGAGGCCGAGCGGCCCGGCAGCCTGGACGCGGCGATCCGCGATCCGGCGGCGAATGATCTTCTCCAACTTATCGAGACCCTGCCGGCGCTACGAGCCGTCGCCTTCAACGGCGGCACGGCGGCGAAGCTGGGCGGGAAGCTGATCGGCGAGCGCGCCCAGACGATCGCCCTGCCCTCCTCCAGCCCTGCCCACGCGGCACGGACATTCGCGCAGAAGGCTGAGGCCTGGAGCGCGCTGAAGCCCTTCCTCAGTGCGCCGGCGGTTTCCAGTTGATCACATGATAGACCGCGTCCGTGGTCCCCACGTTCTTCAAGGCATGCGGACTGTTGCTGGCGTTGAACACCACGCCACCCGGCCCGACCTTCTTCCACACCCCGCCCGACAGCACCTCGACCTCACCCTCGCGGATGATCACCAGCTCCTCGTTGGGATGGGTGTGGGGCGCGTGTGAGCTGAGCCCCGGCTTCAGGGTCGTGACGTGCATCTCCAGCTCATCCAGCGTCGCCGTCGGGCCGCGCGTGATCTGGGCATAGGCGCCGACGTCGGTGGGGTGGGACTTGATCTCGTCCCAACGCCAGACCGACGGGCCGAGCAGCGCCGGCTTGGGGGCCTGGGCGACGGCGACGCCGGCCAGGGTCACAGCCACCGCGCCAACGGCGATGGCGAGGTCTCGTTTCGTGATCATCGGCATCGTCCTAGAACGTGTACGGTTTGCGCTGCGGGCGGCTGAGCATGGCGTTGGCGGCGTCGTCGCCGATGAAGCGCTCGGCCTTCGGATCCCACTTCAGGCGGCGGCCGGTCTTCATGGCCGTGTGGTGCAGCAGGCAGGTGGTGCAGGCGCGGTGGCCGACCTCGGCCGAGGCCGATGGGGCCTTGCGGGTCTTGATCGAGTCCAGCCAGTCGCCGTGCTGCTCCTCGGACTTGCGCAGGTGGATCTCGTTAGCGCCGATCACACTGTCCAGAACCTTGGGATTGCTGGCGCTGAGGGCCGGGCTCGGCTTCTGGCCAAAGCTCGGGTCGCTGGAGGTGACCGCCGCATCGCGGGCGACGAAGATCCAGCCCTCGGTCCCGATAAACTTCACCCCGTTCGGGAAGTCGCCCGAGATGTCCATGGTCACGCCGTTGGCGTAGCGGGCGTGGGTCAGGAACTTGCCATGCACGTTCCACAGGCCACTGGTCGGGAACTCGGCCGAGCCCCAGATCTCGACGGGACCTGAGTGCTCCATGTCCATGCCCCAGTGGGCGGTGTCGACGTGGTGAGCGCCCCAGCCGGTGATCATGCCGGCGCCGAACTGCTCGCAGCGCAGCCAGCCCGGCCGGCTGAAGTCGGCCTGCGGATGGACCCGCATCTCGGTATAGTAGGCCTCGGGCGTCGAGCCCAGCCAGGCGTCGTAGTTCAGGTTGGCCGGGATCGGCTGCTGCGGCGCTTCGGGACCGGACGGGTCGCCCGGCAGGCCGACCTCGACATGCTTCAACTGGCCGATGCGGCCGTTGCGGACCAGCTCGCAGGCGCGGCGGAACTGCGGCCACGGCTTGTCCGAGCGCTGCTGCGAGCCGATCTGCAGGATGCGGCCGGTGGCGGCCACCGCGTCGGCCATGGTCCGCCCCTCGGCGATGGTCAGCGAGGCCGGCTTCTGCAGGTAGACGTCTTTGCCGGCCTTGACCGCGTGCACGGCCAGGATGGCGTGCTGGTGGTCGGGCGTGGCGATGATGACCGCGTCGATGTCCTTGACGGCCAGCAGCTCGTGATAGTCGGCATAGGTCCGGGCGCTGTCCCAGGCGCGGCCGTACTTCTTGGAGTAGGTCTCGTCGACCAACTGCTTACCCAGGGCCAGGCGCTTGGAGTCGAGGTCGCAGACCGCCAGGATCTGGGCGTGGTCGTATTTGAAGGTCTCGGCCATGTCGTGGCCACGGGCGATGCGGCCCACGCCGATGACGCCGATGTTGATGCGGTTGGACGGCGCGTTCTGGCCGAAGACCGTGGCCGGCACGATGGTCGGGAAGGCGATGCCGGCGGCCAGGACTTGTCTACGAGAAAGATTGGGACGGGTCAGCTTGCTCATCGTCATCTCCCTTAGGCCAGCACAGGCTTGGTGGCGTTCTTCTGGGCGGTCAGCACCAGTTCGGCGGCCAGCAGGGCCTGCTCCTGATCCTGGGCGACGGACGTGCGCTCGACGATGTCGGTGACGAACTGCGGCCCGAACGGCAGCTGGACCTGGCTGCAGTCGATGTAGCGGGCCTGCTTCTTGTCGACGATCAGCAGGTGGTTGGCGCCTGGCCGGCCCGTGGGATCGACGTACTTGCGCAGCTCGATATAGCCCTCGGTGCCGAGGATGAAGAGCCGCCCGTCGCCCCAGACGCCCAGGCCGTCGGGCGTGTACCAGTCCACCCGCACATAGCCCGTGCCGCCGTCGCCCACGGCGGTCAGGTCGCCGAAGTCCTCGAACTTCGGGTGGTCGGTGTTGGCGATGTTGCCGGTCTGGCTGGCCACGACCTTGGCGGTCTTGCTGCCGGTGTAGAACAGGAACTGGTCGGCCTGGTGCGAGCCGATGTCGGTGAGGATGCCGCCATAGCGGGCCTTGTCCCAGAACCAGTCCGGGCGGCCCTGGCCGATGCGGTGCGGGGCCAGGTTCACCGTCTGGACGACCTTGCCGATCGCGCCGGCCTGAACGAGCTCGCCAGCCTTGATCGCCGACGGCACTTCCAGCCGTTCGGAGTACATGATCGCGTACTTGCGGCCGGTCTTCTTCACCGCCGCGCGGACCTGGGCCAGCTGCGCCAGGGTGATGATGCCGGGCTTGTCGGCCAGATAGTCCTTGCCCGCGGCCATGACCTTCAGGCCCAGCGGCGTACGCTGGTCGGGGATGGGCGCGGCGGCGACCAGCTGGACCGACTTGTCATTGAGGATCTGGTCGATGCTGGCGGCGACCGGCACGTCGCCATGCTGCTTCTTGAAGTCGGCGAGCTGCTTGGCGTCGTTGTTATAGGCGTAGACCCACACGCACTCGCCGCCGCCCCGCTTCACGGCCGCGGTCATGCTCATGATGTGGTAGTGATCCAGGCCGATCACCGCGAACTTGATCTTGTGCTTGGCCGTCAGGGCTGGCCCCGGCGCGGCGACCTCCTGGGCGATGGCCGCGGCGTTGGCCCCATTGGCGGCCAAGGCCGCGCCACCCAGTCCCGCCGCCATCAGCACCGCTCGGCGACTTGCGAGATCGTTCATCGGTTTCCTCCACGCGCCAGCTTGCCTGACCACTTGTTGGCAGAGATCAGACCACCAAAACGCGACCGATAAAATCCCCTTTTAGGTCGTAGTCGCCCAACCCGTGGTCGCGCCGTCGGCTTCGTTTCACATTACGGGAAATTCATCTGCGCTGGGCCCGCGCATGGGGCAGCATCACCACCATCTTGAGGGGCATTGGGATCCTACACATGCGCATCTTCCTGCTGGCCGCCGTTTCGGTGGCCGCGATCTCCGGCTCGGCCTTCGCCGCCGATAAGCCGATGTACGGCGCGTGGGGCGTCGACCTGACGGCCCGCGACACCGCCGTGAAACCGGGCGACGACTTCAACAAGTTCGCCAATGGCGCCTGGGAAAAGAAGACGACCATCCCGGCCGACCAAGCCTCGGCCGGCGTCGGCTACGACGTCTACAACCGCTCGCAGGACCAGCTGCGCACCCTGATCGAGACGGCCGACGCCTCGACCCCGATCGGCGGCCTGTACAAGAGCTTCACCGACGAGGCCAAGGTCGAGCAGGTCGACGACACGCCGCTGAAGGTCGACCTGGCCGCCGTGGCCGCCGTCTCGTCCAAGGCCGAGCTGGCCAAGAGCCTGGGCGCGGCCCATGGCGGCTTCGGCCCGGACCTGTTCTCGCTGGACATCTATCCGGACGCCAAGAACCCCGAGCTCAACACCCTCTATATCGGCCAATCGGGCCTGGGCCTGCCCGACCGCGACTACTACCTGACCGACGGCTTCAAGCCGCAGCTGGCGGCCTACACGGCCTTCGCCGAGCGGGCGCTGAAGATGGCCGGCTACCCCGACCCGGCCAAGTCGGCCGCCGACGTCGTGGCCTTCGAGACCGCCATCGCCAAGGTCAGCTGGGCCGTCGCCGAGCGCCGCGACATCGACAAGATCTACAACCCCGTCACCCTGGACGAGCTAAAGGCCTATGCGCCCGAGGTTCCGTGGACGGACTACCTGGCCGCCGCCGGGATCACCGGCCGCAACCAGCTGGTGCTGGGCGAAAAGACCGCCGTCCGTGACATCGCCAAGCTGTTCGCCAGCACGCCGCTGGAGACCTTGAAGGCCTGGCGCGTCGTGCAGGGCGTGCAGGAGATGTCGCCGTACCTGTCCAAGCGCTTCGTCGACAGCCGCTTTGAATATATCAAGGTGCTGAGCGGCCAGACCCAGCTGCGTCCGCGCTGGAAGCGCGGCGTGCAGCTGGTCGACGGCAGCCTGGGCGAGTTGGTCGGTCAGGCCTATGTCGCCAAGTACTTCCCGCCCTCGTCCAAGGCCCAGATGGTCGAGTTGATCGCCAACCTGAAGGTGGCGATGGCCGAGCGCATCCAGAAGGCCCCTTGGATGGCCCCGGCCACCAAGCAGGCGGCGCTGAGCAAGCTGTCGAAGATGAAGGTCATGGTCGGCTATCCCGACAAGTGGCGCGACTATTCGGGCCTGAAGCTCGACGCCAACGACCTGTACGGCAACGTCCGTCGCAGCGGCGCCTTCGAGTGGGCCTACACCCTGGGCGACCTGGGCAAGCCGGTCGACAGCGGCAAGTGGGTCATGACCCCGCAGACCGTGAACGCCTACAACGGTGGGCTGGAGAACAAGATCGTGTTCCCCGCCGGCATCCTGCAGGCCCCCTACTTCGATCCGGCGGCGGATGCGGCGGTGAACTACGGTGCGATCGGCGCGGTGATCGGCCACGAGATCAGCCACGGCTTCGACGACCAGGGCCGCAAGATCGACGACACCGGCAAGCTGCGGGACTGGTGGACCGCCGAGGACGCCAAACGCTTCGAGGCCCAGGCCGCGGTGCTGGGCGGCCAGTACGGGACCTACGAGCCCGTGCCGGGCATGAAGATCAATCCGGCCCTGACCATGGGCGAGAACATCGCCGACCTGGCCGGCCTGCAGGTGGCCTATGACGCCTATCACGCCTCGCTGAAGGGCAAGCCCGCCCCGACGATCGACGGCATGACCGGCGACCAGCGCTTCTTCCTGGCCTTCGCCCAGAGCTGGCAGGACAAGTCGCGCGACGATTCGCTGAAGCAGCAGATGGCGTCCGACCCGCACGCGCCGTCGAACTTCCGGGTCATCGGCCCGACGCGCAATGTCGACGCCTGGTACGCGGCCTTCGGCGTGAAAGCCGGCGACAAGTTCTACCTGCCGCCGGAGAAGCGCTCGCGGATCTGGTAGGGACCAAAGAAAAGGGCCGCTCTTTCGAGCGGCCCTTATTCGTTCGGCTTAAGCGAGAAACTTACTCGCCGGCCTTCAGCTGTTCACGGGCCACGGCCAGCAGTTCAGCCATCTTCATGCGGACCTCGCCTTCCGACGCGGCGACGCCCGAACCCTTCAGGTCTTCGAAGACCTTGCGGAACACGTCCTCGTCGCCGGGCTGTTCGAAGTCGGACTTCACCACGGCGCGAGCATATTCCTCGACCGTCGCCAGGCCCATCAGGCCAGCCGCCCATTCGCCCAGCAGGCGGTTGCGACGGGCGGTCGCCTTGAATTCCAGTTCGTTGTCGTGCGCGAACTTGCGTTCGAAAGCCTGCTCGCGTTCGTCGAAGGTGGTCATGAAGGCCCCAAAGTCGCCAGCCTGTCGCGGCCAGATGAATTCATCCGGCCGCGACAGGCCATATTTCTAAACATTTTGAGCATGATGGTCGCCGAAACCGGCGTCCACTTTCAGCTATCACGCTCTTAAGCCGGCTGCATATCTCGTGGCGGTCTCCACCGCAATCGGCGGATAAGCCGCAGGCGACGTTTCCGGTCTCAGCATAGACTAAAACAACCCACCTTTGTTTGCGCGGCCGCGCTCATTCGGGTAGGTTCCATAAGATATTTTTTAGTGAGCGGCCTTGAGTCGAATGCCGTGCGCAGCTATCCGCCGCGCGCGCTTTTCGTTTTCTTCGGTGGGGCGCACGCTTTCCAGAAGGGCCTCGACGAGAGCCATGACGACCCGTCGCAAGAAGATCTACGAAGGCAAGGCCAAGATCTTGTACGAGGGGCCCGAGCCCGGCACCCTGATCCAGTACTTCAAGGACGACGCAACGGCCTTCAACGCCCAGAAGAAGGCCATCCTGGAAGGCAAGGGCGTCATCAACAACCGCATCAGCGAGTACATCATGACTCGCCTGAACGGGATCGGCGTCCAGAACCACTTCATCCGCCGCCTGAACCTGCGCGAGCAGTTGATCAAGGAAGTCGAGATCGTCCCGCTCGAGGTCGTGGTGCGCAACATCGCCGCCGGCTCGATCGCCACGCGCCTGGGCCTGACCGAGGGTCAGCCCCTGCCCCGCTCGATCATCGAGTTCTACTACAAGGACGACAAGCTGGGCGACCCGATGGTCTCCGAGGAGCACATCACCGCGTTCAACTGGGCCGCGACCCAGGAGATCGACGACATGATGGCTACCGCCCTGCGGGTGAACGACTATCTGTCGGGCCTGTTCAGCGCCGTCGGCATCACCCTGGTGGACTTCAAGATCGAGTTCGGCCGCATCTACGAGGGTGACTTCTCGCGGATCATCCTGGCCGACGAGATCAGCCCCGACAGCTGCCGCCTGTGGGACTCGGTCACCAGCGAGAAGCTGGACAAGGACCGCTTCCGCCGCGACCTGGGCAATGTCATCGAGAGCTATACCGAGGTGGCCCGCCGCCTGGGGATCATGAAGGAAATGCCGACCGTCATCCAAGGCGGCGTGCACTAAGCCCTTCATCTGGAAGAAGCGCGAAGCCTCAGGCCGCGCGGGGAGAACCTGTCAGTGAAAGCCACCGTCCACGTGTTCCTGAAGCCCGGCGTGCTCGACGTCCAGGGCAAGGCTGTCGAGAACGCCCTGCATGGCCTGGGCTGGCCCTCGGTCAAGGACGCCCGCGTCGGCCGCGTCATCGAATTCGATCTCGAAGCCACGGACGCCGAAGCCGCCAAGGCCGAGGTCAAGTCCATGTGCGAGAAGCTGCTGGCCAATACGGTCATCGAAAGCTACCGCATCGACGTCGCATAAGACGCCATGATGGGGCGGATTTAATCCGCCCCGCCTCTTCCCCTCGAAGCGTCGCCACACAATGTTCGGCGAGCAGACGAGAGAGGGAGAGCCGTCGATGAGCGCGAAGTTTCACCTTGCCGAGGTCAATGTCGGACGCCTGAAGGCGGCCATCGACCATCCGATGATCAAGGACTTCGCGGACAATCTCGACCGCATCAACGCTCTCGCGGAATCCTCGCCCGGCTTCGTCTGGCGACTGAAGGGCGACGGCAACAACGCCACCGACCTGGCGATCGACGGCGATCCCCTGTTCATTCCGAACCTGTCGGTCTGGGAAGACGTCCCGTCCCTGGGCGCCTACGTCTATCGCAGCGGCCACGTCGAGATCATGCGCCGCCGCAAGGAATGGTTCGAGCACATGGAAACCTACATGGCCCTGTGGTGGGTGCCGGTAGGCCATGAACCGACGGTGGAAGAGGCGCTAGAAAAGCTGGCGCTGCTCGAGGCCCACGGCCCGACGCCCTCGGCTTTCACGTTCAAGAGCCCCTTCCCGCCTCCGACCGGTGAACCCGTCGCGCCCGAGCTGGACGAATGTGCGTAGTTTCCGTCCGCGCCGGGACTGACATCCCGTTCGAACGGTGCTACAGGCCCGCGCCATGAAAGCCGCCGTCGTCGTATTCCCCGGTTCGAACTGCGATCGTGACTGCAAGGTCGCCATCGAGCGCTCCGCTGGAGCCCGTGTCGAAATGGTCTGGCACCAGGAGACGGCGCTGCCGGACGACCTGGACCTGATCGTCCTGCCCGGCGGCTTCTCGTACGGCGACTACCTGCGCTGCGGCGCCATGGCGGCCCAGAGCCCGGTCATGAAGGAAGTCGTCTCGGCCGCCGAAAAGGGCGTCGCCGTCGTCGGCATCTGCAACGGCTTCCAGGTGCTGACGGAAGTCGGGCTGCTGCCCGGCGCCCTGCTGCGCAACGCCGGCCTGAAGTACGTCTGCAAGCCGATCGGCCTGGACATCGTCAACGGCCAGACCCGCTTCACCGCCGGTTTCGGCGAGCAGCGCGAAGCCGTGATGACCGTCGGCAACGGCGAGGGCAACTACTTCGCCGACGAGGAAACGCTCGACCGGATCGAAGGCGAAGGCCAGGTGGTGTTCCGCTATCAGGAAAACCCCAACGGGTCGGCCCGCGCCATCGCCGGCATCGTCAACAAGGGCGGCAACGTCCTGGGCCTGATGCCCCACCCCGACCGCGCCTTCGACGCCGACCTCGGCTCCGAGGACGGCGCGGTGCTGTTCCGCAGCATCTTCCAGAGCGCCTGATACGGATGGGCCTCGCGATGCATCGTTCAGCTGTCATCGCCATCGCCCTTCTCGCCGGTCTTTCAGCCTCCGCCGCCCATGCCCAGAACCGCTACTGCGACGCGGGCGACTTCGTCGAGCAGGCCCTCGACAAGGGCGTCGCCGTCTATCGCGTCACGGCCCCGAAGGCCTTCTTCCACAACATCTCTTCCGCCCTCTGCCCCGGGGCGAAGCCTGCCTGTCCGCTCAAGAGCTATCTGATCGCCAAGGACCAGGTCCTGGTCGGCGACATCCAGGACGGCTGGGCCTGCGCCTGGTACCCGGGCGTGAAGACCCGCTACACCGCCGGCTGGCTGCGGGCGGCGGATCTGACCAGGGAAGCGACGCCGACGGCGCCCCTGGGCTGGCTGGGCGACTGGTCCTTCGGTGGCAACAGCCAGATCAGCATCACCCGCGACAAGCACGGCGGCCTGCACGTCGGCGGGGACACCGTGAACACGGGCCGGCCTTCCATGCCGTCCGGCGGCTTCGAAGGCGACCTGAGAGTGGACGGCTCCGCCGGGCTTTACAGCACCTACGACGCCGCCGAGGCGGCCCGCTACAAGAAGCTGTTTCCCGACGCCCCGGAACTGACCTTCTGCACAGTCAAGTTCCGCCGCATCGATCGCTACCTGATCGCCAGCGACGGCGAGGGTTGCTCGGGCGTGGGCGCAACATTCATGGGCGTCTATACGCGCTGACGGGCACAATCGTGCGCCATGGCGCTGTTACACTGTAGCACGCGCCGAAAACCGCTCCTAAGGTGCCCGCCTCTGTAGGAGGGTCAAATCCCATGAGTCTCGCTTCCACCCTGCGCGCTGGCCTGCTGGCCGCCGCAGCCCTGTCCGTCTTCGCCGCTGCCGCCGCTCAGGCGCAGGTCACGTCGATGACCCCGGACATCGACGGCAAGTACGTCCAGACCAAGGTCAATTACGACTACGAGAAGCGCGTGGTCATGATCCCCATGCGCGACGGGACCAAGCTGTACACTGTCATCGTGATCCCCAAGGGCGGCAAGAACCTGCCCATCATGCTGACCCGCACGCCCTACAACGCCGCCAAGCGCGCCGCGCGCGCCGACAGCCCGCGCATGGTCTCGGCCATGCCGCAGGGCGACGAGCCGTTCGTGGCCGACGGCGGCTATATCCGCGTCTTCCAGGACATCCGCGGCAAGTACGGCTCGGAGGGCGAGTACGTCATGACCCGGCCGCTGAAGGGGCCGCTGAACTCGTCCGAGGTCGACCACTCCACCGACGCCTACGACACCATCGACTGGCTGGTGAAGAACGTGCCCGAGACCAATGGCAAGGTCGGCATGCTGGGCAGCTCGTACGAGGGCTTCACCGTCGTGATGGCGCTGGTCAATCCGCACCCGGCCCTGAAGGTCGCCGCGCCCATGAGCCCGATGGTCGACGGCTGGATGGGCGACGACTGGTTCCAGTACGGCGCCTTCCGCCAGATCAATTTCGACTACTTCGCCGGCCAGACCAGCGTGCGCGGCGCGGGCGAGAGCGTCCAGCGACAAGGCTATGACGACTACGCCAACTTCCTGCGCGAAGGCTCGGCGGGCGACTACGCCAAGAACCACGGCCTGGACAAGCTGCCCTGGACCCAGAAGCTGTTCGCTCACCCGGCCTATGACAGCTTCTGGAGCGAGCAGGCCCTCGACAAGACCATGGAGAAGACACCGCTCAAGGTGCCGACCATGTGGATCCAGGGCCTGTGGGACCAGGAGGACATCTGGGGTGCGGTGCACGCCTATCCGGCCCTGGAGAGCAAGGACGCCGGCAACGACAAGAACTACCTGGTGCTGGGTCCCTGGCGGCACAGCCAGGTCAATTACGACGGCTATAACCTGGGCCCGTTCAAGTGGGACGGCGACACCGCCCTGCAGTTTCGCCGCGACGTGATGAAGCCGTTCTTCGACCAGTATCTGAAGGACGGTCCCAAGGCCGACACCCCGCCAGTGCTGATCTACGACCCGGGCCAGAACAAGTGGAACCGCTACGCGTCGTGGCCGCAGGCCGGCGGCGAGGGCAAGCCGGGCAAGAACCTCTATCTGGACGCCAAGGGCGCCCTCTCCTTCTCCGCCCCGGCGGCGGCCAAGGGCGCGGCGGCCTATGACGAATATGTCGCCGACCCGGCCAAGCCGGTGCCTTACATCCCGCGCCCGATGCAGTTCAGCGACCGCAGCCGCTGGACGCCGTGGCTGGTCACCGACCAGCGCAGCGTCGACGGTCGTCCCGACGTCCTCACCTACACCAGCGAAGTCCTGACCGAGCCGCTGAAGATCGCCGGCGTGCCCAAGGTCAACCTGGTCGCCTCGACCAGCGGCACCGACAGCGACTGGGTGGTCAAGCTGATCGACGTCTTCCCCGACGAGGTGCCCAGCCAGCCCGAGTTGGGCGGCTACCAGCTGTCGGTGGGCATGGACATCTTCCGCGGCCGTTATCGCGAGAGCTTCAGCGCGCCCAAGGCCCTGACGCCGAACAAGCCGCTGAAGTACCAGTTCATCCTGCCGACCGCGAACTACACCTTCCAGCCGGGTCACCGGATCATGGTGCAGGTCCAGTCCAGCTGGTTCCCGCTCTATGACCGCAACCCGCAGACCTTCGTGCCGAACATCTTCTTCGCCAAGCCGGCCGACTACGTAAAGGCCACGCAGCGGGTGTTCCACGCGGGCGCCGAGGCCAGCTTCATCGAGCTGCCGGTGGTGGACGCCAAGTAGCCATACGAAAAGGGCCGGCGGTGACCATCCGCCGGCCCTTCCCATCTACGGAGAGGTGTTCAAGTCAGGTCAGCGGTCGCCGCGCCTGAGGTTCTCGTCCTGAGGCTTGGCCTGGTCGCCGGGATTGCGGCCCGGCTCGTTCGAGTTCTGCTTGGGCTGCCCTTGCTGCTGCTGCTGGTCGGGCGCTCGGCGCTGCTGGTCGTTCTGCTGCTGCTGCGGGTCGCGATTGTTGTCAGCCATCGGGCTTACTCCTGTTTCACTCCGCACGCTCTCGGCGCACGAGGACAGAACGGGCCCCGACTTGCGACGTTCCTACGGCGGAGTCGCCTTAATTCCGGCTAAGCTCAAGAATCTTCACGGGTTTCCCGATCATCTGCCCCTTCATGTAGGGGTCGTCGGCCCGCGTTTCCGTCGCCGCCGCGTGGATGGCGCGGACCACATCCATGCCCTCGACCACCTTGCCAAAGGCGGCAAAGCCCCCGCCGTCCTTATTGCGAGCGCCCCCATAGTCCAGCGACGGATTATCGCCCAGGCAGATGAAAAACTCTGAGGTCGCCGAGCCCGGCGTGTCCCGCGCCATCGAGATCACGCCGTCGGTGTGGCGGACGCCGGTGCGCTTGGTCGTCTCGAGGGGAATCGGCGGCAGCGATGGACCGCCGTCGCCCAGCCCGCCCTGGATCACGCTGATGGTGGCGGGATTGTTGTCGTTCTTGGGCGAGACGGTCCGATAGAAGCTCCCGCCCTTCATCAGCCCCTTGTCGGCATAGGCCAGGAAGTTGGCCACGGTGATCGGCGCGCGGTCGGGATAGAGGGCGATGATGATCGTCCCCTTCTCGGTCACCAGTTTCGCACGCACTTCGCGGTCACGACCGGCGGCCGTCAGCGGCGCGGCGGCCAGGGCGGCGAGTACGGTACGACGGCGCATGAGGGTCTCCTGCAACGATATCCCCACCATGGCGCCGTTCGCGGGAGAAAGCTTCGCCTGGAGCTAGAGAATTAAGGTTAAGCTGCACGGCCCAGGGGAGATCGGTGGAATACCC
Organism: Caulobacter sp. GW821-FHT11E11; assembly: GCF_058808315.1. Lineage (NCBI taxonomy): Bacteria > Pseudomonadati > Pseudomonadota > Alphaproteobacteria > Caulobacterales > Caulobacteraceae > Caulobacter > Caulobacter sp. GW821-FHT11E11. Next base: position 383,293 of record NZ_JBXARO010000007.1, read on the forward strand.
GTTTCAGGTCTACCAATGTTCGGCCAAGGGAAAACAGGAGGGCATCGGCGGAGCCTTCCCAGACGCACAGAGTTAACATCACCATGGCCGACCCCGAAGTTCGGTTCCCCGAGACCTATGTCAGCGGCGTGCCCGTCTGGGCCAAGCGCCGCAAGCGCTCGAGCATCAATCCGCTGCTGAATACGATCATCGTCGTGCTGGCCCTGTTCGGCGCCATCGTGATCGGCGTTTCCCTGCGCATGGGCTCCATCGAAAAGGGCGGCGCGGTCATCGATCAGTGGATCGCCCTGGGCATGAAGCACCTGGAGACCGCCATCAAGGCGATGTAACGGCCTACTGGCTGTAGCGGAATCTGAGCGAGCGGGTTAGAAGGCGCGCCCATGAGCACGCCCCAAAAGCCCATGGCCGAATTGGCCGCCGAGTTCGGTCTGAAACCCGCCGAATATGACGTTGTCCTCAAGCGCCTGGGCCGAGAGCCCAATCTGGTGGAGCTGGGCGTCTTCTCGGTGATGTGGTCCGAGCACTGCTCGTACAAGTCCTCGAAGAACCAGCTGAAGAAGTTCCCGATCGACGGGCCGCGCGTGATCTGCGGTCCGGGCGAGAACGCCGGCGTCATCGACATCGGGGACGGCGACGCGATCATCTTCAAGATGGAGAGCCACAACCACCCGTCCTACATCGAGCCCTATCAGGGCGCGGCGACGGGCGTGGGCGGCATCATGCGCGACGTCTTCACGATGGGCGCGCGGCCGATCGCGCTGCTGAACGCCCTGCGCTTCGGCGATCCCAGCCACCCGAAGACCAAGCGCCTGGTGGATGGCGTGGTCGCCGGCATCGCCGGCTACGGCAACTGCGTGGGCGTACCCACCGTCGCAGGCGAGACCAACTTCCACAAGGGTTACAACGGCAACATCCTGGTCAACGCGATGTGCGTGGGCCTGGCCAAGGCCGACAGCATCTTCTACTCGGCCGCGCCCGGTCCAAACCTGGCGGTCGTCTATTTCGGCTCCAAGACCGGCCGCGACGGCATCCACGGCGCGACCATGTCCTCGGCCGAGTTCTCCGAGGACTCGGAAGAGAAGCGCCCCACCGTCCAGGTCGGCGACCCCTTCGCCGAAAAGCTGCTGATCGAAGCCACCCTGGAACTGATGGCCACCGGCGCGGTCGCCGCCATCCAGGACATGGGCGCGGCGGGCCTGACCTCGTCGTCGGTCGAGATGGCCGGCAAGGGCGGCGTCGGCATCGAGCTGAACATGGACATGGTCCCGCAGCGCGAAGAGGGCATGTCGGCCTACGAGATGATGCTGTCGGAAAGCCAGGAGCGCATGCTGGCGGTCCTGAAGCCCGGCCGCGAGCAGGACGGCCACGCCATCTTCGAGAAGTGGGGCCTGGACGCCGCCGTCATCGGCTACACTACCGACACCGGCCGCCTGGTGTTGAAGCATCACGGCGAGACGGTCTGCGACGTGCCGCTGGCCCCGCTGTTCGACGATGCGCCGCTGTATGACCGCCCGTGGGTGCAGCCCAAGCTCGACCCGCGCCTCGACCCTGCCAAGATCCCCGCGCCGATCGACTGGAACGAAGCGGTCCTGAAGATCGTCGGTTGCCCAGACATGGCCTCCAAGCGCTGGCTGTGGGAACAGTACGACCGCCACGTGATGGCCGACACCCTGGAAGACAGCGCCACCGGCTGCGACGCCGGCATCGTGCGCATCCACGGCTCGGGCAAGGCCATCGCCGTGACCAGCGACTGCACCCCGCGCTACGTCCAGGCCGACCCCTATGAGGGCGGCAAGCAGGCCGTCGCAGAAGCCTGGCGTAACCTGACGGCCGCCGGCGCCCTGCCGATCGCCATCACCGACAACCTCAACTTCGGCAGCCCTGAAAAGCCCGAGACCATGGGCCAGATCGTGCGCGCCACCGACGGCATGGCCGAGGCCTGCCGCGCGCTGGACTTCCCGGTCGTGTCGGGCAACGTGTCGCTCTACAACGAGACCAACGGCGTCGCCATTCCGCCGACCCCGACCGTCGGCGCCGTGGGCCTGCTGGACGACTACGACCTGCGTACCGGCTTCGGCGCTGTGGCCGAGGGCGACACGCTCGTCCTGATCGGCGAGACGCACGGCGAGCTGGGCGCCTCGATCTATCTGCGCGAGATCCTGGGCCGCGAGGACGGCGCCCCGCCGCCGGTCGACCTGGCCGTCGAGCGCAAGAACGGCGACTTCGTCCGGGGCCTGATCTCGTCGGGCCTGCTCGCCGGTGTCCACGACCTGTCGGACGGCGGCCTGCTGATCGCCGCGGCCGACATTGCCCTGGCCAGCAAGGTCGGCGTCACCCTGAACGCCTCCAGCCACGCCCACGCTCACCCCTACCTGTTCGGCGAAGACCAGGCCCGCTACCTGATCGCCACCCCGGACCCCGACGCGGTGCTGGAAGCGGCCAAGGAAGCCGGCATCCACGCCAATGTGGCCGGCGTCGCGGGCGGTGACACGTTTGCGTCAAAGGACCTGTTTAGCGTCTCGCTGACCGCTCTGCGCTCGGCCCACGAAGCCTGGTTGCCGGGCTACATGAACGCCCCCAAGGCGTAAGAGAAAGCACGAGTACAATGCGTATCCTCGCCCTGACCGCCGTCGCTGCTCTCCTGCTGAGCGCCTGCGCGCCCAACGCCCAGCCGGCGACGCCGTCGGCTGAAAACCTGGCCAGCGCCTGCTCGGCCAAGGGCGGCAGCATCCAGCCGGTCGGCAAGGCCCAGATCCCGACCTGCGTCATCCCCTATGCCGACGCCGGCAAGGTTTGCACCGACAAGAGCGAGTGCGAAGGCGCTTGCATCCTCGAAGGCAATATCGAGACCACGGGCGCGGTCGCCGGGACCTGCCAGAAGACCAACCGCCAGTTCGGCTGCTACGCCAAGGTCGTGAACGGCAAATCGACCGGCGCGATCTGCGTCGACTAGGACCATACGCCTCCCGTCATTTCCGCCCCTGGCGGGAATGACGGACCGGCGAGGCCCGCGAACCTCGCGTCAGCCTTCGAAAGCCTCCGCCATTCTGGGCCGATCATGGTCGAGGAGCCACGCGTTGAACTGCGTGTAGAGCGCGGATATCGGCGCCTTGGCGATGGAGGTGATATCCATGCCCCGGTCGTCATAGGCGTTGACCGACACGCCTCGCTCGGGATCGACGAGTTTGGACATGACAGGCGCTTGCGGCATGACGCCCATGTCATGCGCGACCTGGTTCCAGAGCAGGATATCCGCCTGATCCCAAGTCAGCTTCACGGCGCGATGGACCCAAGGCTTGGCCTCATCGACCGCGTCATCCGGCCAGTAATGACCGCTCCATGTCGCCAGGTGGGCCTCGGTAGACACCCCCATCTCTTCGAGATGTCCGAAGGCGGTTCCCTTCGTCCAGCCGCGCCACTTGGCTCCCATTTCTCTTTTGGGATCGGGATAGGCGGCTATGACACCCATCAGGTTGTCCGTCGGGAGCGCCGCGCGCGCCAGGGTGCGTGCACGATCATAGCTGCTCGTGAACATGGTCACCGGGGTAACGCCCTGGTTCAGCTCAAATCTCAGCCGATACGACGACGCCCACAGGTCGCGTTCCCAGTCCGGTCCGAAGGATAAGGCCATCACTCTTCTATAGGTGGCGTCGCCAAGGTCCGCAAAGGGTGGGCGGTCCCCCTAGGCCGCGTGCACCCTGCCCGACCACCGCGCCACCGTTTCCAGCAGCTTAGTCGGGTTGATCGGCTTGCCCAGGTGATCATCCATGCCCGCCGCCAGGCAGGTGGCGATCTGTTCGGGCAGGACATTGGCGGTCATGGCCACGATCGGGGTGGCCGCGCCGCGGGCGCCTTCCATGGCGCGGATCTCGCGGGTGGCAGTCAGGCCGTCCATCACCGGCATCTGCACGTCCATCAGCACGAGGTCGTAGTGGCCCTGGCGCATGGCCTCGATACCGGCGACGCCGTCATTGGCCGTCTCCACGCCGATGCCGAACGGCTCCAGCATGGTGCGGATCAGCTCGCGGTTCACCGCATTGTCCTCGACCAGCAGCAGGCGCACGCCGGCGTCGGGGTCCAGGGGCGAAGCCTCCTCGGCTTCCGCCGCCGGCAGCTCGGCCAGCGGGCCGCGCACTTCGAACCAGAAGGTCGAGCCCTGCCCTTCGGCGCTGTCGACGCCGATCTGGCCGTCCATGCGCTCGATGATCCGCCGCGAGATGGCCAGGCCCAGGCCCGTGCCGCCGAACCGGCGCGAGACCGCAGCGTCGGCCTGCGAGAAGCGGTCGAAGATCGCCTCGCGGTTCTCGGGCGCGATGCCGATGCCGGTGTCGATCACCTCGCCGCGCAGCACCGCCTGATCGCCGTCGATCGTCTGGGTGAGCGCGACCGTGATCGCGCCGTGGGCCGTGAACTTCACGGCGTTGGACAGGAAGTTCAGCAGCACCTGCGACAGGCGCGGGCCGTCCAGGCTCATCGGCGCGACATTGCTTGCCACGCGGACCTCGACCTTCAGCCCCTTGGCGACGGCGCGCTCTTCGACCAGGGCCGCGCAGGACGAGGCCATGGCGGCCGGATCGAACGGGCCCGGATCCAGCTCCAGCCCGCCGGCCTCAAGCCGCGAGAAGTCCAGCACGTCGTTGACGACGCTGAGCAGGGTGTTGCTGGCGTCCAGGATGTGGCCGACTTGGCGGGCGGCGGTCGCGTCGAGGCCCCGCGAGCGGCGCAGCACCTCTGAGAAGCCGATGATCGCCGTCAGCGGCGTGCGCAGCTCGTGGGTCATGTTGGCCAGGAAGTCGGACTTGGCCGCCGAGGCCGCCTCGGCCAGTTCCAGCGCCTTGGCGATGCCGATCTCCAGCCGCTTGCGCTCGGTGATGTCGCGCGAGGTGACCAGCAGGATGTCCGAGCCATCGCCCAGCCGCGAATAGGAGCTTTCCAGCCAGATCCACGTCCCGTCCTTGCGCACGGACTCGTAGTCGGCATGGACCGGCGGGCCGCCGGCGGTCAGGCCGCGGATCAGGCCCTGCACGCGCTTGAAGTCGGCGTCGCTGACCATGGCCTGGGGCGGCAAGGCCATGAACTCGTCGTGGGTGTAGCCGGTGATGCGTTCGATGCTGGGCGAGCTGTAGATGCGCTCGCCCTTGGGCGACCACAGGGCCACGTGGTCGGTCAGGTTGTCGCCCAGCAGTCGGTACAGGCGATCGGCCTCGCGATACTGCTCGATGGCGCGCTGCTGGGCTTCGACGCTGGCCGACAGGTCGTCGCGCATCTGCTCCAGCTTCATCCGCTGGCTGGTCAGCCAGTAGGCCAGGGGCGTGGCGACCAGGGTGGCGATGATCAGGGTCGTGAACGGCGTGAAGCCCTGCGGATTATGCATGACCAGCACGTTGACGACGTAATCCGACAGCAGCGCCGCACCGACGATGAAGCCCACCGTTGGCGCGGTCTTGAAGATCCGGTCTCTCACGACGGCCGGGTTGATCGCGGCGCTCCTTCAGCTTGGCGGAATCACGATGAGCCCTGCCACATTAAGGAGAGATGGGGTTATTCCGCCAGCCGCGGTGACAATTCGTCGCGCCGTGAAATCCAATAAAACCGAGGGTTTAGCGCCCCGACGCCTTGGCCACGTCGTCGAGGTCGCGCTCCAGCGCCTGGGACGCCTGGACCACCGTCGCCACCGAGCGCTTGAAGAAGTCCTGCGGCACGGTCGCGAAGTCGTCCGTGGGCTTATGATATTCGGGATGGTCCTCGACCCCGAAATAGATCCACGGCACGCCCTTCTCGGCGAAGGCGTAGTGGTCGGACTGGTTGGTCCAGTTGTTCTCCTTTCCGCCCTCGTCGGTGTCGTGGCCCAGCTTCAGGGTCACCGGCGCGGTGGCGGCCACCTTGACCAGGATCGGCTTCAGGTAAGGGAAAGGCGCTGTCCCCGAGACGTAGAGCTCGTTCTTGGGGTTCTTGGCCAGCATGTCGAAATTGATGTTCAGCGCGATCGTCGACAGCGGGACCGGCGGGTTGGCCGCGAAGGCCTTGGCGCCGCGCAGGCCGCCTTCCTCGGCGTCGACCACCGCCAGGATCACGTCGTGCTTGGGCGGCTTGGCCTTGAAAGCCTCGGCCACGGCCAGCAGGCCCGCCACGCCCGAGGCGTTGTCGTCGGCGCCGTTGTAGATCTGGCCGTCGCGGACACCCAGGTGATCGTAGTGGGCCGAGACGACCACGGCCTTGCCGCCGGTCTCAGTCCCTTTGATGCGGGCGATCAGGTTCGTCCCTTGCGCCGTCGCGCCGTCGCGCTTCTGGAACGTGAAGGTCTGCTCGAACTTGTCGCCCAGCGGCGACAGGCCGATCTCGGCGAACCGCGACAGGATGTAGGCCCGCGCCTTCTCCGAGCCCGGCGTGCCGACCAGGCGGCCCTGCATGTCGTCAGCCGACAGGATGCGGACGTCGTCGAGAGCCTTGTCACCCGGGTCGGCGAAGGCCGGCGCGGCAGCGAAAACGGCGGCGGTGAGCGCCACAGCGCAGGAAAGACGGATCATTCCGCCTACATGCCGTGCGCCGCGCGGCGATTTCAATTAAATCTCCGACAGATCGCCGTGGCCCGGAATGACAAACGCTGTCAGCGTGCGTCCGTCCTTAAGGATTCGCGGCCAGATAGACTTTCTTAGAGACCGGAGTCCCTCCAGTGCCCATGTCCCATGCCGACCTCGAAGCGCGCCTGACAGCAGCCTTCCCGGATTCCGAGATCGTGCTGACCGACCTGGCCGGCGACAACGACCACTGGAAGGCCCGCATCGTCTCGCCGGCCTTCAAGGGCCTGCCGCGCGTGCGCCAGCACCAGTTGGTCAACAAGGCCCTGGCCGACGTGCTGGGCGGCGTCCTGCACGCCCTGGCCCTCGAAACCGCCGCCCCGGCCGAATAGGAGCCTTCGTTGCGCTATCGCCCGTTCGGCGCGTCTGGCATGGCGGTTTCGGCGCTGACCCTGCGCCTGGCCGACAGCGCGCGCCTGCGAGCCAACGACTGGCGCGCCCTGGTCTTCACGGCCCTCGAGAACGGCATCAACAGTTTCCAGGTCGAGGGCGACAGTCCCGAGTTGCTCAAGGGCGCGGGCGAGGCCTTCGCCAGCGTCGAGCGGCGGCTGCTGTTCCTGACCTGGCGGGTGCGCGGCGACTCCGGCTTGCTGGGCCAGCAGGCCGTCGACAGCCTGCTGGGTTCGGCCTTCGAGGGGCTGGGCCTGAACTATGTCGACCTTGTCCTGATCAACGACCCGCTGGGCCCTGCCCTGCCCACGGCCTTCGACGCGGGCCTGCGCGCGCTGCATGAGAGCCGCGCGATCAAGGGCATCGGCATCGCCAGCCGCGGCGACATCGACCCGCGCCTGTTGAAGAGCGGCCTGGTCACGGCCGTCTCCTCACCGTTCAACCTGTCGTCGGGCTGGGCCGAGCGCCACCGCATCCGCCACGCCTCGACGCACGACTTCGCCGTCATCGGCGAGGACTTCTGGCCCCAGGCTCTGCGCGATAGCGGCGGGGTCGCCGCCGCGCCCAAACCGTCGCTGTGGCGGCGTCGCACCGATCCGCTGGCCGACTTCGGCGGCTACGAGTTCCTGCACAACACGCCCAGCTGGAATGCCGAGGAAATCTGCCTGGGCTACGCCCTGACCGAACCCTCGCTGTCGACAGTGCGCGTCATGGCCAGCAACCGCGCCGAGGTCGAGCGCCTGGCCGCTGTGGTCGAGCGCGACCTGCCTACCGGCGTCTGCGCCCAGATCGAGATGGCCCGCTTCTCGGCACAGGAACGCGAGAAGGCAGCGGGTCGCACTTGACCCAGGGCCCCGTGGCGCCTAGCTGAAAGGCTTACGCCCTAGGACTATCGCCATGACCGACGTCGCTTCCTCCCCCGCCATCGACTTCATCGCCAAGACCGTGGCCGAGCATCCGGTTGTGCTGTTCATGAAGGGCGTGCCCGACCAGCCGCGCTGCGGCTTCTCGTCGGTGGCCGTGCAGATCCTCGACCACCTGGGCGTCGAGTTCATCGGCGTCGACGTCCTGCAGGACGACGACCTGCGCCAGGGCATCAAGACCTTCACCGACTGGCCGACCATCCCGCAGCTCTATGTGAAGGGCGAATTCCTGGGCGGCAGTGACATCGTCCGCGAGATGTTCCAGTCGGGCGAGCTGAAGACCCTCTTCGTCGAGCAGGGCCTGATCGCGGCGTGAGCCGACTGTTCGTCCCGCCTTCAGACGCCTATTCCCTGACCTTCGAGCCCAAGGCGTCGGACATCGACGCCAACGGCCACGTCAACAACGTGGTCTATCTGGCCTGGGCCCAGGACCTGGCCATCGCCCACTGGGAAGCGTGGGCGAGCGAAGAACAGCGCGCGCCCTGGAGCTGGATCGCCCGCCGTCACGAGATCGACTACCGCCGCGAGCTGTTGCCGGGCGAGATCGCCACCGGCTACACCTGGGTCGGTGAGCTGAAGGGCCCGCGCTTCGAGCGCTACGTCCGCATCGACGGCCCCGACGGCGAGATGTGCGCCCAGAGCCGCACCGACTGGGTGCTGCTCGACATCGCCGCCAAGCGCCCTGCCCGCGTGCTGCCCTGGATGATCGAGCGCTTTACGCCGAATGGCTAGGGTCGCGACGGTCGGTGGATCGTCATGATCCGAAAACCCCGGCAATGCGAGCAGCGCCCCAGCGTATAGCTGGTTCCGGCCCCGCCGATGCGAACACCGCCAGCCGCAGCCAGCGACTTCTGGCGACCACAGCTGACACATTGGATCTTCCAGCCCGGCGCGGCGGCGTCAGTCATGTCGTCTCCTCAGGGCGGTGTAGCGGATTGGCGATGACGATCCGTTCGCCCGACGTCAGGCCAAGCTCGGCGTAGGCGAACACCAGGTCGACGGCGCGGGTCGGTCCCTTGCACGTCTCCAGCCGTCGCCGGGCAAAAGCGACCACCGCATGGCCGGCCTTGCGGTCGACGCGGAACACGAAGTCGGCCCTGGCCGCGCAGCCCCGGGACGTCACCCGGATGGTCAGGCCGTCCGCGCCGGCGTCGGCGGCGAGCAACGGCTCCAGCTCGGGAAAGGTCTCGCCGGGCGACGCGGCCAGCAGGCCAGGCGTGGTCGCGCAGCCGGCCAGGGCCAGCGCCGCTCCGGTGATCACAAAACCTCTGCGCGACTGAATGAAGTTCATCGACCTCTGTACGAACGACCGAAACTGCGGTGAAGATCGCCCACCGCTGGCCGCGTGACCAGCCTTTCGGGAGCGTATCGTGCGTCTTCGTTCTGCTTTGCTGGCCGCGTCCCTGGCCAGCGTCATGGCCGCCCCGGCCGTCGCCGCTGACTACAAACAACTCGACGCCGAGATCGATCGGCTGATCGTCGCCGGCAAGATCCCCGGACTGGCCGTGGCCGTGATCGACAACGGCAAGGTCGCCCACGTTGTCGCCAAGGGCGTCCGCAACGAGAAGGGCGATCCGCTGACGACCGACACGATCATGTACGCGGCGTCGCTGACCAAGATGACCTTCGCCTACTACGTCCTGATGCTGGTCGACGACGGCAAGATCGATCTCGACAAGTCGATCGCCGACTACCTGCCCAAGCCCCTGCCCGCCTATCCGAAATATGCCGACCTGGGCGTCGACGAACGCTGGAAGACCATCACCATCCGCCGCCTGCTGACCCACAGCTCGGGCCTGGCCGACCAGCGGTTCTACGATCCGGAGAACAAGTTCCGCTTCAATCTGGAGCCGGGCAGCCGCTACGCCTACTCGAACGAGGGCGTCAACCTGGCCCAGTTCGTCATCGAGGAGAGCCTGGGCCTGAAGGTCGGCGACGAGATGAACCGTCGCCTGTTCCAGCCCTTAGGCATGACCCGCTCCAGCATGATCTGGCGCGATGACTTCAAGGGCGACCTGGCCGACGGCGTACACGAGGACGGCAAGTGGGAGGCCCACGACGACCGCTCCAGCGTCAAGGCGGCCGGCTCGCTGGACACCACGATCGCCGACATGGGCAAGCTGGCGGCGGCCATGATCTCGGGCTGGGGCTTGTCGGCCAAGGCCCGCGCCGAGCTGGACAAGGCCAGCTTCCCGATCGTCAGCGAGGCCCAGTTCCCGCCGTTCCTGATCAAGGACAATCCCGCCAACGCCAGGATCGGCCTAGCCGCCGGCATCGGCGTGGTCGTCTATGACGGACCGCAGGGCCGCGCCTTCTTCAAGGGCGGCCATAACGACATCACCGACAACCACGTGGGCTGCGTCGAGAAGGGCAAGCGCTGCGTGGTCCTGCTCAGCAACAGCGGCCTGGGCCAGCGCCTCTATCCGACCCTGGTCAAGTCCGTGCTGGGCGATCTGGGCACGCCCTGGGCTTGGGAATATCCCCGTAAGCTGCCGGTGGAAGCGCCCTAACCCCAGGGACCAGGATTGCTGCTCGGCGGCGCGACCGAAGCCGTGACCGGCACGGCCGGGCGTCGCGCGCCCTGCCCCACGCCCAGCCGCATCAAGGCCTCGACGCGGTTCTGGGTCGAAGGGTGTGTCGAGAACAGGCTGTCCGCGCCCTTCCCGGTCAGCGGGTTGATGATGAACATGTGGGCCGTGGCCGGATTGCGCTCGGCGTCGTGGTTGACGTAGCCGCCGCGCGCATAGGCCTCGATCTTCTCCAGGGCGCGGGCCAGAGCGGCCGGGTCGCCGCCGATCTGGGCGCCGATGCGGTCGGCCTCGTATTCGCGAGCCCGGCTGATGGCCATCTGCACCAGCATGGCGGCGATCGGGGCCAGGATGGCGATGGCGATCGCGCCGATCATCCCGCCAATGCCGCCGCCATTGTCCTCCTCGTCGCGCGAGCCGCCGAAGAAGAACGCGAAATTGGCCAGGGCCGAGATCGCGCCGGCGATGGTCGCCGTCACGGTCATGACCAGGGTGTCACGGTTCTTTACGTGGGCCAGCTCGTGGGCCATGACGCCGCGGATCTCGTCGCGGGTCAGCAGCTGCAGCAGGCCAGTCGTGGCGGCGACGGCCGCGTGGACTGGGTCGCGGCCAGTGGCGAAGGCGTTGGGCTGGGCGTTGTCGATCACTGTCACGCGCGGACGTGGCAGGCCAGCCTTCCGGGCCATCTCCACGACGTCGATGACGTAGTTGCGGATCAGCGGCTCGGGGTGGCTCTCGTCAACCTCCTGCGCGCCATAGGTCCGCAGCACGATCTTGTCGGCGTTCCAGTACGAGAAGGCGTTGAGGGCCAGCGCGAACGCCAGGGCGATCAGCATGCCGGTCGGCCCGCCGATCAGATAGCCCGCGCCCATGAACAGGGCCGTCAGGCCCGCCAGCAGCATGTAGGTCTTGAAGTGGTTCATCGTGTCGGTCAGTCGAAGATGTCGAACAGGTCGAAGCGCTTCTTCTTGTGATGACCATGCTGGCCGTGGTGGCGGCGATCATCGTCGTCGTAGCGCTTGTGCTCATCGTGACGCTTATGGTCGGCGTAGTGGTCGGGGCGGCTATAGGGCCGCTGGCCGGCCTGAGCAGCCTGGGCCTCCTCGCGCTCGATCACCATCAGCTTCTCCAGCTCGCCACGGTCCAGCCAGACGCCACGGCAGCGCGGGCACATGTCGAACTCGACGCCGGCGCGCTGCACGGCCTGCATGGAGCCGTCGCAGTTGGGGCACATCAGAAGGGGCATACGGAACCTCCGGTCCAAAGGGATGGATCGGGTGTCCTCGTGTCGGAGGCGGCGCCTTGGGGAGGGGGGCTTAGGCGGCCGGACCCACTGACATCGAGAACACCCGATGCGGTCCGACATCACGAGTGCTTGCATCACTCGCCAGAGGGGCCCGGTCCCGCCTTATAAAGCTGGGGGAGCGCCCGGAGCCTTTCAAGGGGGCTCCTTCCCTTAAGGGGCGCGCAACAAAAAAGGCCCCGGATCGCTCCGGGGCCTTTTCCATTTGGTTCGGATCCGACGCTTACGAAGCGTAGAATTCGACGACCAGGTTCGGTTCCATCTTCACCGGATACGGAACTTCCGACAGTTCCGGAGCGCGGACGAAGGTGGCCGACAGGCCCTTGGCGTCGACCGAGACGTACTCGGCGAAGTCACGCTCGTTCGAGGCGACCGCTTCCAGGACCAGAGCCATGTTGCGCGACTTTTCGCGGACCTGGATCACGTCGCCCGGCTTGCAGCGGTACGACGGGATGTTCACGCGCTTGCCGTTCACGGTCACGTGGCCGTGGTTCACGAACTGACGGGCGGCGAACACGGTCGGCACGAACTTGGCGCGATAGACGATGGCGTCCAGGCGCGATTCGAGCAGAGCGATCAGGTTCTCCGAGGTGTTGCCCTTGCGGCGAGCAGCTTCCTCGTAGGTGCGCGAGAATTGCTTCTCGGTCAGGTTACCGTAGTAGCCCTTCAGCTTTTGCTTGGCGCGCAGCTGCAGGCCGAAGTCCGAGACCTTCTGCTTGCGGCGTTGGCCGTGCTGGCCGGGGCCGTACGAGCGCGAGTTGACCGGGGACTTGGGACGGCCCCACAGGTTTTCACCCATGCGACGGTCGATCTTGTACTTGGCGCTATGGCGCTTGGACATAAGTCACTCTTCTATTCGATCCGGGCCGGCTCCCCTCGAAAGAGGTGCGATCTCAACGGCGGCTTCGGGTCAATCCGTCATGCGGTTTTCGCACCGTCCGGCGAGCCGGCGGCGTGAAGGGGTGGCTTATGAGCGAACGGGGTCGGGGAGTCAATGCGAACGGTCGTGCCCCAGCATGGCCCGCCGCTCGCGCGAGCGACGTTGCTGGCGCCGCTGACCAACCCGCCACGCCATCCACAACACCCAGTAGCCCGCCACCGCCAGAAACGGCAGGAACAGCGAGAACCGGCTCAGGCCCGGTCCCCTCCCGTAGCGCCCGGGGACATCCAGGGCGTCCAGCAGGACCAAGCCCCATCCGACGACAAAGATCAGCGCCATCGACGGCCAGGGCGTCAACGGATTGATCAGGTCGTCATTCCGGTCGGGACGGTCGGGGCGCATACGTCTGTCTTCCAGCCTCTCGCGCCCAGTCAGAGCTGCGCGGCGTGTCGGATGCGAACGATATGCACGACATCATCCCCCACATGGTAGCGTATGACATAGGGCGGAAGGACAACCAGTTCTCGCAAGGTCGCCGTCGCCAGACGGCCACGGCCGGGATGTTGCGCCAGACTTTCCGCTGCTGACCGCAGGCGGCTAGCCATACGCTGCGCGGCGAGCGGATTGAACTGTCCGATGTAGTCGCGGATGGCCGCCAGATCGGCCAGCGCTCGCCACGTCCAGACTACTTGCGCCACTTGGCCGGAGCGGGTTTCTCATCCGGCGTACCCCAGGTGTCGAGCCATGCCGCCACCTCTTCATGCGGGACGACGCGACCGGCCGCGATGTCTGCCATGCCTTCGGCGTCAGCCGCGGCTTCGGCTTCTTCATCGATCTCGAAGATGGAGGGCTCGGCGACCATGAGGACAGCATAGCAGATCGCTACGCGCCCTCAACGGTTCGAGGCTGCAAACTACAATCTTTGCGCGTGCCGCGCCACGTGATCGCCGATGAAGGTTGTGATGAAGAAGTAGCTGTGGTCGTAGCCGTCCTGGCGGCGGACCGTGACCTTGCGGCCGGCCGTGTTGGCGGCGGCTTCGATCAGTTCGGGCTTCAGCTGGTTTTCCAGGAAGTTGTCGGCCAGGCCCTGGTCGATCAGGATCTCGTCGAAGCTCTCGCCGGCGCCATCCTCGATCAGGGCGCAGGCGTCGTGGGCGCGCCACGCCGCGCGGTCGGGGCCGAGATAGGCCGTCAGCGCCTTGTCGCCCCACGGGCAGTTCAGCGGCGAGACGATCGGCGAAAAGGCGCTGACCGACTTGAAGAGGTCCGGGTTGCGCAGCGCGATCGTCAGCGCCCCATGCCCGCCCATCGAGTGGCCGAAGATCCCGCGCCGGCCCGCGTCCAGCGGGAAGGCGCCGTCGACGGCCTCCAGCAGGTCCTTGGTCACGTACGAATACATCTGGAAGTGCGGCGCCCACGGCGCCTGGGTGGCGTCGACATAGAAGCCGGCGCCCTGCCCCAGGTCATAGGCCGGATCGTCGGCCACGCCCTCGCCCCGCGGCGAGGTGTCGGGCGCGACGATCGCCACGCCGTGCTTTGCGGCATAGGCATAGACCCCCGACTTCACCGTGAAATTGTCCTCGGTGCAGGTCAGGCCCGACAGCCAGACGAGATAGGGGAACGGCCCCTCCCCATCCGGAACCCACACGGTGAACTTCATCGGCGTGCCAGCGCTGGCGCTCTCGTGCTTGCAGTAGCGCAGCGTGCCGCCGTGGACGCGATGGGTGTTAAGGATCTCGACTTCGGACATTTTGCCTACTCAACGATCCTTCTCCCCTTGCGGGAGAAGGTGGCTTGCGAAGCAGGTCGGATGAGGGGTCGCACCGGCATCACCGTGCGCAGTTGAACCGACCATCAGCCCCTCATCCGTCGCCTGCGGCGACACCTTCTCCCGCAAGGGGGAGAAGGATGAAGACCTAGAACGTCACCACGGTCCGGATGCTCTCGCCCGCATGCATCAGGTCGAAGGCCTTGTTGATGTCTTCCAGCGGCAGGACGTGGGTGATCATCGGGTCGATCTGGATCTTCCCGTCCATGTACCAGTCGACGATCTTGGGCGTGTCGGTGCGGCCGCGCGCGCCGCCGAAGGCGGTGCCTTTCCAGACGCGGCCGGTGACCAGCTGGAACGGACGGGTGGAGATCTCCTTGCCCGCCTCCGCCACGCCGATGATGATGCTTTCGCCCCAGCCGCGGTGGCAGGCTTCCAGCGCCGTGCGCATCACGCCGGTGTTGCCGGTGGCGTCGAAGGTGTAGTCGGCGCCGCCGTCGGTCAGGGCCACCAGGTGCGCGACCAGGTCGCCCTGCACGTCCTTCGGGTTCACGAAGTGGGTCATGCCGAACTTGCGGCCCCACTCCTCGCGGTCCGGATTGAGATCGACGCCGATGATCATGTTGGCGCCGACCAGCTTCAGGCCCTGGATGACGTTCAGGCCGATGCCGCCCAGTCCAAAGACGATGGCGTTGGCGCCCGGCTCGACCTTGGCGGTGTTGGTGACCGCGCCCACGCCCGTGGTCACGCCGCAACCGCAGTAGCAGGCGGTCTTGAACGGCGCGTCCTTGCGGATCTTGGCCACCGCGATCTCGGGCAGCACCGTGTAGTTCGAGAAGGTCGAGCAGCCCATGTAGTGGGCGATCGCTTGGCCCTTGTACGAGAAGCGGCTGGTGCCATCGGGCATCAGGCCCTTGCCCTGGGTGGCGCGGATGGCCGTGCACAGGTTGGTCTTGCCGCTGAGGCAGCTTTTGCACTGGCGACATTCGGGCGTGTAGAGCGGGATCACGTGATCGCCGACCGCCACCGAGGTGACGCCGGCGCCGACCTCGACCACCACGCCCGCGCCTTCGTGGCCCAGGATCGAGGGGAAGATACCTTCGCTGTCCAGGCCGTCGAGCGTGTAGGCGTCGGTGTGGCAGACGCCGGTGGCCTTGATCTCGACCATCACCTCGCCGGCCTTGGGACCTTCCAGGTCGACCTCGACGATTTCCAGCGGCTTCTTGGCTTCGAAAGCGACGGCGGCGCGGGTCTTCATCTTGAGTCTCCTGGAGAGCGAACGCGCGCAATCTGCCGTCGAAGCGGCGCCGGGTCGAGCAAAAGACGCACCCATTTTTTGCCCGTCGTCGTGACCAGGGTTCAGCGAACAACTAGGGTCCCGAACCTTCGCCGTCGGAGCCTGCCCATGACCAAGACTCTCAACGTCGCCCTGCTGGGCTATGGCATGGCGGGCAAGGTGTTCCACGCGCCGCTGATCGCCGCCACGCCGGGGCTGACGCTCAAGACCGTGGTCACCTCACGGGTCGATCAAGTCGCGGCCGACCATCCGGGCGCGGTCGTCGTTTCCGACGTCGCCACGGCCCTGGCCGATCCCGCCGTCGACCTCGTCGTGGTCGCCACGCCCGACGCCGTCCACGCCCAGCACGGCCGCGCGGCTTTGGCGGCCGGCAAGGCGGTGCTGATCGACAAGCCGTTCGCCACCACCCTAGCCGACGCCCAGGCCCTGGCAGAGCAGGCCCAGCACGAAGGCAAGTTGCTCAGCGTGTTCCACAACCGCCGCTGGGACAGCGACTTCCTGACCCTCAAGCAGCTGATCGCCGACGGCGCCCTGGGCGCGGTCACCCACTTCGAGTCCCGCTACGACCGCTTCCGCCCCGTCGTCGTCGACCAGTGGAAGGAGAAGGCCGGCGCCGGCACCTGGTACGGCCTGGGCCCGCACCTCGTCGACCAGGCGCTGCAGCTGTTCGGCCTGCCGGTCGGCGTCTATGCCGACTTCGCGGTCCAGAAGGACGGCGGCCAGGCGGTCGACTATTGCCATGTGCTGCTGCGCTATCCGCGCCTGCGGGTGATCCTGCACGCCTGCCAGCTGGCCTTGGTCAATGACCTGCGCTTCGTGGTGCACGGGACCGGCGGCAGCTTCGTCAAGCATGGCCTGGACCCGCAGGAGGCCGCCCTGGCCGCTGGTACGAAGCCCGGCGGCGAAGGCTGGGGCGTCGATCCGCGTCCGGGCGCCCTGACCCGCGTCGAGGGCGGCTCGGACTTCAACAGCCTGCCCGGCGACTATCTGGCCTTCTACGCCGCCCTGCGCGACGCCTTGAACGGCGCCGCGCCCAACCCGTCGAACCCGGCCGACGCCCTGGCGACCATGACCATCATGGACCTGGCCATGCGCAGCGCCCAGGAGCGCCGGGAACTGGCGGTCTAGGGCCAATCGACATTCAGGATTCTCAGGTGCCGAGATGTCTGATTCATAGGGCTCCGTTCGATTGACGGAGCCTTATTGATGTCGGCCAAGCGTTACGAGTTGAACCAGACGCAGTGGGAGCGGATCGCGCCGTTGTTGCCGGGCAAGGCGAG